>NZ_NBVS01000005.1:0-346728 GCF_002213105.1 Cobetia sp. QF-1
GCTCCGATATTTGGTGACCTTGTCACCACTCATCGGCAAGCGCTCACACGAATTACCTGATCAAATTTTTAAAGAGCGTCGCTGTTAAGCGAGGAGGCATATTCTACTAGGAACGCTTGAGAAGTCAAGCACTTGGTGATGAGTCAGTCGACTGCCTCTAAGCATCATCAAGCAGTGAGGGGCGATGCCCGTTCACGTGTTCCGTAAGGTGTGCAGCGTATTCTAGCGAATCTGCCGGGATTGTCAAGCGATGCATTTCGAAGAGACTTGAAAAACATCAATCGAAACAATCACCTGCACACCTCTTTCACCGCTGGTAACGCCATGCGTCCCCGGCAGCGGATGCGTACTTTACGCACCGGGCCGGTTCAGCGCAAGGCTTTTTGGGCATAAATGTCACATAAACGCCAGAGAGGTATGACCCTGCGTCGCCAAGCACCCTCTACCTGCCTTTACACGCTAAATGCGAGCTCCCTCACAACGCATTCGGCCCCGCCAATAAATGGCGGGGCCGAATAGCCAGACGATAAGGGTGTTGTATTTAGCGCGTCACGATCACCCGCGCATAACGCTTCTTACCGGCCTGAATGACAATAGCGGTATCAAAAGGGGCCATATAAGACGGATCGATGACTTCACCATCTACCTTTACACGACCATTCTTGAGCATGTCCTTGGCCTGAGCACTGTTATTGGCCAGACCTGCGCGGTTAAGCACTGCCGCGATGGGGGCAACGTCAGCACCCTCTAGGCTAATCGTAATTTCAGGCAGGTCTGCGGGCAACTCACCTTCTGCCAACTGATTGCCACTGGAGAGGTGAGCCGTTGCCGCAGCACCTTCATCATGGAAGCGTGCCACCAGCTCTCGCGCTAGCTCCATCTTCACATCACGAGGATTGGCGCCCTCATCGATGCTGGCCATCAGCGCCTTCACTTCATCCAACGGACGCAGGGACAGCAACTCGAAGTAACGCCACATCAGTGAGTCAGGCATAGAGACGATCTTGTTGAACATCTCGCCAGGACGGTCATTGATGCCGATGTAGTTGCCCAGTGACTTGGACATCTTCTGCACACCGTCGAGACCCTCGAGGATAGGCATGGTAATCACGACCTGTGGCTCCTGCCCACGCTGGCGCTGCAGCTCACGTCCCATCAGCAGATTGAACTTCTGATCGGTGCCACCCAGCTCAATGTCTGCTTCTAGTGCCACGGAGTCATAACCCTGAATCAGCGGGTACAGGAACTCGTGGATGGAGATCGGCTGATTGCTCGTGTAACGCTTGTCAAAATCATCACGCTCCAGCATCCGCGCAACAGTACTGGAGGCAGCCAGTTCGATCATGTCACTGGCAGAAAGCTTGCTGATCCACTCGGAATTGAACGCGATGCGCGTCTTCTCGCGGTCGAGAATCTTGAAGACCTGCTCCTGATAAGTCAGCGCATTGGCCTTGACGTCGGCTTCAGTCAGCGGCTTGCGTGTCACGCTCTTGCCCGTCGGATCACCAATACGACCAGTGAAGTCACCGATAAGAAAGATGACCTCATGCCCGAGGTCTTGCAGCTGGCGCAGTTTATTGATCAGCACTGTATGGCCGAGGTGGAGATCGGGCGCTGTCGGGTCAAAGCCAGCCTTGATCCGCAACTTGCGTCCGGATTCAAGTTTCTTGACCAGCTCTTCCTCGACCAGCACCTCATCGGTGCCGCGCTTGATGATGTCCAGCGCTTCGACTACTGACTTATCGCTCATCCTACCCTCTCTGGCCGTTGCTGCTCCCCCCGTAGCGGGGCATGTTGACCGAGAATGTTAGCATGACGAGCATCTGGTGCACCTCCTGCTCCCCTGCTTCATGCTCGCAAGCCTCACGCCTCAATTTGATCGGGAGATCTCCCCATGGCGCTTTACCTTGGCCTGATGACTGGCACCAGCCTTGATGGGCTGGACATTGCTCTGCTCGAGATAGAGTCCAAGACCGCGGAGAAAGAGCGTATCCGCTTCGTCGATGGTCTTGATCTACCTCTTCCCGAAACATTGCGTGAATGCCTGTGGCAACTGATGCATGACGATCAAGTACGCTTTGCTGATCTTGCCAGAGCGGAGCAAGGACTGGCCGAACTTGCCGCCAGCGCTATACGGCAGTTACTTACTCGACAACAGTTGACGCCAAACGATATCTGCGCGGTCGGCAGCCATGGTCAGACTATCGAGCACCGTCCTTACGGCTTTCATATACCGCAGCAAGCTACGCCCTACACCTTGCAGCTGGATAACCCAAGCCTGCTGGCAGAGCTGTGCGGCATTGCTGTCGTCGGTGATTTCCGTCGACGTGATCTCGCTGCCGGCGGGCAAGCCGCCCCACTGGCACCTGCCTTTCACGCCGCACTGTTCAGTCAGCCGGATCAATGGCATGGATTGTTGAATCTTGGCGGTATCGCCAATCTGACCCTGCTTCCCCCCCAGAACTCGAGTGAGTCCGTGATTGGCTTTGATACGGGGCCCGCCAATTGCCTATTGGATGCCTGGCATGCCCGACACCACGGCACACCGGTAGACCACAATGGCCAGTGGGCCGCCAACGGCCGTGTTATTCCTGAACTACTCGAGGGCCTGCTGACAGCTGAGTATTTTGCCAAACCACTCCCCAAGAGCACCGGCCGCGAAGACTTTCATCTCGGCTGGCTAGAGCAACACCTCTCCGGCGATGAGACTCCTGCCGATGTGCAGGCCACACTACTGACCCTGACAGTAGAGAGCGTTGCACGCAGCCTGGAGGAAACAGGCATACCTTTACCTGCAATAACGCCTTGTGGAGGCGGTGCACGTAATCTGGCGTTAATCACGGCGCTTGAACAGCGCTTGGCAAACGGGCCGCATCCAACGCAGATCACCTATTGTGCTGAGCTGGGATGGAATGCCGACCTGCTGGAGGCAGGAGCGTTTGCGTGGCTGGCAGCTCGCCGCGTACTGGGCCGTCCTGGCAACTTGCCTAGCGTGACCGGTGCGCGTGGCTCGCGAGTCTTGGGCGGAATTTACGCTCGCTAGACGGCTCACCGGGTCGCTTCATTTCAGGCTGCCCTAATGCAAGGCTGCCGCCTCCTTTCAAATCAGGAGGCGGCAGCCTTGTGTCATGCATGGAGTGCTTTCTGATCGGCCCATTGGCTTATCAATCATCATCGTCCTGAAGCGAGAAACGGCTTGCGGCATTCAGTACATCCAGCTGCGCCTCTTGCGCACTGTCAGAATCTCCAAACTTGATCATCAGGCGCAGGTCGTTGGCAGAATCCGCATGTGCCAGCGCGACCTCTTCAGTGATCAAGCCCTGCTGATGCAATGCATAGAGCGATTGATCGAACGTCATCATGCCCAGCTGCTGGGAGCGCTTCATGACGTCCTTGATCTCGACAACTGCCCCTTTACGAATGAGATCAACGATCAGAGGTGAGCGTAACATCACTTCAATCGCCGGCACGCGCTGTGCACCATCACCACTTTTATGCGGTAGCAGTTGCTGAGCGACAATCCCCTTGAGGTTTAGCGACAGGTCCATCCAGACCTGCTCGTGGCGCTCCTCGGGGAAGAAGTGAATGATGCGGTCCAGCGCCTGATTGGCATTATTGGCATGCAGTGTCGCCAAGCACAGATGGCCTGTTTCGGCGAAGGTCAGTGCATGTTCCATGGTCTCGCGTGAGCGAATCTCACCAATCATGATCACGTCGGGCGCCTGACGCAGAGTATTGCGCAAGGCAACCTCGAAGGACTCGGTATCAATACCCACTTCGCGCTGTGTCACGATGGAGCGCTGGTGAGGATGAATATACTCGATCGGGTCTTCGATACAGATGATGTGCCCACTAGAGGTTTGATTGCGATGCTGAATCATCGACGCAAGTGAGGTGGACTTCCCGGCCCCCGTACCACCCACGAAAATCACCAATCCACGCTTGGTCTCGGAAAGCCCCTTGATGATATCAGGGAGTCGTAACTCTTCCAGGCTGGGAATCTTCAGTTGAATACGACGAATGACCATGCCCATTTGACTGCGCTGATAGAAAGCGCTAATCCGAAAACGTCCAATACCGGGCAAACTATGTGCGAAATTTGCCTCACGCTCCTTTTCGAAACGCCCTCGCTGCATGTCACTCATGGACGCGAGCACTAGCTCACGCACCTGGTCGACGCCAAGCTTCTTGTCGCCTAGCGCGATCATCCGACCATTGACCTTCATCTGAGGCGGCGTACCGGTCGAGATAAAAAGGTCGGAGCTACCTTTGTTGACCATCAACTGCAGGAGTTCCTGCAGCCATTCATGAGGAGTCATGAGTCGTTTCCCGGTCTACGCTGTTAAATCACGCTCAAATTACCGTCCCGCGAACATTAAGCACCACGATGATGCGTTCTGGGCTTGGCAACACCTACAGCACTACACACCGTTTATCGGTTCATCAGCTCAATAGGCCTTTGGCTTTTGCCTGAGCATCTTCTCTGGTCACCAATCCTTCGGCTAACAAACGATTCAGTGCGGAGTCCAGCGTTTGCATACCCAGCGCACCACCGGTCTGGATGGAGGAATACATCTGCGCCACCTTATCCTCACGAATCAGGTTACGGATGGCAGGCGTCGCCAGCAGTATCTCGTGCGCCGCCACACGGCCACCACCCACCTTCTTGAGCAGTGTCTGAGCGATAACGCCCTGCAATGACTCGGAGAGCATCGAGCGCACCATCGACTTTTCATCCCCCGGGAAGACGTCAATGATACGGTCGACCGTCTTGGTCGCGGAGGTTGTGTGCAGCGTGCCGAATACCAGATGCCCGGTCTCGGCAGCTGTCAGCGCCAAACGGATGGTTTCCAGATCCCGCAGCTCACCAACCAGAATGACGTCGGGATCCTCACGCAATGCCGAACGCAATGCTGGAGCAAAGCCGTGAGTATCACGGTGTACTTCACGCTGATTGATCAGGCAGCGCTTGGATTGATGCACGAACTCGACCGGATCCTCGATGGTCAAGATATGGTCGTACTTATTCTCATTGATATAATCGATCATGGCCGCCAGCGTGGTCGACTTACCGGAACCCGTCGGCCCCGTGACCAGAATCAGCCCGCGCGGCAGCATGCACATCTTGCGGAATGACTCCCCCAACCCCAGATCTTCCATCGATAGCACTTCCGAGGGAATGGTACGGAAAACAGCGCCGGCACCACGTCCTTGATGAAAGGCGTTGACACGGAAGCGCGACACACCCGGCACCTCGAAGGAGAAATCGGTTTCGAGGAATTCTTCAAAATCACGCCGCTGTTTGTCATTCATGATCTCGTAGATCAGCGCCCGCACCTGCTTGTCATCCATTGACGGGACATTGATACGCCGTACATCACCATCGACACGTATCATCGGTGGCAAACCTGCAGACAGGTGCAGATCCGAAGCGTTCTGCTTTGCCGAAAAAGCCAGCAGTTCGGTAATATCCATGCATATCCCTCGCGAAGACCGATGCTCTTGTATAAACGAGTCTTGTGTATGTGAAACGTGACCATTCGGTAGATGGCGCGAACACCGTAGAGCTGGAACGCCCATCGCCCGATGCTACAGCCAAAGCGCGCAGCGTCGAGCCATTGATCGTAAAGATATTCCGTAAACTTCGGAGCCGAGCCGCATGACCACAGTCCCTGATGATGAAGCCTGTGTTACTCAGTGTATCCTAGAGGCACGTGCACGACTGGAAAAGGCATTACAGACAAGTAAACGCAATGCTCATTCCGCCCAGCTATTGGCCGTAAGCAAGACCAAGCCGGCCTCCTTGTTGCGTGCCGCCTGGAATTCTGGTCAACGCGCCTTTGGCGAGAACTATCTTCAGGAGGCACTGGACAAGCAGCAAGCATTATCAGATCTCGCAGACATCGAATGGCATTTCATCGGTCCAGTTCAGTCCAACAAGACGCGCGCCATTGCCGAGCACTTCGCGTGGGTGCATACCGTGGAGCGCGACAAGATCGCTCGCCGTCTGAGCGAACAACGCCCCACAGCGCTTGAGCCACTGAATGTGTGTTTACAGGTCAATGTATCTGGAGAGGCCTCGAAGGCGGGTGTCGCGCCCGGGGAACTCATGGCGCTGGCCGAGACTGTCATGGCGCTGCCCAGCCTGAACCTGCGCGGCCTGATGGCTATTCCTGCACCTTGCCCCCTCGATTCCAGCGAGGAGGAGCAACGCGCGCCCTTCCGTCAGCTGCGCGAGATGCTGGATCAGCTGCAAGCACGCTATCCGCAGGCCGCTCTCGATACGCTCTCGATGGGCATGAGTGCTGATCTGGAAGCTGCTGTCGCCGAAGGCGCTACTCTAGTGCGTCTTGGTACTGCGATCTTTGGTGCCCGCGACTACTCAACGATATCCTGACCTTCCACCCTATTCGTCTCGATCGCTGCCAGCATTCTCGCAGCCTCGACGCTAGCTTCATCCCGCTATGACAGGCGCCTTTCAAAGCACCTAGCAACAGGAGCACTGCATGACTCGCCAGACCTCCTCAGCACCTCGCACTATCGCATTCATCGGCGCAGGCAACATGGCCAGCGCCATCTTTGGCGGCATGATCGAGGCCGGCTATCCGGCCAGTCATATCATCGCGACCGCCCGCTCCCGCGAGACGCTCGACGCCCTTGAACAGCGCTACGGCGTGAACACTACACACGATAATGCTGATGCCGTGTCACGTGCTGATGTCGTCGTATTAGGCGTCAAGCCACAGATGATGCACGACGTCTGCCAGGCACTCACGCCTGCGGTACAGGCGAAAAAACCTCTGATCGTCTCCGTGGCAGCCGGCATCACCTGCGAGAGTCTCGAGCGTTGGCTGGGCGGAGATCTCGCCGTCATTCGCTGCATGCCGAATACCCCGTCACTGGTCGGAGTGGGTGCCAGTGGCCTGTTTGCCACACCACAGGTAACTGACGAACAACGCGCACTGATGGATGACATGCTGACAGCCGTCGGCATCGTCGAATGGGTCGAGGAAGAAGGCTTGCTGGAAGCCGTGACCGGTGTGTCAGGCTCCGGCCCTGCCTACTTCTTCCTGTTCATCGAATCGCTGGAAGCGGCAGGTATCGAGCTTGGCCTGAGCGCCGAGACTGCCCGTCGCTTGGCGATTCAGACCGCACGCGGTGCCGCCGAGATGGCCTTTACCAGTGAGCATGAACCAGCAGAGCTACGACGCCGTGTCTGCTCGCCGAATGGCACCACCGAACGGGCGGTCAACAGCTTCGAGAATGACGACCTACGCGATATCGTCGCGCGTGCCGCCAAGGCCTCCAGCGTCCGCGCAGCAGAGATGGCCCGCGAACTGGATCAATAACCTGACGCCTATGACTGGCAGCACGGAGATGAACACGCCATCATGCGCTGTTCATCTCTTGTTGGCATGCTATCGGCATGACGTGCGTATTTATCGTTCGTGCCCCTCAACTCTCACCGTCTTAAGGAAAACCCCATGGGTGCTATGGGTAACATCGGACTCCAGCTGACTACCATCCTGCTGCAGCTGTTTGTCTACATACTGATGCTGCGCTTCTTGCTGCAGCTGTCACGCGCAGATTTCTACAATCCGGTCACCCAATCGGTGGTCAAGGCGACCAACCCGTTAGTGGCGCCGCTGCAAGGTATCTTGCGCCCGATGGGCCGCTTTGATATCGCCACGCTCGCCGCAGCCTTTATCGTCGTCTGCCTGGTACTGGTCGCCATTGGTGCGCTATTCGGTGGTGGAATGCTACCGGTGAGCTTCATAGCACTGACGGCACTAGGCACCATCCTCGACAGCATCATCAATATCTACTTCTTCGCGCTAATCGCGATGATCATCCTGTCGTGGGTCTCTCCCAAGGCCAACCATCCCGGTGCCATTCTCGTCCACCAGCTGGTCGACCCGATCATGAAGCCGGTGCGCAAGGTAATCCCCTCCATCGGCATGCTCGATCTGTCACCGATCTTCGTGTTCATCGCCCTCAACCTGCTCGGCAGTCTGGTCAGCCAGACGCTACCGTCACTAGGCATGCTGCGCAGCGCCTTCGGTTGATAACAGCACGCAAGGCCTGCCCGCCAGGTTCTTAACGCCAGTTCTCTTGCGCCCGTTGCGAATTTTCGTCGCGGGCGCTTGTGCGTCTGCACCATTCCACTGGCTCACGCACGAACAGCGCTGTGCTAGAGTTAGCCCTCGGCCGGAGCGGTCATTACGGTGCACGAGACGCCCACAAGGCGCATCACCGCACTCCGCGCCCAGGACACGGGTAACGCCCGAACACTCTGCTGGACATGATGCTGGAAACCTTCACTACGATGCCTGATTCCCTGCCCCCGGATTCGGTCGGTCTGGTCACGCCTCAGACCGCTCACTTCGACATCCCCCTGGCGCTAGCTTGCGGCAGACGCCTTGAGCAGTATTCGCTGGTCTACGAGACCTACGGCGAGCTGAACGCTGACGCCAGCAACGCTATTCTGATCTGCCACGCCCTGACCGGCCACCATCACGCTGCCGGCTACCACACCATGGGTGATCGCAAACCCGGCTGGTGGGACGACTATATCGGCCCAGGCAAACCCATCGACACCGCGCGCTTCTTTGTCATCTCGCTGAATAACATCGGTGGCTGTCATGGCAGCACTGGCCCCACCTCGATCAACCCCGATACTGACGAACAGTGGGGGCCCGACTTCCCGCTGGTGACTGTGCCCGATTGGGTCGAAAGCCAGAAGCGCCTCGCGGAACGCCTCGGCATCACTCGTTTCGCAGCCGTGGTCGGCGGATCACTGGGGGGCATGCAAGCCCTGCAGTGGACACTGGATCACCCTGAGCGCGTCGGTCATGTCGCCATTGTTGCCTGTACGCCGAAACTCTCTGCGCAGAACATCGCCTTCAATGAGGTCGCGCGCCAGGCCATCCGCTCTGATCCGGAATTCCATGACGGCTGGTACGCGCGAGTGGATGCAATGCCCAAGCGCGGCCTGAAGCTAGCGCGTATGGTTGGCCACATCACCTATCTTTCTGAACATTCGATGGGCACCAAATTCGGACGTGATCTGCGCCAGGACCGCCTCAATTTCGGGTATGACGTCGATTTCCAGGTCGAGAGCTACCTGCGTCACCAAGGGGATACTTTCTCCACTGCTTTCGACGCCAATACCTATCTACTGATGACCAAGGCATTGGATTACTTCGATCCGGCCGCCGAGGCCGGCGATGACCTCGCTGCCGCCATGAAACCGATCAGCTGCCCGATACTCGTCGTCAGCTTCACTACCGATTGGCGCTTCACTCCCTCACGCTCTCGTGAACTGGTCAACGCCATGATTCATGCTGGCAAGTCGGTCAGCTACGCGAATATTGATTCGCCTCATGGTCACGACGCCTTCCTGTTACCGGGGGAGCGCTATGAGGCAGTACTGGGTAACTTCCTGACCCGTGCGCATGATCAAGCCAACCGTGAATCAGCGGCACGATGCGCTACCGCGCAGGAGACATCCCATGCGTAATGACCTCGCCCAGATTCATGACTGGATCCCAAACGGCGCGCGCGTGCTCGACCTCGCCTGTGGTGATGGCACGCTGCTGGCCTCGCTAGCCGAGCAGAAGCAAGTGTTCGGTTATGGGCTCGAAATCGACCCGCACAACATCAACGCCTGTGTCGCACGCGGCGTCAACGTCATCGAACAGAACGTCGATGACGGCCTGGCCAATTTCGCCGACGACACCTTCGATCGCGTGGTGATGTCACAGGCCTTGCAAGTCTTGAAGCGGCCAGACCGCGCCCTTGAGGAGATGATGCGTGTCTCGCGAGAGGCCATCATCACCTTCCCTAACTTCGCTTACTGGCGCCATCGCCTGCACCTCGGACTCAAGGGGCGCATGCCGGTCTCCAAATCGTTACCGCACGCTTGGTACGATACGCCCAATATCCACCTGTCGACCTTTGCCGACTTCGAGCGCCTGTGCCGTGATCAGGGTCTCAAGATCATCGATTGTGCGGTGGGCAACGGTGATCACGAACCACATCCGGCAGCGACCTGGTGGCCAAATCTATTTGGTGAAGTCGCCATTTTTCGCGTCTGTCGCGATAACTGCGCATCGCTAGAGCGTTAACCTCCCCCAAGTCTCAAACGCAACAATACAGAGGCCCGCGGGGGAATCCTGCGAGCCTCTGTGCGCCAACGCTGCACTTCCCTCTCTCTCGATCGATAGTCGTGCACTATCTTGGCGATGACAGACAGTCGCAACTAAAGTCTATATACTTTCGGGGTAAACGCAGCAGAGGATCGCGACCTGCACTTCCGGTGAAGATGCATCGCCATCCCTAGGAGAGAGCGCATGAACTTCCATACCCGCAAGTGGGTCAAGCCCGAAGATCTCAACCCCAATGGCACCCTGTTCGGTGGACGCCTGCTGGCCTGGATCGATGAAGAAGCCGCCATCTACGCCATTGTTCAGCTGGGAACTTCCCGCGTGGTCACCAAGTTCATGTCGGAGATCAACTTCGTTTCCAGTGCACGCCAAGGCGATATCATCGAGCTAGGTATTACTGCCAGCGCCTTCGGTCGCACCTCCATCTCGCTGTGCGTCGAGATCCGCAACAAGATCACCCGCGAACGTATTCTGACTATCGACCGAATTGTGCTGGTCAGTGTCGACGCCGACTTCAAGCCGGTCCCGCATGACCGCACGCGCATTACCTATATCGAAGACCGCTTTCGTGAACAGTCCGCTAACAATGACAGCCAGGACGAGCCAATCCCGCAAAAAGCCACGCGTCGTCGCGCGGAAGGCACATCTGCAACCGGCACTGACACCTAGAGCCTCGTGACGGAGCTTTCGCCCCGCCGTCTGAAATAAATTTCAGCCAATAGGGCATCAAAGAGCGGAACGTAAAGCATGGAACGCAAAAGGCACCCCCAACGGGAGGTGCCTTTTTTGTGGCCGAGCATTATCGACCAGATCAATACCGGATTCTCAGCTGGCAGATATCTCACTCGCTTCGCGTAGACCTGCACATGCCTCTTTCAGCGGTGTCCGCGCCGGTGTGAACCACACTAGATCATAGGCCGGTGCTGCACCGGCACTCTCGGGCAAGTAATCTTTCAATCGCGTCAGCGGCTGACCATTATCATCCCAGGCAACCGGCATCAAGGCAACGGACAGTGCCTTGCCCTCCAGCCAGCGTGGCACACCGATGTCACGACGCGCATGACCGTTGCCACAAACGAGCAGTGCCGTCGAATCATTGGCCGCCAGTGCATCCAGCCGCTCCGCCATTTGCTTGTCGCGTGCCAACTGGCCACGCAACATCGCATCCAGGCGTTCTGGCGGCAACAGACCACAGTGCCCCTCATCCAGCGCTTCTCTCTGCAGACGCAGTACCGCTTCTGGCAAAGCTAGCGCAGCCTGCCCCGGCGCCATAACATCCTGTACCTGTGTCACTGACAGACTCGCTGCTGACAGCGGCACACCGCTATCCAGAGTACTGCGCACCAGCGGAGCGTAATCAGTAAATGCCCAACGCGCATCCCATGCCAGCAATTGCTTCAGCTCTTCATCCGGCAGGCCTGCCACGGCAAGCGAGGTCCGATTAGCCAGCGACAACGCTGCATCCTGAGTCGTATCGAGCATCTCCAACGCCACCCCGCCTAGCCGCTTACGCGTGGCCAGCGCCTCAATCAGCCAACGCTCCAGCTGATGATGATCCGGGTTGTCATGGTGCTCCCCCAGCAGTACCAGTGGATGCGTCTGACTCCAGTCGACCAGCGCACTCGGCGACAGGCGGCGATTACCCTCGGCAACAAGAATACTGCCTAGCAAGGGATGCGACGCCTTGGGATCATGCCAGGCAGGTAGTGGCGGCAGCGGCCCCATGGCAGTCTGACCAGATGCACGGGCAAGCGAGCTGCCTAGCAGCGAAAATCCACCAGCAGAGACCGCCATTCCCGCCAGCAATTGACGACGACTGATGCCAGCAGCGGTATCGCGAGTAGAACGGTAAGAAGTCGAACGATGAAATAGCGACATGAAAATGACCAGACGTGAAGGAAACGGTAAAACGCACAAGAAAACATACTGTCCCAGCAATGATAACCGATGCGAGCCACCCCATGTCCGAAAGCCCACCATCACGCCGCTCAACGTTGCTTGGCTCGACACAGGAATGCCGGGCGCTGGAGTCCGTGCAGCAGATGCCGCAATTGATTCTGCCGTATCCTGAGCTGCCTGTCGGGCACAGCTGTGCCGTGCAACTTGAAGATGGCCGCGCTGCGTTGCTGGTCATGCTGGAAGCGGGGCCGCGCGCATATCTGGACCGCTGCCCACATCGCGGCAGTCGGCTGATGGCAGAGGCTGATGCAAACCACGAGCAACAGGACCCGTACATGGATGCCACTGGCGGGCTGATCCTGTGTCATCGCCATCAGGCCTGCTTCGAGCCTCAGCACGGCGTTTGTGTGAGCGGCCCTTGCCTGGGTGAGCGTCTGATCGCGCTGCGCGTGGAGATACGGCAAAGCGACGACAGACAGCTTAACCAGCACTGGCTTGTGCTGTGGGATGGCGAGACGGGTACCGAAGCGTAAGAAAGCCGAGTCATCGTCAGCCGCCGGTCAGATATCAAAACTGTGCAGATGCAGTGGCAATGCACGCGTCAACGCCATCTGCGCCCGCCACAGCGGTTGTCCGAGGGCATCCTCATAGGACGCTATCTGAATCTGCATGCTCAGCGCCAATACCTCGACACCAGCCGCCTGCGCTTCAACAAAGGCCTGTGCATAACGTGGATCAAGATGCGCTGCAGGTGCAACATTCTCAATGCCGTCATGCGCAACACAGAAGACCAGCACACAGCGATGTCCCGCTGCGACCAGCGCTGCCAGACTGGCGAGGTGACGACGCGCACGCACGCTGACCGAGTCCGGAAAGTAGCCATGCCCATCGACTTCACGCAGCGTGACCTGCTTGACCTCCAGATAGGTGGAGGCAGCTTGCTCCTCTACCGGCCACATCAAGAAATCGAGTCGCGAACGCTCCGGCGTCTCGCTGCCCGCAGGCGTCACCTCAACCCGCGCTTCACGCTCAAGCCGTACGAACGATGCAAGACCCATTGTCTTGAGCACTGCCAGCTCACCCGCCCGCAATACTGCCTCGACATGTGCATTGGCGCGTCCGGTGTGCACGCTGACCAGCGCATCTTGCTGCCCTGCGACGCCTGATGGCACGAGCGGCAGGCGAATCAATTCCCAGGTCCAGGCAAGCTTGCGCTTGGGATTATCAGAGGGCGATAACCACACCTCGCAACCCTCCATGCACACTGCACGCATCGAGCCGGTATTGGGGCAGTGTGCCGTCACCACCTCACCGCCGCGCGGACCTTCAAGCAGTTCCACCTCGGCAAAGAAGCGCTTGTAGCGACGCAATAGCCGCCCGCGATACAAACCCTCCAACACCATTAGACCGACACCTCGCCACACTGAACAGCGCGACGCGACAGAAAGCGCTCAAATCGTGCCAACGCCTCGACAAGCCGTGCTTCATCCGCCGTGAAGGCGATACGTACATGGCGATGTCCTTCAGCCAAGGCAAAGTCAGTTCCCGGCGTGATGGCAACATTTTCCTCTTCGAGCAATGCACGGCAGAAGGCTTCACTGTCATCACTCAGGCGACTGATATCCAGCCAGACATAAAATGCCCCTTGTGGCGGCACCGAGGGTGCCAGCCCAAGACGCTCAAGGCCTTCGAGCAGCACGCTACGCCGCCCTTCAAGCACCTGACGACGACGTTCCAACTCCGCCTCACATTCCGGCGTGAATGCAGCGAGCGCAGCGTGTTGCGCGGGCGTGGAGGCCGCCAGGAAGACATTCTGCGCAAGACGCGAGAGCGGCTCGACCGCAGCTTCGGGCGCCACCAGCCATCCCAACCGCCAACCCGTCATGCCGAAGTATTTGGAGAAGCTGTTGATCACGAAGGCCTCAGGGCAGTCCGCCAGCGCAGTATGTGATGCCACACCGTAGGTCAGCCCCTGATAGATTTCATCCACCAGCAGGTGCGCGCCACGTGTGCGGCATAATTCGCCAAGCTCACCCAATTGTGTGGGCGACAACACGTGGCCAGTGGGGTTGGAGGGCGACGCCACCATCACTGCGCGAGTATTTTTGCGCCAATGTGCTTCGGCAAGTTCAGCGGTCAGCTGCCAGCCACTCTCGGCATCCACCGGTACCGTATGCAACTCAGCTTCGACCAGCCCCATGAAGTGGCGATTGCATGGATAGGTCGGGTCTGCCATCAATACACTGTCACCGCGCTCGGCACATAGCAGCGTCGCCAGCAACAGCGCACCGGAAGCTCCCGGTGTCACGATGATGCGCGACGGCGATACCATCACACCGTGGCGCCGCGCGTAGTCGGCGGCGATGGCTTCACGCAATGCTGGTAGACCACAGGCTGGCGTATAGCGTGTGTGCCCCGCGGCCAATGCAGCCTGCCCAGCAGCGATAACCGGTGCAGGTGTAGGGAAGTCCGGCTCACCAACTTCAAGATGGATAACATCGTGCCCGCAAGCTTCGCGCGCCTGCGCAGCTTCCAACAATGTCATCACACGAAAGGCGGCGACAGATTCGAGACGGCGAGCAAACGGCATGACAACACTCCTCAGGGCTTGAGCCCCATTCTAGGCGCCGTCCCGCTACCATTCCCACCCCTTATTCGCATGAAAATCATCCTCGTTTCCCAGGCCCACACACATCAATCGCTACCAACTATCGTCGGAGATCTGTTGCAAACTTGTCACTTTTACGCTAAATAAGCTGATCTTCTCGCGAGGGCAGCAGTCAGGACAGCCCCCTCGCCGTGGCCAAGGAGGCAGTGCATCTAGCTGTCGATGGCCCAAGTCACCTGCGGAATGAGGCGGTCCCATGTCAGTAGCTGAAACAAAGCCGGAAGCGCTTAAGAAATTCACCCCATATGAGCCGGCAGCGGGTGAAGAATATATGAATGAAAAGCAGCTGGGGCACTTCCGCCAGATCCTGCTGGACTGGAAACAAGAGCTGATGGAAGAGGTCGATCGGACCGTACGCCATCTGCAGGAAGATGCGAACAACTATGCTGACCCTGCAGACCGCGCAACTCAGGAAGAAGGCTTCAGCCTCGAACTGAGAACACGTGACCGTGAGCGCAAGCTGCTCAAGAAGATCAACGAGACCATCGATAATATCGATGAGGACGACTATGGCTTCTGTGACGCCTGTGGCGTCGAAATCGGCATCCGTCGCCTGGAAGCACGTCCGACCGCCACTCAGTGCGTCGACTGCAAGACCTTGGCCGAGCTGAAGGAAAAGCAGCTGGGCCGCTAAGCCCAGCTGTCGGTATATCGACGGCTCTTCGTCGATATGACTTCCCATACGGGCACCCTCCTCGGAGCGGTGCCCGTATGCGTTTATCACTTTTAAACTGCCGATCATGACGGATGCCGGAGCCTTCCCAATGCCTACCGCCTACCGTGGCCGTTTCGCCCCCACCCCTTCTGGCCCCCTACATGCCGGATCCCTGCTAACCGCCGTCGCCAGCTATCTCGATGCCCGTCATCACGATGGCGAATGGCTGGTGCGTGTCGAAGATATCGATCTGCCGCGCTGTCCTTCTGGTGCCGCCGATACCATTCTGCGCCAACTAGAGGCCTTCGGCCTTGAGTGGGATACCGACACACCAGACATGACTCACGACGTGCGCTATCAAAGCCACAGAAATGACGCTTACGCGACAGCGCTGGAGCAGCTAAAAGCCAGCTGCGTTGTCTATCCTTGTGACTGTTCGCGTAAGCAATGGCGTGGCTTTTCGCTTTATCCCGGCTGGTGTCGTACGCGTAGTACACCCCCTTGTGGCGCGCATGCCTGGCGACTCGATATTCGCGCGGCAGAACAGTGGGGCGGGAATGCCGCGGTCGCGGGCTGGGAGGACCGCCTGCAAGGCCACGTGCAACTCGATCTCGCCACCCTTGGTGACGTGGTACTCAAGCGCAGGGACAGCCTCTGGGCCTATCAGTTAGCAGTCGTCGTGGACGATGCTGATCAGGGCATTACCGACGTGGTGCGCGGTCTTGATCTGCTTGATAACAGCCCATGGCAGCGCCTGCTTCAAGCAGCGCTAGGGCTTCCCATGCCGAGCCTGACCCACCTACCCCTGATCACTGCAGACAATGGCCAGAAGCTTTCCAAACAGAACCTGGCACCCGCGCTACCAGAGGCACCAGATGCTATCCGCCAGCGACTGCATCACACCTTGAAGCTGTTGGGGCAGCACCCACCAAACGAGCTAGTGGATGCTAGCCCCGCAGAGCAACTAGCCCATGCCATCCCGCGCTGGTCACTCGCTGCCGTGGGAAAAGCGACCGCGTTGAGCGCGTCAGCTCCCTCCTGACAACCGTGCCCTGACAGCCACGATTGTCGGATTGCCTCCTCTGAGTGAACAGGACAGACTCACCAGGCAATATTCACTCCCGCATACATCTCATCAGGCGAGCGACCTCACTCAATGGCCCGGATTCTGATCGTCGAAAAGGAAGGTGCCACACGCAATACGTTGCAACACCTGCTGGAGCGCGAAGGGCATGGTGTCGTTCAGGCCAATGGGCTGGAGGACGCCTACACCCAGGCGCCAGCCGACTTTGCACTCGTAATCTGCGATATCGCACTGGCCGGTGAGCATGCCGAGCCCATCATTCAGGCAAGCCGCCCGACACCGGTCATCCTGCTAGCAGACACACCGAGCATGCATGCTGCCATTGCCAGCCTGAAGGCCGGCGCCATCGACTATCTCCCCAAACCCTTCGATCAAGATGTCTTTGCACGCAGCGTTCGCGAGGCGCTGTCACTGCCGCGAGATGCTGCACCGCTGCTGTCCTCCCCAGCACCACCCTCACAGCGGCTGGCCAGCCACCCAGGGGGCACTGGCCAGCCAGTAGAGATGATCGGCCATTGTCGTGCCATGCAGCAGGTCTACACCCGTATACGCAAGGTCGCGCCCGCCGATGTCACCGTTCTGGTGCTCGGTGAGTCCGGCACCGGCAAGGAGCTGGTCGCACGCGCGATTCATCGCCAGAGCGACCGCCACCAAGCGCCACTCATTTGCGTCAACTGTGCTGCCATCCCCGAGACGCTGATTGAGTCAGAGCTATTCGGGCATGAGAAAGGCGCCTTCACCGGCGCCACCAGCTCGCGTACTGGCCTAATCGAAGCGGCCGATGGCGGCACACTATTCCTTGATGAAATCGGTGAACTGCCACTGGATGCCCAGGCACGCTTGCTGCGTGTACTGCAGGAGGGCGAGATTCGCCGCGTGGGGGCCATCGAGACCCGCTACGTGGATATACGCCTGATCGCAGCCACGCATCGCAACCTGCACCAGCTATCCAGCACCGGAGGTTTTCGCCTCGACCTCTACTACCGCCTCAATGTGATGGAGATTGATCTACCTCCCCTACGTGAGCGCGGCGATGACGTATTGGTACTGGCTGAACATCTACTTGATGGCATTGCTCGCAAGCATGGTCGCGACGGCATGCGCCTCTCTCAACGTGCACGGCAGGAAATTCACCACTACGCATGGCCTGGCAATGTTCGTGAGCTGGAAAATGCCCTTGAACGTGGCGTGATTCTCGCAGACCGTCGCATCATTGCCCCTGAGGACCTTGGTCTGCGTGGCCCGTCAGGCTTGCCACCCGAGGCTTCTCACGCTTCTCCCATGGTGGGGGCAAATAGTGATAACGCTCGACAGGGAAGCAATGCGTCGACAGCCTCCTCAACCACAGGCATGCCCGCCCCTGCTGCAAAACTGGCCACCTCGACATCCTCAGAAGCCTCACGCGGCAGCGTGTCCGTCATCAGCGATGATAGCGAAGAGGAAGACTTGTCATTGGAAGACTACTTCCAGCATTTCGTACTCGAGCATCAGGACCACATGAGTGAGACAGAACTGGCACGGCGCCTCGGCATCAGCCGCAAAAACCTGTGGGAACGACGCCAGCGCTTGGGCATCCCACGAAGAAAAGGGCGTCGCGGCACTCCTTCAGCCTAAATATGCTCTCTCTTTTCAAGCACGTCGCGCATAGCTGAAATCGCATTCGTGTGCCCCGCAGATCCTGTATCGGCAGACTCGGCGCACCATCTGGGTGCCTCTCCACGCGCCGATGGCTATCAGACATCGCTGATTTTCTTTCCCAGCACAGCAATTCGCCTACGCCTCGCTAGACTTTAGTGCCGAATCACAGACAAAAAACCGTGTTCAATCATTAGCTTGCAAGCCATTCCTTTAGACCTTCGCACCAATTGTTACCATCGACCCCAAACTATGACCCCATCCGGCGCAGCAATGGCCACGTCAGGTAACACCTTGACCCGCTATACACCTCACGTCTCAGCGACCTATGTCTAAATGACTGAATTGCGTGTTTTTTTTAAGCTGTGGCACATCCGATGCAACATCACGGTCAAGAAAAAGAACAACCGGAAATACGAAGCGCGCCTAACAACAACAAAATTGCGCAATGCTTCGAAAACCCTCGACACCAACAAGAACAATACTCGTCGAGCGAGTGACATTGATGATGACCAGCATGTCTCGACCCACAACGTTGGGCGATGGCAAGAGCCACAACAAGAACAAGCGGCCGCAGGGCATCATCCGCCGATCCAACAACAACAATATATCGGCAGTCCGGAATCTATTGACCAGGACGCGACGAATCCGGCCTCGAGCGCCAACAAGAATAATATGCTCGACCTCGGATCACCCCCGAAACAACAATAACTCTCGGGGGTAGGCTATTCAGCCGTCGGTGAATGGAAGATTGTTTTGAATACGAGATGGTCACCGAACAGACAGCCAGATAACAACAACATGATCTGTCTGAATTGATTAGTGACTGTGGTCCGTATTCAGGGCGATGCGCCATCACGAAAAAGAACATCCGCTCAAGGATGCGTGTACTCTACCTGCAAGGGAGACCGAGTAATCGGTCTCCCTTTTTCCTTGCTAGGGAGGTGATTTTTTACCCCACTGGCACCCTAAAGTGCAGAGTCGGCCCATATACGGCAGACCGGCGCTTTGCCAAGGTATCTGCCCTCAGCTACACTGGGCGGCCTGCCACGCACGAGTCGAATCGCTGCATGCTTAAAGGATTTACCCGCTTTCTACAACGCCCCGGTGACCGCTTGAAGACGCTTTTCAATGCAACTGACGCGCCCGCGGCCTCATTGCCCAGCCTGCGTGTGATTCCGCGGGATGAGCATCCCGTGTCCCGCCGCCAACTCAGCGAAAATGCGCTGAAGGTGCTCTATCGTCTGCAGAGTGGTGGCTATCAGGCCTATCTGGTCGGTGGCTGCATCCGTGATGCCTTGCTCGGGGAACGCCCAAAGGACTTCGACGTAGCGACCAACGCCACGCCAGAACAGGTCCGCGAGCTGTTCCGCAATGCCCGCATCATCGGACGCCGCTTCCGTATCGTGCACGTACGCTTCGGACGCGAGGTGATCGAGGTCACCACCTTCCGCGGCAAGCCAGCCGATAGCACGCCGAGCCAGCACACTCAGCAGTCGGAAGACGGCATGCTGCTGCGCGATAATGTCTGGGGCTCCATCGAGGAGGATGCGCTACGCCGCGACTTCACGATCAATGCCCTGTACTACGACGTCTCGGACTTCACGATCCACGACTGGGCGCATGGTGTACGTGATATTGAAGCACGCATGATTCGCTTGATCGGTGATCCTGAGACTCGCTATCGCGAGGATCCGGTACGGATGCTGCGTGCGGTGCGCTTTGCCGGCAAGCTGGACTTCGATATCGAAGAGGCGACTGCCGAGCCCATGTACGAACAGGCCCCGCTGCTGCTACAGATTCCACCAGCGCGCATGTTCGAGGAAGTGCTCAAACTGTTCATGTCTGGCTACGCACTGGAAACCTTCCATCTGCTGCGTGAGTTTGGCCTGTTCCAGATGCTCTTCCCAGAGACAGAAGAGAGCTTCGCACATTATCCGTGGTCCATGCCGCTCATCGAGAAAGCGCTGGCCAGCACTGATGATCGTATTCGCGAAGACAAGCCGGTCACGCCTGCCTTCCTGTATGCCGCCCTGCTTTGGCCTGGCGTCAAGGCGCGTACTGACCAGCTAATGGAAAGTGGCATGCCTGATATTCCGGCTGCCCATCAAGCGTCTCAACAGGCTATCGCGCGCCAGCTTAACCATACCTCTATCCCGAAGCGCTTCAGTATTCCGATGCGCGAAATTTGGGATATGCAGGCCAAGCTACCGCGTCGCCGTGGCAAACGCGCCTTCCAGACCCGCGAGCACCCGCGCTTCCGCGCCGCCTACGACTTCCTGCTGCTGCGGGAATTTGCTGGCGAGATCGAACACGGCCTGGGCAAATGGTGGACCGACTTCCAGGAAGTCGATGCACGCACTCAGGTATCGATGATCGAACTGGTCGCCGATGAAGGGCCCGCTGGCAGTAAGCCGGTGGGTGTCAAACGTCGTGGCAAGCGTCGGCGTAACGGTCGTGGACAGGGCTAAGCAGTTGAGCAGGAAACCCGCATGACCTCGACTGCCCTGATCGGCCTGGGGGCCAACCTCGACAATCCGCGCGCTCAACTCGAGCGCGCGATTGAGGCTCTCGATCAGCTTCCGCTGACACATTGCACGCGCCATTCACGGCTGTATGCCAGCAAGCCGGTCGGCCCTCAGGATCAGCCCGACTACGTCAATGCCGTCGCCGAGCTGCATACCCGCCTGTCTCCCCTCGCGCTACTGGATCAGCTGCAGGCACTTGAGCAGCAGCATCGTCGTGTGCGCCTGCGCCATTGGGGACCGCGTACACTGGATCTTGATCTGCTCCTGTTTGATGATCGCGCCATCATCATGCCCCGCCTCGTCGTACCACATCCCGAAATGCTTAACCGCGGCTTCGTGATGCGCCCTCTTGCTGACCTGCTGGGCTCCCGGACATTCATGTCATTGAGTAATGAAGATCTCGAGACGCTGGCGCAACAGGTTGAGGGTGACGACTTGCTCCCGCTCGGGCCTCAGGAGTAGAGTTTCGCTACTCTGTTACCGTTATGCCCATTTCAGGCTTCCCGGTAACACTTTCTGGTAACACCGGCCGTTCCGCCACACGCCTGCTCCTCAGGCCTGCTTGGTGATAGTGCCTGCTCGACGCCACGGGCAGGCGCGTTATACGCGCCGCAACGAGTACGCTTCCTGATGAAAAACGTCACCCTGAGCACCCTGCGCCGTCTCAAGGCTGATGGTGAGACGTTCAGTTGCCTCACCGCCTATGATGCCACCTTTGCCCATCTTGCCGGTGATGCCGGTATCGAAGTGCTATTGGTCGGCGATTCTCTCGGCATGGTCCTGCAGGGCCATGCCAGTACTCTGCCTGTCACCATCGATGATATCTGCTATCACACGACTGCTGTCGCGCGCGGCAAGCAAGGTAGTCTGCTGATGGCCGATCTTCCCTTCATGAGCAACGCCAGCACCGACATTCTGCTCGACCACGCCGCTCGCTTGATGCGCGCTGGCGCCGAGATGGTCAAGGTCGAAGGCGAAGCCTGGCTAGCAGGTGCCGTCACTGCGCTCGTCCAGCGCGGTGTGCCAGTCTGCGTCCACATGGGACTGACACCGCAGCATGTCCATGCCTTCGGTGGCTATAAGGTACAGGGCCGTGAAGAGGCGCGCGCCGAGCAGATCATCGCAGATGCCCGCACACTGGAAACCGCAGGCGCGGCAATCATTCTGCTGGAATGCGTCCCTTCTGAACTGGCACGCCAAGTGCGTGACGCCGTCAGCGTGCCCGTCATTGGCATTGGTGCTGGCGTAGACGTGGATGGTCAGATTCTTGTCATGCACGACATGCTCGACCTGACCACTGGCCGCAAGCCCCGCTTCGTCAAGAACTTCATGGCCGATGCCGGCAGCGTGCAAGCAGCTTTCGCGGCCTATCACCAGGCTGTTAAAGCGCGCAGTTTTCCCGCGCCGGAGCATGGCTTCTGATGGATACCGTTTTCCACGCCAGTACACTGCGCGAACGTCTCACCACAGCACGGCAGGCCGGACAGCGCATCGCACTGGTGCCGACCATGGGCAATCTGCATGCCGGCCATCTATCGCTGGTGCGCGAAGCGCGCCGCCACGCCGACCTGGTCGTGGCAAGCATATTCGTCAATCCGTTGCAGTTTGGGCCCAGTGAAGACCTCGACAACTATCCTCGTACACTCGCGGCAGATCAGCATGCATTGATGACCGAAGGCTGCGATCTACTTTTTGCACCCTCGACGACAGAGCTCTATCCCGAAGGCCGCGATGGACTGTGCAATGTTCAGGTCCACGGTGTCTCCGAGGGCCTGTGCGGAGGTAGGCGTCCGGGCCACTTCGATGGCGTGGCGACGGTCGTCAGCATTCTATTCAATCTGGTACGTCCCGATATCGCCTGCTTCGGTGAGAAGGACTTTCAGCAGCTGGCAGTGATCCGCAAGCTCAATCGCGACCTTCACTTCAACATCGATATTGTGGGCGTACCTATCGTGCGCGCCGAAGATGGATTGGCGCTCTCGTCACGTAATGGTTACCTGAGCACTGATGAGCGCGAGATTGCTCCCAAGCTCAAGCAGTGCCTGGATGCCCTGAAGACACGGCTTGAGAAAGGCATCGAGCCTGCTGAATCCTTGCGTGTAACACTAGCGGCGATCAGCGAGAGTGGTTTCAAGCCGGATTATCTCGAGTTACGTCGCACATCAGATCTCAGTCCTATCGCTGATGACACACGTGAAGCCATTATTTTGGCAGCCGCTCATCTAGGTCGCACACGCTTACTCGACAACCTGAAGGTCGTTCTACCGACGACCTGATATCTGTATAGACTGCGCTATCTGCCGGTCAGCCATCCCCTTTTCATGGGCCGGCGGCGCTTTTCCTGGAGGAATACCGATGCAAGCCATCATGCTCAAGGCCAAGCTGCACATGGCCCGCGTGACTCATGCCGTACTCAACTATGAAGGATCCTGTGCGATTGATGGCGATCTTCTCGATATGGCTGGCGTCCGTGAGTACGAACAAATCCAGATCTACAACGTGGATAACGGCAAGCGCTTCACCACCTATGCCATCCGTGGTGAAGAAGGGTCGAAGATGATCTCCGTGAATGGCGCAGCGGCGCACCAGGCAGATGTTGGTGATCGCGTGATCATCTGCGCCTTTGCCAATTACGCCGAGAGTGAGCTGGAAGCCCACAAACCTGCCATGGTCTATCTGATGGAAGGCAACGAGATCAGCCACACAGCCAATGCCATCCCTGTTCAAATGGCCTAAAGCTCGACATCTTTGCTAGTTCTTCTCTAACGCCAGCTCTGCTCACCAGCAGGGCTGGCGTTTTGCATTATGCTTATTCTCTATCTTTACTTCACTTATCCCCTCAGCCTGACAGAGTGAAAACGGAAGGCTTTCACTGTGGCAAATGACTGACATCTCGGAAGCACTTTGACGATTGCCGCATTGCACAACACTGCCTTATGCTGGATTCTCATATCAGCAGGGCTGTATGACGCGTGCGCTATCTGTCCGCACTCATTGCAGTTCTTTGACCCCGATAGTCTCGGCAGAGTAGAGGAGCATTCAGATGCAAGATGTGGTGATCGTAGCAGCCCGCCGTACCGCCGTTGGTGCTTTCAGCGGTAGCTTGGCCGGCATTTCCGCCGCAGACCTCGGCGCCCATGTCATCAAGGATATCCTCGCCAGCACGGGTGTCAGCGGTGACCAGGTCGATGAAGTCCTGCTCGGCCAGGTACTGACTGCCGGTTGTGGCCAGAACCCGGCACGCCAGGCGGTCATCAAGGCAGGTCTACCGGAAGGCGTGCCGGCGATGACGATCAACAAGGTCTGTGGCTCCGGCCTCAAGGCACTGCATTTGGCGACTCAGGCCATTCGTTGCGGAGATGCAGATCTGGTTCTAGCCGGCGGCCAGGAAAACATGTCCATGTCTCCACATCTGCTGCCCAACTCGCGTAATGGCCAGCGCATGGGGGACTGGAAGGCAATTGACTCCATGGTCCACGACGGTCTGTGGGATGCCTTCAATGATATCCACATGGGCGTTACTGCCGAGAACCTCGCCGAGAAATACGATATCAGCCGTGAAGCACAAGATGCCTTCGCCGCGGCTTCTCAGCAAAAAGCCTGTGCCGCTATTGAGGCCGGTCGCTTCAAAGGCCAGATAGTGCCGGTAGAGATACCCCAGCGCAAAGGTGATCCAGTGGTCTTCGATACCGACGAGAATCCGCGTGCGGGGACGACTGCCGAGAAGCTCGCGGGCATGCGCCCCGCCTTCAAGAAGGATGGCAGTGTCACCGCGGGTAATGCATCCTCACTGAACGATGGCGCGGCTGTGGTCATGCTATGCTCTGCCGACAAGGCACGTGAGCTCGGCCTGACACCACTGGCGACCATCAAAGCCTATGCAAGCTCTGGTGTTGACCCGAAGATCATGGGCATTGGGCCGGCACCGGCCACACGTCGCTGCCTCGAAAAAGCTGGCTGGAGTCTTGAAGACCTGGACCTGGTTGAAGCCAATGAGGCTTTCGCAGCTCAAGCATTATCCGTCAACAAGGAGCTAGGCTGGGATACTGACAAGGTCAACGTCAATGGCGGTGCAATTGCTCTTGGCCATCCCATTGGCGCCTCTGGCTGCCGTATCCTGGTATCTCTCGTACACGAGATGATTGCGCGCGATGCCAAGAAAGGCTTGGCCACGTTGTGCATCGGTGGCGGCCAAGGTATCGCGCTGGCCATCGAGCGCAGCTGATCGTCAGTCAGTGAGCCGCTCCCTCCTACCTTCACAGGATTTAGGTGGAGATACGCAAAACCCCGCCAGTCACACTGGCGGGGTTTTTTGTGGGCACTCAATTACAAAGGTGTTACGACACGAGGAGTCTTGCACAAACTCTACTGGCTATCTGCCTGCTCAGCGAGTCTGGCTGCTGCCTGCTCGGCAGCAAACGCTGCCTTCTCGTCTTCACTGACCTCTTTCAGCGACAGCTTGACGCGATTACGGTTATCAATATCAAGCACCTTGACCACGACCTCGTCACCTTCATTGAGGTAATCGCGCACATCATTGACGCGCTCGTCGACGATCTGCGAGATATGCAGCAGGCCATCAGTACCCGGCATGAAGGTAATGAATGCACCGAAGTCAGCGATACGCACCACCTTGCCAGCATAGAGCTTGCCAATCTCAGCCTCGGCAATGATGCCTTCCACGAAATCTGCCGCCGCACGGGCCTGTGCCTTATGCTCAGCGTAGATACGCACACTACCGTCATCATCAAGATCGACGTTGGCGCCGGTCTCTTCACAGATCTTGCGGATGGTAGACCCCCCTTTGCCGATCACATCGCGCACCTTGTTCGGCGCGATCTTCAGCGACAGCATCGCCGGGGCATTGTCAGACACCTCTTCGCGACTACCCTTCAAGACAGCGTTCATCTGCTCGAGAATGGTCAGGCGCGCCTCAAGCGCCTGCTCCAGCGCCTGCTCCATGATCTCTTCATCAATCCCTTCGATCTTGATATCCATCTGCAATGCCGTCACGCCATGCGCGGTGCCTGCAACCTTGAAGTCCATGTCGCCGAGGTGGTCTTCATCGCCCAGGATATCGGTCAGGACGGCGACACCTCTCGCATCCTTGACCAACCCCATGGCGATACCGGCGACAGGTGCCTTGAGTGGCACACCAGCATCCATCAATGCCAGCGAGGCGCCGCACACAGATGCCATCGAACTTGAACCATTGGATTCAGTGATCTCGGAAACGACACGAATGGCATAGGGAAAGTCCTCCAGCGATGGCAGCATGGCCTCGATGCCACGTCGCGCCAGCCGGCCATGGCCGATTTCGCGCCGCTTGGGCGAACCAATGAAACCCGCCTCCCCCACACAGTAAGGCGGGAAATTGTAATGCAGCATGAAGCGATCCTGCTTCTCGCCAGACAACCCCTCTATCAGCTGAGAGTCACGCGTATTACCTAGCGTGGCAGCCACAATGGCCTGGGTCTCGCCGCGCGTGAACAGCGCCGAGCCATGTACCTTGGGCAACATACCAACCTCGATGTCCAGCGGGCGCACGGTACGCGCATCACGCCCATCAATACGCGGCTCACCGGCAATGACTCGCTGACGTACGATACGCTTTTCCAGTGTCGCAAAGGCACCCATGATTGTCGCCGCTTCAAAGCGCGCGTCATGCTCATTGGCCAGCACTTCAATAGCCCGAGCTTTGAGTACCGCTAGAGCATCCTGACGCGCCATCTTGTCGGTCAAGCGATAGGCTTCTCCGATCTGCATGGCAAAATCACGCTCCAGCGCCTCAACCAATACGGTGTCAGGCGCCTGTGCCACCCACGACCATTTGGGGCAATTCACCTTGGCCGCAAACAATTCGATGGCAGTGATCGCCTTTTGCATCTCGTGGTGACCAAATAGCACTGCGCCCAGCATTTCATCTTCCAGCAACTCATGTGCCGAAGACTCCACCATCAACACCGCTTTCTCTGTACCGGCAACGACCATATCCAGCTCGGAGTGAGTCAGCTCGGAATGTCCGGGATTCAAGAAATAGCCGCGCTCCTCACTGAAACCAACACGTGCTGCCCCGACCGGACCGGCAAACGGCACGCCAGAAATGCTCAGCGCTGCCGAGGTACCAATCAATGCAGCAATATCAGGATCAACATTGCGCTCCGCTGACATCACCGTGCAAACCACCTGAACTTCATTCATGAAGCCCTTCGGAAACAAGGGGCGCATTGGCCGATCGATCAAACGCGACGTCAGCGTCTCTTTCTCGCTAGGCCGTCCTTCACGCTTGAGAAAGCCACCAGGAATACGGCCGACCGCATAGGCCTTTTCCTGATAATGTACCGACAACGGAAAGAAGGACTGACCGGGCTTCGGCGACTTCTTCGCGACCACGGTGCATAGTACTGAGGTATTGCCCATGGTCACCATGACGCTGCCCGTCGCCTGACGCGCGATACGACCAGTTTCGAGGGTGATAGTGTCATTACCGTACTGGAAGCTGTGAGTAACCGGATTCACGGCGCATGTCCTTTTCTGATAGTCATCGATGTCTGGCGCTCATGGTAAAGCGTGGCGCAGGCAATGGAAAGCCGACTCACCTCCCGCTGCATGCGGGCTGCAGCGAAGATAGCGGCATATAAGTTACCGGTCAGTGGACATGACATCCGGGCACAAAAAAACCGGCAACGCCCGCAGGCAGTGCCGGTTTTCCTGTGCCCACCGGGGGCCCGCCATACACCGAGATGTATGGCGGCAACATCGCTTGTTAGCGACGCAGACCCAGGCGCTGGATCAGAGCGGTGTAACGCTCGAAGTCCTTGCGCTTGAGGTAGTCAAGCAGCTTACGACGCTGGTTGACCATGCGGATCAGGCCACGACGGGAGTGGTGATCCTGCTTGTTGGCCTTGAAGTGACCCTGCAGGCCATCAATGTTGGCGCTCAGCAGTGCAACCTGAACTTCCGGGGAACCGGTGTCGTTCTCGCCACGGCCGAATTCGGTAACGATCTCAGCCTTCTTCTCAGCGGTAAGTGCCATCTGTCTCTCCAGTAAGCAATATGCTTGATAGATAAGAAATGTCGAAGACCACGCATATTTGCAGTCTTCATGCGGCTTGCGGACGGGCCACAATGAATGCTCACCCAGCCGCCGCTTCCACGGCAGTGCTGAGCAGTCGGCGAGGAGCAATAATGCCCTCCGCCACAATCCGAACCAGCCCGAGCAACTGCTGGTCCTGATACACACGGGTCACAGAATCCACCTCAAGCGCTCCTGTTGCCATCTCTGCTTGCTGACCACGCAATATCTGCCACGCCACCTCGGCACTGATGTCGAGGCGCGGGAGATGATCGAGCAAAATGTCTACAGGCAACAGAACACCCTCACGTGCCTGCTGATCCGCAAGTGCCTCAAGGCGCTCGAAGTCCAGCATGGCATCTCCCGTGAAGGGACCTGTTTTCAGACGACGCAACGCCGTGAGGTGGGCTCCACAGCCCAGCGTCTCGCCGATATCCTCGGCTAGACTGCGTATATAGGTGCCCTTGCTGACCGCCACTTCGATCTCGATGCCATCGGAGTGCCGTGCAAGAAGCGCCATATTGTAGATGGTAACGCGACGGACTGCACGCTCGATTTCAATGCCCTGACGCGCCAGCTCATAGAGTGGACGGCCTTGGTGTTTGAGCGCGGAGTACATCGGCGGTACCTGATCGATCTCACCACGAAAACGGTCCAGAACGGTCTCGAGTTCAGCATCCGTGACGTCGGGAATTTCCCGCTCGCGAATCACCGTGCCTTCGGCGTCTCCGGTATCCGTGTCCTGACCGAATTTGATTCGTGCTCGGTAGACCTTATCCGCCTCGAGTAAATGCGAGGAGAACTTGGTCGCCTCCCCAAAGCAGACTGGCAGCAAGCCAGTCGCCATGGGATCGAGCGTACCGGTATGACCGGCCTTCTGCGCCTGGTAGAGACGACGTGCCTTTTGAAGCGCGTAATTGCTGGACATACCCTTGGGCTTGTCCAGCAATAAAACGCCATCAATCGGCAAGCCGCGACGACGACGCGCCATCAGGCGTTCGGCGTGGTGCCCGGGGCACCATCTTCGTTGTCTTCATCACCGCGCTCGACACTGCGTCTGCGGTCATCTGCGACCGCATCGTTGATCAGTGAAGACAGGTGATGACCACGAACGACGCTTTCATCGTAATGGAAGCGCAGCTCGGGCACGTGACGCAGCTCAATGGTACGCGCCAGCTGGGAACGCAGGAAACCTGCCGCGCGCTTGAGCACGGCGAGGTTTTCCTTGATACGTTCCGGACTGTCGTCACCCAGCAGGGTCACATAGACATCGGAATAAGACAGGTCGCGGCTGACCTTGGCGGCGCTGACCGTCAGCATGCCAAGGCGCGGGTCCTTGACCTCGCGCTGAATCAACAGCGCGAGTTCTTGCTGGATCTGGTCCGCGACGCGGTCAGTACGGCTGTATTCACGCATCCGTGATATCTCCTCGCAGGGACACTATCAGAGAGTACGCTCGACCTGGATCTGGTCGAACACCTCAATCTTGTCGCCCACTTGCACGTCGTTGTAGTTCTTGACGCCGATACCACATTCCATGCCATTGCGGACTTCGTTGACGTCATCCTTGAAGCGACGCAGAGATTCCAGCTCGCCTTCATAGATGACCACGTTGTCACGCAGTACACGGATGCGCTTGGAGCGATACATGTTGCCTTCGACAACCATACAACCGGCGATAGCGCCGATTTTCGGTGCCTTGAAGACATCGCGAACTTCTGCAATACCGACGATCTGCTCGCGGAATTCCGGAGCCAGCATACCAGTCATGGCCAGCTTGACCTCATCGATCAGCTGGTAGATGACGCTGTAGTAGCGCAGATCCAGACCTTCACGCTCAACGATCTCACGAGCGGAGGCATCGGCACGAACGTTGAAACCGACCAGGATGGCTTCAGAAGCCAGTGCCAGGTTGGCATCAGTACCGGCGATACCGCCGACACCGGAAGAAACCACTGCGACCTTGACTTCGTCGGTGGAGAGTTCTTCCAGCGCGCCACGAATGGCTTCCAGAGACCCTTGCACGTCTGCCTTGAGGACGATGTTGACCTTGGCCACTTCGTCTTGGCCCATCTGGGAGAACATGTTCTCCAGCTTGGCCTTCTGCTGACGTGCCAGACGCACTTCACGGTACTTGCCTTGGCGGAAGTTGGCGACTTCGCGTGCCTTCTTCTCGTCCGGGACCACGGTGAATTCTTCACCGGCATCCGGAGTGCCACCCAGGCCCTGAATCTCGACCGGCATAGCCGGACCAACAGAATCGACCTGCTGGCCAAGCTCGTTGATCAGCGCACGTACGCGGCCGTAATGCAGGCCAGCGAGAACGATATCGCCTTTCTTCAGAGTTCCGTTCTGGACCAGAACGGTCGCCACCGGACCACGGCCCTTGTCGAGACGTGACTCGACAACGACGCCTTTACCCGGCGCAGACGGGACAGCCTGGAGCTCAAGTACTTCGGAGACCAACAGCACTGCTTCAAGCAGAGCATCGATGTTCTCACCGGTCTTGGCAGACACGTGGATGAACTGCGTGTCACCGCCCCACTCTTCAGAGATGACGCCGTGCTGGGACAGCTCATTCTTGACGCGATCCGGATCAGCACCAGCCTTATCGATCTTGTTGACAGCCACGACCAGCGGAACACCCGCGGCCTTGGCATGCTCAACCGCCTCGATAGTCTGCGGCATCACGCCATCATCAGCAGCCACCACGAGGATGACTACGTCAGTCGCCTTGGCACCGCGAGCACGCATGGCGGTAAACGCCGCGTGGCCCGGAGTATCCAGGAAGGTGACGTCGCCATTGTCGTGTTCGACATGGTAAGCACCGATGTGCTGGGTGATACCCCCAGCCTCGCCGGTAGCAACCTTGGTGCGACGGATATAATCCAGCAACGAGGTCTTACCATGGTCAACGTGACCCATGACGGTGACGACGGGTGCGCGAGTGATCTTCTCACCCTCGTAGGAGATGCCTTCGAGAACAGCTGTCTCGAGCGCGTCATCCTTGATCAGCTTGGGCGTGTGCCCCATTTCCTCGACCACAAAGGACGCGGTTTCCTGATCAATCGTCTGGTTGATAGTGACCGCAGCGCCCATGTTGAACATGGTCTTGATCACTTCAGCAGCTTTGACGGCCATCTTGTCCGCAAGGTCTGCCACTGAGATGGACTCAGGAATGGAGACTTCACGCACAAAGGTTTGGACCGGCTTCGGCGGCTGACGGTTGCTATCGCGACCGCCACGACGACCACCACGACGCTCAGCGCGCTTGACCTTCTTGGTCCCGCCACGCTTGCGCTCGCTACGATCTTCACGGGCTTCACGACGATCACGCGACTCATCACGCGGCGCAGCCTTGGCACGGCGCGGTGCATCACCACGTGGCTCTTTCGGCGGAGCGTTGACTTCCGGTGCCGCAGCGACAGGCGCAGCAGCAGGTGCTGGCGCGCTTTGACGCGGACGCTCGTCACGACGCTCTTCGCGCGCTGGTGCTACTGCAGGCTTGTCAGCCACAGGAGCGGCCGGCGCTTCAGCAGCAGCGGCCGGAGCCTCAGCTACCTGCTCTTCGCCATCTTTGACGTAGGTACGCTTCTTGCGTACCTGCACCTCGATGGACTTGCCACGACCGCCAGCCGTATTGATGCGCGACTTGGTCTTGCGGGTCAGGGTGATACGGTTTTTCGGTGCTGCCGGTGCAGCGCCACCGCCGTGACTTTTGGTGAGGTGATCAAGCAGCTTCTTCTTGTCGACCTCAGACACGCCGTCATTTTCTGACTTGTGCGCCAGACCGGCTTCGTGCATCTGCTCTAGTAGACGGGCTGACTCGCGGCCCACCTTCTTGGCGAATTCTTTGACTGTCATTTCTGACATTACGACCCTCCTGAGCCCGTGACCTAGTTACTGTTCGCTTGCGAACCAGGGCGCGCGGGCGGTCATGATCAACGCCGCTGCTCGCTCTTCGTCGACGCCATCGATGTCTTTTAGATCATCGACGGCCTGCTCGGCAAGGTCTTCCATAGTGACAATACCCTTGCTAGCCAGAATGTATGCCAGATGACTCTCCATGCCTTCCATGCTGAGCAGATCTTCGGCCGGCTGAGCGCCGTCCAGCTGCTCTTCGGTGGCGATGGCGAGATTCAGCATTTCATCCTTGGCCCGAGCGCGCAGCTCTTCGACCAGATTCTGGTCAAAGCCCTCAACCTCGAGCATTTCCTCGAGCGGGACATAGGCGATTTCCTCGAGAGAGGTGAAGCCCTCGTCCACCAGGACACGGGCTAGATCCTCTTCAATCTCGAGATGAGTGATGAAATATTCGACAAAGCTGTCGATTTCCTGCTCGCGCTTGCCTTCGGCTTCCGCCTCGGTCATGACGTTGAGCGACCAGCCGGTCAGCTCACTGGCCAGACGTACGTTCTGACCGCTGCGACCAATGGCCTGAGCCAGATTGTCCGCGGCGACAGCGACATCCATGGAATGGGTGTCCTCGTCGACCAGAATGGAGCCGACATCAGCCGGTGCCATGGCGTTGATGACCAATTGGGCAGGATTATCATCCCACAGGATGATATCCACGCGTTCATTGCGTAGTTCATTGGAGACTGCCTGCACGCGCGAACCACGCATGCCAACACAGGCACCAATCGGATCGATGCGCTTGTCGTTGCTCTTGACCGCAATCTTGGCACGCGAGCCCGGATCACGGGCAGCGCCCTTGATCTCGATCAGCTGCTCGGCAATTTCCGGGACTTCGATCTTGAACAATTCGATGATCAGCTCGGGCCGCGTACGCGACAGGATCAACTGAGAGCCACGGGCTTCAGCATCAACCTTCCACAGCAGTGCACGAACACGCTCATTCAAGCGATAGCGCTCGCCATGGATCATCTCGCCACGCGGCAAGAAGCCTTCTGCGTTATCACCCAAGTCGATGATCAGGCCGTCGCGTGTCGTTTTCTTGACAATACCCGCGACCAATTCACCTTCACGCTCAGCGTAAAGACGCACGACTTCCGCGCGCTCTGCCTCACGTACCTTCTGCACGATCACCTGTTTGGCAGTCTGTGCAGCGATACGACCAAAGGCTTCGGATTCGATCTGCTTTTCGACTACAACACCCAATGCCAACGGTTCTTCGCGTTGTTCCGCGATGCTGGCCTTGATCTCGTAATCAGGCGTCTCGAATTCATCATCCTCGACGACAGTCCAGCGACGGAAAGTCGCATAGTCACCGGTGACACGATCGATCTTGACGCGGATATCCGCCTCTTCCTGATCAAATCGCTTACGTGAAGCCGAAGCCAATGCCGCCTCGACGGCTTCGAAAATCACATCCCGCGGCACGCCCTTCTCATTGGAGATGGCGTCTACGACCAGCAGAATCTCTTTGCTCATGACTTTGCCTCGCCAGAAACCTGTCCTTGCGCATCGACCCGGGCTCGCATAGCGAGCGGTGTGCCGACAACGTCAGTTATTTGAACTGTGGCACGACGCGTGCCTGGTCGATGCTTTCGATAGGAAAGCAGTATTCTTCTTCATCGACCCGGATCACGACATCACCTTCTTCGGTGCCTGTCACCAGTCCTTGGAACTTGCGCTGGCCATCAAAGGCCTGGCGAAGTCGCAGTGCCACTACGTGACCGATGTAGCGCTCATACTGATCAAGCGTGAACAGCGGACGATCCAAACCTGGAGAAGACACTTCAAGCTGGAACTGACCGGTGATCGGATCTTCGACATCCAGCACAGCACCTACCTGACGACTGACATTTGCACAGTTGTCCACGGTAATGCCATCGGCATGGTCGATATAGATCACCAGACGGGACTGCTTGCCTTGGGAGAGATAGTCGATACCCCAAAGCTCGAAGCCCAGGGCAGAGACTACTGGATCGATAAGCGCATTAAGCGCAGCGTCCTTGGTTGACACAGACGAGGCTCCTACAGCAGTTGCATCAGGCACCTGACCGGGAGTAGAGAAGAGAGCTAGGTGGCTGATTGGCACTGGTGCTAACAAAAAGCCCCTTCATAGGAAGGGGCCTTTCAAGAAACTTGGTAGCGGGGACCGGATTTGAACCGATGACCTTCGGGTTATGAGCCCGACGAGCTACCAGACTGCTCCACCCCGCAACAATAGTCGAACGATTTTACTGTCACCATAAAATGAGGTCAAGGAATGACGTCTTTCCAAGGTGGCAATGCTACGTTCTGACTGCCAATCGATCTAACAGATGGTGCCGAAGGGGGGACTTGAACCCCCACGACCATAAGGCCACTACCCCCTCAAGATAGCGTGTCTACCAATTCCACCACTTCGGCACGGGGGCGGGTATCGCCTGAGACGCTACCCGGAAGAATTCAATCGATAACGCTTTGAATTCTTTAGAGTGCTGGTTGGTCTGCGTCTCCGCTTTCCTCGAGCACTGGCGACGTATTCTCCACACTTTCATCCGCGTCGTCAAGCGAAGGCAGTGAATTTTTCTGTTGCTCGATGACGGTGGCATCCGGAATACCGGCTTCCACTGACGGTTGATTGGCGCCAGACGCGAACCAGGCCAGCGTCAGAGAGGTCGCGAAGAAGCACACGGCCAGAACACCCGTAAAACGCGCGAGGAAATTACCGCTACCACTGGACCCGAATACGGTCTGGGAAGCACCTCCTCCACCGAAGGAAGCACCAGCTTCGGCTCCCTTGCCCTGCTGAAGAAGGACGAGCACGATCAACGCGACCGCGAGTACCACATGGACCATCAGAACGGCTACTTGCATGGGATTCAACCTGCAGACTGACAAATGGCTAGGAATTCGTCGGTCTGGAGCGAAGCACCGCCCACCAGACCGCCGTCGATATCCGGCTGCGCAAGCAGCTCGGCGGCATTGGCAGCTTTCATGCTGCCGCCGTACAGCAATTGCATCGCATCAGCGAGCGACGCGGACCACAGCGCCAAGCGCGCACGAATGGCCGCATGCACGGCCTGCGCCTGCTCCGGTGATGCTGTGCGCCCGGTACCAATGGCCCAGACAGGCTCATAGGCAATGACCAGACGCTGGCGTGCTCCCTCGGAAAGCGCGGAGAGCACCGCTTCAAGCTGTCCCAGCACGACACGCTCTGTATCACCCGCTTCACGCTCTTCCAGCGTTTCGCCAATGCACAGCACTGGTGTAAGGCCGATCTCAAGCACAGCCTCGACACGCGCAAGTACAGCCGCGTCATCTTCACCGTAAAGACTACGGCGCTCAGAGTGCCCCACCAACACCAGCGACGCACCTACATCCTTGAGCATCCGCCCACTGACTTCACCAGTAAAAGCACCGGAATCAGCAGGATTCAGCGTCTGGGCACCCAACAACACGGTGTCCGGCAAACGCTCATGCGCAGCACTCAGATAAGGGAAAGGCAGCGCCAAGGCGATCTGAACCCCCTGCGGGAGAGCCGTATTTTTCAGTGCGCCAGCAAACTCGTCAATCAAGGCAAGATCGCCATTCATCTTCCAGTTACCGGCAATCAGCGGTGTACGCATGCGCTTCCCCCTTATGAGCAGTGCGAGGATGGTAATGGAGGCGCCACTCACTGACAACCTTGTCAAGCCCTGCCCGCCCCTGCTAGCGCACCTTTGCGGAGAGTCAAAGACGACGACAGGCGCACATGGCGCCTGTCGTTTTCACTCCCTTTGGTGACCCGGCCAATAACCCCAGCGGGAAGACCAACACCCAGTAAAATCACATGCTGGATTCGACCGTTGCCGCAATCTGCCCAGCCAATGCCTCGACATCAAAGTGCGGGCGCCCTTCGACCATGACACGAATCAGCGGCTCGGTGCCACTGGGGCGCAATAGCACACGCCCTTCATCGCCAAGAATCGCTTCAACCTCGGCAACGGATGCTTGCACGGCGTCTGCCGCCATCAGTGCCTTGTTGTCGCAGCCCGGTGCAAGGCGCACATTGATCAGTGCCTGCGGGGCCTTCTCGAGACCTACCAGCAGCTCGCTGAGAGAGCACTCTTCGCGCGCCATGATCGCCAGCACTTGCAGCGCGGAGACGATGCCGTCTCCTGTGCTCTGAATATGACTACAGACGATATGACCGGACGACTCACCACCCAGCTGCCAACCATTGGCTTCGAGGCGCTCGATCACATAGCGATCACCGACCTTAGCGCGCTCAAAGGGAATACCAATGCCCTCCAATGCTGCCGCCAGACCGAAGTTGGACATCAACGTGCCGACGACACCGCCGCCTAGAACGCCACGCTCATGACGATCACGCGCAATCATGAACAGAATGTCGTCACCATCGATGACACGCCCATCAGCATCGACAAGAATCAGGCGATCACCATCACCATCGAAGGCCACGCCAAGATCAGCGCCCTGCTCGATCACCGCTGCACGCAGTGCCTGCGGATGAGTTGAGCCAACCCCTTGGTTGATATTGAGGCCGTTCGGCTCACCACCGATCACGCTGACGCTGGCGCCCAGCTCGCGGAAAACATTCGGCGCGATATGATAGGTAGCACCATGCGCGCAATCCAGCACCACTTTCATACCGTGCAGACCCAGGCGGCCCGGCAGGGTGGATTTGCAGAACTCAATATAGCGACCAGCAGCATCCTGGATACGCGATGCCTTGCCGAGGCGATCAGGGCCGACAATCTCGATATCACGCTCCAACTCGGCCTCAATCTCAGCCTCTAGCGCATCATCCAGCTTGGTACCCGCCGCCGAGAAGAATTTGATGCCGTTATCGGGATAGGCGTTATGCGATGCCGAGATCACGATGCCTGCATCAGCACGAAAGGTGCGCGTCAGATAAGCAATACCCGGCGTCGGCATAGGGCCAAGCAGTGAGACATCGACACCAGCAGCAGAGAGACCAGATTCCAGCGCCGACTCGAACATGTAGCCCGAGATACGCGTATCCTTGCCAATCAATACTTTACCACGCCCATGACGCGCAAAAACGCGCCCTGCCGCCCAGCCCAGCTTGAGCATGAAATCAGGCGTAATGGGGAACTCCCCGACCGTGCCGCGAATACCATCTGTACCAAAATAACGTCGACTCATCTTATCGTGCCTTCCTGTAGCACGGCCCAAGCCATATCGACAGCGTCGACAGTCGGGGCCACATCGTGAACGCGTAACAGCCGGGCTCCCTCACGAACGGCGAGTGCCGTCAGTGCCAGATTGCCAGCCAGCCTATCCTCTACCGCTCGCCCAAGGGCGTTGCCAATCATGCTCTTGCGCGATGTGCCAATCAGCAGCGGGAGGTTGAATTCGTGTAGCTGCGCCATGCGGTGATACAGACGCAGATTATCTTCCAGCGATTTTCCGAAACCGAAGCCAGGGTCGAGCAATAGGCGCTCGCGCGGGATGCCAGCAGCCGTACAGGCGGTAATCCGAGTGGCGAGAAACTCGTTCACCTCATCTTCAATGGACTGCGCATAATCAGTGTGCTGCTGCATGCTATCCGGCTCACCACGCATGTGCATCAGGCAGACAGGCAGACCACTCGCCGCCGCCGCTTCGAGCGCACCTTCACGCCGCAGCGCACGCACGTCATTGATCATGCCAGCACCGAGGCGAGCCGCTTCATGCATGACGCCGGGACTACTGGTATCGACACTCACCAGGGCTCCCAGCTCGCTCACCAGCCGTTCGACGACGGGACACACGCGAGCCAGCTCTTCATCGACGCTGACTGGTGTCGCGCCTGGGCGGGTGGACTCGCCCCCGACATCTATCATTGCCGCACCATCAATCAGCATCTGCTCAGCATTGCGCAGCGCGGCATCTAGAGTCGCGCTGCGCCCACCATCCGAGAAGGAGTCCGGGGTCACATTGAGAATGCCCATCACACGCGGACGTGAAAGATCGAGCGGCCGACCACCGCAATCCAGCAGCGTCAGGTGGCGCACCAAAGGCTCGTGTGTCGGCGAAGCGGATGAATTGGTCATGACTATCCATGCTGGCTAGCAGGGCCTGCCCGCGATACGACAGCCCTGCCAAGAGAGAAGCGGGCACCCACTTTAAAGAGCCAGCCCAGCACGCGCAAGGCGTGGAATGCCCGCCACATGGGGCGTCAGCAGATGGCAACGCTATCCGCTCAGTCATTTCATCGTTAGCAGCTCATTTACCTGAGAATAGTCGATGATGGATGTGAGCCATTCGTCAGATCTCTTCTCTCATACTGCCAATCCGTCCTGAGCAAAGCCTCAGCTCAGCAGCCATACATCATCCCGACACGCCAGATACGACAATGCCCGATCGGGTATCCCGATCGGGCATTGTCGTGTTTCAGCAGCACGAGTCAGTCATGGACTGCCGTGATCCGCGGCACTGTTCAGCTTAGTGCCCGCTCGGACCACCTAGCGGATCAGACGGACGGCGACGTGTGTCATCATCCTCATCCTCGCTGTCATCCTGTGGCGCTTCAGCAACCGGCTTCTCGAGAGCCACTGGCGTAGTCAAACCACCACCACTGCCATTGGTCGGGTCTTCCCAATCCTTGGGCGGCTTCGGCGTAAGTCCTTTCATGATGTCAGCCAATTGGCTTGCATCAATGGTTTCGTAGGTCATCAGCGCTTCTGTCATGGCATCAAGCTTGTCGCGATTTTCTTCAAGGATCTGCTGCGCCTTGGCATAGCACTCGTCGATGATACGACGCACTTCCTTGTCGAGGCGCGACGTGGTGTCACCTGACTTCAGCTTACCACCACCCTGACCCGGACCACCGAGGAACTGATGAGACTCGTCCTCGTCGTACATGATCGGGCCCATCTCGCTGGAGAGACCCCATTTGGCGACCATGTTGTGGGCAAGCTCGGTAGCACGTTTGATATCGTTGGAAGCCCCGGTAGTGACACCATTCGGCCCCAGCGTCATCTCTTCCGCGATACGACCGCCGAACAATGAACAGATCTGACTAATGATCTGCTGGCGCGAGAAGCTGTAGCGATCCTCTTCCGGCAGGAACATCGTCACACCCAGTGCACGACCGCGCGGGATGATCGATACCTTGTAGACCGGATCATGCTCGGGCATTACCAAGCCGATGATGGCATGGCCAGACTCGTGGTATGCGGTGTTGCGCTTCTCTTTCTCGGACATGACCATCGATTTGCGCTCGGAGCCCATCATGATCTTGTCTTTGGCCAACTCCAGCTCTTCCATGCTCACCAGGCGCTTGTTACGACGTGCGGCGAACAAGGCCGCTTCATTGACCAGGTTGGCCAGATCAGCACCCGAGAAGCCCGGCGTACCCCGTGCAATATTAACTGGCACGACGTCATCCCCCATCGGGACCTTGCGCAGGTGAACACCAAGAATGTGCTCACGGCCGCGAATGTCCGGCAAACCCACCATGACCTGGCGATCGAAGCGCCCCGGGCGCAGCAGTGCCGGATCCAGCACGTCAGGACGGTTGGTCGCGGCAATCACGATAATGCCATCGTTAGCCTCAAAGCCATCCATCTCGACCAGCAGCTGGTTCAACGTCTGCTCGCGCTCATCGTTTCCACCACCCATGCCAGAGCCGCGCTGACGACCGACAGCGTCGATCTCATCGATGAAGATGATGCACGGCGCCTGTTTCTTGGCCTGCTCGAACATGTCACGGACACGGGAAGCACCCACACCGACAAACATCTCGACAAAATCGGAACCCGAGATGCTAAAGAACGGCACCTTGGCTTCACCGGCAATAGCCTTGGCAAGCAGAGTCTTACCCGTGCCTGGCGGACCTATGAGTAGTACGCCGCGCGGAATCTGCCCCCCAAGACGCTGGAACTTGCTGGGATCCTTGAGGAAGTCGACCAACTCCTCGACATCCTCCTTCGCCTCATCACAGCCCGCAACATCCCCGAAGGTAGTCTTGATCTGATCTTGGCTCAGCAGCTTGGCCTTGGACTTCCCGAAACTCATCGGCCCGCCCTTGCCCGCACCACCACCCTGCATCTGGCGCATGAAGAACATGAAAATGGCCAGGATGATCAGGATCGGGAAGCTAGCGATCAACAGACGCGTCCATAGCGACTGTTGTTCCGGCTTCTTGCCAATGACCTCAACCTTGTTGGACAGCAGGTCATCCATCAGCTTGGGATCGGACGCCGCCGGCCGGACCGTGGTGAAGCTTGAGCCGTCGGCTCGCTCACCCTCGATAGTGTAACCATCAATGGTCACACTCTTGATCCGGTCGTTCTGCACCTGCTGGACGAACTGTGAATAGTTCATCGCCTGCGGCGAGTTATCGACGCTGAAGTTGTTGAACACCGTCAGCAGTACTGCCGCGATGATCAACCAGAGAATCAGGTTCTTCGCCATGTCGTTCAAGGGGACACCCTCATTGCATGAATCTGTCTTGGCAAGCCGCGAAAATCGGAATGCCGTCTTGTGGTGGCCTGCCATGCTATCTGATCGTGCCTACGGGGTACCAACCGACGCAACGCGCCGCTCTGCCTACCGAGCCACTCAAAGCTTGCCTGCGTTGCCGTGCTTGCCTGCCAGCATCGGCCATGTCTTCACATGCTACCAACCCGTCATCGGCCATACTGCTGAAGATCATATGCTATCGACACTACACCAGATGGGGGCTGGCAACCATTGCTTAAAGGCCGACCACGGACTATTCAATCGATAGTCAACCTGCATCAGAAAACGATTTGGCTTGATCCATTCGCAATGATGCCAGTCTGACCAAGGATGCCATCACCTGCCTTAACCGGCGATGAAGTCTACACAGCGAGCAATATCAACATCAGCCCTTATAACCCTGGCCAAGCAGATAGACTTCTCGCGAACGTGCACGCGAGGCCTCCGGCTTGCGAGTCACCACCTTATTGAAGCTGGTGCGCATGTCTTTCAGGTAGGCATCAAAACCCTCGCCCTGAAATATCTTGACCAGAAAATTGCCACCCGGCTTTAGCGTCTGGCGCGCCAGATCCAGTGCCAGCTCGACCAGATACATGCCGGCTGGCTGATCAATGGCATTCATGCCGCTCATGTTGGGCGCCATGTCGGAGATCACCAGATCCACCGGACGCTTACCCAGCGTCGCCAGAATGGACTCCAACACAGTGTCTTCCGTGAAGTCGCCCTGAATGAAGTCGACGCCAGCAAGGGCATCCATCTCAAGGATATCGGAGGCAATGACCACACCTTCCATGCCGACACGCTCTGCGGCAATCTGGCTCCAGCCACCGGGGGCGGCACCTAGGTCGATAACAGTCGCACCCGGCTTGAGCAGGCGGTCCTTGTCATCAATTTCAATCAATTTATAGCTGGCACGGGAACGATAGCCGTCGGCCCAGCTACGCTGGACATAAGCATCATCAAAGTGTTCCTTCATCCAGCCAGCACTGCTCTTGCTGGGGAGAGCCACGTTGTCACCTGGTAAGTCGGAAGAATATCGAAAACTGGCGGGAGATAGAGCGGGGAAAGCGACAACACGAAAGGCGTGACACATGTAAGCTCACGGGTCGTGTCATGAGCGCCGTCATGGAGTAGAATGGCGGGTCCTGCGCGCGGTTCCGCCCGCGGGCACAGACATTGCCTGCGCAACAGACGGGTTCACACCCCCGGATTTCAAGCCCTGGAGTCGACCCTGTCTTTCGCTACGCTCCCCGCTCCCATCGGACGCCAACAGGGAAACTTTACGATACCATGAGCTTGTCACAGTCACAAAAGAAAGCATTTCGCAGCATCGGCCACCATCTCGACCCGGTCGTTACCGTTTCAGAGAACGGCCTCTCAGAGGGCGTGATGAATGAACTGGAACGCGCGCTGCACGATCACGAGCTGATCAAACTCAAGCTGGCGATCAACGATCGTGAAGCCCGCGCCGAGGTGGCCCGCCACCTGTGCAGCGAAGCCAACGCCACGCTGATCCAGAGCATCGGCAAGATTGCTCTGCTCTATCGTCGCAATCCGCAGGCCAAGCCGAAGCTGTCCAACGTACAGCGCTTCAGCGAGAAGTAAGCCTGCCTCACGCAGTTCGGGCAAGACACGCCAGGACATGCCGTGAGAAACAAGAACGCCGCCCTCATCGAGGGCGGCGTTCTTGTTTTCTGTTGCCGACAACCACTACCTGACGCGCTGATTCAGTTCAAAGGTGATGTCATCCAGCGCCCGCTGGGTGACCTGATGACGCTTGAGTGTCGTCTGCCCGAAGGATTTCGTGCCCGCAGGCCAAAAAAACAGCCCTGCCGGGGCTACCGGCAGGGCTGTAATGACATCGAAATCTGACGAATCAGAGGCGATGCACTTTAGATGTAATGCACTTCGGAGATCTCATACTCCACATCGCCACCCGGTGTACGCACGACCACCACATCACCTTCTTCCTTGCCGATCAACGCACGCGCAATCGGTGAAGTGACGGAGATCTTGCCATCCTTGATGCTGGCTTCATCTTCGCCAACGATGCGATAGCGCACTTCACTGTCATCATCGAGGTTCATCAGGTCCACGGTAGTACCGAAGATCACCTTGCCCGTCTTCGGCAACTTGGTGACATCGATGACCTGGCAAATCGACAACTTGCCTTCGATCTCCTGAATACGCCCTTCAATAAAACCTTGCTGCTCGCGTGCCGCGTGGTACTCGGCATTCTCCTTGAGATCACCATGTTCACGCGCGACTGCGATGTCAGCGATGACCCGCGGGCGATCCGTGCCCTTGAGGCGCTCAAGCTCCTTGCGTAGGCGATCTTCGCCCTCAACGGTCATCGGACTTCTGCTCATATCATGACTCCTGCATGCATATCCTGGAGACGACGAACCTTGACATCATTACCGTATGCAAGCGCCATGCACACGGCATTGGCGCCTGCCAGCGTTGTGGCATAAGGCACCTTATGCCCCAGCGCAGTGCGGCGGATCACGGACGAGTCATTGATGGCCTGACGCCCCTCAGTGGTGTTGACGATGTAAGCGATCTCGCCGTTCTTGATCATATCGACGATATGCGGCCGCCCCTCGAACACCTTATTGACGGGTTCAACCTCGAGCCCGGCAGCGGCGATAACCTCTGCCGTGCCGCGGGTAGCACAAAGCGTAAAGCCTAATGTTACCAGAGAGCGGGCTACCTCGATAACGCCCGCTTTATCGAACTCGCGTACTGACAGAAATGCCTTGCGATCGCCAGATAGTGCCGGGATGGCTTCACCAGCCCCCAACTGTGCCTTGTAGAAGGCCTCGGCGAAGGTATCACCAGAACCCATCACTTCACCGGTCGACTTCATTTCCGGCGACAGGATCGGGTCGACGCCCGGGAACTTGGCAAACGGCAGCACCGCTTCCTTGACACTATAGAAGGTCGGCACGATTTCCTGAGTGAAGCCGATGTCTTCCAGCGTCTGACCGGCCATGCAGCGCGCGGCGATCTGCGCCAGTGACTTGCCGATGCACTTGGAAACAAACGGTACGGTACGCGAGGCACGCGGGTTGACCTCGATGACGTAGATCACGCCATCCTGCCAAGCCAGCTGGACATTCATCAAGCCAACGACGTTCAGCTCCAGCGCCATGCGCTTGACCTGCTCGCGCATCTCTTCCTGCACATCAGCCGGCAGCGAATACGGCGGCAATGCGCATGCCGAGTCACCGGAGTGAATACCCGCCTGTTCGATGTGCTGCATGATGGCACCGATCACGACCTGCTTGCCGTCGGAGACGGCATCGATATCGACCTCGATGGCAGCATTCAGGAAGTGGTCCAACAGTACCGGCGAATCATTGGACACCTTGACCGCGTGCGTCATGTAGTTCTCGAGCTCAGACGCCGAGTAGACAATTTCCATCGCACGACCGCCCAGCACGTAGCTAGGACGCACCACCAGCGGATAGCCGATAACCTCTGCCTTGACGAAGGCTTCCTCGAAGCTGCGCGCAGTGGCGTTTTCCGGCTGGATCAGACCGAGCTTCTCGATCATCTTCTGGAACCGCTCACGGTCTTCCGCACGGTCAATGGCGTCCGGCGTGGTACCGATGATCGGCACACCCGCGGCTTCCAGCTCACGCGCCAGCTTCAGCGGCGTCTGGCCACCGAACTGAACGATGACACCGACCGGCTTTTCCTTGTCGGCGATTTCCAGCACATCCTCAAGCGTCACCGGCTCGAAGTAGAGGCGATCAGAGGTGTCATAATCGGTGGAGACGGTTTCCGGGTTGCAGTTGACCATGATGGTCTCGTAGCCGTCTTCGCGCATAGCGAGAGAGGCGTGGACACAGCAGTAGTCGAACTCGATGCCCTGACCGATACGGTTCGGGCCGCCTCCCAGCACCATGATCTTCTTCTTGTCGCTGACCTCTGCCTCACACTCCTCCTCGTAGGTGGAGTACATGTAGGCAGTATCAGAAGCGAACTCGGCAGCACAGGTGTCAACACGCTTGTAGACCGGACGGACACCCAGATTCTGACGATGACGACGCAGAGCCTTCTCGGACACCCCCATCAGGCGTGCCATACGCGCGTCACTGAAGCCCTTGCGCTTGAGGCGATAGATGCGATCAGCATCGATATCACCCAGCGACAGGCTGGCGATGTCGCCTTCCAGTGCGACCAGGTCGGCCAGCTGCACGAGGAACCAGCGATCGATATTGGTCAGGCGGAATATCTCTTCGATATCCAACCCGGCACGCATGGCGTCGGCGATATAGAAGATACGCTCAGCACCGGCGGCCTGTAGCTCACCCTTGATACGCGCCATGCTCTCGTCGCTGAAGTCTTCGACAATCGGATCGAGGCCATCGACGCCGGTCTCCATGCCACGCAGCGCCTTCTGCAGAGACTCCTGGAAGGTACGACCGATGGCCATGACTTCGCCGACCGACTTCATCTGAGTAGTCAAACGATCGTTGGCCTGCGGGAATTTCTCGAAGGTGAAACGCGGAATCTTGGTGACGACATAATCGATGGACGGCTCGAAGGACGCCGGCGTCTTGCCACCGGTGATGTCGTTCTGCAGCTCGTCCAGGGTATAGCCGACCGCCAGCTTGGCCGCAATCTTGGCGATCGGGAAGCCCGTCGCTTTCGACGCCAGTGCAGAAGAGCGCGACACTCGCGGGTTCATCTCGATGACGACCATACGGCCAGTATCCGGGCAGATGCCGAACTGGACGTTGGAACCACCGGTCTCGACACCGATCTCACGCAGGACAGCCAGCGATGCATCACGCATCAACTGGTATTCCTTGTCCGTCAGCGTCTGCGCGGGTGCCACGGTGATGGAGTCGCCGGTGTGCACGCCCATCGGATCGAAGTTCTCGATGGCACACACGATGATGCAGTTGTCGTTCTTGTCACGAACGACCTCCATCTCGTATTCCTTCCAGCCCAGCAACGATTCGTCGATCAACAACTCGCGCGTCGGCGACAACTCGAAGCCGCGATGACAGATCTCCTCGAACTCCTCACGGTTGTAAGCAATGCCGCCACCGGAACCGCCCATGGTGAAGCTGGGACGAATGATGGACGGGAAGCCTAGCTCAGCCTGAATTTCCCAGGCTTCTTCCATGGAGTGAGCGACCTTGGCTTTCGGGCACGCCAGACCGATTTTCTTCATCGCCTTGTCGAAGCGATCACGATCTTCGGCCTTGTCGATGGTGTCGGCATTGGCACCGATCATCTCGACGCCAAACTTCTCGAGCACACCCTCGCTTTCCAGCGCCAGCGCACAGTTCAGTGCAGTCTGGCCGCCCATGGTCGGCAGAATGGCATCTGGACGCTCTTTCTCGATGATGCGCGCCACGGTTTCCCAGGTAATCGGCTCGATGTAGGTCGCATCGGCCATCGCTGGGTCAGTCATGATGGTCGCCGGATTGGAGTTGACCAGAATGACCCGGTAACCCTCTTCGCGCAGGGCCTTGCAGGCCTGAGCGCCGGAATAGTCGAATTCGCACGCCTGGCCGATGACGATAGGGCCGGCGCCGATGATCAGAATGCTTTTCAAGTCTGTACGTTTCGGCATGTCTCTTCCCGCAATGATCTGGTGACTGAACTCAACGGTAAATCAGGCCATGTGGGCCTGTGATCGGCTCAGCGTCGCGCACGCATCATGTCGATGAAGCGATCGAACAAAGGGGCGACGTCTTGCGGGCCGGGGCTGGCTTCCGGGTGACCCTGGAAGCTGAAGGCCGGGCGATCCGTACGCTCGATACCTTGCAGACTACCGTCAAACAGCGACTTGTGCGTCGCACGCAGACTAGCTGGAAGACTGGCTTCATCGACCGCAAAGCCGTGGTTCTGGCTGGTGATCATCACGATGCCGCTGTCGAGATCCTGCACCGGATGGTTGGCACCGTGGTGGCCGTGCCCCATCTTGACGGTCGTCGCGCCAGAAGCCAGTGCCAGCAGCTGATGGCCGAGACAGATGCCGAACACCGGAGTGTCAGTCTCAAGCAGCGCGCTGATAGCTTCGATGGCGTAGTCGCAAGGCTCCGGATCACCCGGGCCATTGGATAGGAAGACACCATCCGGGTTGAGTGCCAGCACATCGGCGGCCGGTGTCTGGGCCGGCACGACCGTCAGGCGACAGCCACGTGAGGCCAGCATGCGCAGGATGTTGTGCTTCACGCCGTAGTCATAAGCGACTACGTGGAAGGGGCGCTCGGACTCGCGGGTATCAGCATAGCCGGCTCCCAGCGTCCACTCGCCTTCGTGCCATTCAAACGACTCGCTGCATGACACTTCCTTGGCCAGATCCATACCTTTCAGACCCGGGAAGGCGCGTGCCGCTTCCAGCGCGCGCTCAACCGCACCTTCGCCCTGAGCAGCCTCCCCCGCCAGAATGGCGCCATTCAGCGAACCCTTTGCACGCAGAATGCGCGTCAGGCGACGCGTATCGACATCAGCGATCCCGATCACGTTCTCATCACGCAGATATTGATCGAGAGAGCGAGTAGAGCGGAAGTTGCTAGCCATCAGCGGGAGGTCGCGGATAACCAGGCCAGCAACAGCAACGTGATCGGACTCATTGTCCTCATCATTGATGCCGGTATTACCGATATGGGGGTAGGTCAGGGTGACGATCTGTCGGGTATAGGAGGGATCTGTCAGGATTTCCTGATATCCCGTCATGGCGGTATTGAATACCACTTCGCCACTGGTCTGCCCATCAGCACCGATGGCGCTGCCGTGAAATACACTGCCGTCTTCCAAGGCTAGTATCGCGGGTTTGATCAACGCAACGTCCTCCCCATAGTGTCCACTTTCCTGCCCGGAATCCGCGGTCGAACACCGGACATGCTGCTTGTTTATCGTGCCTGGCTTACGCCGAGCCTGTGTCTCGCAGCCACTCATCTGTCATGTGTCACACACCTGACAGATGCGGCAAATTCAGGTTGCAAAAAAGCGGGACGAAACCGAAAAATCAGGTTTCATCCCGCTTATTATCATTCTTCGGAATGCCTCTGGCCCGTATGTGGCCAAATTGGGTAGAGATTACCGGAATTTGGCGGTTCTAGCCACCCCGAGCACGGAGTGAAAACAAGCGACAGCGCCCACTATACGGACGTTTCGTCACTGTAGTCAGGTTATCGGGATCACGAATTTCCATTCACCTGCCCACACGACTCATTGATAACGCCATTTGATGATGACTCTGGCCATGAGAAGCATGCCTTCTGATCACATCTTGACGGAGTCGACAGCTTTCAAAAAGTCGTCAGCCGCGCTTGTTAATGCCATGAAGGGATAGCCGTCGTTATCGGAGGCGCCTGTGACTCCCGGCAACTCACTTCACAAGCACGGCCACACATCTCACTTCAGGCCCAGCACGTCCTGCATGTCATAGCGGCCGACCTCGCGACCTGCTAGCCAGCCTGCCGCTCGTACGGCCCCCTTGGCAAAGGTCATACGACTAGACGCCTTGTGAGTAATTTCGATACGCTCGCCTTCCGTCGCGAACATCACGGTATGCTCACCCACGATATCGCCAGCACGCACAGTGGCAAAGCCGATCTCCTTGTCAGTACGCGGTCCACACTGGCCTTCACGCGCAAAGACACCGTGAGTTTCGAGATCGCGCCCAATAGCATGCGCCACAACTTCCCCCATCGCCAACGCCGTGCCGGATGGCGCATCGACCTTGTGCCGGTGATGCGCTTCGATGATCTCAATGTCATAACCGGCATCACCCAGCGCACGCGCGGCGGTTTCCAGCAGCTTGAGTGTCAGGTTCACGCCAGAGCTCATATTGGCCGCAAACACGAACGGCACGCTCTCGCGATAGCTATCGAGCTGAACCAGTTGCTCAGGAGAGAAACCTGTCGTGCCGATCACCATGCGCTTACCATGCTCAGCGCACAGTGCGAGATTCTCAAGCGTCACCTGCGGTGCAGTGAAATCGATCACGACATCGAACTCGTCGATGACAGTCGCGAGACCCTCACTGGCGAGTACACCCAGGCGCCCTTGACCAGCCAGTTCACCGATATCGACACCGGTCAGCGAGCTGCCCGCTTCGACCACACCCGCGGCCAACGTCAGCTCGTCGACAGCCCCAACGGCCTCGACCAGCGTGCGTCCCATGCGTCCGGCGACGCCCATGATTGCGATACGGGTCATGCTGACTCCTGCACATTATTGCCAATGATGACGGACGCACCTGCTGGATGCGTCGCATGTTCTGGCACCGAGTATATCAGCCGCCTGCTTCCTTGGCTGACGTCATGTATAGGTGACGATTACGCGCTGGAGTATCACCATGCTGGGGTTCATTATCGTGTTGTGACATTCTCTTTATCATCGCTCAGCCTTCGGAGTCAGCATGCCTGCACTTCATCGCACTGCACGTGTCTCCTGCCGCCAGATTATCGCCGTCAGCATTCTCGTTGCGCTCGCCAGCCTACTTGGTGCCTGCGGCGTACATCCGCGCCCTTATACACTGGCCGCACCAGAAAAAATGGCCGACATTCCCGAAATTCAGTGGTGCGGCACCCTCAAGCTGCCCGGCAAGTGGCTGGACGGCACTCCAGTGGGCGGGCTCTCTGATATCGGGTGGGACCAGGATGAGTCCTTGCTGTACGCCGTCTCGGACCGTGGCTGGCTTCACCGCCTGCGGCTCGCCTTCCGTCATGGTGAGTTGATCGGTGCCAAGGCGCTCAAGACTTACACACTGCGCGATGAAACTGATATCTCTCTGCAAGGTACGCTGAGCGACGCTGAAGGCATGCAGCTGCTACATAGCGATAATGATCGCCGCGGTGATACACGACTGGCCATCAGCTTTGAGCAACAGCCTCGCGTCGAGCAGTTCTTGCCCAGCGGCCTGGCAGTCCACGAACCTATCTCGCCTAATGGTGCACGCGGAGCAGCCCCGAATCATGGAATGGAGGCTTTGGCACTTCATCCACAGTACGGGCTGATAGCGGGTCTGGAGTCCACGCCTGAAAATATGAGTGAAGGCACTACGCGACTCTTCACCGTTGATGGAAAATACGAGTGGACCTATCCACTAGCAAGCGATAGCAACTCCAGCCTGACGGCCATGGAAATGCTGCCGGATGGCGACATGCTAATGCTGGAGCGGGCTTTCTCGCCGCCCTTCCCACTCATTATCAGTCTACGCCGCGCGCATCTTGGTGACCCCGGCACTCAGGTCGAGGTGCGCACTCTCGCCCGCCTGTCGACTGGTGAAGGCTGGTCACTGGATAACTTCGAGGGATTGACACGCATCAATGGCAATCGCTTCCTGATGATCTCGGACGACAACTTCAGCTCCTTCCAGACCACACTGCTGAGTTGTTTCGCGGTGATCGAACCCGAGGCCTTTACGCACCCTGACGAGAAGTAAGCACTCAGCTTTTATCGCTCACCAACATCCTATCGAGCAGACACAAAAAAGCCCCGCCTCCCGAGCAATCGAGAGGCGGGGCTTTTACATGCAGCCTGAAGGCAGCGGCCTACGGCTTCATGTCTTCGAAGAACTTCTTCACGCCATCGAAGAAGCTATTCTCTTTCGGCGAGTGGCTCTTGCCGGTATCACCGAGGCTCTGCTGGAACTGACGTAGCAGCTCCTTCTGTTCCTCGTTGAGGCTAACAGGAGTCTCAATGACCACCTTGCACAGCAGATCACCTGCCGGACCGCCACGCACTGGCTTGACGCCCTTGCCACGCAAGCGGAACAACTTGCCTGTCTGGGTCTCAGCCGGGATCTTGAGCACAACGCGCCCATCGAGGGTCGGCACCTTGAGCTCACCACCCAGCGCAGCATCGACGAAGCTGATCGGCACTTCGCACTGCAAGTGACGGCCATCGCGCTTGAAGATCTCATGTTCGCGCAGATTGACCTGCACGTAGAGATCGCCCGCGGGGCCACCATTGATACCGCCTTCGCCTTCGCCATTCAGACGAATGCGGTCACCGGTATCGACACCCGGCGGAATCTTGACGGATAGCGTCTTGGATTCCTGCACGCGGCCTTCACCGTGACACTTGCGGCATGGCACGCTGATCTTCTCGCCACGACCGTGACAGGTCGGACACGCCTGCTCAACTGCAAAGAAGCCCTGCTGCATGCGTACCTTACCCATGCCGTGACAGGTCGGGCAGGTTTCCTTGCTGGAACCCGGCTCGGCACCATCGCCGTCACAGTGGCCACACGCTGCAAGACGCGGCACGCGGATATCGACCGTCGTGCCAGCAACAGCCGACTCCAGATCGATATCGAGGTTGTAGCGCAGATCGCTACCACGCTGCGGTGCATTCGGATTACGACGACCACCGCCGCCACCGAAGATGTCACCAAAGACATCGCCGAACACATCACCGAAACCACCGGCACCGCCGCCAAAGCCGCCACCACCACCGCCCGCTTGACCATCGACACCGGCATGACCGAACTGGTCATACGCAGCGCGCTTGTCAGCATCGGACAGAACTTCATAGGCTTCTGACACCTCGCGGAACTTGTCCGAGGAGGTTTCGTCGTCCGGGTTACGGTCAGGATGATGCTTCTGAGCCAGGCGCCGGTACGCCTTTTTGATGTCCTTGGTGTCGGCGCCACGCTCGACACCAAGCACTTCGTAATAATCACGCTTGGACATGGATCAGGTCCGCCTGGATTGCTGGCAGCCTCAGGCTGCCGATCTGTTCTGGAATTCCGGTTTGCACCGGTGACTCGCGGCTGGCGCCATGCGCAACCGATACAAACAACAACGCGGGACACCTTCGCAAGGCTCCCGCGCTGTCGTCAGACGTCTATCAAGAAATCACTCAGGACTTCTTGTCGTCGTTGACTTCCTCGTACTCGGCGTCAACCACGTCATCGTCCTGCTTCTGAGCAGACTCGCCTTCGGCTGCCTGCTCGCCCTGAGCACTCTGCTCGGCGTAAAGCTTCTGCGCCAGGTTGCCGGAAGCTTCGGTCAGCGCGTCCAGCTTGGACTGGATAGCATCCTTGTCATCGCCCTTCAGCGCTTCTTCAAGCTCAGAGATGGCCGTCTCGATAGCTTCCTTCTCGCTGGCTTCTGCCTTGTCACCGGCTTCGGTCAGTGTCTTCTTGGTCGCATGGATCATGCCGTCGGCCTGATTGCGCAGCTGGACCATTTCCTCGAACTTCTTGTCTTCGTCCGCGTTGGCCTCAGCGTCGCGCACCATCTGTTCGATCTCTTCGTCGGACAAGCCGCTAGAAGATTTGATGACGATGGACTGCTCTTTACCGGTGGCCTTGTCCTTGGCGGACACGTTCAAGATACCGTTGGCATCCAGATCAAAGGCAACTTCGATCTGCGGAACGCCACGCGGTGCCGGCGGAATGTCAGCCAGATCGAAGCGACCCAGAGACTTGTTCTGTGCGGCTTGCTTGCGCTCACCCTGCAGGACATGGATGGTCACCGCGCCCTGATTGTCGTCAGCGGTGGAGAACACCTGAGACTTCTTGGTCGGGATGGTGGTGTTCTTCTCGATCAGCGGGGTCAGCACGCCACCCATGGTCTCGATGCCCAGCGTCAGCGGAGTCACGTCGAGCAGCAGCACGTCCTTGACGTCGCCACCCAGCACACCGCCCTGGATGCCGGCGCCAACAGCGACCGCTTCATCCGGGTTGACGTCCTTGCGAGCTTCTTTACCGAAGAACTCAGCCACCTTGGACTGGACCAGCGGCATGCGCGTCTGACCACCGACCAGAATCACGTCGTCGATTTCAGCAGCTGTCAGGCCAGCATCAGCCAAAGCGGTCTTGCACGGCTTCAGCGAGCGTGCGACCAGCTCATCAACCAGAGACTCAAGCTTGGAACGAGTCACCTTGACGTTCAGGTGCTTCGGGCCGGTGTTGTCTGCAGTGATGTACGGCAGGTTGACGTCAGTCTGCTGGGCGCTGGACAGCTCAATCTTGGCCTTCTCGGAAGCTTCCTTCAGGCGCTGCATGGCAAGGTTGTCGCCAGACAGATCGATGCCACTATCAGCTTTGAACTGATCCACGAGGAAGTTGATCAGATACATGTCGAAATCTTCGCCACCCAGGAAGGTATCGCCATTGGTGGCCAACACTTCAAATTGGGTTTCGCCGTCAACATCAGCAACTTCGATGATGGAGATATCGAAGGTACCGCCACCCAAGTCATAGACAGCGATGGTCTTGTCACCACGAGACTTGTCCATGCCATAGGCGAGTGCGGCTGCCGTCGGCTCGTTGATGATGCGCTTGACTTCAAGGCCCGCGATACGACCGGCGTCCTTGGTCGCCTGACGCTGGGAGTCGTTGAAGTATGCCGGCACGGTGATGACGGCTTCGGTCACTTCTTCGCCCAGGTAGTCTTCGGCGGTCTTTTTCATCTTCTTGAGGATTTCCGCACTGATCTGCGGCGGTGCCATGCGCTTGTCTTTTACCTGGACCCAAGCATCGCCATTGTCAGCTTCGACAATCTTGTACGGCACCATCTTGATGTCTTTCTGAACCACATCATCCTTGAACTTGCGACCGATCAGACGCTTGACCGCATAGAGAGTGTTCTCCGGATTGGTCACTGCCTGGCGCTTGGCCGACTGACCCACGAGGATCTCGTTGTCGTCGGTGTAGGCAACGATGGACGGCGTTGTACGGCCGCCTTCAGCGTTCTCGATGACCTTGGTCTTGTCGCCGTCGAGCACTGCCACACAAGAGTTGGTAGTACCCAAGTCAATACCGATGATGCGTCCCATAATCATATACCTCGAATCTGTTGCTAGCCTGAAAGATAAATCTGGATGTCGGTACCTTGTATCGGTACCTGAACTTGCTTCAATAGGTGGGGTCACGTGCTGGGGTTTCAAGGGCCGTGATTGCATTTTTTATCTGCATAATCACCCCTCAGCCCCCGTAGGGCGGGCATATGGTCCTTCCTCAACCAATAGACCCACCTCCCCACACCGCGCTCTAAGGCGCCTTGCTGACCGCCACCATGGCCGGACGAACAAGACGACCGTTCAGGGTGTAGCCCTTCTGCATCACATCGATGACGCTATTCGGCTCGGCATCCGGGGATGGCACCATTGCAACCGCCTGATGGTATTCCGGATCGAAGGGCTCGCCATGCGGGTCAAGCTGCTCGACGCCGGACTTGACCAGAGCATCCAGCTGCATTTTCAAGGTCATCTCAATGCCCTCGATATGCGTCTGGGCTGCCTCATCGCTGCTCATGGATTCGAGCGCCTTTTCAAGCGAGTCGATCACCGGCAGCATTTCCTTGATGAACTTCTCCAGCGCGAACTTGCGCGCCTTCTCGGCTTCCTGCTCCGCACGGCGACGCGAATTCTGGGCGTCAGCTGCGGCACGCAATGCCTGGTCTTTCGCTTCCTGTACAGCCTGCTCCAGCTCTTCAACCTGAGCGGCCAACATTTCGGCTTCCGGGTTGTCGACCAATGCACCTTCACTTTCGGAGGCGACATCATCGGCATCCAGCACATTGTCGATCACTTCACCTGCCGGTGTTTCCGGCTGCGGCTCGGCTTCACGATCGGCGCGCTGAAGCTCTTCATCCATCGGGGTCTGCGGGTCCTGAGCCATGCTGATCTCCTGCGGGCCGACGTCTGTGCGCCATTGCCCTCGTTCGCGGCCTGCTGATACTGCCGCGTAAACATGCTGCGGCGAATGACATACAGGCAGGCCATGAGTTGCCTGAAAGAGCAGCAAGGCAAAGCCATTGCTGCCAACCAAAAGCTGTCTGGGCTTCTATATGGGGACAGCACCTTGCTTCTCAAGTCTTGACGGCCGCTTTTCTCTTTCAGGTGCCGTGCGTGGATTGAAGGACACCGAGGTCTGCTGTATAAAAAGCCATATGCACTGTATAAACATACTGTATAGCGACGGCATCGCTTACTCGCGATTTAAATCACGGGTCCTGCCTTGCACGGTGCGCCCCAGCTTCCCCCGGAGGTAGTCATGCTGCTCCAGCTCGCCATTCACGACTTTGCCATTGTCGAGACATTGGAACTCGATTTCCGACGTGGCATGACCGCCATCACCGGTGAGACCGGTGCCGGCAAGTCCATCCTGCTCGGCGCGCTCGGCCTGTGCCTGGGCGAGCGCGCCGACGCCGGTAGCGTACGCCACGGCGCCGAGCGGGCCGACATCATTGCACGCTTTGACATCAGTGGACTGGCCGAAGCTCGCCAATGGCTGGATGAGCGCGAGCTTGGCAGCGACGACTGCTTGCTGCGCCGTGTCATCACGGCCAGTGGCCGCTCCAAAGCCTGGATCAACGGCACGCCCTGCACCATCAGTGACTTACGCGAGCTGGGAGAGTGTCTGATCGACATCCACTCACAGCACGCCCACCACTCGCTACTCAAGGAAGAGACGCATCTGCGCCAGCTGGATGAGTATGCCGGCCTCGAGCCTCAGACAGCTCAGCTACGCGAAGAATTCCGGCAATGGCAAGACGCACATCGGCGGCTCAAACGCATGAGCAATGACGGCGACGAAATACGTGCGCGCCGGCAACTGCTGAGATATCAGGTAGAAGAACTCGACGAACTCGCACTGAGCGAGGGGGAGCTTGAGGCGCTGGAGCAGGAGCAGGAAACTCTGGCCAATGCCGAGCAGACTCTCGAAGAAGCACAAGCCGCTGTCGATTGCTGTGATCACGATGACGAGGGCGCGCTGGTGCGGATCAATCAGGCCGTGACTCGCCTGACGCACTTGCCGGGCAACGAACGAGGCGCACTGGCCAGCGCCCTTGGCATGCTGGATGAAGCACGTATCCAGATTGAGGAAGCCGCACGCGAATTGCATCGCTTCATCGAAGTCACTGAGCTCGACCCCGAGCGTCTCGCCTTTGTCGATGAACGCCTGGGGCGCATTCACCAGATCGCCCGCAAGCATCATGTCATGCCGGACGAACTGCATGGCCTGCATCAACGTCTGAGCGAAGAACTGGAAGGGCTCGGTGGAGACGAAGACGCCATCGAAGTACTACGCGAAGAAGTCGCCAGTCGCCGCGATAGCTGGAAGACATTAGCCACCGAGGTAGGATCCCGACGTACCGCCGCCGCTCCCAGCCTTGCCAGTGACATTCAAGATCAGCTGGCCTTTCTTGGCATGGCCAAGGCGACCTTCGAAGTCGCCATTGAGGCGCGTGAGCGCCCGCAGCCAGAAGGTATGGAGCGCATCCACTTCCGCATTAGCGCCAATCCGGGGCAACCACCCCGCGCACTGGCCAAAGTGGCCTCTGGCGGCGAGCTGTCACGCGTCTCCCTGGCGATTCAGGTCGTCGCGGCGAGTCGCTCAACGATTCCCAGCTTGGTGTTCGATGAGGTGGATGTCGGTATCTCTGGTGCCACGGCGGAGATTGTTGGCCAGTTACTACGCCGCCTGGGTGACAAAGGGCAAGTGTTAACCGTTACTCACCTGCCGCAGGTCGCTGCACAGGCACATCAGCATCTGCATATCGAGAAGCAGGCCGAGAACAACAACACTCGTACTCACATGGAGTTGCTGGACGAGAGCGGTCGAGTGCGTGAGCTGGCACGCATGCTAGGGGGCATTCACCTATCCGAGCAGACCCTGGCTCATGCCCGCGAAATGCTAGGTGCCACCGACAGTCGCCATTAACCCGGCCAATCGGTACCTATTGAGCCAAGCGGCGCAGTCCATTCGTCGCACAGACACTTATCCTTCAGACACACAAACGGCCACCCTTTTGGGGCGGCCGTTTGTGTGTCTGCCTGGCGTGTCAAACACCTACCGCTCGTCATCCCTGACACGATACGCGTTAGCTGTCGCTCTTTGTGCCCTTGGGGCGCACATAGAGAACCAACGCATGCTCGACCAATTCGTAACCGTGCTCCTCGACAATCTCACGCTGACGGCGCTCAATTTCAGGGTCACAGAACTCTATGATCTCACCGCTGTCCAGACATACCATGTGGTCATGGTGTTCTTCCTGGGACAACTCGAAGACAGCATGGCCGCCATCGAAGTTGTGGCGCATCACCAGTCCAGCAGTTTCGAACTGGGTGAGCACACGATATACCGTCGCCAGGCCGACATCTTCGCCAGCCTCCAGCAACGCTTTATACACGTCCTCGGCACTCAAATGTCGATCCATCGATTTCTCGAGGATCTGCAGGATCTTGACTCGCGGTAAGGTTACCTTGAGCCCCGCCTTGCGCAGTTCATGGTTCTGATCGGCCATGCTGGGGTACTCTTCGCAGTCGCTTGATGTATCAGGTATGATCGGCCAAGGCAAAACGATAGGGAATCTTCAGGGCAAATGCAAAACTTGATCAAAACAGTCGCCTTTTGCAGCGCCCTGTCGCTGCTCACCGGGTGCAGCTACTTCAGTGTCTACAAACGCGATCTTCCTCAGGGCAACCTGATAAAGCCGGAAATGGTTGAACAATTGAAGCCGGGCATGAGCCGTGAGCAGGTCATCTATGTGATGGGCTCGCCGTTGCTTACCGCTCCCTTCAATGAGAGTAGCTGGGACTACGTCTATCGGCTCAAGAAAGCTGACGGCGACATCATCAACAAGCGTGTGACGCTGACGTTCGATGGCGATGCACTGTCTACCATCACCCCGAGTGGCGAGATTGGCCAAGAGACCGTCATTGTGCCGGATCTGGACATTGACCCACGCGCTGCACAGCCTAATCGTGCCGAGAGCAAGGCAGGCGCAGCTGACCTGCCTGATGAACGCTGATCACTGATTAGTCAGTACTCGCACTTGCAGTACTTACGCGTAACAGGGCACCCATGGGTGCCCTGTTACGCGTTATATCATCCTCGCCTACGACGACGTGGCGCTCGCGGCCTTATCAGCTCGACGCTTACGCGCCAGCTTCGGATCAGTGATCAGCGGACGATACACCTCGACTCGATCGCCTACCGCCAGCACATGCTCCTCCGGCTTGCGCAATGACTTGCCGAAGATGCCCAGGTCTGCCTCGAGAAAGACTTCGGCACTGAGCGTCGGGAAATGTTGCTCCAGATGCGCCATGCGCACAGCGTCACGCGCCGTAGTACCGGGCGCTACTGCCAACGATACAATCTTCTGCTTCTCGGGTAGCGCATAGGCCACCTCGACCGTGATTCTGTCGCTCATGTCTGTTCCTTGTCTCGCGCTTACCGCACCCATATCTATAAAGCGGTTTCAGGACGCGCTTATCGGTATATCTGATCAGCCCGGCGCGTAAATGCATCAACCATCTGCCCTGCAACCTGACTGAACAATTTGCCGAAGGCCATGCCCAGCAGACGATTACTGAACTCGAAATCGAGCGCCAGTGAGACCTTGCAGGCACCCTCACCCAGCGGCGTGAATAGCCAGCGCCCCTCAAGGCGCTTGAAGGGGCCGTCCACCAGGCTCAGCTCTATCCGCTCCGGAGCGAAAAGATCATTGCGGGTCACGAAGCTTTGTTCCATGCCCGCCTTGGACAGGGTCAGCTTGCCCTTGAGGTGATTCTCATCGCGTTCCAGCAATACTGCATTGCTGCAGCCGGACAGGAATTCGGGGTAACGCTCGAAATCATTGACCAGATCGAACATCGCCTGGGCCGAATGCCTTACCAGGGCAGACCGGTTGACCGTAGGCATCTAGCTCTCCGCTGACTTGGATACGCAGCATGCGTATCATGAACAATGGGCCGGCGCATGATGTGCCGTCTGGCCTTGAATGGTAACACGCCTCCCCCCATCCAAAAGGATGCACCGCAACCCCGTCGGGCAGCGGCAGGAGCAAACGACTAACGAGGCAACATGGGCAAGAAAAAGAAACCCGAACAGGGCGGCAACATGATCGCCCAGAACAAGAAGGCACGCCACGAGTACCATATCGAGGAAGTCTTCGAGGCGGGTCTGGTACTGGCGGGCTGGGAAGTAAAGGCGCTACGGGCCGGCAAGGGTCAGCTGACAGACACCTACATCGTGATCAAGAATGCTGAAGCCTGGCTATTGGGTTGCCATATCCATCCGCTGGAGACCGTCAACACTCACGCAGTGGCCGATCCACAACGTACCCGCAAGCTGCTGCTGCACAAGAAACAGATTGCGCGCATCTTCTCGCGTACTCAGGACAAGGGGCACACCTGCGTACCGGTCAAGCTGTACTGGAAGAATGCGATAGTGAAGTGTGAAATCGCCTTGGTGGAAGGCAAGAAAATGCACGACAAGCGTGCCACCGAGAAAGACCGCGACTGGAACCGTCAGAAAGCCCGTATCTTGCGTGATCGATAATGGCGGCATGAGACTGTCGTCGCCGGCAAGCTCCTGTCAGGTCAGAAAATTTTCCTGAAAGCTTGAACTGGCGTAGCACAGTCTCCACCTGTTATAGTGAACGTGTTGTTGCAAGACAGTTATGGGGGCGTTCTGGCATTCGACGCTGGTGGCAAACCCTGAGGTGCATGCCGAGATCGTAACGTATCTCGTAAATAAAACGTTGCAAATTATATAGTCGCAAACGACGAAAACTACGCTCTAGCTGCATAAGCTGCTCATGATACCGTTGCGCCTGTTCAAGGTGGATTGAGAACGAGCCCGTATAAACAGGATCGTCCTGATCGACGTCTCTAAAATCAGGGTTAAAACTCAGAGAATCGCATTGCTGTAGCCTGTCCATTGGCGATAGTCGTGTTAAACCAAATAATGAGACTACGCATGTAGAGCCGAAGGCGGAGTGCCGGCGGACACGGGTTCGACTCCCGTCGCCTCCACCATATCCGTTACAGAAAGGCCTCCCTTCGGGGAGGCCTTTCTGTTTTCAGATGAAAATTTCCTGTCAGCTCAATGATGGATGACGTTACGCATCACGTCGCGCTGCCACTCAGACGCTCGTGGGTACGGCGTACGCCGATCAGCAGCGGCGTACCGGTATCGGGGTCTGGTATCAGGCGACACTCGACGCCATACAGCTGACGCACCAATGCTGGCGTCACCACCTCGGCCGGTGGTCCTTCGGCAATCACGCGGCCCGCGTGCATGGCAACTAGGTGGTCGGCATAACGACAGGCACTGGCCAGGTCATGCACGACCATGACAATCGTCTTGTCCTCAACGTGAGCCAGCCGCTGAATCAGTTCAAACACCTCGATCTGATGCCCAAGATCCAGCGCAGACGTCGGCTCATCCAGCAATAGCAGCGGCGTCTGCTGCGCCAGTGCCATGGCAATCCAGGCACGTTGGCGTTGCCCGCCTGACATTGAAGACAACTCGCGCTCCGAGAGGCTCTCGATATCTGCGGCCACCATGGCGGCGGTCACGACGCTCTGATCCTGTTGCGACCACTGACTCAGTGCCCCTTGATGAGGCTGACGCCCGAAGCGCACCAGCTCATGCACGGTAACGCCTTCCGGAGAATGCGTCTCCTGGGGCAACAGAGCGATACGCTGTGCCACATCACGCCGCTTGAGGTGCTGGATATCCTTGCCTTCCAGCAGCACGGAGCCAGATTCCGGCAGCTGCAAACGAGCCAGTCCCGCCAGCAGGGTCGACTTGCCACAGCCGTTCGGCCCGACGATGGCCGTGACCTTGCCGTCCGGCAGTCCCAGCGTCAGCCCATCAATCACCTTGACCCGCTGCTTGCGTACGCCATATCCCAACGTTAGCGCATCGGTCTTCAGAGTCGGTGCTAGTGACAGGTGAGATGCGCAGTCCTGCTGCGCGGGGGAGTACTGCTTGGCATCGACGCTCATGGCGCGCTCTCCTGAAACGTCATTGATCACTGTACCGTTCTTAGCCACAGCGGCCTGTCGACAGGTCACTCCTGTCGACAAAAATTGGGGGGCTTTGGTATGGATCAGCGAGGGCTACGCAGCAATATCCATAGCAAGTAGGGGCTACCGACCACTGCCATCACGATACCTACCGGTACTTCCAGTGGGGATAGAAGCGTGCGCCCAGCCAAATCCGCCAGCACCATGACGAGCGCCCCCGCCAATGCCGATGCCAGCAGTGGCACTCCTTTGTGGCGAGACAGATAGCGCGCAATTTCAGGGCCCACCAGCGCCACCATACCTACCGGCCCCGCGACAGCTACTGCCGCAGCCGTCAGCACGACGGATAGCCACAGAATCATCAGACGCATGCGAGCGACAGGTAGCCCCAATCCCGTTGCTACTCGGTCCGTGAAGCGGAGTGTATTCAGCCCCCGCCCCAACCATAGTGCCAGTGGAAGCCCAATCAGCATGGCAATCCCTAGCCAAATGACTGAATTCGCATCGCGGGCGTTGAGGCTACCCACCGTCCACGGATAGGCATTGTTGGCTACATCGATAGAGACACGCGCCAGCATCAGCTGGGTGCCTGCGCCGAACAGTGCACCGACGCCAATGCCTGCGACAAGAAAACGATAGCCTCGCGTACCGATGCCGCCCGACAACCCGAAAGCGAGCGCCATGGCGACGACGGCGCCGCTGAGTGCCATCGCGGGGGGAGCAATCGATGCGCCTAACCCCACCACCGATGCGACCGCAAATGCCGTGGCACCATTGTCGATCCCGATGATGCCTGGCGTCGCCAACCGATTGCCGGCCAATGTCTGCATCAGACATCCCGCAAGCGCGAAGGCAGCCCCTGTCCCCATGCCGGCCAGCAATCGGGGCAGCCGCAGCTCCTGAACGACAAAGACGTGCATGAATTCCCCGATGCCAAAGATGGCTTTGAGCGCATCCAGCAGATCAAGTCCCGCACTGCCAAGTGTGAGTGACGCAAGGCTGGACATCAGCAGCGCAGCCAATAGTCCACAGGCCGCAAGAAGCGGCGCGCGATACACCAGCAGCGACACAGCGCCCCAACGCCACCATAAGGTACCAGCGGGAGCACTCGCGATAGACAAGGGAGAGGTAGGCGTAGATACCGCCGAACAGAACGTCGGGGATCTATACAGTTTTGTTTCAGGCATCAACGGTTCCAGATATCAGCGGTTCCAAACATCAACAACGCACAGGATCAGTCACACAAGGACTCAGCGGCTCAGGTGACATCGCCATCGCGGGCCGTCACTTCACAGCGTGGGCAGGCGCCGCGCACGCACCACGGCAATCAGCACCGGGGCGCCGAGCAGCGTGGTCAGGACGCCCAGCGGCAGTTCCGACGGCGGCACTACCAACCGTGAGATCACATCGGCCGTCAGCAGCATGGTCACGCCCAGCGGCAGGCACAGCCATAAAGTGCGGCGGATGTCTGCTCCACACAGTGCGCGCGCCACATAGGGCACGGCCAGGCCGACAAAAGCCACCGGGCCCGCCAGTGCCGTCGCGGCCCCGACGAGCAGTGCGACCACCAATATCGTGATCTGCCGCACTCGCTCTGGCCGATGACCAAGACCGCTCGCCACCTGCTCGCCCAACACCAGGGCGGCCAACGGACGCGCCAGCCACAGCGTCAGCACAACTGCCAGCAGCAGGCTGGGCAGGCAGTGGTAGAGCGCACTCAGTGAACGGCCCGCCAGGCTGCCCACCACCCAGAAACGAATCTCGTCGGCGGCACGCTGGTCAATCAGCAACACCAATGACGTCAATGCGACCAGCAAGCTGGAGAGCGCTGCTCCCGCCAGCACCAGGCGAACCGGATCCTGTCGGGCCCCACGCACACGTACCGTACTCATGACGAACAGACAGCCCAACAACGCGCCACTCTGGGCCACGATCACGTGCATGCCTGCGGCCTCAATGCCCAGCAACAACGCCACGGCGACCGCAAAGGAAGCGCCGGCACTGACACCCAGCAATCCCGGCTCAGCCAGCGGATTGCGCGCCACGACCTGCATCAGCGCGCCACCACAGGCCAGCATCATGCCCACGACAATGCCGATCAGCGTCCGCGGCGCGCGTAGTTCAGAGACGACAAAGCGTGCTTCTTCACTGCCCTGCCCCATCAAGGCCTTCAGTGCCTGCATAGGCCCCACCTGTCCCGCTCCCCACAACAGGCTTGCCAGGCAGGTCAACAATGCGATCGCACAGGCCAGCGGCATCACCTTCCACAACGCAAGGCGTCCAGTGACCTTGCGAGTCGCCGGAGCCGAGTCGGCCATCGGTACTGCTGAGCTAGAGGGCATTGCTGAGCTAGAAGACATCGCTGAGACGTGCGATCGAGGGATCATCTCGTCAGCCTGCATGCATCCTCCTGCACGCGTCATGCGCCAGAACGTAGTGCATGGCGGCGATATGATGACGACTCATCATTCGCGATCTTGATCATGCAAGTCATCACGCACGCTATCGAGATCCTTCAACAGCGCTTCGGCGGCCAGCGGACCGCTAGCGCTCGTCCACAGCTGACCATCCACGCCCACCAGCCCTTGGCGGCTGGCAAGCTTCAAGCGCTGGAAGACCGGCTGCGACGCCAGTGCCTCGACAGCCTCATTGGAGGTATGGTCCAACGTCGCAAGGAAGATAGTCTGAGCATCGATGCGCGAGAGATTCTCGTCACTCAACGGATCAGAGTGCGGCCGGCCGGCCTTGACCAGGTCACTGCCTGCCAGCTGATAACCACTGGCAGTGAGCAAGCCGGTGGCAAACAACTGATCAGACATCACCAGCAATCCTCCTGGCATGCGACGCACCAGACTGGCCGTCTGTGGCGCCGACATCCGTGATTTGAGATGTGCTGCATGAGACTCGATCGCCGCAAGGCGCTTCTCGAGCACAGCCGCCGCGTCATCACCCAACGCCTCAGCATAGGTGCGACTCTGTGCCTTCCAGGCATCTGACGTCAGCTCGGCAGCGGCGGGCACGATGGTCGGTGCCAATCGTGAGAACAGCTGATACTGGGTCAGATCCAATCCGGGAGGCGCCAGAATCATGTCCGGCTTGAGCGCCACGACCGCTTCAATGTTGAACTCGCGCGGCGTACCAATAATGGCAATCTTCGGTACCTGCGGTGCTATATAGGCAGCGACACCGTCACCTCCGCGCGTCGTGACGGCGCCCAATGGGGTGATCTGACTCGCTACCGCCACATCCAGCGCACCTTCATAGAGAGTGACGACGCGCTTGGGCGTGCCCTCGATCTCCAGCTCGCCGAAGGCAGTCTCGACACTGCGTGCCTCAGCCGATAACGAAGCGCCCAACAGTAGCACGGCCACTGACGCCAGCAGGCTGCTGCGCAAGCCGTTTCTCAAGCCCACCTTACGTGACAGCTCTTGAGAGGAAAGCGCCAACGCGGCAAGGTCTCTACGGTTCTCCATGCAGTTCTCCATGAACCAGGCACTAAATGAGGGGTCGGCCGTCATACGTGAACAGCCGCGGGGAAATGGGCGGGAGCAGGTGGTCATGAGCGGCCACGTGAGTACCCCGCACAGCATCAAGCGGTCGAGCATGATTCTCCAACGAATGTTCTCGATGCCAGAAGCACCATGATAAACCAGCTTCGTGAATAATAATCAGTCGCAACACTACTTGCTCTCTTCTCCTGCCACCACACCGGGTCGTGCAACGCCACATTGCATGCTGCCGGTCATAAGAAATCGCCGAGCGCGGCCACAAACACAGCAAAAAGCTTGAAGGATGACCATGCCTACCGCAGGCTGTGGCACACAAATGTCTCTCTAAAGCAGAGATCAGGGTTGGGTTAACGCAAACTGCCCCGATAACTGTTGCATGGTGCGTGCGCAGGATGCTCGCGACATCACCTCACATCTGCCTGACAGATCCTCGCGTTACTGCTTAGAGCCTGCATGTTCAGATGCCTGCGTGCATATGAAGTACCTGCAGAGTCTGCTCGACACACCACTACATGCCCATCACACACTCATCAAACAGGAGAAGCCATCTGTGGCGATTCCGACTCCCCCGCACTCCCCTCCCGCTCACGTTTCGTCTACCTCCCGTGCGGCCAATCCCTCTTCTTGGCTGATGCATGGGTTGATGATGGTGATCATGGCGCTGAGCCTCGCGTTCAGTGGCCTATCTCATGCCGCACCGGCCAATAATGATACCGAGGCAGCTGCTCCCTCCTATGAGAGCCTAGCGAATCTGCTGGAAGATCCGGGCCAGCGCGAGGCGCTGATTGAAGGGCTGCGTCAGCTGGGTGACAAGACAAGCGACAAGGCTGTTGACGTGGCTGGCTCGGAAGTCACTCTCGACGAGGAATCTCCCTCGATATCACGTCAACTGGCCGAAATCAGTCAAGATTTGGTCGCTGATCTCTCCGCCACTCTGGATAGAGTGCTCGGGACCCTGGAGGGTCTGAACAGCGAAGATGCCGAAAAAGTCGACTGGAGTCATTTCGGTGAAGAGGCCATCAGTCTCGGTTTGGTAGTCATCTCTACCATCGCGCTGTTCCTGGTGATGCGCCGACTGGCACACCCGCTCTTCGGTCGCGTGAGTCAGTGGTCACTGGATGGTCAGCATCGCAGTCCACTGTTGCGCACCCTGATCGCCGTGATCGTTGCCGCGCTGGTAGACCTCGCCGTGATTGGCCTAGCCTTCCTTGGTGGCTACCTGCTGGCGATCTTTGCCTATGGTGAGCAAGGAGTGATTGGTCAGCGTGAGTCGATGTTCTTGAACGCCTATCTGGTAATCGAGCTATTCAAGGCATTGATGCGCATGCTGTTCTCTTCTGGCTATCAGGGCCTGCGCCTGCTGCCGATGCGTGATGAAGTGGCACGCTACTGGAATCGTTCACTGGCACTGCTGTCTGGCTTTATTGGCTATGGCATCCTCGTCGTTGTCCCGATGATCAATAACAATCTGGCACCGGCACTGGGTAGCTTCGTGGGCCTGCTGATCATGGCTGCAGCGCTGATCTGGGCCGTCGTCGTGATTATGCGCAACCGTATCCTGCTGCGTGACCGCCTGCTCAATCAGGCTGTCGAGACACACAACAGCATCATCGCTGTGTGCCTACGCATCCTCGCGAGCACCTGGCACTTGATTGCACTGGCCTACTTCATCACGCTATTCGTGATCTCGCAGACCACGCCAGAAACGGCACTGCCGTTCATGATGGCCGCGACCCTCAAGACATTGCTGGCCATCGGTGGTGGCGCCTTGCTCTCGCGCGTCCTCACGCAGTTGATCGGCAAGCGCATCATGGTCTCTGACAACCTGCGTGGTCAGTTGCCGATGCTGGAGAAGCGCCTCAATTCCTACATCCCGACCGCACTGCGTATCATGCGTGCCATCATTCTGATCGTCGTGATCGGCATGGTGCTGAATGCATGGGGCGTCGTGGCACTCGGCACCTGGCTGGCGACAGATACTGGTGCTCAGCTGCTGTCACGCGTCTTCCATGTGCTGTTCATCGTCGGCTTCTCCGTACTGCTGTGGATCGGTATTGCCAGTCTGATCGAGCACAAGCTCAATCCGGATACTGGCAAAGGCAAGCCGTCGGCGCGTGTCGAGACACTGCTAGCGCTGTTCCGCAATGCCATCGCCATCGCCATGATCATCTTCACCGTAATGATTGTGCTGTCCGAGATCGGCATCGATATCGGCCCACTGTTGGCCGGTGCCGGGGTGCTGGGTCTGGCGATCGGCTTTGGCGCTCAGAAGATGGTGCAGGACATCATTACCGGGGTATTCATCCAGCTAGAGAACGCTATCAACACTGGTGATGTCGTCTCTGCTGGCGGAGTGACAGGTACCGCAGAACGCCTGACTATCCGTTCGGTTGGCATCCGTGATCTGTCCGGCACCTTCCATATCGTGCCGTTCTCTTCCGTGGATACCGTGTCCAACTACATGCGTGACTTTGCTTACCATGTCGGCGAGTACGGCATCTCTTATCGTGAGAATGTCGATCACGCCATCGTGCATCTGCGTGCTGCCTTCGATGAGCTGCAGGCCGGTAGCTATGGACCTGAAATTCTCGAACCCGTCACGGTAGCCGGGGTGTCGGCACTTGCGGATAGCGCGGTCAACATTCGTGTGATGATAAAGACCAGTCCAGGTAATCAGTGGGCCATCGGACGCGAGTACAACAAGCTCGTGAAACAGCATTTCGACGCCGCTGGTATCGAGATTCCGTTCCCGCACATGACGATGTACTTCGGTCAGGACAAGGAGGGTGGCGCGCCGCCAGCCAACGTACGTACCATGAACTCTCCGTTCGTGATCGATGGCTCGGCTGCAGGGCAGCCTAAAACCCCCGAGCAGCGTGAGGCTCTACAGGCACTCAAGAAAAGTGCCAAAGAGGAAGAGCCGCTCACTCGCCATGCAGCGAAAGATGGCGAAGTCATCGATGATGACGAAAAGCGTATTCGGCAGACTACCCAGCCGGATGCTGATGGTGACTGATCTCTTGGCTGACGGCAGATGATTCATTTGCAGTGCATGCCTGAAGCGAAAGAGAAGATGCTGTAACGAAAACGCCCCCCGAGCCAATGGCTCGGGGGGCGTTTTTTTGCGGCCATGGAAAAGAAAAATTATCCTCTCATGCGCAAGATATCACTCAGGAGCCGGTGCCCCATACGCTGGACAGCGAGCTCAGCAGAGAAGAGCTAACACCTTCACCACCCATGTAGCTGAGCAGTACTGGTGCGAACTGGGACACCATGCTGCTATCCATTCCCAGCATCGAGAAGGTGCTGTTCATGGAGGAAGTGTCATCCACACCGCTGACGGCACTGGCCAGAGACTTGGCGTTATCATTACCGCTCAAGCTCGCCAGGTTGGAAAGCGTGGACAGCGAGCTATCGCTGGTCAGGCTAGACAACTGCGGGACATCGCTGGAAAGCTCGGAAGTGGCGCTACCGCCTAGCTGAGACTGGGCCAATGCCAGCATGGCAGCAGAGCCACCGAGCGCCTGAGTGGGAGAAACACCCAGCTGGGAGGTCAAGCTGGACATCAGGTCAGCGGCCGGAAGCGTCTGGCCTGTCTCACTGCTCAGCATACTGCTGGCAAGGCTCATCATGGAGCTGCTGGAGGAAGAGCTGGCAGCGTTGCTGGAAGTGCTGTTACCAGAAGTGGCACAACCGGCGAGAGATACTGCCAGTACAGAGGCGCCCATCAGGGCCAGGGACTTTTGCAACATGCAGACTCCATTATGTCTTGAGAAAATAAGCCGAAGAAGGCTTACGAATGACCAGCCATACTGCTGCATCATCCATCGCGCCGAATCATCGCACGGACGAAACGCCGTCAGCCAGCGTCGCAGTACAGATAGATAATGCCATGCATTGATATACGCGGTTGCCCTGTAGGCAACCGCGTATATCGCCTTTCATACCGCACAACCACGATCATTGGCAGCGCCCTTTTTGGACACACTCACGGGCAGGGAAGTTCGCGCCATGCACTTATCTTCCTTATTTATCCTTTTCCTCATGCCCACCTTCCCCTTATTACCTTGCAGAATTACCTTGCTGACGTTGAAACACACGGTCGTGACCATAACGCAGACAAAAAAAGGGTATCCCGTCACAACATCGTGTGAACTCGGATACCCGGAGAGTAACTACTGTCGCCTCGTAGCCTGACTACGAGGCGATTATCTCTTTTAGCGTTACTGCCAGCCTTTGCTAGACGTTGTCCTTGCTCGGCTGCGGCAGTGCAGGCAACGAGCGATCCAGCAGCTCGACACTCTGACGATAATAAAGCTGGCTCTTGTTGTGCTCACCAAGATTGGCGAACAAACGTGCCAGCTCAGCACAGACGGTGCCGCTCGGACGCTGGCGTTGGCTAGCCTCGAAATACTCCTGTGCCTTACCCCAATTAGCATTACGCAGTGCCAAGCGGCCCAGCGACAACAGCAGATCAGGATCATTCGGACGCTCTTGCAGCCACTTCTCGGCATACACCAGCTGACGCGGTGCATCCACGTCCAGCAGGCCATAGCGCAGCACCAGACGCGAATCCCAGCATTCCTTCAGCGAGTGGCGCAGCAGACGCTCTGCCAGGCCTTCCTGGCCTCCGGCAATCAATGCCTCGGCATACAGCGCCACCAGGCTCACATCATTACGCAGGTGGTCCGGCATGTCGGCCCACAGATTGCGCACACGCTCGATGTCTTCCGGATTGCGTGCTGCCTGCTGAATCAGCGCGACATAGGCACGTTGCTCCAGCTCCTTCTTCTCTTCAGGAGAGATCAAGTCTTGCTTATCCAAGCGCGGCAGCAGACGGCGCAGGCCATCCCAATCACTGACGGCCAGATAAGCCTGCTTGAGCAGCTTCAAGACCTGGGGGTGCTCACCCAACTGCTTGTCGAGGCGCGTCAAGGTTGCCAGCGCTTGCTCGTGCTGCTGACGGTCCAGCATCAGTTGCGCCTGTACCAGCCCTACCGCGCTCTCAGACCCCTGGGTAGAGGCATGAGCACGCTTGAGCAACGTATCCGCCTGATCGAAGCGCCCCTGATAGTGAGCCGCCAAAGCCGCGGAAAGATAATTGACCAGCGGTGTACTGGAATCCTCCGCAGAATGTGTCAGAGAGCGTTCGGCACGCTTCCAGCGACCTTCCGCCAGCGCCACCAGCCCACGCTCCGTCTTGCGCGTGGCATTACGGTGACGTGTGCGGCTATTCCACACCTTGATGCGTGAAAACGGGTGCGCAAAGCGTCCTAACAGGCGCAGACCAAAATGTAGCACTACAAAGGCGGCAAACAACAGGATCAAACCGAACCAGAAGGATGTCTGTACCGAGGTATCGCCAACCCGAATCAACCAGTAACCCGGGAAGGCCTGCATCAGCTGACCGAACAAGGCACCGATGGCTAGCCCAATGATGATCAGTAGTATCAGGACTCTCATGCCTTGCCACCCCCTGCCTGTGCGCGACGCTCAATCAGCTCACGCAGCGTGCCAAGAGAGGCGGAGATATCGGGTAGCTCCGGACGGATGGTCTTGCCCTTGAGTTCTTCGAGCTTGGCGACAGCATTCTTCACGCCATCAACCTTGGTGTCGTAGTAGCCATTGACCAGTGTGACCGCCTTCTCGATAGCGGCCTGATAGAGCTCCGGCTCTTCCTTGAGCAGTGCCAGCTGGGCCTGCTCGAGCACCAGACGCACGTTCTGACGCAGGTAGGATTCCTGCTCCGGCGTGATCAGAGCTTCCAGGGCTTCGTCATGACGACGTACCGTTACCAGCCCCTTCAGCTCATTACCGAAACGGGCCAACTGCTTCTGCCAGCCACCGGTGGGAACGGATTCGTTCTCGACCTTGGCTGCAATCTCAGCGACATCCTGCTTGAGCGGCAAGCGCGCTAGCTGCTCCTGCTCTGCAAGCAGCGCCAGATAGATACCGCTGCGATCGACGCGCGGCACGCTATCAAGGCTAGCAAGCTCTGACTGAATGGCCTTGCGCACCGGCAGCAGTGCCGGGTTGTTAGCAGCGGCAATACGCGCATCAGCGTTTTCGAGCAGCGCATCGGCGCCGTTCACGTCACGCTCCAGCTGCAGACGCTGATTCGCCAGACGCAGAAGATACTCGGCTTCGGCGTAATGCCAGTCGCGCGCGTCAGTCTGCTGGGACTTGCTGAGCTCTTCCAGCACCTTGTTGAGGGCTGTCTCGGTATCCTTGCTCTCGCTCGACAGACGCTTGTCGAGGTCGCTGACGCGGGACGCACTCTTGTCGATATCGCTGGAAAGACTGGCGACCTTGCTTTCGACCTGACCCACCTGCTGAGTCACGGATTCACTGACCTGCTTGTCGATTCCCTGCGCATTCGGCAAGGCATTCAGACGCTGCCAACCGAACCATGACAGCACGGCCACCACGATCGCGAGCAAGATGACGAGGATCAGCGCAATGATACCAGTAGCACTCTTCTTGGCTTCCCTGGAAGCCGGCGGCGGGGTACTGCCACCGGCCCCTTGACCACCCCCTTTGCCGCTTCCAGCACCACCGCTATTGGCAGTACTGCTCTTGCCCGCCGGACTACTACTGTCCTTGCTGGACGGTTGCTTGGGCTTGCTGTCCGCTCCCTTGGCAGACGCCTTGCTACCGGACGTCTCAGCGGTAGTCGTGCTCCGCTCAGAGAAGGGAGATTTTTCGCCGGAAGGCGTCGATGCGTTGTCGTCTGAAGTCTGGCTCACGGGAGTGGACTCACTGGCAGTGGGGGATGAGGATGAAGAGGAACTGCTGCCCTGTCCTTTCCCGCGTCCGCGACGATTGCGCCCACCTCGCGAGCGGCGCTCGCGCGGGGCATCAGCCGTAGAGGATGACGAGGAAGATGAGGACGAACGGGGAGCCTCGGCGCCAGGGCGGCCAGAGGCAGTGTCATCGGCATTATCGCCGGGAGCGGAAGAGGCATCTGATGCGCGAGCGGCAGCATCCTTGTCGCCGGACATGCCCGGCGTAATGCCGGCAGGCCCACTATCTTCCTGATGGTGTTCTCGGTTGCTCATCTACGCTTGCCCTTTTCCGGATTCTTGGAAATCGATGGCCTCACGCGGACCAGGCGCATTGGCGCCGATCCCTCTCGCATGGCGAGTCATGTAGCCGGGGTGCAGGCGCGCAAGACAGCCTGCGTCAAAGCCCCGGGCGAGGCGTCCTCGGCTACCGTCACACGCTCGAACCCATGAGCGTATGCCAGTGTAGCCAAACGGTTGCTCGACACGATTAGCGGTTGGTACAAGCTGCGTGTCGTGACGGACGTCAGGACCGTCTCGAGCAGTTCATTACTGGTCACCACCATTGCATCATACGCGCCCGCCGCCAGACGGCCAGCCTGTTGAGGCGACAATACCAACGGAAGCCGCCGATATAGCTCGATTCGCGTCAACTGAGCACCGCGTGCTTCTAGCGTATCACCGAGTAGCGGGCGGCCACCCTCTCCGGCGGCCAACAACCAACGCTGCCCTTCAAGATGCTGCAATGAAGGCAGTGATAGCAATGCCTCACTGGTCGTGCCCACGGGCGCATCCGCCTCGGCATGCTCACCTCGCGTCACACGGGGAGGCACACGTACCCGCACACCGAGACGCGCATGCAGCACTTCAGCTGTCGCCGCACCGACGGCATAGAAGTTGATCCCTTGCGGCAGTTGCGGCCACCAGTCCTCCAGCCATTCGGCCAGACAGCTGGCAGCCTGCGGTGAAATGACCACCACGCCCTGGAAAAGATCCGCATCGATGATGGCCTGACGCATCGCTTGTGTGGCGGGCAGCGGCTCAAGGGCCATCAATTCAAGGCATTCCACTCTACAACCAGCCTCGGTGAGCATGGCATCAAGCACTGCACCACGCGAACCGGGCCGCGTCGTCAGCACCTCAGGACGACACGCGGGTGGCTTGGCCATGGCACCATTGGTCAAAGCCGTCTGAACCGCAGCCGTGTGCGACTGTTCAGCGCCACTAGCCACGGGCATCGCCATAGACTGCCGCCAGAATTTCACCGGCACCCTGTGCGAGCAGATCTTCTGCGACGGCCACGCCCAACACTTCCGGCGCATCCGCCGGGCCACGCGCCTCGGCCCGCAGGATGACAGTGCCATCAGGATTGCCGACCAGCGCACGCAGCCACAGCTGACTGCCGCCCTCTTCCAGCACGGCATAGCCACCGATGGGCACCTGACAGCCACCTTCAAGATGGGTGTTCATGGCACGCTCGGCCAGCACACAGCGACTGGAATCTTCATGTGCCAGCGGTGCCAACAGCGCGAGAATCTCAGCGTCCTGCAGATTGCACTCGATACCCAGCGCACCCTGACCACAGGCTGGCAGACAGATTTCAGCGGACATCTCATCAGTGATGCGCGCATCCAGTTCAAGACGCTGCAAGCCCGACGTGGCGAGAATGATGGCATCAAACTCACCAGCATCCAGCTTGCCAAGGCGTGTTTGCACATTACCGCGCAGGCTAAGCACGTCGAGATCAGGACGGGCCGCCTTGGCCTGCAAGCCACGTCGCAGACTGGAAGTCCCCAGGCGCGCCCCCTGCGGCAACGCGTCGAAATTGGCGTGATCATTGGAGATGAAGGCATCGGTTGGCGCATGCCGTTCAAGAATGACCGCCAATCCCAGTGACTCGGGGAAGTGCATCGGCACATCCTTCATGGAATGCACGGCGATATCGGCACGGCCTTCCAGCATGGCCTCTTCCAGCTCCTTCACGAACAACCCCTTGCCGCCAATCTTGGCCAGCGGAGTGTCGAGAATCTTGTCACCACGCGTGGACATTGGCACCAACTCGACGGAGAGCCCCGGATGCAAGGCCTCAAGGCGCGCTTTGACGTGCTCAGCCTGCCATAGGGCAAGCAGGCTCTTGCGGGTGGCGATACGCAGGATGTCACGACGGGACACGGCATTCTCCTTGGAAGGTGCACGAAGCACTCAGTTTGAATCGTAAAGCGGCGCGAGGCATGACTCGCAAACGGTCGCGGACAGACCGTGTTGCCACGTAATGCGCCTTATCATAAAGGCAGTAACGTCAGGGGGAAAATCCAGCGCCAACTTAGCGGCGCGCTTCCTTGCCCGCCCCCTCGCCCGCGCGCTGGAGTCTGGTACACTCCAAGGTATCAACGGTACCCGTTGCGCGACCCTGCACCGGACGCCGAAATCTGGACATGTCACCACCATTCGAGATCCCGATGAGCGAATCTACCAATCAGTCCTGGGGCGGCCGCTTCAGCGAGCCGACCGATGCCTTCGTGGCCCGCTTCACTGCCTCTGTCGATTTTGATCAGCGCATGGCGCAGCACGACATTCGTGGCTCCATCGCCCACGCCACCATGTTGGCCGGCGTTGGCGTATTGAGCGAGGAAGAGCGCGACACCATCATCGAGGGACTGAAGGAGATCAGCGAAGAGATCGCTCGCGGCGAATTCGAGTGGTCCGTCGCGCTGGAAGATGTGCACATGAACATCGAGGCACGTCTGACCGCCAAGATCGGCAACACCGGCAAGAAGCTGCACACCGGTCGCTCACGCAATGATCAGGTGGCCACCGACATCCGCCTTTACCTGCGCGATGAGATCGACGTCATCGATGCCGAACTGACGCGTCTGCGTGAAGGCATGCTGGGCCTGGCCGAACAGGAAGCCGACACCATCATGCCGGGCTTCACCCACCTGCAGAGTGCTCAACCGGTCACTTTCGGTCACCACCTGCTGGCGTGGCAGGAAATGGTCGCCCGCGACCAGGACCGTCTAAATGACTGCCGCGTCCGCATGAACGTGCTGCCGCTGGGCGCTGCGGCACTGGCCGGCACCACCTTCCCGATCGATCGACATGTCACCAGCGAGTTGCTTGGCTTCGATCGCCCGACCGAGAACAGCCTCGATTCAGTCAGCGACCGTGACTTCGCCATCGAATTCACCAGCTTCGCCAGCCTGCTGATGATGCACCTGTCACGCATGAGCGAAGAGCTGGTGCTGTGGACCAGCGCCCAGTTCGATTTCATCGATCTGCCTGACCGCTTCTGCACCGGCTCTTCCATCATGCCGCAGAAGAAGAATCCGGATGTACCGGAGCTGGTCCGCGGCAAGACCGGTCGTGTCTATGGCCACCTGATGAGCCTGCTGACCCTGATGAAGTCGCAGCCGTTGGCCTATAACAAGGACAATCAGGAAGACAAGGAGCCGCTGTTCGACACCGTCGATACCGTCCGCGGCTGTCTGCGCGCCTTCGCTGACATGATTCCTGCCATTCGGCCCAAAGCTGCCAACATGTACGCCTCTGCCAGCAAGGGATTCGCGACCGCGACCGACTTGGCCGACTACCTGGTACGCAAGGGCGTGGCCTTCCGTGATGCTCATGAAATCGTCGGCAAGTCCGTCGCCTTCGGCATTGAGCAAAACCGTGACCTGTCCGAGATGACACTCGAAGAGCTACGTCAGTTCTCCGACACCATCGATGCTGACGTCTTCGATGTACTGACGCTTGAGGGCTCTGTCGCCGCGCGCAACCACATCGGTGGCACCGCCCCGAATCAAGTACGTGCCGCCGCGCAGCGTGCTCGCGAGGCACTGGCCACACGCGCCTGATGCCCCCCCCCTTTTCAGAGGCTGCCAGACGCTCGCTAGCGTCTGGCAGCCCGAATCACTCTATTGCTGCCAGGAGGCCGCCCGATGCGTTATCTGATGAGCCAATCCGCCCGTCACACTCTCCGCGCTCTTGCGGTTCTGCTGCTAGGGGCTGGCCTGCTGGCCGGTTGTGGCCAGAAAGGCCCTCTCTACCTGCCCGCAGATGCGGATGCCGGTGGTCAGCGCGCTGAGGCGCCGGTCTCTTCAGAGTCCGAAGGCGCCGCGTCAGAGACCGAGAGCGCCAAAGCAGAGAACAAGGCGACCGGTAACGGCGCCTGACCCCCATTCATCTCCGGCGGGTGATGCCCGCCGGCGCGATATCTTGCAGGCCGGATCATGGATCACTTCGTTTATCAGGATGGCGTGCTGCACGCCGAAGACGTCTCGCTCGCCACGCTGGCCGATCAATTCGGCACTCCGTGCTACGTCTATAGCCGCGCCACCTTGACTCGCCACTTCAAGGCCTATCAGGAAGCGCTGGGCGACCACCCACACCTGATCTGCTACGCAGTGAAAGCCAACTCAAATCTGGCCGTGCTCAACGTACTGGCGCGTCTTGGCGCTGGTTTTGACATCGTCTCCAAAGGTGAGCTTGAACGCGTCATCAAGGCCGGCGGCGATCCCGCCAAGATCGTGTTCTCAGGCGTCGCCAAACAGGCCGATGAGATGGAGCGCGCACTGGAGCTGGGCATCAAGTGCTTCAACGTCGAATCGCTGCCAGAGCTTGAGCGCCTCAACGCTGTCGCCGGCCGCTTGGGTCGCGTGGCACCGGTCTCGCTGCGCATCAATCCAGATGTCGATGCCGGCACGCACCCGTATATCTCCACTGGCCTCAAGGCCAACAAGTTCGGCATTCCGGTTGAGCAGGCGCTGGAGGTCTACGAGACCGCCCGCGACATGGAGCATGTTCAGATCGTTGGTGCCGATTGCCATATCGGTTCACAGCTGACCGAACTGGCCCCCTTCCTCGACTCACTCGAACGTCTGCTGGTACTGCTGGACCGCCTGCGCGAGCGCGATATCATCATCGAGCATCTCGACCTCGGCGGCGGCCTCGGTGTGCCCTACCAGAATGAAACACCACCGGAGCCGTTCGCCTATGCCAGCGCCCTGCTGGAACGTCTGGCACGCTATGAGCACGGCAACGAGATGACATTGTTGTTCGAGCCGGGCCGCTCCATCGCCGCCAATGCCGGCGTACTGCTGACACGTGTCGAGTTCATCAAGCCGGGCGAAGAGAAGAACTTCGCCATCATCGACGCCGGCATGAACGACCTGATTCGCCCGTCGCTGTATCAGGCCTGGCAGAACATCGTATCTGTCGACACGCGTGACCCGCGTGAGACATCGAGTTATGACGTGGTCGGCCCGGTCTGCGAGACGGGGGATTTCCTCGGCAAGGACCGCGAGCTGGCAATCGCGCCGGGCGACCTGCTCGCCGTGCGCTCCTCCGGTGCCTATGGCTTCGTGATGGCCTCGAGCTACAACAGCCGCTGCCGCCCCGCCGAAGTCATGGTCGATGGCCCCGAGATGCACCTGGTGCGCCGTCGCGAACGCCTCGAAGAGCTGTGGACCGGCGAGTGCTTGCTGCCGGAGGGTGACGACTGATGCTGGTGCACTTCACCAAGATGCACGGGCTGGGTAATGACTTCATGGTCATCGACCTGATCTCCCAGCGCGGCCGATTGCGAGATGCCGATATTCGTCGTCTGTCACATCGTAACTTCGGTATCGGCTTTGATCAGCTGCTCGTGGTCGAGCCGCCACGTGACCCGGATATGGACTTCCGCTATCGCATCTACAATGCCGATGGCAGCGAAGTGGAAAACTGCGGCAACGGTGCGCGCTGCTTTGCGCGCTTCGTGCTTGATCAGCGTCTAACGACCAAGCGCGAGATTCGCGTCGAAACCGCCGGAGGCCCGCTGACACTGGTCGTCGCCGATGACGGTCGCGTACGTGTTGATATGGGCGCACCGCGTTTCGCTCCTGAGACACTGCCTTTCGCTGCCGAATCCGACCTTCCAGTACACACACTGGACGTGGCTGGCGAAACGCTCGAGATTGGTGTGGTGTCGATGGGCAATCCACATGCCGTCCTGGTCGTGGACAGCGTCGAGTACGCGCCGGTACTGGAGCTCGGCCCACTGATTGAGGTACATCCGCGCTTCCCCAAACGCGTCAATGCTGGCTTCATGGAAGTTGTCACTCCACACGAGGTGCGTCTGCGTGTATTCGAGCGTGGCGTAGGTGAAACACTGGCCTGTGGCACAGGTGCTTGCGCTGCTGTTGCCAACGGTATTCGCCGCGGGATGCTCGCAAGCCCAGTCAACGTGACACTGCCGGGTGGCACGTTGAGCATTGAATGGGGTGGCGAGGGGCACCCGGTCTTCATGACGGGACCCGCTGAGACGGTCTTCGAGGGCCGCATCATTTTGTAAATCGCGGTCTATTGGTCATCACTGCCGGGCGAGTCTCCGGTAGCGGTCCACCGCCTGTCGTCTGCAAGGAGAGCCGCATGGCTGAGTCACCCGTTTCACGCCGCCCGCGCACATTGGACCCGGAACGAGTGGCCGAATGGTTAGCCACGCATCCTGACTTCTTCGAAGGGCGCGAAGGATTGCTTCAGCAGCTGCGCGTGCCGCATCCGGAAGCGCGTGGCGGCAGTATCTCGCTGCTCGAGCGCTTGGTGCATGATCTGCGCGGCCGCACGCTACAGGCAGAAGAACGTCTCGGCGAGCTACTCGACACGGCACGTGATAACGAAAGTCGCTATCAGCGTCTGCGCCAGCTGGCGCTTGATCTGTTGGATGCCGAGTCCGATGACGCACTGGCCGAAACACTCGCGACTCGCCTTAGTGAGCTGTTCGATATTCCGGCCGTTTGCCTATGGCAACGCGATGCTGGCAGCACAGCACAGCCGCCACGCCAGCCTCTCGATGACTCCCGCGCCGAGCAGTTTGAGCGACTGCTCGATGGCCGTGCCAGTCGTTGTCTGGCCATGCCGCGCACTCGCTGGGAAGCACTGCTGCCAGATCACAGCTGGCCACTAGGTGCAGATTGCGAAGATCTCGTCGAGGCCACACAGGCCGACGCCACACGTGGCTCGGCCGTCATTGTGCGCCTGACCCGCGGTGAATGCTTAGGTTATCTGGTCGTCGCCAGTGCCGAGGCGGAGCAGTTCCGGGCGGGCCTCGACACCCTGTTTCCCGAATATCTCGGCGATGTGCTGGCCCGCTGCCTGGGGCGTAATACCCACTCGAGCCCCCCCCGAAGCCCCAAAGCACGCAACGATCAGGCCGCGCAATGAGCGTGACTGGCGATTCCGACACACGTGAATACATCGCCGCCGAACAGGCACTGGACGCTATCTGTCAGCAGTTCCTCGGCTGGCTGGCTAGCGACAGTAGTCCTGCCACCGTCAGTGCCTATACGCAAGATCTCAAGTCGCTGACGACCTTCATGCTACGCCCCGATCGTGCTGATGAGGCCGTGCTACCGATAGACTGGCAGGCGCTCGATGTACCGATGCTACGTCGCTTTCTCGGTGCCGAACGAAGCCGAGGCCTCGCGCCACGGTCAATGGCTCGTCGCCGCGCGGCGATCAGTCGCTTCTGTAGCTGGCTGGTCGATCAAGGCATCCTGGCGCACAACCCGGCGGGCCTGGTACAGACACCGCGTCTGCCAGACCACCTGCCTCGCCCGGTGGATATCGACAGTCTGTCGCGCTTTCTCGACTGCCCGCACGACGGCACGCCGCTGGCGATCCGCGATCAGGCCATGCTGGAGCTGCTCTACGGCTCGGGACTGCGCCTCTCGGAACTGGTCAGTCTCGACCTCGACATGCTGGAAACGCGCCGTCTGCGCGTGCGCGGCAAAGGTGACAAGCCACGTCAGCTACCCATTGGCTCACGCGCGCGACAAGCGCTGGATGCCTGGCTCATGGTAAGAGGGCAACTGGCGTCACCGGATGAGACAGCACTGTTCGTTGGTCAACAAGGAAAACGGCTGGGACAGAGGGGAGTGCAGTTGCGGCTGGTGACACAGGCCAAGCAACGTGGCCTGCCGGAACATCTTCATCCACACCGCCTGCGCCATTCCTTCGCCAGCCATCTACTTGAATCAAGCGGCGACCTGCGTGCAGTGCAAGAGCTGTTGGGCCACGCCCACCTCTCTACCACTCAGATCTATACTCGCCTCGACTGGCAGCAGCTAGCTAGTGCTTACGATCAGGCTCATCCTCGCGCACGCCGTCAGCGACAGACCGAGACGGTGACTGATGCTCGACTCACTACGCCCGCGGCTTTTACTTCTCGAGAGGATGATCCTCAGTGACCCTTACCATCCCAATACGCCTGACCGCACTGACCTTCGACCTCGACGATACCCTATGGGCGAATCGCCCAGTCATGGAGCGCGCAGAAGAAGAGCACTATGCCTGGCTGGATGGTGAAATTGGCCATGCAGCGAGCTTTCCACTCGAAGAATACACGCGGCGGCGGATGACGCTAGGCCTTGAGCACCCCTTACGGCGCGGAGATTTCACCTGGCTACGACACGAAGCCATGAAGACCATGCTGCGCGATTTTGGCCACGATGATCACGAAGCTTCACATTGGTCACAGGTCGCTATCGAGCGTTTTCTTGTACTGCGCCATGAACTGAACCCTTTCCCGGAAGCCAGTGGCATCCTCGAGGAACTGGCCAGTCACTTCCGACTGGGCGCCATCACCAATGGCAACGTAGATCTCACCCGGCTGGCGCTGGATCATCACTTTGAATTCAGCATCGCTGCCGGTGAATGGCTAGCGCCGAAACCCGATGCTCGCCCCTTCCTCGCAGCGATGGCACGCCTTGGCAGCGTGCCTTCTACAACATTACACGTGGGTGATTCGTGGAAGGAAGATGCCCTGCCAGCAGCACGCCTCGGCATGCAAGTCGCCTGGATCGACGTCAAAGGCCTCGGCGCGCCTGGTCCGCTACCCGCAGGCGTGCACGTTCTTTCACATGTGCGCGAACTGCCGGCGCTACTGACACGCCTGACCGGCCAAGCGCTCTCAAGTTAAGTAGCATGCCGGTCCGTTTGTTCGCCCTCTCCGCGACGTAGTTCACCTTCGCGGATGTAAAACGGACACCACCTTTTATTACGCAGGCTGATAATGATGAGAACTGATACCACAATTTATTTCTTGTACAACAGTAAACCTGAGGCCATATTTAATGTACAAGATTTCAGCCACAGGTACCTACACGACAAGCGCTTGCTTATAGGCACTTGATGTCGTGCAGCGGGCCTGAGTTGAAACCTGAATCGCTGCATTTCATCCTTTTATTGCCCAGCAGGAGAGGACTTCATGAGCATTCACCCACTGAACCGCCATCATGACCCCATGCCTGCCGAGCGCCGAGCCACATTGCCAACACCTTATGATCCGGGCCCAATGGCACTGCCACACTCAAGCGCTTGGCACGGACTGATCATTGGTACCGGACTAGCGTTACTATGCGCTGCACTCGTCGTTGCAGGTGTCTACAGCGCACGTGCCAGCATGCCCATGCACGGCCTGAATGTAGTGGGCCTCGAGCAAGCACTCGTCACGCAGCCTTCAGAGAAACGCCCCCAATGGCAGGCATCGCGCCACATGATCCCTGCGTCGTTATCGAACTCGCCCCGCGAAGCCCCCCCTCGCAGCCTGTTCATGTAAGAAATGCAGGCATCGCACTCCAGAATGCGCACTTCACCATGAAAAACGGCCACCCTAGGGTGGCCGTTTTTCATCGACAACAGTTGATCGATATACCGATCAACCGGATATCAATCGTCGAAAGGATCTTCTACTGCCTCTGCATCACCAACATCATTCACGCCATCCATGACAGACGGATCCGCCAGCCATTCGTCGAGCTTGGCATGCGCCTGCTCAACACCCGCATATTTCAGCGATGAGAACAGCTGCACGCTTACAAGGTCTTCCCATTCTTTCAGGGCATGACGCACCTTCTGCAGACTGGCGGCGGCCGGACCGCGCTTCAGCTTGTCAGACTTGGTCAGCAGGATATGCACCGGCATACGTGCCTCATTGGCCCAGCCCAGCATCATCTGGTCGAACTCTGACAGCGGATGACGCACATCCATCAACAGCACCAGGCCACGTAACGCTTGACGATTGCGCAGGTAGTTGGACAGATGCGTTTGCCATTCCCGCTTCACCTTCTCCGGCACCTTGGCATAGCCATAGCCGGGAAGATCGACCAGATGACGACCTGTTTCACCGATGGTGAAGTAGTTGATCAGCTGGGTACGTCCAGGCGTTTTGGAAATACGTGCCAAGGCCTTCTGAGAGGTCAGCGCATTGATGGCGCTGGACTTGCCCGCATTGGAGCGACCTGCAAAGGCCACCTCTGCGCCGACGTCGGTCGGACATTGGGCCAGCGTCGCGGCACTGATCAAGAAGCGCGCCTGACGATAATGAAGCTTGTGGGTCGAAGTGGCTGATTCGGCCATGAGGATTCTGAATACCTGTTGAAGGCGGACGTCTCGCCCGCGCGACATCACGAGAGAGCAGAAGAAACGACCGGTGAAACGGAAAAGAGCGCCGCAGACCCTGTCTTTACGTTGACAGGCAGACACACGGATATGCATAAGCATGAGTCAGTGTGACGTTAGGCTGACGACAGGCACATTCACGCGCCCTGAGGGGATTCGCTATACTCCCGTCATGGCAAGTGTCGCGATCATGATGGCCTAGTGTACCACTCTGCTCTCACGGCCTGCGAGACGTGCGATGGACTTCCCAAGAGATGATAGCCGCTAGCACAGATAGTTGATGGTGCATCCGGCCCAAGGCCTGGGCCCAGTGACAGGGAGCAGCGAAATGGACAAGCTGATGAGATCATTGCAGAGACCCCTATGGCTGCTGAGCCTGGTGCTGATGGCCGCTACCACCGGTATCTCGACAAGTACTATCGCTGCCGACAGAAAGGATGCGGATACCCGCGCAGGACAGACCAAAGCAGCCACCTGTGCTGCCTGTCATGGCGCACAGGGTATTTCTCCGGCATCTGCCTTTCCTCATCTGGCCGGGCAGCAGGCACACTATCTACGCAAGCAGATTGAAGATATTCGCGATGGGCGGCGCCCTGTCCCTCAGATGGCCGGCATGACCGATAATCTAAGCGATCAGGATGTAGCAGACATCGCTGCCTATTATGCTGCGCTACCCGCCAATCAGGGCCAAGCCGAACCTGATGCTGCCGAAAAGGGGGAAATACTCTATCGCGCGGGCTCACTCACCGAGGGCATCGCCGCATGTACTGCCTGCCATGGACCGCGTGGCGAAGGACTCGATGCTGCTGGCTATCCTGCGCTCGCAGGACAATTCCCTCAATATACCGTCGCAGCACTCAAGGCCTTCCGTGATGGCACGCGCGACAATGATCCCAATGCCATCATGAGTAGCATTGCAGCGCGTATGAGTGACAACGACATGCAGCAAGTCGCCGAGTATCTGCACGGGCTACGCTAAGGCATCCGCCTGCCCATCAATGGCGTATTACGCCATTGATCGCCGAAGATGCGCTCATTGCGGCATACCATCTCGTCGATGACGTTCATGCGCCGGTCAACCTTGTCGCGCTAATCTGCGACAACAGCGTTCGACGTGGGAACGGAGAGCAGTATCGACAGCAGCTGCCTGTGACACGCATACTCGATGTATCGCTAATGTTTCCGAGTGCCTTGCTCGGACATGCCTCAACTCGATGGAGATGTTCCATGATGTGGAAACCACTACTGACTCTGGTGGCGGGCCTTGGTCTGTCAGCAAGCGTTTTCGCCGCTGAAGCCGGCAAGGATTATCAGGTACTCGACGAGCCGGTGAAGACTGATGCACCAGCCGGTAATGTCGAAGTGGTTGAAGCCTTCTGGTATGGCTGCCCACATTGCTACAAGCTGGAATCCAGCCTGGAGCCGTGGGTAGCTGAGCTACCGAGTGATGTGACCTTCAACCGTCTTCCGGCCACTATGGGGCAGGACTGGGTCAAGCACGCTTATGCTTTCTATGCCGCTAAAGATCTGGGCATCCTCGACGAGACTCACAAGGCATTCTTCGACGCTATCCACCAGGATCGCCAGCGCCTGACAGACCCGGACGATGTCGCCGCGTTCTATAGCGACTATGGCGTGACAGAAGATGCCGCCAAGAAATCGCTGACGTCCTTCGGCGTGAAAAGTCAGGTCAATCAGGCTCACGCCCAGATGCGCGCCTACAAGATCATGGGCGTTCCGGCGCTGATCGTTGACGGCCGTTATGTCATCTCTCCAAGCACTGCAGGTTCACTGCCGAACATGCTCAAGGTGGCTGATGAGCTGGTCGAGCAAGTGCGTGAAGAGAAGGCTGGCAACAAGGACGCCGCTTAATGGCGTTAGCCACTAATTCAGTGGCCGCCAGCGCAATGGAGGGCGTCGTATCAAATGATACGGCGTCCCCTCTGCGTCTATTGACCTTCAACATGCAGGTCGGTATTCACACCGCGGCGTGGCACCACTATGTTACCCGCGGTTGGCAGCATCTATTGCCACATCCCAAGCGCCGCCGGCGTCTGGAGCTGATCGCTGGTGCGATTACTCCCTACGATATCGTAGGCCTGCAGGAAGTGGATGGCGGTAGTTTTCGCTCTGGTAACGTCAATCAAGTCGATTCGCTGGCCGACACGGCTGAGTTTCCCTACCACTATCAACAGCTCAACCGTAATCTTGGCCGTCTGGCACAACACAGCAATGGCCTATTGTCGCGCCTGCCGATCAGCCGTCTTGAAGAACACAGACTGCCTGGCACCCTGCCGGGACGCGGTGCAATACATGCCCGCTTTGGTGATGGCGAACATGCGCTACACGTCTTCGTGACCCACCTGGCACTTGGTGCGCGAATCCAGCGCAAGCAGCTCGATTATCTCGGAGAGCTGATCGCACCGCTCAAGCACGTCATCGTGATGGGCGACCTGAACTGCACGCTAGCGCAACTTCGCCAGCACAAGGACTTCTGTGAGGCACTGGATTCACGCCCCAGCAAGGCCATCAATAGCTATCCTGCCTGGCAGCCAAGCCGCGGGCTCGACCACATCCTGGTCTCCTCCACGCTACGCCTCAGTCATCCCGGCACTCTGTCGCATCTTTTCTCCGATCATCTTCCGATGGCGGTGGAAGTGTACCTTCCTGAACCGTGTCGCAAGGCTATTGGGCTCGCCTGATATTCCCCCTCTCCCGAAAGACTCCCCTCTCTTTTCTTATGCTGCAAAGTGGTTCACGCCCTGATTCTCGCCTGCTCTCCCTCTTCTTACCTACCCTCTTTTGGCCAACTTCTGCACCTCATCAATCGCGCCCAGCATACTAATGCCCACCTAACAACTTGAAATAAAAGGTAAAAATATCTTGTCAGACCAATGATCCATTTGTAGTTACAGCCTCACTCGCTACTCTTGGCCTGTCTAAGACGTGGACTCATCGTGAGCCTAGCGCCAATAAAGGGATGTCGAGGAGTCACAGTGCAGCCTCTACAGGTCGCCAGCGTGGAATAGCGTTGTCTACCAAGCCCCATTCCCTCATTGCTGCTATCCGTCACTAGCTCCAACATGAGAAAAGCCTGAATCTAAGGTAACGGTGTTGAACGAAGCACCACGTCGCCTGACAACAACAACGCCAACAAATACCACCTGCTACCCGCAGGCCAAGGGGATTCCATGTCTGCCACTGCCTCTACCCCCGGCTGGCTCACAGGGCTCGACCGCATGACGGAAGGGCTAGGACGCTGCGTGTCCTGGCTGGTCGTCATCATGATGCTGGTCGAATTCATGATCGTGATGCTGCGCTACGCCTTCAATATCAACAGCATCCAGATGCAAGAGTCCGTGATGTACATGCATGCGGCCGTCTTCCTGCTGGCCGCCAGCTATACCCTCAAACACGATAATCATGTCCGCGTGGATATCTTCTATCAGCGTCTGTCGCATCGTGGTAAATCGTGGATCGACCTTGGCGGCACCCTTTTCCTACTGTTCCCGGTGATGACCTTCATCCTGCTCTCAAGCCTCGGCTATGTCGGCGACTCCTGGAGCATTCACGAAGGGTCACCGGAATCCGGCGGTCTGCCGGGCGTTTATCTGCTCAAGACACTGCTACCGGCCATTGCCGTGCTGATGCTGCTGCAGGGCGTAGCTGAGGCTGGTCGCCATCTATTGTTCCTGTGTGGCCGCCTACCCTCTCCGCATACGAGCGAAGACACCCCCGATCACGATGAGGAACTGGTGTAATGCTCGAGATCATGCCGCTGCTGCTATTCGTATGTATTTGTGGAGTCCTGATGCTGGGCTATCCAGTGGCCTTGTCACTGGCAGGCACGGCGCTGGCTTTCGCTGGACTGGGCATGGGACTGGATGCCTTGGGAATTACAAATGGTGTCTTCGATGCCAGCTTCCTGTCGGCAATGCCCAATCGCCTTTACGGCACCATGACCAACCAGACTCTGCTGGCCGTACCACTGTTCGTGTTGATGGGCGTATTGCTGGAGAAGTCGAAAGTTGCCGAGACCCTGCTAGACGCCATGGCGCTGATGTTCGGCTCCTTGCGCGGCGGGCTGGGCATCTCCGTCACCATCGTGGGCATGCTACTGGCCGCCTCTACCGGTATCGTCGGTGCCACCGTCGTGACTATGGGCCTGCTATCACTGCCGACCATGCTCAAGCGTGGCTATGACCCATCACTAGCGACCGGTGCCATCTGTGCCACCGGCACGTTAGGACAGATCATTCCCCCCTCTATCGCACTGGTACTGCTGGGCGACGTGCTGTCCTCGGCCTACCAGCAGGCGCAGCTGTCGATGGGCATCTGGAGCCCGAAGACCGTCTCGGTGGGCGATCTATTCATCGGTGCCCTGATCCCGGGTCTGATTCTGGTCGTCGCCTATATCGTCTACATTGCCATCATCGCGTGGCTGAAGCCTGAGAAGGCGCCGGCTGTCGATCGCGATGCGCTGCTGGAAGAGCTTGGGCACACTGGGAGTATCGCCTTGTTGCTGCTCAAGGGTCTGGTACCGCCGATCATATTGATCGTCTGTGTACTAGGCTCGATTCTTGGCGGGCTGGCAACGCCAACAGAAGCGTCTGCCGTAGGTGCCTTCGGTGCATTAATGCTGGCCGTCGCCAATCGTAAATTGAGCATCAAGACACTCACAGAGGTCGTCCGCTCCACCACTCATGTCACCTCGATGGTGTTTCTGATTCTCATCGGTGCAGCGCTGTTCTCACTAGTCTTCCGCGGCTTCGGCGGCGAAGAAGTGGTCACCGAGATCTTCGAGAACATGCCGGGCGGTGTCGTCGGTGCCACCCTGGTAGTGATGCTGGTGATCTTCCTGCTCGGCTTCATTCTAGACTTTATCGAAATCACCTTCGTGGTAGTACCGATCGTCGGTCCGGTGCTGCTGGCCATGGGACTCGACCCCATCTGGCTGGGCATCATGATCGCCATCAATCTACAGACGTCCTTCCTGACGCCACCCTTCGGTTTCGCGCTGTTCTATCTTAGAGGCGTGGCGCCCAAGGAAGTCACGACCAGTCAGATCTACAAGGGCGTCATCCCGTTCATCTTGATTCAGCTGTGCATGCTAGCCGCGCTGGCAGCCTTTCCGGGACTCGCGACCTGGCTACCAGCCCAGTTCTGAGGGTAGATAACGAAACAAAAAGCCGTCCACTGGGCGGCCATATAAAAAACGGCGGGGCTTGCCCCGTTGGCTGATGGGAGAGCCGCCATGCGGCTCATGCAGATGTGTCATATCCGGTGGCCGCTCGGCGGCACACCCTCTGCCCACAACTTGTCCACAAAAACAATCGGGCACTTCAAGGAGCACGCCATGCAACTCAACAAGCTCGCCTTCGGTATCGCCGTCGGTACCATGACGGCCATGGGCACCCTGCCAGCAATCGCCAATGCTGCCGATACCTACAGCTGGAAGATGGTCACCTCGTGGCCGAAGAACTTCCCCGGTGTTGGCCAAGGGCCTGAGCGTCTCGCACGACTGGTCGATGAGATGTCCGATGGACGCCTCAAGATCAAGGTCTATGGCGCAGGTCAACTGGTACCGGGCTTTGAGGTTCTCGATACTGTCTCGTCCGGTACTGCACAGATTGGCCACTCAGCTTCCTATTACTGGAAGGGTAAGTCGCCGGAGGCACAGTTCTTCGCTGCCGTGCCATTCGGTATGACTGCTCAGGAGATGAACGCCTGGCTGCATTATGGTGGCGGGCTGGAGCTGTGGAACGAGGTCTACGACAAGTTCGGTGTTGAAGTGATGGCGGGTGGCTCATCTGGCGTCCAGATGGGCGGCTGGTTCAACAAGGAGATCAACTCTGTCGCTGACCTTGATGGCCTCAAGATGCGTATGCCAGGTCTTGGTGGCGATGTCATGCAACAGATGGGCGTAGCCACCGTCAGCATGCCGGGTGGCGAGATATTTACCTCTCTGCAGTCTGGCGCCATTGATGCTACCGAGTGGATCGGGCCGTACAACGATCTGGCTTTCGGCCTCTATCAGGCAGCCAAGTACTACTACTATCCGGGCTGGCACGAGCCGACCGTCACCTTCGAAGCCATCGTCAACGACGAGGCCATGGCCGAGCTACCGGATGATTTGAAAGCTATCCTCCGCTCTGCAGTCCGCGACGTGAACCAGGACATGCTCGACGAGTACACCGCACGCAATAACGATGCACTCGAGACATTGATCAACGAACACAAGGTCGAGCTGCGCCGCTATCCACAGGACGTGCTGGACAAGGCTCGCGAGCTATCGCAGGGTGTCGTGAAGAAGCTTGGCGATTCCAACGAGCTGGCGGGACGCATCTATGAGTCCTACACCACCTTCGAAGGCAAGGTCGAGAAGTGGCACGAAGTGTCCGAGCAAGCCTACCTGAATGCCCGTAATCCAGAAGGCATCAAGTAAGACAGTACCAGAACTCGACCCGAGCACCTTACGCGCTCGGGTCACCGCTCCAATGCTTGCAGCCGCTTCTTCGGGAGCGGCTTTTTTGTGCCTCCACGCGGCACCGTTATCAGTGGCTTATCAATGGGAGTATCAGCTCTCAAGCATAAATGTCACTGGTCCATCATTGAGCAGCGAGACCTGCATATTGGCTCCGAAGCGCCCAGTTTCAATCCCAACGCCCAACTCTTCACCACACCGTCCCGCTCGTTCGACCAGATACGCGAAGAGGCGCTCGCCCTCGGCAGGCGGCGCAGCAGCAGAAAAGCTCGGCCGCATACCGCTGCCAGTATTCGCCGCCAACGTGAACTGGGAGACCAGCAACAAGCTACCACCTGCCTGCTGCACGTTGAGGTTCATCTTGTCTGCCTCATCGGCGAACACACGGTAATGCAGCAACTTGTGCAAGAGTTTGTCAGCACGCGCTTCATCATCGCCTTTCTCGATCCCCACCAGCACCAGCAGACCGCTCTCGATAGCGCCAACGCTCTCATTTTCTACCATCACCTCTGCCTGGGTGACGCGCTGGATCAACGCTCGCATACCATTTGCTCCTGGAGGTCGGGATGATCATCACTGGCTCATGGCCACGGACTGATGAATTGGTCGAGCATATCAGACAAAAACGCCCCGCAGGCTTCGGCCTGCGGGGCGTTTTTGTCATCTCACATTGAATCAAATCGTACCCTCATACGCACCTGTACTCATGTGCGCATGGACGTCAGTTGGCAAGACTCGGCAGGAACAGCGCAATCTGCGGGAACAGCATCAACAGCACTGTGGCCAATAGCAGCAGCGCGATGAAGGGAGGTGTGCCACGAATGACCTCCATATACGGTTTTCGGAAGACCGCCACCGCCGTAAAGATATCGCAGCCGAAGGGGGGCGTTGCCGAGCCGATCGCCGCCTGTAGAGTCACCAGCGTGCCGACGAGGACCGGATCAAGGCCAGCGGCATCGACTGCTGGCGCAAATACTGGCGCCAGAATCAGAATGACCACGATGGGATCAACGAACATGCAGCCCACGAAGTAGGCCACCGCGATCACCGCCAGCAACGCCAGGGCGTGTTCTGACAGGTAAGGAATGTACCCGCCGAGAATGGCATCCGGAATCTTGGCGAACGAGATCATCCATGAGAAGCCAGCGCCCGCCGCGACGAGGATGAAGACCACCGCCGTGATCAAGCCGGTCGAAAAGGCGACGCTGGGCAGGTCTTTCAGGGTCACGCCACGGTAGATCAGCATTTCCAGAATCAGCGCATAGATCACCGATACCGTCGCTGCCTCAGTGGGCGAGAACATCCCCGAATAGATGCCACCAATGATGATGACAGGGAAGCCGGCAGGCAAGCTGGCGCGCTTGAGCGCCTTGAACCGCGACGGCCAGTCAGCCTTGGGCTGTGGCTGGATGCCCAGCTTCCACGATTTCCACATGCAGTAGAGAGAGAACAGCACCAGGATCAACAGCCCCGGGCCGATACCGGCGATGAATAGATCACCGACCGACGTGCCGGTTGCGACGCCGTAGATGATCATGCCGATAGACGGCGGAATCAACAGCGCAATATCCGAGGCATTGATGATCAGCGCAATCGTGAACTTGTCGCTATAGCCTGCCTCCAACAGCCGTGGGCGTAATGGCCGCCCCATCGCTACCACCGTGGCCTGGGTAGAGCCGGACACAGCGCCAAACAGAGTACAGCCCAACGCCGTCGTTACCGGCAAGCCGCCACGCCAATGGCCAACAAAGCGTTCGACCACATCCAGTAGACGCTGTGCCGTCGAGCCCTTGAGCATGATGTCGGCCGCCAGGATGAACATCGGAACCGCTGTCAGCACTACTGGCTGCAGGCCGCCAATCATCTGCTGAATCACCAGTTCGGGCTTGAGGAAGGGAAAATCACTGAACAGCAAAAAGAAAGTACCAACACTCAGCGGCACCATCATGGGCACCCCAAGCAGCAACAGCCCTACCATCACGAGCAGGATCCACATGGGCAGCTCCATCCTTAGACCAGATACATGTTGTTTTTAAAAAATGCTAGTCAGCCAACAAGCCCCCAAAGGCCTCACAGACATGGCTGACGAAGATTCCTTACAAGGCACCGCTACCATCAGGCTCATCGTTCTCATCAATTTCTGATGTCTGCCAAGACAGCCATGATCCACTGGCAAGCAGGTTGCGCATGACCGCCATCAAGTATTGCAGTGCTCCCAGTGCCAGTCCGACAGGCACCACAGCATAGAGAATCGCCAACGACCAACGCAGCGAGGGTGTCACGCGCCCCGATTTCGCCAGACTCTGGAGATAGTCGACCGCCAGCCATGACAGATACGCCAGCAGCGCACAGGTAATGACCTGCCCCAGTATCAGCAATGTCTTGCGCAGCCAGGGCGGCGTAAAGTCCAGTAACGCCGTCACACGAATATGGCGACCAGCACGTGCACCGTAGCTAATCCCCAGAAAGGTCAGCCACAGCTGCAGAATTTGCATTAGCTCTTCAGTGAACGGCAGACTGTGATTGAACACATTACGCCCGATGACGTTGGCGATACTGGCCGAGGCCATACCGAGGACACACACCACGATCAGCCAGCGTTCGACGTGTGCCAGACCACGGTCACTGCGCTCAAACAGTCCCGCCATGCCACGCAGTGATGCTGGCAAATGTGCAAGCGGATCTGGCGGTGCACCACTGCCGTCTGCAGCAGAGTGAGAATCAGATGATGAAGACTGGTTCATGGAGCAGTTTCCTGTCGGCTTGGCTTCCGGTTGCTTGGGCTTTTCATCCATCGCTTGGTTTTTTTATCAATAGAAAAGCCATTGCGTGGCTAATTCCTCCAAGATAAAACCAATTACTAGCGTTATTCGTTGGATCATGGCGAGCAGTCACCATTGTTTCCGTTCTAGGCAAACATGTTCTAGCTTTATTAGTGATCATGACTCGTATGACACAAGGAACCTGATTGACATGTCAGCGTGCCACGCACGCTACATCTGCATGAATCAGTAAGCGGCAAGTATCAGACAATAATGCTGAAAAACCTCATGATTCATAATAATTTATAATCACATCATCCAATTTGGTAATTTTTTTATTATATTAAGGATGGCAATATTATCTAAACGATGCAAGCTGGACAGCGGGTGAGCGGCCAAGCCACCCGATGCTGATGGAAAACAGACAAGGAGAACAAGATGACCATGCAGTGGACCCCGTCACCCGAACAGACCCGCGAGACGACCCAACCACAGGTACCTGTTCGCCTTTCCGCGCTGATCAAGGGAATCGCACTAGCCTCCAGCCTTGGCGTATCAGCCTTCGCCTCTGCTGGCGTCCAGGCAGATACTTGGCGTTTCGCGCTGGAAGAGGTTTCCGGCAGCGTACAGGATGCCTATGCACAGGAATTCAAGCAGCGTATCGAGAAGGCATCCGAGGGTGATATCGACGTTGAGATCTACCCCTATGGCGCACTGGGCACCTCTTCCCAGCTCACCGAGCTTGTGCAGAGTGATGCTATCCAGCTGACTTTCGCCTCACCCGGCCACTTGGCCTCGGTGATTCCAGAAGCAGGCGTTTTCACGTTGCACTTCCTGTTTTCTGACGACAATGCCGTCAACGAAAAGGTACTGGGCAACTCCAAGGCCATCGACATGCTGTCAGAGGCCTACACCGAGCAGAATCTACAGTTGCTGGGCGTCATTCCGGAAGGCTGGATGGTGTGGACCGGTAATCGCGACATCGAGAAGCCGGCTGATATGGATGGCTTCAAGATTCGCACCATGACGTCACCCATTCTGGTTGAGACCTATCGCGGCTACGGTGCTAACCCGACGCCGCTGCCCTATTCCGAGGTTTACTCCGGCCTGCAGCTGGGACAGATCGACGGCCAGGTCAATCCGGTATTCGCTATCGAGGAAATGAGCTTCTACGAAGTTCAGGACTACATGATTCAGGCTAAGCAGGCGCAGTTCATCACCACTCTGGTGGCCTCCAGCGACTTCTACTCGGGCCTGGATGACGATCAACGCCAGGTTCTGGATAAGGTGACCAATGAGATGCGTCCCTACATCTTCGAGAAGCAGGAGCAGTACAATGCTGACCGCCTCGAAAAAATCAAGAAGGACAGCGATATCAAGATCATCACGCTAACTGACGAGCAACGCGATGCCTTCCGCCCAGAAGGCGAGAAAGGCTGGAAGGTCTTCCGCGAACAGGCGGGGGAGCGTGGCAGCAAGATACTCGATACCCTGCAGGCCGATATCAAGGCTGCTGAAGGCGAGTAAATCGCATCATCCGGAGTGGTCATATCCACTCTGGCCAAGATGAAAAAAACGCCCCTGCCGGTTATCCGGTAGGGGCGTTTTTTCGAGTCAATCAGACAGTAATCGTCGCCGTCATTCAGGCACTGCCTTGGAGCCTACCTCTCTGGCCGGCCCCTTATTGGCCCAGCAGCTGAGCGCGAAAATCGTCTTGCGCTGGCGTATCACCCAGCCAAATCGCGAACAGGCCATTGGCCAGTGCCAGCGAGTCACTACTGAAGATAACCGAGTCATTGAGCGTCAGTGTCAGCGCCCCTCTTCCTCCCCCTGCAGGCTGCCACTGCAGCGCGTAGCGATCACCCGGTACCACGCTACGATAGGCGGCATTGAACTCTTTCAGCGCCGACTCGACAGCCGCAAAATCACTCGCCGAAAGATTCTTGCGCACGCCCTTGGTTGTCGCCTTGACGAAATCTTCAGCATCAATGGCATGGAAATACTCCAACACCAAACGCCGCGAGATATCATTCAAGGGCGCTGGCCGTGGGCGTCTAGCATCCTGATAGTAAGCGCCGACATAGGCGTCCCACACCATGTAGGTGAAGAGCCCAGTACCGATCAGCATCATTGACTGGCCGCCAGGCGCGTCGATCTGATCAGCAAAGCTCACATCCTTGATCTCGGCAGCCAACACCTGCGGGCTCACGGCAGCCGCCATACAGGCCGCCAGACTGACCGCTAGCAGTCGAGGCTGAAACGCGCGAAGCAAAGGCAGACGGAACAGTGATGAAGTCATGGCTTTCACTCGTCAATGAAGCAACAGGATAGGAAACATCAACCTCATCACGCCGCTCCGAAAGGGGCCCGCGACAGAGAACCACTTATCACCACAGCGCATGAAAGTGATGCACAGGGCCGCGGCCTTTACCCACGCTGAGTTGATCCGATGCACGCAAGGCACCCAACAGCCATTCACGAGCCTCTTCCACGGCCTGTGGCAATGACCGCCCCTGAGCCAGACGTGCCGTAATGGCAGAGGACATTGAGCAACCAGTACCATGCAGGTTATCGGTCTCGATACGTGGCGCACACAGCCACTGCTCTCCCGCATCACTGACCAGCAAGTCATCACATGCCTGCCCCTCAAGCGCCCCGCCCTTGATCAGTACCGCCTTCGCACCTCTAGCGCGTAGCTCTCGCGCGACTGCCGGCATATCACTGCGGCCGATAAGTCGACGCTCGCCTAGCAGTACCGCGGCCTCATGCAGATTAGGCGTGATGATATCGGCTAGCGGCACCAGATACTTGGCCACGGCGCTGATGGCAGCATCATCAACCAATGCATCACCACTCTTGGCAACCAGTACCGGATCCAACACGATCCACGGTGGACGACGCTGGGCAAGCCGATCTGCCAGCATTTCCACGACTTGCGGGTCTGCGACCATGCCGATCTTGGCGGCACGAATATCAAGATCATCCAGTACGGCGTCTAGCTGCGCGGCAATGAACTCGCGCGATACGACCTCTACACTACGCACACCACAGGTATTCTGGGCGGTGAGCGCAGTGATCACACTGGCTCCATAAGCCCCCAGTGCGGAGAATGTCTTGAGATCCGCCTGAATGCCGGCTCCCCCCGAAGGGTCAGAACCCGCAATCGTCAGGACGCACGGAATAAGCATGCAAGAAACTCCCGAAAAATAGCATGAACATGCCACCAGCATACCCGAGCTGGACGGGGAAGAAAGCCACCATGACAGCCCTCACACCATGACTAGTGGAAGACTCACAGATGGATGAAGTCACATCGCTACTATCACTGGCATTGATTGCACTCGCCAGCGCCACGCTGTTACCCGGTGGATCGGAAGCGGCATTGGCCGGGCTCTGGTGCCAGGGGCAGACACCGTGGCTATTGTGGATCGCCGCGACGCTGGGCAATACGCTCGGCAGTCTGATCAACGTCGCCATGGGACGAGGGGCACGCCGCCTGCGTACTCGGCGCTGGTTCCCCGTATCACGCCGAGCATTGGCCCGCGGCACGCTCTGGTATCGTCGCTTCGGTGCCTGGAGCCTGCTACTGAGCTGGGCACCCGTGGTCGGCGACCCGCTGACCGTGCTGGCGGGAGTCTTCCGACTCGCATGGTGGAAGAGCGTGGTATTGATCGTGATCGCCAAGGGTGGGCGCTATGCCCTACTGCTGCTGGCCGCAGATCAATGGCTGAGCGGATGGTGTCGCTAGAGAGGTGCTGGCAGGCTTACCAACGCAAGCACCCATCGGCCAAGTGAACAAAACAGTGATTATGGGCACCGCTATACTGCACCGCGATTTCCGTGGGAGCGTGCTATGCTGACAGTCACATGCTGCAGCGCACAATAATGACGATATATCCCTATCGTTACCGCCAAGATGCTACGTAAAAGAGGCATCTGCGAAGGCGGTACCCTACCGGGAATAGCGGCGCTGCCGGAGAGGAGAAGGTTTCATGCGTGATACATCCTGCGACTTCTGTGCCGACGCGCTCAATATCCTGGTACTCCAGGGCGGCGGCGCCTTGGGCGCTTACCAGATTGGCGTATTTGAGGCACTCAGCGAAGCCGGTATCCAACCAGACTGGGTTGTCGGCACTTCTGTCGGTGCCATCAATGGTGCACTGATTGCCGGCAACCCGGATGGTGAGCGCCTGCAAGCGCTGGAAAAATTCTGGTATGGCATTGCCCAGCCCGCCACCAGCATGGGGGCAGCCTTCCACCCCTGGGAGCGCAGCATCGCACGTACCTCGGCGATGGTATTCGGCATTCCGGGCTTCTTCCGCCCGCGACCGCTATGGACAGTGCCGCTGTGGCAAAGCTTCTTCGGTGAGCCGCCCAGCCTTTACGACACCGAGCCGCTAGGCGACACACTCAATCGACTGGTGGATTTCGAGCGCCTCGACGCGCGTCATCCCGAGAATGTGCGCCTGTCCGTCGGCGCGGTGAACATCGGCAGTGGTGCACTGCGTTATTTCGACTCATCGCATGAAGCGCTGGACCATCGCCATATTCTCGCCAGTGGCGCACTCCCTCCCTCTTTCCCGCCAGTCTGGATCGATGGTGAGGCCTATTGGGATGGTGGCCTCTACTCCAACACGCCCGTCAGCTGGGTTCTGGCCGAGCACCCGCATGGCGAGACGGTCGTCAATTGCTATGTCATCGATCTGTGGAGTTCCGACGGCAAGGTGCCTGAAACACTTCAGGAAGCGCAGTTACGTGAGAAGGATATTCAGTATTCCAGCCGTGCGGGCGAGCACTTGAACCTGCTGGAAGAGAATCAGACGCTGCGCATGGGCATCGAGAATCTGGCGAATCATCTGCCAGAAAGCTTACGGAAAATGCCGGAGATTCAGGAAATTCTCTCCATGACCCAAAAGCCTTCCATCAATGTAGTGCGATTGCTGGCGGCGGCGCGACCTGGTGAAACCTCGCTCAAGGACATCGATTTCTCGCGCGCAACCATCGATGCGCGCAGAGGCAGTGGTTACGACGACATGCACGAAGTACTTAGTCGCTGCAGTCAGTTTGCGCCGCTACCACACAACATTGGCGTGATCGTGCGTAACTTCACCCGCGATGTCGACGGTGAGCTGATCAGCCTATCGACGCCAGAAGCCAGCCCGGTGCACGGTGAGAATGAGGGCGACCTCCCGACTCAAGCCGTCGGCAGCTAACGGCTAGCCCAGACTATCCACACCCTCTTTGCTTGCTACGGGGTGTGGATAACACAGTCTCAGCCCATGATGTGTGCGGCGCCTAGCCGGCAACATTCCTCTGCCGTCAGCTCTCGCCACTCACCTATCGCTAACCCCTCCAGACTCAATCCTGCCACTGACTCACGATGCAGCCACACCACGCGATTGCCCAGTGTGCGCCACAGACGTTTGACGTGATGATGGCGACCTTCGTGCAGCGTCAGGCGCACTTCATCCGCCGCTAGAAACACCAGCGTGGCGGGCAAGGTAGGCCGTGGATCATGTTCCAGCAATACGCCTTCCGCCACGCATGCGACGGCACTGGCTCGCTCAGCGACTGACAGCGGCGACTCCAATCCCATGCGATAGATCTTGGCGGGGCCTTCGAGTCCGGCATCACTGATGCGTGCCGACACATCACCATCGTTGGTCAGCAGCAGCGCACCGGTCGTGGCGCGGTCCAGTCGGCCGACGTGATGAATTTCCTGTAGCCAGCCATCGTCTTCACCGCGCATCTCAAGTGAGATCCGCAGTACATCGATGACGGTGGGATGCTCAGCATCATGGCAAGCAGTGACGATGCCAGCAGGCTTGTTGAGCAGGACATGGCGGGGGCGACGCGCGACCTGCAAGCAGGTGCCCGGTGGCGAGTCGGTGTGTGACAGCACGAGCGTATCGAAAGGCCCGACTTCATGCAGCGGGTCACGCACAGTGAGCCCGTTGACCTGTACCTGCCCCGCCGCCAATGCCTGCAAGGCAAGGCGGCGGTTCAGCTGTGGCTGGCGCGTCAGCCAGCGATCCAACCGCATCGGTCAGTCCGTCGCCTTGAGTTGGGTTTCCATCTCTTCCAATGCTTCCTGAGCCTCGAGCCACTCTGCTTCAGCAGTATCCAGACGGTTCTTTATCTCGCCCTGACTGGCCAACAGCCTGGTCAGCTCTGCCTTGCGATCTGCCTCATACAGCGTGGCATCGCCCAGTGCCTCCTCGATCTTGTCCAGCTCGCCCTGCGCCTTGCTCATCTGCTGTTCGGCCTTGTCACTGACCTTCTTGAGCGGACGCAGCTTCTCGCGCAGTTCGGCGGCCAGACGCCGTGCCTCCTTGCGGTCCGGCGTGCGCGTGCTGTCGACCCCTGCATCGGCATCCTTCTGAGCGCGCGCTTCACGGCGCTCACCTTCGGCACGTGCCTTGAGCCAGGCACGATAGTCATCGAGATCACCATCGAAGGGTGTCACGCGTCCATCAGCAATACACCAGAACTCATCGACGCAGGCACGCAGCAGGTGACGATCGTGCGAGACGAGAATCACGGTGCCCTCAAACGTTGCCAGTGCATCGGTAAGTGCCTCGCGCATGTCGAGATCAAGGTGGTTGGTCGGCTCATCCAGCAGCAACAGATTCGGTTTCTGCCACGCAATCAATGACAGCGCCAGACGCGCCTTCTCGCCACCGGAGAACGAACCCACCAAGGCGTACACTTCATCACCGTGGAAGCCGAAGCTGCCAAGGAAGGTACGCACTTCCAGCTCACCCGCGGCCGGCGACAGGCGCAGGATATGGTTGAAGGGCGTCGAGGACAGATCGAGCCCATCCACCTGATGCTGGGCAAAGTAGCCAATCGCGAGATGCTCACCTGCCGTGCGCTGACCTTCGACCAGATCGAGCTCACCCGTCAGCGCCTTGATCAGCGTCGACTTGCCGGCACCATTGGGGCCAAGCAATCCGATACGCTGGCCGGGCAACAACGAGAAACGCACGCCCGACAGCTGTGGCGTCTTGTCGGGATAGCCAATTACCGCACGGTCCAGCCCCAGCAGGGGATGCGAGATCTTGTCGGAACATGGAATGGTGAAGTGAAACGGCGAGTCGGCTTTTACCGCTGCCGTCTCTTCCATCCGTTCCAGCATCTTCATGCGACTCTGGGCCTGGCGAGCCTTGGTGGCCTTGGCCTTGAAGCGCCGCACGAAGTCTTCGATCTCGGCGCGACGTGCCATGGTCTTCTCGTGCTCGACCTGCTCACGCACCAGTCGCTCGGAACGCGTGCGCTCGAAGCGGCTGTAATTGCCCTTGTAGACCACCAGCTTGCGGCGATCGAAGTGAATGATGTGATCACATACCGCATCGAGAAAATCACGATCATGCGAAATCAACAGCAGCGCGCCGGGATAGCGGGCCAGCCACTGCTCAAGCCACAACAAGGCATCGAGATCCAGGTGGTTGGTCGGCTCATCCAGCAACAGTAAGTCAGATGGCGTGAACAGCGTACGTGCCAGATTGGCACGCATTCGCCAGCCCCCCGAGAAAGCCACCAACGGTTGCGTCAGCTGTGCCTGACTGAAGCCCAGTCCGACCAGCAGCTGCTCGGCACGTGCACGCGCCGTGTAGCCATCGAGAGTATCGAAATGGGCATGCAGCTCGGCCTGACGCTGGTGTGCCTCCGAGGCTTCGGCAGCCGCTAGCGCGCGCTCTGTCTCGCGCAGGGCATGGTCGCCATCGACGACGTAATCGACGATCGGGCGCTCCAGCGCCTCGATTTCCTGCGCCATGTGCGCCACGCGCACGCCGCCCGCCAGTGAAACGGTGCCACTGTCCGGGATCAACTCACCGAGGATCAGGCCAAACAGACTCGACTTTCCGGCACCGTTGGGACCCACGATACCGGCCTTGTGACCGGCATGCAGCGTCAGGTCCGCTTCGTCGATCAGCGGCGCTCCGCCGCGTTGCAGGGCGAGCTGGCGCAGTGCAATCATGACAACCTCGATCAGAAATCCGGGGGACGTCGGCTTCACTGGCATCCTCCCGCAGGAGAGAGCACCATGGCTGGCGTCTCCCGTCAGCGGGAATCCACCACCAGCGAAAAGGCCGACTTGATGGGCGCATATTCTACCGGATTGTGGGACTACGCGCTGTCTCTGTATGACCAGTCAATCGATGTGGCAATGCATGATGGCTCCCTCGGCCTGAAGGATGTCATGAGTGCGTGCCTGTCATTGCAGGAAGAGGCCGGATACGACGTGTGTGAGCTCCTCTGGATCCATTGGCTGGCGGCCAATGGTGTCATGCTGGCGACGTCGCCAACCCGTCTGCTCGAAAGCGTACGCGACTGGCAGAGCTGGATGACCGGCATGCTGCGCGAACGTCGCCAACAGCTCAAACAGGAGCTGATGAGCCACGAGCCCATGTCCGACGACAGTGCCTCGCGCAGATTGGAACGCCTTTATGAGCAGCTGAAGGCCTGTGAGCTGTCCGCCGAGCAGGAAACGCTCGCGCAGCTGGAGGCGCTGAGCCCTGCCAATGATATTGCCCACCTGAACACCCCATTTGCGCGGAGCCAGGACCCGCTACTGGCGTTTCAACAATCGGTTGCGCTACTCAAGGGCCATGCAGGATGGGGCGAGGATGACTCACGTGTGACGCGGACCCTGAACCTGCTGGCACTGACTCGCGTGCCTGCCGTCAAGGCAGATGCGGAACTTGTGCGCGGCTGTTAGAGTCGGAGTAACACTAGGGCACCAGGATAGCCACACTATCCTGGTACCCATCGTGATTTTCGGGCCCGTCTCAGGCCCTTCTCATCCTGAAGGAGTTTTCATGAAACAGCTGGTTAGTGCCGTCGCGCTCGGCGCCCTCCTGGTCACCCCGTTCAGCTTTGCCGCAGACAAGAGTCTCGCGGACGAGCAGGCACAGCTCAGCTATGGCATCGGTGCGACTCTGGGCAAGAGCCTTTCCCAGGACATCACCGATCTGGATCTGGACGCCTTCACTCAAGCCGTGCGTGATGTCTACGCCAAGGGCGACATGAAGATGAGCGACCAGGAAATTGCAGACTCGCTCTCCAAGTTCCAGCAGAAGAAGATGGAAGAACAGAAAAAGGTCGTCGAACAGGAAGCCACGGATAACAAGACCGCTGGTGACAAGTTCCTCGCTGAAAACGCCAAGGAAGACGGCGTGAAGACACTGGATTCCGGCCTGCAGTATAAGGTACTGAAGTCCGGTGAAGGCGAGAGCCCCGCCGCTGAAGATACCGTCAAGGTAAACTACGAAGGCAAGCTGCTGGATGGCACCGTCTTCGATAGCTCCTATCAGCGTGGCGAACCGGTTAGCTTCAAGGTCAACCAGGTCATCAAGGGCTGGCAGGAAGCACTGCAGGAAATGAGCGTCGGCGATACCTGGATGCTCTATATCCCGGCTGACCTTGCCTACGGCAAAGCCGGCACTGGCGGCCCGATCGGCCCGAACGAGACACTCTCCTTCAAGGTTGAGCTACTCGACGTGACCAAGGCTGACGCCAGCAAGTAAGACCGACTTGGTAGCACCACCTCATGTCGGTAACAGAAGAGCCGCCCCAAGGGGCGGCTCTTCTTGTTTGGCTGGCACCATCTCCACGAAGCAGAACATCGATACTTGCTAATATCCGATAAATACTTGCACGGAAGTGTGGCAAAAACTGCTCGACCACCCTGTGGATAAATCTGTGGGGAAGCTATTGACCACAGGTTGATAATTCAGGGCCAAGAACACCAATGCGGCAGTGATACTGTCTGGATGCAAAGTGAACACTGACTTCCATCCATGCAGTCAATTATCGCAACCCACTGTTTTAAATAGATATAATAAATTCACTATTTCAGCGACTGCGTTGCAGGTTTGGTACATCATGATTATCCACAAAATTTCCAACCACCACTTGCCAACTTGTGGATAATGTGTATTTACCATCGGATTCTGGTAGGCATCGCATGACTCCGGCGGAGACTGATAACACCTCGCAGGTCAGCTACTCGCGGGTCTCGTTCAATACACGTGTCAAGCCAGCCCGAATGCCTGCAGCACCCGGCGTAAAGGGAATACGGTCGTAGATTCGGCCCTCGTTAGATACGAGATAAAGCGCTGCACCGTGATCAATGGTGTAACCCAGTGCCGAATCCGGTGCTTCGACACGGCGATAGCTGACACCGTAGCGACGCGCGATCTCGGCCAATTCTTCATCACTACCGGTGACACCGATGAAGCGTGGCCCGAAATGCCCCGTGTACTCAGCAAGGCGCGCAGGAGTGTCGCGCTCAGGGTCCAGCGAGATCATCACTGGTACAACACGGGCAGTAGTGGCGGGAGGCAACTCCGCCATCACCTGACGCAAGGCAGCCAGCGTCATTGGGCAGACATCCGGACATTGGGTATAACCGAAGTAGAGCGCGACGACGGGAGCGGCACCTACGCTAGCCGCCTCGCCCATACTGACATCTGACAGACGGAATTCACCTTGCGCTGACATCAGATGAATGGGGCCACCGAGACTCGCCCACGCTTGCATGCCGGAGACAGGAGCAAGATCACGCTGCGCCTGCTGCCAGGCCACCCCGGCACCCACTAACGCCACCAACCCGATCGCTCCCAGCATCAGCCAAGTGTTGATCCGCTTTTTCTCTTCGCGCATGCCCTACTCCTGATTTTTACGCTCCGATACTTGAGCGTCAGCTTCCTGAGCGCCTGTCGCTATCATGTGCAGAGCGTGAGCGTCTCTCGTTACGAAATAGCTGATTCACCGAGCTCTCGAGCTGTTCTGCGGTAGACGCCTGCGGATGGCTGTCGAAGTCAAACCAGCTGCCGAGGCGCCCACGCTCAGTCGTGACAATGATCTGCGCTCGCCACGCCATGGTCGCACTACTGCAAAATCCCAACTGTCCTTCGCCAAGCCATTGCTGGCGCTCAGCACTTGGAGCATCAGTGGTCGTCAACATGCTGCGTTTGACGCCCATATCCATGTGACGCCCGATAAAATCGACCTCCACGCCCTCTGGTGTCACGCCTTCGGTCACGACATGAATACCCAGTGGCGTCAGCGGGCTGATATCGCCCTCAAGCGAGAGCGTCACGCGACCAAAGCGGCCAAGTTCAGCGCTGCAGGGAGCATGGCTCAGCTCACAGGACTGGTTAGGCGCAAACCAGGTGACCTTGCCGTTACTGCCGTCACGCACAAGGTAGTAGTCGATCAGGTAGTACAGCGAGACCACGATCGTGATCAGCGTTACCACAATCAGCAGATTGAGCAGCGGTGGGCGAGCATTATCATCTTCGGCGCGATACATGGCAGTTCCGGTGACAGTCCGGCGTACAGCCGGAAAGGAAAAGTAGATATTGCTCAGCCACATGTCGCAAAAACAACCGAGCATGAAACCCAATACGACACATGAATGAATGCGGCAATATGTGACTCATGGCAAGCTTATCAGGCTGGCCTTTGGCACCCAGTATGCCTTCCCACACAATCAGACAAGGAATCAGAATGGCAAGTGTACAGCAGGCGCTTGGCCCCCTCTTCCTCTTGATCGTCATCGGGGCGCTGCTGGGCTGGAAACGCTTCCCGGGCGAAGGCTTCTGGAATGAGATGGAGCGACTGATCTACTACGTCCTGTTCCCCGCCATGCTGCTTTCCACACTGGCACGCGCCGACATGGCGAGTGTACCCGTCATTCCGCTGGCTAGTGTGATGCTGGGCGCCATGCTGCTGTTCTCCGCAGCCCTGTGGCTATGCTGGCGGCATGCCCCTGACTGGCTGAGTCGACAGCTAGGCGATGCGGCCTCATTTACCTCGCTGTTTCAGGGCAGCATCCGCTTCAACAGCTACGTCGGTGTCGCCGGTGCTGCAGCATTGCACGGCACAACAGGCGCGACCGTCGCCGCCGTCGCGCTGGCTCTGATGGTGCCTGTCGCCAACCTGTTGTGCGTGATGGCCTTCATTGCCGCGGGAACCCTTGGAGAAGGCGGTTTTCTGCGCTCACTCAAGGCGCTGTCACGTAACCCACTCGTCCTCGCCTGTCTGGCAGGTACCGCACTGAATCTCAGTGGTGTGGGTCTGCCGGGCTGGAGCGGCGATACACTCGCGCTGTTGGGCAGAGCGGCTCTGCCGCTAGGACTGGTCGCCGTCGGCGTTGCGTTGCGTCCGCGCGTACTGCTCGCCAGTGGCAGCGTGGCTTGGCTTGCGAGCCTTCTCAAGCTATTGGCAATGCCTGCCCTGGTCGTGGTGCTGTGCCAGCTGGCTGGCCTGACGGGAGTCGCGCGTGATGTAGCGATTCTGTTTGCCGCGCTGCCGACGGCAACCTCGGCCTATATTCTCGCTCGTCAGATGGGCGGTAATGCCGAATTGATGGCAGCGCTGATCACGGCACAGACCCTGTTGGCCATGCTGACGCTGCCGTTCTGGCTGTCTATCTGATGTAAAACACGCATTCCCCGTAGAACAGACAAGAAAAAGGGCATCCCCATATGAGGATGCCCAAGACCGTGACTAGCTTGATGAGGAGAAACACCGTAGCGGGGGCCTGACTCCGCCACTACGGATGGGCTTGCGCCCTGCGATGTCTGCCCGGACACCGCCCATACAAGATAATCATTCTCATTTGCTTTTGCAAGGCAAACGCGAACAATTTCTATTTAAGTTTTGTCTTGTGCATCTTCCAGCCCAAAGACTCTCAGCTCGCCGTGCAGTTCGACATCCAACACGTCCAATGCCTCAGCACGTGCCAGCCCTTCTCGCTCGGCACGATATAGGTGCGGCGTCATGGTCAGCAGATCACGAATCTGGTCATTACCACTCAGTGACAGTCCTGCGTGCAGGTGCTGCACGTCGCCCTGTGGTGTGAAGCCGGCCGCTACTGCGGCACTCAAGCCGGCTTCGCCACGCGCGGGTTTCAGCTCACGGTAGAGAATCTTGCGCAGGGCCAGCAGGTGCCCGCTGCCCGCCTCCAGCAATACGACACGTCCCCCAGGCTTCAGTACACGGGCGAATTCCTGCCATACCGGGAATCCGAAGGCGCAGATCACGACATCCAGACACGCATCCGCCAGCGGCAAGGCAGCATTGGTCCCGACCAGCCAGGCCGCATCGCGTGACTGCCTGGCGGCGGCCAACACGGCATGCTTGGAGATATCCAATCCTGCCGCTTCCAGCGTCACGCCACGAGCATGTGCTCCGTGCGCCAATTGGCGTAGATAGAAGCCTTCGCCACACCCGGCATCCAACACGGCCAGTGGATCAGCACCGGATGACGCGATATCTGCCTCAACTTCCTCCAGCACACACTCTGCCAACGCCGTGGCCAGTGGCTGGTAGCCTCCCAGTGCGAACAGTCGCTGGCGTGCCGTCACCATTCCCTTGCTGTCACCAGGGTCGAGGCTACGCTTGCGCTGCACCGGCAGCAGATTGACATGCCCTTGGCGGGCGATATCGAAGCGATGTCCATCGACACAGCACCAGCTCTGGCCATCGCGCTTCAGTGGCTGAGCATCCAGCGGACAGATCAGGGCTGTCAGTGGTGTCATCGTGGGGCGATCAGCCGAATCGGCAACAAGCGACGTCATGGATAGCAACTCTCGGGACGAGAAAGGGGAGAAAAAGAAAGCGTGTAGTGTTAAACGCAAGCGGCCACCCGAAGGCGGCCGCCATGCACAGCATCAGAACCTGAGAACGGTTCAGTCCTGCTTGACGAAGATCAGGTCCCACACGCCATGACCGAGACGCTCACCGCGCTGCTCGAACTTGGTCAGCGGACGAAAGTCCGGACGCGGTACATAGGGTGCGCTTTCAGCAGGTGCGGTGTTGGCGAAGCCCGGAGCTTCGGCCATTTCTTCCGCCATCGCTTCCGCGTAGTTGGCCCAGTCAGTCGCCATATGAAAGTGACCGCTCGGCTTGAGCACACGACGCACTAGCTCGACGAAGGCCGGCTGCACGATGCGACGCTTGTGGTGCTTCTTCTTCGGCCACGGGTCCGGGAAGAATAGCTGGAAGGTGTCAGCACTGCCCGCAGGCACGCAGTCCGCCAGCACTTCCAGTGCATCGTGACGATAGACGCGCAGATTGGTCAGGCCCAGCTTGTCAGCTTCATCCAGTAACTTGCCGACGCCCGGCGCATGGACCTCGATACCGATGAAGTCCGTCTGCGGGTTAGCCTGAGCCTGTTCACACAGTGACTTGCCCATTCCGAAGCCGACTTCAATGACCAGCGGGCCACGACGGCCGAACAAGGCCTCGAGATCCAGCTCGCCCTGTTCATGACGCAAGCCAAGACGCGGGAAGATCTCGTCGAGACCACGTGTCTGGGCCTGTGTCATACGCCCGCCGCGAATCACGTAACTCTTGATGCCACGCTTGCGGGCCACGGCTTCATCGGCCACGGAAGACGTGTCTTGTGCATCAGACGCTTGCGCAGCTGTACCAGCAACGTCAGTAGAGGGGGACGTATCGTCCTGCGGCTTGGTGGTCTCGTCAGTCATGGTGTCGTCTTGGTCTTTGCATGAAACGATGCCGGAGCATCGGGTTCGAATTCAGGTGAGCGGCTAGGCTCAGCCAGTGATCAGGCCAGCTCCCGGCGATGATGCGCGAGCGGTGACGTGGGTCGGCATACGGCCTGCAAGGAAGGCGCCACGCCCTGAAATCACGGCCTGGCGCATGGCATCGGCCATCATCAATGGCTGGCGAGCATGAGCGATGGCGCTGTTCATCAGCACGCCATCACAGCCCAGCTCCATGGCAAAGGCGGCCTCGGATGCCGTTCCTAGCCCGGCATCCACCAGCACTGGCACATTGGCACGCTCGATGATCAATGACAGGGTATGCGGATTGAGGATGCCAAGGCCAGAGCCGATCAGCGAGCCCAGCGGCATGATGGCGCAGCAGCCGATCTCTTCGAGTTGACGAGCGACGATGGGGTCATCAGAGGTATACACCATCACGTCGAAGCCATCGGCGACCAGCTGTTCGGCAGCCTTGAGCGTCTCGACGACGTTGGGATACAGCGTGTCCTGGTCGCCCAACACTTCCAGCTTGACCAGATTGTGGCCATCGAGGAGTTCGCGGGCCAGCTTGCAGGTGCGTACCGCATCACGCGCGTTGTAGCAGCCGGCGGTGTTCGGCAGGAAGGTGTAACGGCTGGGAGATAGCACGTCGAGAAGATTCGGCTCATCGCTGCTCTGGCCCAGATTGGTACGCCGTACCGCAAAGGTGACGATTTCCGCACCAGACGTCTCGATGGCCGAGCGCGTCTCGGCCATGTCCTTGTACTTGCCGGTACCGACCAGCAGGCGCGAGGAAAACTCGCGACCAGCAATGGTCAGTGGAGCATCGCCCGGCACTTGGGTCATGGCCTGATTCAGGGTGGCGTCACGCGGTGTCTGGGCAGAACTGTCTGTCATGATGACCTCATCGGGCTGGACGTGAAAAAGATGTCAATCAGGTGGACAAGATGATCAGCCACCACCAATGGCATGCACGATTTCGATACGGTCACCGTCATGCAGACGAGTGCCGGCATGCTCGCTACGTGGCACGATATCGTCATTGCACTCGACTGCCAGTCGCCGCCCCTCAAGACCCAGGCTCTCGACCAGTGCTGCAATGGTGGTGGTATCCGCGACCACGTGATCTTCACCGTTGAGCTGTATCTGCATGCTATCGCTCCCGCGAAAAGAGGCCGCTATTGTAGCGGCTTTGCGTGGGTCGGCGTAAGCATTGGCGCATCGCGCTGACTTATCACCTCTGCCACTTGTTGAAGGAAATCCCGCTATGCACCGCAACGACTCACACTCTCGCCACTGGTGGCTAGCCATGGGCCTGGCCGGCATGTCTACCGTGGCCTTGGGAGCCTTTGCCAGTCATGGTCTGCGCGGCACGCTCAGCCCTGACATGCTGCGCGTTTTCGAGACCGGCGTACGCTACCAGATGTGGCATGTACTGGCGGCCGTCGGGGTACTGGCCTGGCACTCGGTGCAACCGCTGCGCGGCCAGATGCTGACGTTGAGCCTGTGGGCAGCCGGCATGTTGCTGTTCTCCGGCTCGCTGTATGCCTTGGCGACAACCTCATGCACTGCGCTAGGCATCATCACACCCATCGGCGGCCTATTACTGCTGGGTGGCTGGCTAAGCCTCGCCATTACCGGCTGGCGTCAGCACGGTGACGAAGAAAAAGACCACAACACGCTTTAGCAGCAGGCCCAGGCTTCCAGACTTCACTCGTCTACATCGCCTAGTCATCACGCTCGGGCAGCGTATAGGTCGCGGTCACGATGGCGACCGGTTCAGTATCGCCGTGGCTGAACAACTCGATCTCACCAACGGCCAAGCGACGGCCCAACTTACGAAGACGGGCAGTGGCCATCAGATCTCTATCTCCCCGCGCGCGGCGCAGAAAGTGAATATTGAGATCACTGGTCACTGCCATTGGCTCTGGCCCTATCTCACCCAGAATGGCGACATAGAGACACACGTCCGCCAGCGCCATCATCGCAGGGCCGGAGACGCTGCCGCCGGGACGCAGATGCTCGTCCTCGATCGCCAGCCCCATGGTGGCCCAGCCGTCGCCGACGGCCTCGATGGTGCCCATTCGCTGGGGGAAGACATCATCGAGGAAATCCTCGATGGCAGCAGCGTGCATGACGGGCATGGAGTGCTCCTCGACAGAATTACGATAGTCAGCATGATGGCGCTAACCCAAGCATGCCGGAGAATGATGCTGCCAAGGCTAGCGTCAAATGCGAAGTTCGGAAATATTCAGCGCGTAAAAAGCTCCCTCTGAGAGCCTTGTTTTACGCGTGAGACAACAACGGCGGCCCTGGGCCGCCGTTGTTGTCTTGACTCCTGATGAGCCACAGCCGTACAAGCTAGCGCCGCATCAGTGCGCTTGCTGCTTCTTCTCGAGGCGGCGGCGATGCAAGACTGGCTCGGTGTAACCGCTAGGCTGCACGCGTCCCTTGAAGACCAGCTCGCTGGCAGCCTGGAAGGCGACCGAGCCCTCAAGATCATCCGTCATCGGCTGATAGCTCGCATCGTCTGCGTTCTGGCGGTCTACCACGCCCGCCATACGTGCAAGAGTGTTCTGCACCAGCGCAGTATCAACGATGCCATGATGCAGCCAATTGGCAATGTGCTGGCTGGAAATACGCAGCGTGGCGCGATCTTCCATCAAGCCAACATCATGGATATCCGGCACCTTGGAGCAACCGGTCCCGTGGTCAATCCAGCGCACCACATAACCGAGAATTCCCTGAGCATTGTTGTCCAACTCGGCCTGAATCTCTTCGGCGCTCCACTGAGGATTGGTTTCCAGCGGAATCGTCAGCAGGTCATCAAGGCTGGCACGCGGGCGAGTGAGCAGATCATGCTGCACATCCTTCACCGACACCTGATGATAGTGCAGCGCATGCAGCACAGCCGCAGTCGGCGACGGTACCCACGCAGTGTTGGCACCGGCACGCGGATGGCCGATCTTCTGCTCCAACATCGCGGCCATCAGATCCGGCATCGCCCACATGCCCTTGCCGATCTGCGCACGTCCGCGCAGGCCACATTCCAGGCCGATATCCACGTTCCACTTCTCATAGGCCTGAATCCACGCCGAGCCTTTCATGTCGCCCTTGCGCAGCATCGGGCCGGCTTCCATCGAGGTGTGAATCTCGTCACCGGTACGGTCCAGGAAGCCAGTGTTGATGAAGGCCACCCGCGAACTGGCCGCTGCAATACAGCTCTTGAGGTTGACGGTAGTGCGGCGCTCCTCATCCATGATGCCCATCTTGATCGTCGCGTTCGGCAGTCCGAGCAGTGTCTCGACTCGTGAGAACAGTTCGTCGGCGAAAGCGACTTCCTCGGGGCCATGCATCTTGGGCTTGACGATATAGACAGAGCCAGTGCGCGAGTTACCGTGATTGCCTTTGCCCTGAAGGTCGTGGATGGCAATCAGGCTGGTGAAGATGGCATCCATCATGCCTTCCGGCGCTTCACTGCCGTCTTCGAGCAGAATGGCCGGATTGGTCATCAGGTGACCCACGTTGCGGATGAGCATCAGCGAGCGACCATGCAGCACGCGCGGCTTGCCATCGGCACCGATGAAGTCACGATCAGCGTTGAGGCGACGCGTCATCGAGCGACCGTTCTTCTCGATCGTCTCGGTCAGATCACCCTTCATCAGGCCGAGCCAGTTGCGGTAGACCACTACCTTGTCATCGGCATCCACTGCAGCGACCGAATCTTCGCAATCCATGATAGTGGAGAGCGCGGCTTCCATGATCAGGTCACTTACGCCAGCAGGATCAGTTTTGCCGATGGCATGTTCAGCATCAATGACCAGCTCTGCGTGCAGACCGTTATGGGCAAAGACGATGGCGCTCGGCGCGGATTCTTCGCCGCGATAACCCAGGAAGCGCTCCGGCGACTTGAGGCTGAGATCACGCCCGGCAACCCGCACCAGTAGATGGCCATCGCGGATCGCATAACCCTCACTGTCGTGATGACTACCGCCTGCCAGCGGTGCAATGGTATCCAGCACCTGACGCGCATAAGCCACGACCTTGGCACCGCGCACGGGATTGTAGGCACCACCGCGTTCAGCACCATCATCTTCACTGACCGCGTCAGTGCCATAGAGCGCATCATAGAGCGAGCCCCAGCGCGCATTGGCGGCATTCAGGGCGTAGCGGGCATTCATTACCGGCACCACCAACTGCGGACCCGCCTGCTGGCAGATTTCGCTGTCGACATTGCTCGTGGTCGCCTCAACGGTGCTCGGCTCTGGTAACAGATAGCCGATCTCTTCCAGGAAGGCTTTATAGACAGTGAGATCTACCTTGCCCGGATGTTCGCGATGCCAACGGTCAATCTCGCCTTGCAAGGTCTCGCGGATTTCCAGCAACTCGCGGTTGCGCGGTGCCAACTCATGCAACAGGGCATCAACACCCTTCCAGAAAACCGCGGGCGCGATACCAGTGCCCGGTAGCGCCTCCTGCTCAATGAAGTGATGTAGGCCGGCATCAATGCCCAAACGTTCAATGTGAATGCGATCGGTCATGCGTGTGCTCTCCCTGGAAACGAATAGCTGGAAACGTGACGTCAGTGGAATGGTTCACCCGTGAAATGATTCAGCGGTACAACAATTAGCGGCCGAGCGCTTACAGATCACCTCACCATACCTGATGCCATGCCTTGCGGAAGGTGGGGTTTGACCAATGAACAATAGGCTGAAGCCGGATTACCCCTCGATAGACGATTTATCGTCTCGGCTGTCGCTCGGCAACACGCAGGCCGTCATACATCAAGAAACACTGTTCTTTCTATAGCTCGCAGCCGCGCCAGCCGCTAGCATGGCAGCATTATGGAGATGACCATGCCCGATTTCAGTGAACTGCTCGACCACGGCCCTTTTATCCGCCTGCCTGACATGCTGCCGGGCCAGACGTCCAGTCCACTGGAGTGCTATCTGAGCCATTACGGCCTGGATGCCCTGCGCAGTGAAGACATCACGGTACATGCCGGACATCTGGACGCGGGTGGCTTTCGCCTGTGGGCCCAGCTGTGGACGCCATCTAAGCCGCGCGGCACCATCTTTGTGGTGCATGGCTATTTCGATCATCTCGCGCTCTATCGCCACCTGCTGGCGCATCTACTCCGCCAGGGATGGCAGGTCGCCCTGTGGGATCTACCGGGCCACGGGCTATCGTCCGGCGAACCGGCCTCGATTGACGACTTTGGCGATTACGTCGGCTGCCTGAAATTCTTCCAGCAATATCTGGAAACTCGCGAACTGGCACCACGCCCCTGGTTTGGCGTTGGTCAGAGTACCGGCGGTTCAGTGCTGGCCACCGATGCGCTGACGCGCGGCATGGACTCGCAATGGCGTGGCATCGCGCTGCTTGCCCCGCTGGTACGCCCACATGGCTGGCCTCAGTCACGCTGGCTGCACAGCATGGCGCGCCCCTTCATTGACTCCATCCCGCGCAAGTATCGTGCAAATACCAATGATGCGGCCTTCTATGAGTTTCTCAGTACCAATGATCCACTCCAGGCTGATCGGCTGGCAGTGAAATGGGTAACGGCAATGCGCGCGTGGATTCCACGCATACAGGCGCTCCCTCCCTGTCAGCTACCTACGCTCATCTTGCAAGGTGAACAGGATACGACTGTCGACTGGCAGTGGAACCTTGGAGTGCTGGCCAGCAAATTCCCCAATGCACGTATTCATCGTCACCCCGAGGCTCAGCATCATCTAGTCAATGAGGCAGAGCCCATCCGGACTGCACTGTTTGCCGAGCTGGATACCTTCCTCGATGCCCTTTCGCCGCGTGTCGTGCCTGCTCATGCAGGGGATGACGACGCAGGAGCTCCGGCATGCAACGCCTGATGCGCTGGGGCCGCCCGTTGGTCGTGGCGCTGTTGCTCGGGTTACTTGCCGGATGCATGGGTCTGGATAGAGTACCGCGCGCGGAGCGTGACCCGATCTACGGTCTTGGGCAGAGCGCTGCTCGCCTGATTGCCGAGCAGCACTGGTCACCGCCATTGGTGCAACAGGTTCTGCTGCTGGCACCACCCGAAGTGGATGCCACACTCGACACACAGCCCGGCGCGCTGAATGAAGCTCTGACGCGTGCCCTGCTCTCGCTGCAGGACGGCCCTCAAGTGCTTAACTGGAGCAAGGACCGCCCCGGCATCGCCAGCAATCAATGGCGTCTCGAAGCACAGCTCGAGGCCAATGGCGTCCCGCTGATGCTGTCAGACCGTACGCTACAGTCTTATCAACTGACGCTGACACTCGTGCGCAGTACCAGTGCCGAGCGCAACGAGACGCGTGAGTTGATGCTGAGCGGTGCCTTTGATCAAGCCGCGCTAGAGGCACTGGCACACACCCGAACAGCACCCTGATGCCGTAGTGCGCATGCCGATTCTCTGGCGCGCTGATATTTTGTCCATGTCATGCGCCAACGGCCAGCTTCCTGACGTGCCTGTTTTTCTGACACGCCTCTTTGTTCTGACATACCCACCGTTATCATTTTTCGGAGCCCACATGACCACCGCTCGATCCCGCCGCTTTCTTGCCCACCTTTATCAGGATGGGCCACATAACCCGTTCCCCGGCATCAAGGCGCTGGAACGCAGACTGGGCCACTCGCTGCCATATCAATATGGGTCCAATGAAGGCCTGGATATGCCGCATCGCGAACTGAGCGGCGCGCTGGGCAGTGCACTGGCAGGCCTGAGTCGCAGTTACTCCGACGCCGATGCCTGGCAGTTGCGTCAGCAGCTGGCGGTGCACCTCTCTATTTCCATGGGAAGCTTGTTGGTAGATGCCGGTGCCGACAGTCTGCTGGCCTTGGCCATTAGGGCGACTGTCACTGTCGGTGAGCGTGTCGTGACCAGCGCTGGCACCTATCCGACCCTCGCCTACTTCGCCCGTGCTCAGGGTGCTGAAGTCATCGAAGTCCCTTACTCGGAAGCCTTCGCGGATGCGGCCAATGATGGGCAGTTAGCCCCCGATCTCGCGGCACTGGCTGCTGCAGCGCATGAACACGATGCGCGCATCGTCTACCTCGCCAACCCTGACAATCCCAGTGGCCATCTGCATACCGATGCTGCTGTTCGTACATTGCGCGATGCTCTTCCGGAGCACTGCAGTCTGCTGCTCGACGAGGCCTATCACGACTTCCGTGATGACGCCGCTACCGCAGACAGTGCACCGATGACGGCCACCTTCCGCCTGCGAACCTTCTCCAAGGCCTATGGGCTGGCAGGCTTGCGCCTTGGCTTCATGATCGCAGATCCTGCCGACATCGCTCTGCTGATGAAGGTACGGATTCACTATGCGGTCAGTGCGCCAGCACTGGCAGCTGGCGAACTGCTGCTGTCACATCCTGATGAAGCAGCAGCTCACGTGACAAGCGTCATTGAGGTGCGTGAGCGCTTGGCAGCACATCTACGCTCGTTCGGTGGCGAGGTGCTGCCTAGCGCAACCAATTTCATCTGCGTTCGCCTCAAGAGCGCCGAACAGGCAGCGCAGGTTCAGCAGCTGTTGCTGTCTGAAGGCGTGCTAATCAATCGTCCGCCACACCCCGCACTTGGCCACATACTGCGCATTTCAACACTGGAAGACAGTTTGGTGCCGGGACGCCTGACTCACCTGGAACACGCCATTCAGGAAACCCCAAGCGCATGAGACTGATCATATGAGCCTTGTGAGCGGTATCGTGCGCGCCGCACTCAGCATCACCATGCTGGGTGCGGCAACCTGGCTCACTCCTGCGCTGTGGTTCCGATTACCAGGGCCGGAGGTACTGCGTATCGGTATCGCGGTACTGGTTGGCACGCTGGCACTGCTCTGCGTCGTGGCACTGTGGTGGCCTCAAGCCAGCACACTTCGCTGGCGGTTGGCAGGGAGCTATCTGATGCTGCTGGTCGCCAGCCTGGCGTGGTGGCACAGCATTGCGCCGCAAGCCGATCGCGACTGGGCAGAAGAGGTTGCGCATCTGGTCGAGGGACGTGTGATTGAAGGGCAGGAAAGCCAGACTCAGCCAGATGTAGGACACTCACGCGGCGCTGTACTGCATCTCGATCACGTGCGTAATTTTGAATGGCATACGCCAGAAGACTTCACGCCACATTGGGAGTCGCGCGACTATCCCTTGGATGAACTGACCTCCGTTGACCTGCTCACCAGCCACTGGATGGGGCCACAGATCGCCCACACCCTCGTCAGCTTTGGCTTCGCCGATGGTCGCTATCTGGCCTTTTCGGTGGAGATCAGAAAAGAAAGCACCGAAGTGTTCTCGACACTGGGCGGAATGTTCAAACAGTACGAACTGGCGGTGATTGCCGCCGACGAGCGCGATATCGTACGGGTGCGCAGCAACGTGCGCGGTGAGGAAGTGCACCTCTATCGGGTACAGATGCCGCAGGAAATGATGCGTGAGCTGCTGCTGGCCTACGTGGACGAGGCCGAGACATTGCGCACCCAACCTCGTTTCTACAACACTGCTTTCAGCAACTGCACTACGCTGGTCTACGCGATGATGACGCGCCTGACAGATGGCTTGCCTCTCGACTACCGCCTGCTGCTCTCCGGCTACCTGCCAGAATACGTCGCGGATCAGGGCGCGCTCAGCGATACCGCGCCCTTCGCCGAGCTGAAAGCCAGGAGCCTGATCAACCCCGCGGCACTGGCCGCAGACCAGCAGCCGGATGGTGACTTCTCGCGCTTGATTCGCGAAGGCATCCCCGGCGCGGACCGGCCATCTTTCTAGACGCGAACCCTGCTCGTGTTACGCAGAACGTCGCTCTGGCCCAGCCCCGGGGCGCGCAGGGTCACGCCCCATCATGCGATCCAGCTGTCGGTAACCGATAGCCTCCATCAGCTGGGCTCGCTGCACTCCCTCCTGCGCAATCAGATCACTTAACGTCAGCGCGACACGCAGCACGCGGTGGTAGGCGCGCGCCGAGAGATTCAGTCGCGACAGCACGCCAGCCAGCCATTGCCGCTCGGCATCATCGAGCTGACAGGCAGCCTCCAGGTCCGGCGTACTCAGGTGTGCATTGAGCCCTCCTCGTGCCAACTGGCGAGTACGCGCGGCCAGTACGCGGGCGCGCACCACTTCAGAGCCCTCACCGGGAGTCGCCGACGTCAGTTCTTCCGCTGGCAATCCCGGCACCTCGACCTGCAGATCGATACGATCCAGCAACGGACCAGATAAGCGGGCCTGGTAGCGCTGAATCTGCCCGGGCGTACAACTACAGTTGCGACGCGAGTCTCCCAGATAGCCACAGGGGCAGGGATTCATCGCCGCGACAAGCTGAAAGCGCGCTGGGAAGCGACGCTGATGACTGGCACGGGAGATCAAGATCCGGCCACTTTCGAGCGGCTCCCTCATTACCTCCAATACCCCCCGATCAAACTCCGCCAGTTCGTCCAGAAACAGCACCCCGTGGTGGGCAAGCGAAACTTCGCCTGGGCGCGGCTTTGAACCACCGCCCACCAGAGCCACCCCGCTGGCAGTGTGATGCGGTGCGCGGAAAGGTCGCTGCCCCCAGCGCTCCATGATCGGCAGACCACACACCGAACGCACCGCCGCCACCTCCAGCGCTTCGTTTTCGCCCAACGGCGGCAGAATGCCCGACAGACGACTGGCTAGCATCGTCTTGCCAGTACCCGGTGGACCTGCAAAAAGCAGGTTGTGACCTTGAAGACCTACAATGTAGGCTGCCGCCATCAACACACGCAGTAACAGAGCTGAGTCATGACCACCGAGCAGCCCAAAGCCCCAGCCATCAAGGCTTACAGCTACCTTCGCTTCTCCACACCAGAGCAGATGAAGGGTGACAGCTTCCGAAGACAGACCAAGCTAGCCAAGGACTACGCCCAGAAGCTCGGCCTCACACTGGACGATCACAGCTTCCACGATCTAGGCATCTCCGCTTACCAAGGCAAGAACAGACAGACAGGCTCACTAGGGATCTTCCTCCGTGCTGTAGAGGACGAGATCATCGCTGAAGGCTCCTACCTGCTAGTGGAGTCACTCGACAGGATCTCCCGACAGTCAGCCCACAGAGCCGCCAGCGTCCTGAGCAGCATCTGCGAGATGGGTATCAACGTCGTGACCTTGTTCGATGGGAGGGTCTACAGCGCCGAGACCCTAGAGCAAGACCCAATGACCTTCATGATGGCTGTGCTCACCTTCCAGAGAGCCAACGAGGAGTCAGCCACCAAGGCCAAGCGGCTTCGCTCTGTGTGGGAGAGCAAGAGGAAGATGATCGCTGAGGGGAAGCCTGTACGCCTCACCTCTCGCGCTCCTCAGTGGCTCAAGCCATCCGATGACGGTGTGAGCTTCGACATCATCCCTGAGCGTGGCGAGGTGGTCAGGAACATCTTCAAGTGGACACTGGAAGGCACAGGCAAGCAGTCCATCGCTGCGAGGCTCAACAGGGAAGACGCTCCGATCTTCGGTAGAGGGAAGCTGTGGCACACCAGCTACGTGAGCAAGATCCTCACCAACACTGCCACCTACGGAACACTCACTCCCTTCACCAGCCGTGCCGACAGGAAGGAGCACAGGGAAGCCTGTGAGCCAATCGAGGGCTACTACCCAGCGGTGATCGACAGGGAGACCTTCGAGGCTGTCCAGATGCTCAAGGCCAGTGCTTCCCCGAGGAGAGGACGACATTCATCGTCACCAGTACAGAACATCGTTGGTGGCATAGCTGTCTGCCCTCTGTGTGATAGCAGGATGATCAGGGTCACTAAGAACAAGGCCAAGGGATGGGTCTACCTCGTCTGCCACCGAGCCAAGCAAGGAGCTGGCTGCGTCTACAACGCTGTGAGAGTGGACATGGTCGAGCCAATCATCCAAGACAATATCTCCTTCCTTACTGCTCAGTGCCCTGTTGGTGACGATGACTTCGATGAGCGCTTCGATAGCCTCAATGGTCAGCTTGAAGGTGTGGAGGAGCTGATTCACAACGTCCTTACCTCTATCGAGAACGGCCTTGATCCGAGCAAGTACCCTGCCATCGGTGAGCGTCTCACTGCCCTACAAGAGCAACAGGAAGCCCTCAAGGAAGAGATCGATCAGATGGGGCAACAAAGGATCAGCTTCAACAATGACGTGGCTCAGAGACGAGCACAGAAGCTAGAGGCAGCAGTACGAGAACACTGGAATGACAAGGCACAGATCAACACGCTCATGCGTGGGTGCTTCTCCAAGGTGGTCGTCGACTTCACCACTGGAGGGCTGATGTTCCACTGGCAACAAGGCGGTGAGACTGAGCTGATATACACCTTCCTTGATAGCGAATGGGTAGACCCTACAGAAGCCTCACAGAAGCCACATGAGAGGCATATCACCTCTCCTGCATAAACACTCATCTTCGTACACCTAGAGCCTCTCAGCGTCTGTGTGAGCCACTGTGGAGCATGTGTGTCTACAGGCGCTGTCTCTGGGATGTGTTATCACAAAAATACATCTACCCACTGCTGTTCTCTGATGCAAAAAGCCATCCCTGCGAGTCGTCACAAGGATGGCCAGGATGTTAAGCGGATAGCCCTACTACTGCCGTTCTACAGCTGCCCTACTGCTCAGCCCTTCGCTGTCCTACAGGCACGCTTCACTGATGCCGTTGAGATGTCGAAGTGCTCTGCTGTGGCCTTGATGCTGGCGCTGTTCTCACTACGCCACTGAGCCACCTGAGCGTCATCGATGGTCTTCTCTCTGCCCAGCGCTCGACCCTCAGTCCTCGCCCGTTCGATCCCTGCCATCTGCCGCGCCTTGATGTTGCTCCTCTCCAGCTCAGCCATACCGGCGAGCATTGTCAGCATCATCTTTCCCATGGGCGTTGAGAGATCGAAGCCTTCACGAGTCGAGATCACAGCGACTTCCTTCGCGGCCAGCGCTTCGACTGTCTCCAGCACGTCGATGGTGTTACGGCCAAGGCGATCAATCGCATAGACCACGACGGTGTCACCCTTGCGCACGTACTGGAGGAGCTTGCTCAGCCCTTCACGTTGCTCTGCCTTGATCGCTCCCGAGGTTGCCTCATCGGTGAACCACGTATCGATCTTGTACTTCTCCTCGATGGAGGCTCGCTGTGTGGCTGTGGTCTGGTCGTCAGTGCTAACGCGCAGGTAGGCGATGGTTGCTGCCATGGTTGGTTACCTTCCTTGGTGGATCACAATCTATGGCTCAATACTATGGGTGGCTCAGTGGTACGTCAAACACTATTGATCCATGATGATGGTAACTCCCCAGCATAGCTCTCAGGGTGTACCTTCTGATCTAAGCTGACGGCAGGGCTGGCGGGCGTGACGGACAGAGGGAACACGGCGAGGAGTAGCGAGGCTCTCGGCTTGGCTGGCTGGTGGCTATCGAAGGCTTTTGTTCTTTTAGGAGAGGAGCAGCGAGGCTGGCTGGCGGCAAAGTCAGGATATCCTGACTAAGCGAGAAGCAGTGAGAGCAACGAGGCTGGTTGGAAACTTAGAAAATCCTAAGTTAGCAAGAGGAGCAGCAACGAGGCTGGCTGGTAGGTAATGCGTGAAATCCCGCGTTAGCGAGGGAAGCAACGAGGCTGGCGATGAACAAGCACAGTGTCAGGCCATGGGTGGGTGGCTAACGACGAACGAAGGCGGGGCTAACGGGGTAGCTATGCGCGTTCCCCCCCATAGATATCGGCTCAGAGATGTGCGCCAAAAAATAGGCCGGTGCCAACGGTGAGTGAGTCCGTAAGCATCCGACCTAGAGATGTTCGATGTGCTGTTCTTCTGGTGCTGCTGCGCTGTGATGCCCGCCAGCTGGGGCTGAGAGGCGTCGCTGTGTGAAATCCATGAGAGATCCTGGGCCTTCGCCTTGCCGATTGAGCGAGAGAGCGCGAGTGGTGAGCCTTCAAGGCCGTCTTGAGCCGAGGCTGTTGGCTGTCGCTGTGCTGTCGGTGCGTTGCCGGTGAGTGGTGGGATCATCCAATACCACCTTCCCTCGATGGAGCCTTTCTCTCTGGGCCGAGTGTCAGCCAAGCGAAGCGCTCACTGTTGGACTCACTGAGAGAAGCTCATGAGAGGTATATACATGGAGGGTGATACATCCCACAGAGGCACTAAGAGACAACTAAGAGGTGAACTAACAGAGGGACTAGTAGAGGGACTCATAGCTGTACCTATAGATAGGCAAACAGGGGGGCTTTCTGTTTCCCCCATGAATGGGCACTAATCGCTAGCTCACGTCTCACGGGCGTCTCAGAGGTGGTCTCATAGGCGGTCTCAGCGTTGGCTCAGGAGTGGGTATGCATAGGGATGGTATCGTCCATAGCTAGCTCACAGAGGGGCACACAGGGAGGCTCACAGAGGGGCACAGTGGGAGAAGCGAAGCGCTCTTCTCCATGAATGGGCACGAATCGACAGTCACTGTGTGGCGCTGTGTGGAGCCATGAGAGTTGATAATCCTTACCTGCCCAATCACACCAGCCATGGCATAGTGAAGCTCAGAGAGGCGCACAGAAGCTCTCAGCGGATAGCAGACCAGACAGCCTGACAACAAGGCTGCTCATAGAATCGCCAAGGGAAGAAGAAGCTCATGGAAGAGAAGCTCAAGCGGCTGAAGCAGTTCAACAGCAAGTCGAAACAGTCTAGCCAGCGCAAGGAATGTAAGTGGTGCAAGAAAGAGATCCTGAAGGAAGCGTCGATATGCCCAAGCTGCCAGCAACCACAGAGCAAGGCGCATCGCTACCTAGACAAGCGAGTCCCCATAGGTATAGCAATGATCTCGGTGCTTCTTTCGGGCTACTCGCTTTACGTCTCCTATAACCCTCCACCCGCAGAACCCAAGATCGGTGCCAGTACTCGGGTATCCGGCGTAGATAAGTTCCAGCTCCTAATCTACAACTATGGCAATGCTCCTACTCTATTGAGCTGGATAAGACTCAAGGTATCTCTCTTAGATGAAAATAATGTTCGTCGCACAGCTTACGCCGCACAGATGCTCGAAGACCCTATCGTCCTCCAAGTCGGCTCCTCTCCAGAGCTGCTCACCGTGGAGTATGAACGGTTCAGCCCGTACATAGGCTTCTCAGGTAACGAACATGCGATCACCACACGATCCTTATCCAAGCTAACTCCCTACTCCATATTTGATTACCAAGCTAATGATATTGAGTGTGAGCTACTCCTTCAGCATACATCCGTAACTTCTCCACACCTCACAGAAACACCGATCTCCCTCAACTATCAGAACTGTTCGTATGCAATGCGATGGCTAGCCAGCACCAAAGGAGTGGCTATAGGAGAGGCAGTACAAGAAACCAGCGAGAATAGGTCTCCAGACACATAACGCTAGCAGATTGTGGCCGCCAGCCGCCGCGATCTCCAACGCACGTCGTGCCTGATGTTGCCCGCGCACCTCGCTGAGGTCTGGTTCCGGCAGTCGCGCCTGAGGCGTCACCGCACACACATGCGGCGTGATGCGCTCACGCCCCAGCAAATGAGCGACCAATTCCAATAGATGCCCCACCGCCAGCACTTCCAGCTGGTCTGCCAGTGCAGCCTCATCAGCATTCGCCATCGGCACCACCAATGCGCGCCCTGCTCTGCGACAACATAGTGCGGCGGGCAGTACGCCAGTCACGGGACGAATACTGCCATCCAGTGCCAACTCGCCAAGGCATTCCAGTTGAGCCACCGCTTCTTCGGGTATCTGCCCTGATGCCACCAGAATGCCAAGTGCGATCGGCAGGTCAAAACGACCGCCCTCCTTGGGCAAATCAGCTGGCGCTAGGTTGAGCGTGATGCGACGCGCTGGAAACTCGAACCCCGCATTGAGCAGCGCACTACGGACGCGCTCGCGACTTTCTTTCACCGCCGTTTCCGGCAGCCCGACAATCGATAGCCCCGGCAGCCCATTGGAGAGATGTACCTCAACCTGAACTTCTGGTGCCTCGAGACCGAGCGATGCTCGCGTGCGCAGCATTGCCAATGACATGAGCCTTCCCTTGCGTGATGCCGTCGCTACGTTGCACGGCGAGAGCGAAGCAGGGCATGTGCCCTCCGATATACCAGGACACTTACGTCACCCAGCCTCACAAGCATGGCAAAGCTCATGCTGATAAGAACCCTGCTGACTCAACGCTAGCCAAAACTCAATCAATGCCAGAACCCCGCTCAATATCAGAACACTGCTTCTGCTAACAGATAGCAGGCAAAATTGACGTGATACACACGTGACCTATTCTGAATAACTCATCGTTAGCGTAAATTCGCTTACGACTGCAAATATTGTCGTTACTGAATACGTAATGAATAAACCGACTGTGGATAACATTACATAAAGATATGAATTGTTCTTTTTACAGCGCTCAAATACCCATCAATTCCTCATGACAACAGCCTGAAAGACTAGTGATTTGAGGTGATTTTCGACTAGAGCCTCAACTAGGACGCTCATCAGCCTTTCAGAAAGATTCCAAAGGACGAAATATCAACGGAATGCACCTCAAAAGAACATCTCCGTAGCCGAACGTGATTGGTTGTCGAGGCGGTAATTTCTTTAAGAGCCATGATTTAACCTGCCATCAGCCATTAAACCCTCAAGAAATGGCGCCATTTTTTCTCTCGCACAGAAATATCTCCTCGAGCGAGCGTGTCCCTGCCATGCTTTAGTCCTTGCACCAGCTTGGCGACGTCAATGCGCCTCGTTTTCCATTTCTACCTCATCAAGCGCATCGTCCCCCAAAGGTGCACCGCGACAGTGCCTATCTGGACAGCTGCTGGTATATTTGACCGGCTTTTCTAACCATATGGTCAGGTAAGCCGCCAAGCTGTCTCACGGAATGTCGCTCTAGCGCGGCAGAGAATCGTCCAACCCACGGAAGGGCCAGCCATTCAGGGCGACTTTGGCTTGTTTCAGGAGCAATACCCATGCAAGACATGCTTGCCCCGCTGGCATCCTTTGCAGATGTCATTGGCATGCTGGGCACCACCCTGGTGGTCGGTGCCTTCTTCATGCTGCAGATAGGCAAACTCGATGCCCGCAGCCTGACCTATAATCTGGCGAACCTGAGTGGCGCCGTTCTGCTGCTCATCAGTCTGTGTATCAACTTCAATCTGGCCAGTTTCGTGATAGAAATCTTCTGGATCGTGGCCTCGATAGTGGGGCTGGTACGCTGGATGCTGGGGACGCGCCCGCACGCCGCCTAGCGGATGACGCGACCTGCAGATACGAAAAAGCCGCCACACCCTGAGGTGTGGCGGCTTTTTTCATCCCGATGGCATGCCGAACTGCGGCTCAGACTTCACGCATCACGCTGACGCTCGACTTCTGCAGCGTGGCTTGCGCTTTCTTCGCCTGCAACCGGTGTACAACTGTCTTCATCCGCAGTTTGCATACCTGTCACCAGTCCCTGCTTTTCCAGCAGCGATTCTAGCGCAATGACCTGCTTTTCCAACGACTCGACACGGCTACGCGTACGCGTCAGCACATCCATCATGATGTCGAAGTCTTCCCGCGATACCAGCTCCATACGATCAAAGGCACTGCGCATCACCCCCTGCACAGACTTCTGCAGCTCCTCCGGGCCATGAGAGGCATCTTGCAGGCGCTCACCAATTTGCTGGGCCATCCGCCCGATGACGTCATTCTTGAACATGCTTCACCTCAGACGTTGCGTGCCGATCGCCTGATGCCATCAGGGTCGACGCGGTAAAAAGGACACCCCCCTGATATATGGAGCGCCGGTTCTTGCTACAAGGATACGCAACCCGCTCGCAAGTCGCATGTTCAGAACACACATCATGCCCGCACGCCTTCTGATGACCCTCTCAGATGACTCCCTCTGCACCATATTAGCGTTACCCCCTACGTCGAAAGGCGCAAGGTCAGCACCAAAACAGTGCGCCCTTGAGGGCATGCTCATTCGCCTCTTTTCTTCGTCGCGGAAATGGGCCGCTCTCAGTCAATGCAACTGAATGAGTTAAAAGGTCTTTTCGCCAAATGGCACGCCTCCTGCGATGCACTTGGCAAGAACAAGGCACTTTGGAGTTGTGCTTCAGACAGATCATTCAGGTAGCGAACGGGGGCAGCACATGAAACTGATCACCGCCATCATCAAACCCTTCAAGTTGGACGACGTGCGTGAAGCGCTGGCAGATAACGGCGTTCAAGGCATTACCGTCACCGAGGTGAAGGGCTTCGGTCGGCAAAAAGGGCATACCGAGCTCTATCGCGGCGCTGAATACGTCGTCGACTTTCTTCCCAAAGTGAAGATTGAAGTGGCAGTCGATGACAGTGATGCAGAGAAGGTACTGGACGCCATCACCCAAGCGGCCAACAGCGGCAAGATTGGTGACGGCAAGCTGTTCGTCACTCCTCTGGATGATGTCATTCGTATCCGTACCGGTGAACGCGGCGCCGACGCTGTCTGATCACCGCGCACAATAATAAAGGAGAATCCCGCATGAACGAGATCATCGAGGTCAAGTACGCACTTGATACCTTCTACTTCCTGGTCTGTGGCGCACTCGTGCTGTGGATGGCCGCCGGCTTCGCCATGCTGGAAGCTGGCCTGGTACGCGCCAAGAACACCACGGAAATTCTGACCAAGAACGTGGCTCTGTTCGCCATCGCCTGCACCATGTACATGGTGGTCGGCTATCACATCATGTACTCAAGCCCTGAAGGCGGTTTCCTGCCGAATCTGGGCTTCTTGATCGGCGCCGAGAATACTGCAGAAGACGCGCTCGCTTCCGGTGGCGACATTTACTATAGCGCCCGCTCCGACTTCTTCTTCCAGGTCGTGTTCGTAGCGACCGCCATGTCCATCGTTTCCGGTGCCGTTGCTGAGCGCATGAAGCTGTGGGCCTTCCTGTTGTTCGCCGTGGTCATGACAGGCTTCATTTACCCGGTGCAGGGCTACTGGACCTGGGGTGGCGGCTTTTTGAGCGAAGCGGGCTTCAGTGACTTCGCCGGCTCCGGCATCGTGCACATGGCAGGCGCTTCCGCCGCACTGGCAGGCGTGCTGCTACTGGGCGCTCGTCAGGGCAAGTACGGCAAGAATGGTGAGATTAATGCCATCCCGGGCTCCAACCTGCCACTGGCAACCCTGGGCACCTTCATCCTGTGGCTAGGGTGGTTGGGCTTCAATGGCGGCTCCGAGCTAGTGCTATCCAACATCGATGAGGCCAATGCAGTCGCGCAAGTCTTCGTCAACACCAATGCTGCTGCCTCTGGTGGTGTCATCGCCGCCCTGGTGCTCGCTCGCCTGTGGTTCCGCAAGGCGGATCTGACCATGGCCCTCAACGGCGCACTGGCTGGCCTGGTCGCCATCACTGCTGGACCACTGACGCCGAGTATCGGTGAAGCTACGCTGATCGGGGCTGTCGGTGGTCTGCTGGTCGTGTTCGCTATCGTCGGCCTCGACAAGCTGAAAATCGATGATCCGGTCGGTGCCATCTCCGTCCACGGCGTCGTCGGCCTGTGGGGCCTGATGGCAGTACCGCTGACCAATAGTGATGCTACCTTCTCCGCACAGCTGCTGGGCGCCGCTACCATCTTCGCTTGGGTGTTCTTCGCAAGCCTGGTGGTATGGATGATCATCAAAGTCACCATGGGCCTGCGCGTCACTGCAGAAGAAGAATACGAAGGCGTGGATCTGGCAGAATGTGGTATGGAGGCTTACCCGGAATTCACCTCCAGCCGCAAGTAATCCAAGTCAGATGCTCACACGCACTCAAAAGACTCCCGCCATATGGCGGGAGTCTTTTTTCCTGATCGAATAAGCGGTGTATGCTTGAGCCATAGGCTGGCGTGGCGAGCAGGGCGTCGTCACCCGCACCATCACCCAAGGAGAGACACGATGAAACTGGTCACTGCCATCATCAAGCCATTCAAGCTCGACGACGTGCGCGAGTCCCTGTCGGAGATCGGCGTGCAGGGCATCACCGTGACCGAGGTCAAGGGGTTCGGCCGTCAGAAAGGGCACACTGAGCTATACCGTGGTGCCGAATACGTGGTCGACTTCCTTCCCAAGGTGAAGCTCGAGGTCGCGGTTGACGACGCCATGATCGATTCAGTCATCGAAGCCATCACCAATGTCGCGAACACTGGCAAGATCGGCGACGGCAAGATCTTCGTTTCACCGCTGGAGCAGGTCATTCGCATCCGTACCGGCGAAACCGGCAAGGACGCCGTCTAACGCCACGTTCTCGGAGCAGACACCTGTACTCTGATATTTCATGGCCAGACAAAAAAACCGCAGGCCAATGGCCTGCGGTTTTTTTGTGCTATCCGACAACTTACTTCTCAATCGTTACTGTTTGACTACCAGTTCTCGATCATCACTTCTCGACAAAGGCACGCTCAATCACGTAATCACCCGGCACGCCCATCTTCGGTGAGATGGCAAAGCCACGGGTATCCAGCATGGCACTGATGTCGTCCAGCATCGCCGGGCTGCCACAGATCATGGCGCGGTCACGCTTCGGGTCCAACGGCGGCAGACCAATATCTTCGAACAGCTTGCCGCTTTCCACCAGATCAGTGATACGACCCTGATTGCGAAACTCCTCGCGGGTCACTGTCGGGTAGTAGATCAGCTTCTCCGCGATATCTTCACCAAGATATTCGTGCTTCGGCAGCTCTTGCGCGATCACATCGGCATAAGCCAGCTCAGAGACGTGACGCACACCGTGCATCAGAATGATCTTGTTGTAGCGCTCATAGGTCTCCGGGTCCTGAATGACGCTCAGGAAGGGCGCAAGGCCCGTACCGGTGGAGAACAGGTAAAGGTTCTCACCCGGTAGCAGATCATCCAGTACCAGCGTGCCTGTCGGCTTGCGGGACACCATGATCTGATCGCCCGGCTTGAGGTGCTGCAGGCGAGAAGTCAGCGGGCCGTCCTGCACCTTGATGGAGAAGAATTCCAGGTGCTCTTCGTAGTTCGGGCTGGCAATCGAATAGGCGCGCATCAGTGGCTTGCCTTCGACTTCCAGACCAATCATCACGAACTGGCCGTTCTTGAAGCGCAGGCTATCTTCACGCTGTGTGCGGAAGCTGAATAGCGAGTCATTCCAATGATGGACGTCGATGACTTCTGTCGTGGTCAGGCTGCTCACTTGATGCCTCCCGGGGCACTGCCCCTCAAATTCAATATTCACTATTGGAATAAACAAATAACAGCTTATGACCCAATGAACTATGCGACGATTGTAGTCACTTGCGGGTTATGCGTTAAATGGTTTATCTGGATATAGGTTATCTATTTTATCAATATTGATTGCGAATGAATCTTATTTCAACCTTGTGATGGCAATAAACCTTCCGTAACGGCGATTTCTCGCGTTGCGCCCGTCACCACACTATCTACCTACGTGCGTCATAGGAGGCAAAATGCGCTACAGCCTGCGTCAGCTGGCCGTCTTTGTCGCCGTGGCTCGCCACGACAACGTGTCATTGGCCGCCGAAAGCCTGGCCATGTCGCAATCCGCTGCCAGCACGGCATTGGCAGAGCTGGAGCGTCAGTTCGACTGTCGGTTATTCGATCGTCACGGCAAGCGTCTGCGCCTCAATGGGCTGGGACGCGAGCTGCTGCCCAAAGCCATCGCGCTGCTCGATCAAGCCGAAGAGCTTGAGCAACTGCTCGGGCAGCAAGACGCGACTGGCTCACTGGAAATTGGCGCCACACTGACCATCGGTAACTATCTCGCACCACAGATCATCGGCAGCTTTCTGACCCAGCACCCCGCAAGCCGCGTCGAGCTGCACGTACACAACACACATCAACTGATCGACAAGCTGGTGAACTTCGAGCTCGATATCGGCCTGATAGAAGGGGAGGTAGAACATCCGCTGCTGGAAGAGGCGCACTGGGTCAGCGACCGATTGAGCATCTTCTGTGCGCCCTCACACCCACTAGCGCAGGGGCTGGCGCAGGGACTGTCCCAAGAGGGCATCACCCTGGACCGACTACTCGCCACCCGCTGGATCATGCGTGAGAGAGGCTCCGGCACGCGCAGCACCTTTGAGCAGGCCTTGCGCCCGCACCTTGACGGCCCATCGACCAGTGTCGCCCAGCGGCTCGACATCATGCTGGAGCTGGAGCATACCGAGGCCATCAAGCGCGCAGTAGAAGCCGGCCTGGGCATTGGGTGCATCTCTCGTCTCGCGCTGCGTGACGCCTTCCGGCGTGGCAGCCTGATCGAGATTCCCACGCCCTGGCTGGAGCTCACTCGCGCCTATCGCTTCGTGCATCACCGTGACCGCTTCATCACCCAAGCCATGCGCGAGTTTGTCGCAAGTTGTCGTACATTGAGCGGCTCTGCCTCGCGCAGTGACGAGATCGTACTCCCACAGGTGTTGTAAATCAGCTATTTACAAGAGAGTGAGTACCCACATACAAAACACTACCGAGCGACTGCTCGGTAGTGTTTCTAACATGCTATCCGAAGACTCAAGCCTTCTCTCGATGGCTAACATGCATGCTAGCCACTCATTACTTATAGCGTTCAGTAGTCAGTGCCGGAAGCCAGTAAAGCGCGCCTTGATCTGGTCTGCACTCTCATGGGAAAGATCCTTGTCGAGCGTCTCAATGACTAGCTTGGCCACCGACTTGTCTAGCTTGTCACGCAAGACACCGAGAAAGCTGGGAGCCGCTGCGATAATCAGTTCATCAAACTTGCCGCCATTGGCGGCCTGCTTGAGATAATGAGCCACCTCTTTGGCGAAGAAAGCCTGATGTTTATCGGAGGTGGCGCCGTCATCACCTGTCTGGTGGAGACTTCCGTGTCCACCACTGGACTCACCCTTACCGCCGGTTCTCAAGTCGCCAGTATGCTGACGACTCTCTGGATGGACGAGGCTTTCCACTTCGGTGATCTTACCAGCAGTACGGGCAAAAACACGGGCACGAGCGGCATCGGCAGCAACGATGTAAGTAACCATTTACACACTCCCTATCTCTTGCGAGGCGTTAGTGATGAAGCAGGTAACAACTCTCTTTCGCGTTCATTAAAAGGACATGCTGCCGACACAGCACACATTCAACCCCGAAGAATGTCCCCCCCCCCCATTTGCTAGCCAGACTCACAACACGTACAGAACCAGTTCGCCATCACGCCAAGCCGCCGACACCAACGTCGCCGCTCCCGGACATGACGTAACTGGCGGAGTGCGTGCTAACATCCGCCCATCGCCAGCTTCGGCCTGCTTTCTACCCTCTGGCCCTATTCATCTCGCTGTTATTTCCCGGAGAATTTCCGATGCGCAATCTACTCCTGATGCGCCACCCGCTGCCCCGCCGCGTGCTGGTCACTGCTCATCTCATGCTTCAGTTGGGCCTGCTAGCTGCCGCTACTGGCTGGACTCTGCAGCACCTCACGCCGATCGGCCCTGATAACTCGCTACTGGTCCAATGGCCGGTACTGGCACAGGGTATCGGCGGCTTTCTGCTGGCCTTCGTGCTGATTCGCCTGTTGTTCGAGCTGATGATGTCGCCCCACCACTTGGTAAGCGCACGCGGCTCCCTTCCGACACTGGATGCCGCAGCGCTGGTCACTCGCTCTATTTCACGCCGTCCCGCAGTGCATGACAACGATGATAGCTGGGTTGGTAAGCCGCGCAGCGTTACCTGGCCACGTGAAGGCGAGGAAGTACCGACGGAGCCCAGCCCTGCGACTGCCGCACCGCGTACGACGGCTCCAGCCAAGCCTCAGGAACCGAGTCTGGGTAACGATACTGAGTTACCTACAACGGTGGACGAGCAACCTACTAGTCGCACCGAGCCCAGCCTATAAAGGCCAATCAAGTATGTGGCCACTCACTTACTTGATTGTTTTTTCACCATGGAAAAGCCCCGCGTGAAATTCACGCGGGGCTTTTTGCTTTTCAGCGCACACCAGGTGCAGCTGATATGGCTCTTCTTGGCTTGGGGCTTGGCTTGGATCAGTGCCCCAATATCTGACTCAGGAACAACTGGGTACGCTCCGATTGAGGATTGTTGAAGAACGGTTCGGGTGCGTTCTCCTCAATGATCTGCCCCTGATCCATGAAGATGACCCGATCTGCCACTGTCTTGGCGAATCCCATCTCGTGGGTCACACACAACATGGTCATGCCTTCATTGGCGAGCTCAACCATGACATCCAGCACTTCCTTGATCATTTCCGGATCCAGCGCTGAGGTCGGTTCATCGAACAGCATCACTTCCGGGCTCAGGCATAGCGAGCGCGCAATCGCCACTCGCTGCTGCTGGCCTCCTGACAGCTGACCGGGAAATTTATGCGCCTGGTCAGCGATACGTACGCGCTCCAGATACTGCATCGCTTCAGCCTCAGCTTCCTTGCGCGGGCGCTTTTGTACCCAGATCGGGGCCAGGCAGCAGTTCTCCAGCACTGTCAGATGCGGGAACAGATTGAAGTGCTGGAACACCATGCCGACGTTACGGCGGATCGCTTCGATCTGCTTGATGTCCTGGGTCAGCGGCATGCCATTGACCACGATATCGCCTTCTTGGTGTTCCTCGAGATGATTGATACAACGGATCATCGTCGACTTGCCCGAGCCTGATGGCCCGCAAATGACGATACGCTCACCCTTGCGCACGCTCAGGTTGATATCGCGCAGTACGTGGAAGTCGCCGTACCACTTGTTGAGTCCCTTGAGTTCGATCATCGGGCGCTCGTTGTCAGTGGTGTTATCTCGGGAAGCGGTTGTTGTTGTCATGATAAGAGTTTCCTTGGCGCCGTGATCAGCGCTTCTTGTGACCGGTATGCAGCAGGCGCTCGAGATACTGGCTGTAGCGAGACATGCTGAAACAGAAGACCCAGAAGATCAGCGCCACGAAGGCGTACCCCTCGATGGAATATCCCAGCCACTTGGGATCCGCCAAACCAGCCTGCACGATGGCCAGCAGGTCAAAGAGCCCAATAATCAGTACTAGCGAGGTGTCTTTGAATAGAGCAATGAAGGTATTCACGATGCCGGGAATCATCAGCTTGAGTGCCTGAGGCAACACAATCAGCCCCATGTTGCGCCAATAGCCCAATCCCAAGGCCACACCCGCTTCCGTCTGCCCATTGGGAATCGCCTGCAGGCCGCCACGTACTACCTCAGCCATATAGGCACTCTGGAACAAGGTAATACCGATCAACGCGCGTACCAGCTTGTCCAGATTGACTTCGCCTGGTACGAACAGTGGCAGCATCACCGAGGCCATGAACAGCACGGTGATCAGCGGCACGCCGCGCCAGAACTCGATGAACACCACGCAGATGCTCTTGACGATCGGCATGTCGGAGCGGCGTCCCATCGCCAGCAGAATCCCCATCGGTAGTGCCGCCACGATGCCGACAACCGCCAGCACCAGCGTCAGCATCAAGCCACCCCACTCGTGGGTACCCACTACCTCAAGCCCAAAGCTGCCACCGTGCAACAGGAAGAAGGCAATGAAAGGGAACACCGCCAGCGTGGCAATGGCGACCAGCCCTTTGACAGGCATGTTCGGAATTGCCAACCAGGCCACCAACGCTGCGAAGATGGCAAAGACGATATCGACTCGCCAGGTCAGCTCTTCTGGATAGAATCCATAGATGAACTGATCGAGGCGTGCACTGATGAAGACCCAGCAGGCGCCTTCACCCGTGCAATCGGCACGTGTCGTTCCACTCCAGTTTGCATCGATCAATGCCCATTGCAGGCTAGGCACGATCAGCAGATAGATGAGATAGCACGCGAATAGGGTAAACAGCGTGTTGATCGGTCCGGCAAATAGATTGGTACGTAGCCAGGCAATCGTCCCGATGCTGTCGCTCGGTGCCGAGCGTGCATCGATCATTTTTTCGGTAACCCGTGAAGGGGTCTTTTCAATCGACATGGGCAGACCCTCAGCGCTCGACCAACGCCATACGGGCGTTGAACCAGTTCATGAACATGGAGACCAGCAGACTGATGGTCAGATATACCAACATCGTCATGGCTATGACTTCGATGGCCTGACCGGTCTGATTGAGCGTGGTGCCGGCAAATACCGAGACCAGGTCCGGGTAGCCAATGGCAGTCGCCAGCGACGAGTTCTTGATCAGGTTCAGGTACTGGCTGGTCAGCGGCGGAATGATGACGCGCAGTGCCTGTGGCACGACCACCAGACGCAGCGTCATGCTGTTTGTCAGTGATAGCGCACGCGAGACCTCTGTCTGTCCATGCGGTACTGCCTCGATGCCTGAACGCACAATTTCAGCAATGAAAGCAGCGGTATAGACCGACAGTGCCACCCATAACGCGAGGAATTCAGGAACAACCGTAATACCGCCACGGAAGTTGAAGCCCTTGAGCTCCGGCAGCTCCCACGTCAACGGCATTCCCATGACCACAAAGACCAGCAGCGGTACGCCGATGATAATCCCCAGTGAGATCCAGCCAGCCGGTAGACGCTGCCCTGTCTGGGCCTGACGCTGACGATTCCAGTAGATGAAGACGCCGCTGGCCACGATAGCCAGTACAAAGACCGCCAGCACGACGGAGAAGCCTGCTCCTGCGATCGGCGCTGGCACATACAGCCCGCGCACGTTGAGGAAAATAGCCTCACCCAGCGATAACGAACCTCGTGGGCTAGGCAGCGCCCGCAAGACCGCGAAGTACCAGAAGAAGATCTGTAGCAGTAGCGGGATATTGCGGAAAATCTCGATATAGACCGCAGCCAGCTTGGAGATAAGCCAGTTGGGCGATAAACGGGCGACCCCCATGACGAAACCAATCACGGTCGCCGCAATCACGCCCAAGGCCGAGATAAGCAGGGTATTGAGCAGGCCGACGATAAAGGTATCGCCGTAGGTGGACTGCTCGGAATAATCGATCAGGCTTTGCAGAATGCCGAAGCCTGCGGTGTTATCAAGAAACGCAAAGCCGGTGGTGATACCACGGCTTTCAAGATTGGTCAGGGTGTTGCTGACGATCAGCGCCAGCACTCCGAACACGCCTCCCAGCATCAACAGCTGAAAGATCAGTGCTCGCTTGGCCGGGTCACGCCAGAAAGGCGGTTTGACCTTGGCCGGCGGGCGAGAAGCAGGGTGTGTCATACAGGCAATCTCCGCCGGAAAGCTATGTGACTTCTGCCTGCCACCCTGTCGAGCGGCAGATCAGTTATCTCTCAGCACTCGGTGAATGGCTCAAACGGTCACGATGGGTAAGGCAGGCGGTGCCTTAATGACGCTGGCCAGGGAAGATAGCTTGGCGGCCATCTCTCCCTGGCCAGCGTCCTTGCTCAGCCTGCTGCACAAGACAGAGAATCCACTTCACGTCATGAAGCGGTCTGTGGATCAGCGAACCGGCGGAGCGTACTGGATGCCACCGTTACTCCACAGGGCGTTCAAGCCACGCTCGATATTCAGCGCGGAACCGGTACCGACGTTGCGCTCAAACATCTCACCGTAGTTACCAACTTGCTTGATGACCTGATAGGCCCAGTCAGCCGGCAGCCCCATGGCCTCGCCATAGTTGCCATCGGCACCGACCAGACGCGCGACATTGGGATTGGTATCCGACTTCTTGGCTTCGATGTTGTCGGAGGTCAGGCCCATCTCTTCGGCGTTGATCTGAGCGAACAGAGTCCATTTCACGATGTTGAACCACTGATCATCGCCTTGGCGAACAACAGGCCCCAGCGGTTCCTTGGAGATGACTTCCGGCAGTACCATCGCGGCAGCCGGATCAGCAAGCTTGATACGCAGGGCGTAAAGCTGGGACTGATCGGAGGTCAACACGTCACAACGGCCAGCTTCAAAGCCCTTGACGGTCTGATCGGAGGTATCGAAAACGACCGGCTCGAACGTCATGTCATTGAGGCGGAAGTAGTCAGCCAGATTCAACTCGGTGGTGGTACCGGACTGGATGCAGATTGCCGCGCCATCCAGCTCTTTGGCACTGGCGACACCCAGGTCCTTGCTGACCATGAAGCCCTGACCGTCGTAATAGTTCACACCGGCGAAATTAAGGCCCAATGAAGTATCGCGCGTGGCGGTCCAGGTGGTGTTGCGTGACAAGACATCGATCTCGCCGGACTGTAGTGCAGTGAAACGTTCCTTGGCCGTCAGCGGTATATAACGCACCTTGCTGGCGTCGCCCAGTACCGCGGCAGCCACACCACGGCATACATCGACATCGAGACCCTGCCAGTTGCCGGCATCATCCGGTGCCGAAAAACCCGGCAAGCCGGTGCTGACGCCACACTGGACAAAACCCTTCTCCTTGACGCTATCCAGAGTCGCTGCGCTGGCACCACTGGCCACGGAGGCAGCCAAGAGGGCAGCACTCGCGATCAGCAGTGGCTTTTTATTGTTATGCATCATGAATCCCTCGCGTATGTCTGGGGTCCGCTCGGAAATCTCTCCGATACGGATGTAGTGCAATGCTATGCATGGCACCCCTCGACAATAGCAAGCCGCGTTCCAATTTCCGCCTATCGCGTAATTCACTACGTTCAACGCTTGAAAAACACCTGAAGTCCAGTGAAAAAGGCCAAAGCTGATAAAGGAGGCCATAGATCGTATGGCATGATTGGCGCGTAGATGGTGCCGTTATACGACGTGTTCGCTTCATATCGGTGCAAAATAAAAACGGCCGTTTCATGACGAAACGGCCGCTTGGGCTCTTCTAATAGTGCTCAATCAGGCAGCTGCGACCAATGTCTCAACCTGCCTGCATCAACGCTGACACGCCTGGAGGCATACTAAATGCCTCTGAAAATCGATCATTTTTCCAGCAGGCGCTGCATGAAGGGCGGTAACACCAGTGCGGCACGATGACCTTCAACTGTGTAGAAATCGCGCGCGAACGTCGCCGCAGCAGCGTCTTCTTCACGGAAGGCTTTTACATCACAGCCCTTGCCAGCGAGCGTGCAGCTCCACCAGCCGGACGGATACACCGGCTGCGGGAACGGCAGTGTCGCGACGCTATCAAAACCGGCCTCGCCCATGTCGTTGCGCAGGTCCTTGATGATGGAGTCGGTGTGATACAGCGGCGACTCGCTCTGCTGCACCATCAGACCACCCTGCTTGAGGATGCGGTGACAACGCTTGAGAAAGTCGGTCTTGAACAGGCCTTCCGCTGGGCCAACCGGATCCGTGGAATCGACGATCAGCACGTCGATGCTCTCGTCCGGGCAGTTGTCGACCCACTTGACGCCATCCTCGAACAGCAGCTCGGCACGCGGGTCATCATTGGACTCGACCAGCGCCGGGAAGAACTGCTCGGAGGCACGCGTGACCGCCGGATCGATATCGATCTGCGTCACCTTCTCCACGCCCGGGTGCTTGAGCACCTCGCGCAGGGTGCCACAGTCGCCCCCCCCGATGATAACGACACGCTTGGGGGCCGCGTGGGTGAACAGTGCCGGATGCGACATCATCTCGTGATAGAGGAAGTTGTCGCGGTCGGTCAGCATCACGCAGCCGTCCAGCACCATCAGATTGCCGTAGGTCTCGGTGGCATAGACCTCAAGGTGCTGATAAGGCGTCTGCTCGTCATGCAGCTTGTGGCTGACCTTGAGCGAAAAGGCGCTGCCGTGGCGGTCGAAGATTTCGGTGAACCAGGAGCCATCGAGATGTTCGGTCATGAGAACCCTCACAAGGGATATCGGGAGTCGGATATCAAGGTATGAATAAGAGGACGGGACATCAGACCCTCAAGGCCTGAATCATCGACGCACGCGTCATCGGGCGATGCAGTCCTGATCAATCAACAGGACTCAGGCGCAGCACCATAGCCAAAGACACGCGGAGTGGAAAGAGCTTGTGCACGATCTCGAGGCACTGGGGCTGACGCGCGATGACCAACGACACACCCGCCAGGCCTCTTCTGGCGGGTAGAGGCCTGGCACACGGCCCGTCACAGGCGGCTCAGGCGCGCCATCAGACGTCCGCCCAGGTGGCAGCCAAGCCCGGCAAGAATGCCGAGGAAATCCGCCAGCGCATCCAGCACTTCTGCCCCACGATAGGGAATCAAGAGCTGCAGACATTCGATACCGACACCCAGCAACAGCAGTGCCGGCAGAATAATCAGGCTGGAAATTCCCGATAGCCGTGTCATCAGCGCGAGTAGAACAAAAGCCGAGAAATGCTGCAGCTTATCCCACGGGAAGGTCTGCTCCGGATGCGGCTCGCCCGGAGAGAGCGTGCCGAAAAGGATCAGCAACAGGCATAGCAGCGCCACGAACGCCCAGCCACGGCGAGGAACGAGGCGCTGCGCAACAGGTGTCACTTACGCTTTTCTCTCTGCATCAACGCCATGAGTCAGCCACGTGCCAATGGCGTGGCGTTGGCGGTGTCGTCCTGATGGTACGCAGGGCTCAGCTCATGCAGAGCGTCCATCAGAGCATTGACGTTGCCTGGGTCAGTGAACTGGCTGATGCCATGACCCAGATTGAAGATGTGGCCCGGGCCCTGACCGTAACTGTCGAGAATACGGCCGACTTCGGCGCGGATAGCCGCCGGTGAACCGAACAGTGCGTTGGGATCAAGATTGCCCTGCAGTGCCACACGATGGCCGACGCGCGCGCGGGCGCTGGACATCTCGGTCGTCCAGTCGAGACCGACAGCATCACAGCCACTGGCCGCGATATGCTCAAGCCACTGACCACCATTCTTGGTGAACAGAATCACCGGTACACGGTTGCCTTCGCTGTCCGGCTTGAGACCAGCAACGATCTGCTCCATATAACGCAGCGAGAACTCGAGATAAGCCGGCGTGGACAACGTGCCACCCCAGGTGTCGAAGATCTGCACAGCTTGAGCGCCGGCGGCGATCTGGGCATTCAGATAGTCAGTAACGGCCTGCGCGAGTGTATCGAGCAGCTGATGCATGGCCTCCGGATTGGCATACATCAGGCCCTTCACATGGCGGAAGTCCTTGCTGGCACCGCCTTCTACCATATAGGTCGCCAGCGTCCACGGGCTACCGGAGAAGCCGATCAGCGGCACACGACCGTTCAGCTCACGACGAATCGTGGAGACGGCGCGCATGACGTAATCGAGATCACGCTCGACATTCGGCACGCTCAGTGCCTCGATTTCCGCCGCGGTACGCACCGTCTTGCGGAATTTCGGGCCTTCGCCAGTCTCGAAGTAAAGGCCCAGGCCCATGGCATCCGGAATGGTCAGAATGTCAGAGAACAGGATGGCAGCGTCGAGCGGGAAGCGCTCCAGCGGCTGCAGCGTCACCTCGCAGGCACGCGCGGTGTCCATGCACAGGTCCATGAAACCACCGGCCTGACCGCGAAGTTCACGGTACTCCGGCAGGTAGCGACCAGCTTGGCGCATCATCCAGACAGGGGTACGGTCGACCGGCTGACGGGCCAGCGCGCGCAGGAAGCGATCATTCTTCAGGGTCATCGGAATCACACATCAGCTCGGGAATGTGGGGGCATTCTATCAGAGCTTGAGCAAAATCCCGTCAATCGCCACGATGCAGCAAATGCATTGGCATTCCTGCAAATCTCCTTCCTGCTTCACATCACATAGCCCTTGATGATGCGAGCCCCGCCTATTGTCGTGATGTCGGCAACAACGCTTTTCCATACTGAGCGATGAGTCATGCGCCACAGACTGGTAAACTCGGCGCATGACTGCATGCCGTCCACCGAATGCCTTGCACTTGCGCCTGTGCACTTCGAGAAAACGACATGCTCGCGCTTTTTTAGCCCGGCACGTGCTCGGGCGCTTGAGGTGAACAGTGACTATTCGATTCATCGCCGCCTCGCGGCTACCAACGCCCTGGGCGACCTTCACCATGCACGGTTTCGAAGACGAGACGACCGGCAAGGACCACATCGCGCTGACACTGGGTGAGATCGACGACGGTGCGCCTGTTCTCGGTCGCGTGCATTCGGAATGCCTGACCGGCGATGCGCTGTTCTCCATGCGCTGTGACTGCGGCTATCAGCTGCAGGAGGCGCTCAAGCGTATCGCAGCCGAAGGCCGTGGTGTGCTGCTCTATCTCCGCCAGGAAGGTCGTGGTATCGGGCTGCTCAACAAGATTCGGGCTTATGAGTTGCAGGATGGTGGTGCAGATACTGTCGAGGCCAACGAGCGTCTGGGCTTCGGGGCCGACATGCGTCGCTACGATATCTGCGTCCCGATGCTTGAACACCTGGGCGTCAGCACACTCAAGCTGATGACCAACAATCCGCGCAAGGTCGATGCACTCACTCGCGATGGCGTCATCATCAGCGAGCGTCAACCCATCACGACCGGCCTGAACCCGCACAATGAACAATATCTTTCGACCAAGGCCGACAAGCTGGGCCACATGATGGCACTGGGTGACTTCACTCAAGCCAGTGACGTGGATATTGAGCGTCGCAGCTAATGCCATTACACCACTGCTTTTTGCCAGATGGCCGCGTGGAATCAAGAGGGTTGTCGTGCGTGAAATGACGGAATTGCAGGTGGAGGAGTAATCTAGAGATGAACCCGCGTCAGAGGTCTTATCATGCGCAACGACTCTTCATCGCCCTCTTCTTTATCCACACCCTCATCGACACAGACTGATCAGATAATTGACGATAAGCCGTCCCCTGCGCTCTATAGCCAACTTGAAGAGTGGCTACATAGCGCAAGTCATGGCATCGGTGCCGTGATGGGGTTGATCGGCATGGTCGTGCTCATCGTGATGGCCAGCATCGCGGCAGACGCCGATCCGTGGAAGATCGTGAGTGTCAGCCTCTACGGTGTCACGCTGGTAGTGCTGTATGCCGCCTCGACGCTTTATCACGGCATCCGCCATCCGCGACTCAAGTACGCCTTCCAGCTGCTGGATCACTGCGCCATCTATCTATTGATCGCTGGCACCTATACGCCCTTTCTGCTGGTCAACCTGCGTGGCCCGACCGGCTGGACGCTGTTTGCCATCATCTGGTCGCTCGCACTCGGCGGCATCTTCCTCAAACTGCGTTGGCCGGAGCGCTTCAGCGCTCTACGCGTCAGCGTCTATCTATTGATGGGCTGGCTGATCGTATTTGCCTCACCCATGCTTGTAGACCAGCTTTCCGAAAACGGACTGATTCTGCTGGTGGCCGGTGGCATCACCTACACGCTAGGTGTGATCTTCTTCTTGATGACACGACTGCGTTATCACCACGCGATCTGGCACCTGTTCGTGCTTGGCGGCAGCACCTGTCACTTCTTTGCCATCTACACTGGCGTACTGCCTTACAGCGTCTGAGGACTTGCTGGGCACTAGCCTTGCCCCGTGAAAACCGGCAAGCGATAACGCGTGCCTCGGCCGACACCATAACTTTCCAATACCTGCTTGGCTGTCAGATCTGCCAGATCACGCGCCGCCGTGGGATCTGAGGTCGTGACCAACGCACGGTATTCCGCACGCCCAACGCCCTCTTCATCATCACGCTCCAACAGCGTCAGCACCAGCTCACGCTGACGTGTGTTCAGTGGCGTGCGGGCGTGCTCCAGCCATAACCTCTCGGCACGCTGAACTCTCTGATAGTGGAAAGAGGTACACCGCCCACCCTCGCGCAACCGTGTCAGCCACCACTGCACCCAGACATTCATGTCGCCGGGCAACGTCTCCACCGCCTCACCGTTCAAAGCGCGATCCAGCATCGGCGGCAACTGGCGCCCACTAGCAGATTCTTCTGGCTTTCCAAAACAGTGCTGCTCCAACTCGCGCAGCGCATCCTGCTGCTCGAGAACCACCGCAAACAATGACTGGCGACGCCAGCACAGCTGCTCCAACGCCTCTTCACCGAGCTGCTCGCCCACCTTCCCCGACCACTCACCTTGCTGCTGTAGTGCGCCCAACGCATCGATACGCGTCAGCCAGCGCATCAATAGCAGGCGCCCGATCAGGCCATTGCCCAGTGCCAGCGGCGACAGCGCCTGCCAGTGCGCATGCAACTGCAGCGCATTCAAGACACCCGAGTTATCCACATCCGGTTCTTCCGATGCCAGACGCGCCCAGAAACCGGCGAGTTCTTCAGCCAGCTCTTCTGTCGTATTCGCTGGCGCGCGATAACGCAAACGTTTGATCCCGTAGCGTCCACTGATCGCCTCATAGGATGCGGCACGCCATTCGCCCAATCGCTGACCACTGCTGCGCGGCAGGAAAGGTCCCAGGCGCCGATGCCATTCCAACACCTGCTCTTGCTGTAGCGGCTGAAACGCAGTGCGAACAACCTCAAGCGTGACATCAGCAAATACCTCAACACCGGGCGCCAGCCCGCGTGGACTTTCCTGCTGGCCGGTTTCCAGCCCTAGCGCCTGATAAAGGGCATCTCGCAAAGCTGCCCGACCCAGTACCACGCCGGACAACTGGGCACTCGCTTCCATCTCCTCACTGAGCAGCGTTGCTTCAAGACGCAACCGTTGCCGTGGGTAGAGATGCTGTCCTTGGGCAACCAATGGCGACATCACTGCCTGCGTCGCTGCCAGCTCTCCCAACAGAGGCATGATCGTCAATCGGCCACGAGGCCAGTCGGATTGCTGCCAGATCCACATAAGTCGTTATCTCCATTGGTCTTTTCCTCTAGATGATAGCAAAAAGATCTGCAACAAACCACATATCGAATCATATTAAGATACGAAAAATTGAAGAAATGAATGCATAGGTCAAAGTATAGCCAATGCCATGTCAGACAAAGCTCCTGCACGTCACAACCACATGATTTTCCTCGTCTATACACGGGGCATTCCCCTGGATAGTCATCCAGCGCACCTTATAAGATTACAATTCATCCATCGAAACAAAAACAACCATCTTTCGGATCATAAAATGATGCAAAATAGCGAAATAAGCGCCTCAATCAATTCCGCCGCGCCAATCGCATCATAAAAATCAGCCTTCACGACGAGTGTCGTGACGCGATTCACCCGACTGCACTCTCCCCATTCATGGAGCGGGCCATTTATCTCTTCGCTCCACTCCACAAGCTTCGCTGCGGGCCAAAAACGCAAAAGGCGCCACCCTGATATCAGGATGGCGCCTTGGCGCTTCAGCAGCCTTTTAAAGCCATTTCACTCACTCAATACTGAGTCGTTGTATCACTTGATAATGTGACACCTCATTTTCGGTACGTAGATGCTGGCATCAGGCCTTCTACCGCTCGCTGGCAGCGTGCGCTTCACGCTGTCGTGCACGCTCGCATGCCGGGCGCGCCAGCGTCTCTGTCGCCCACTTTTCCAGCACTTCGGGAATCGGCTGACCTGCTTTCTGCGCCCAGCCCAGCGTTTGTGCAAGGAAGAGGTCAGCAACGGTGAATTCATCACCCAGCAGCCAGCCACGTCCATCAAAACGCCGCGACAAAGCTGCCAGCGCTCGCTGAAATTCCCACTGCGCCGTCTGCTTTACTGCATCACAACGCTGCTCTTCCGGCAGCGCAAAGGTGTGCTTGGCCAACGTCCACAGCGGCTGCTCAAGCTCGGTAGTCAGAAAGCTGAGCCACTGATCAAGCTGTGCCTGCCCGGCTAGCGTTTGCGGCATCAAGCGGCCTTCACGGGCTGCCAGGTAACGGCAAATGGCGCTGGACTCAAACAGGGTCAGCTCACCATCCACGATTGCCGGGGCCTTGCCATCTGGATGAATCGCCAGATATTCAGGGCTACGCCCCTCACCGCTCTTGAGGTCAAGACTGTGAATTTGATATTCGATCCCCAGCTCTTCCAGTGCCCAGGCAACACGTAACGAGCGGGAATTGGGATAGCTATAGAATGTCAGCATGCGAAATGATTCCTGAGTGAATGGCATGGCACGGCATGACAACGCGATGCAGCTACTAGCACCCGAGTCATCTTGCAAGAAAACCCGCTCAGCATGGCGCGATATCGCCGATGTTGCCACCTATAGCCTCAGCATCGGACTCATCTTGAGGGCATGAAAAAGCGCCTGTGGACAACTCGATGTGTCGAGTCATCCACAGGCGCTTCCAATATCACTCGAACAAGTGCTCAGCGAGCGAGGCGTGCCTCGATACTGGCACGAATTCCGGCAGCATCCAGCCCACAGTCGCGCAGCAGCTCAACCGGCTTGCCATGCTCAACGAAACCATCCGGCAGGCCCAGCAGCAGCATAGGCTGTGCCAAACCCGCATTCAGATAGAACTCAGCCACTCCAGCACCGGCTCCGCCTGCAATCGCGTTTTCTTCGACAGTCACCACCAGATCATGCCCTTCGGCAATCTCCAGCAACGCCTCACGGTCCAGCGGCTTGATCGAGCGCAAGTTGAAGTGGGTAGCATCCAATGCCTCAGCAACATCCGTGACCGGCGTATTCATGCTGCCGACCGCCACGATTGCCACCCGCACCTCTGGGTTGCCAGCGATGCGGCGACGATATTCACCGCGCCCGATCGATAATGGCTCAAGATCATCGCCCGTCGCTACACCCGGCCCGGTGCCACGCGGATAACGCACTGCTGCCGGCCCAGGGTGCGCCAGTGCCGCACTCAACATGCCACGACACTCTGCTTCATCGGCCGGCGCCATCAGTACCAGCTCCGGCACACAGCGCAGGAAGGAGAGATCGAGACTCCCGTGATGGGTCGGGCCGTCTTCACCGACAAGCCCAGCGCGATCAATCGCAAAAGTGACATCCAGCTTTTGCACTGCCACGTCATGAATCAGTTGATCGTAGCCACGCTGCAGAAAGGTGGAGTAGATCGCCACTACCGGCTTCATACCCTCACAGGCCATACCCGCCGCAAGCGTCACCGCATGCTGCTCAGCGATGGCGACATCGAAGTAGCGCTCCGGATACTCCTTCGAGAAACGCACCAGATCCGAACCTTCGCGCATGGCTGGCGTAACGCCAATGACACGCGAATCAGCGGCCGCGGCATCGCACAGCCAGTTGCCGAATACACTGCAATACTTCTGCGGTTTCGCAGCCGGTACATCGGAGACAGCTGGCGCTTCCTTGGTCGCTTCCGTCGGCGCTTTCTCAAGCTTGGTAATGGCGTGATAGCCGATCGGATCCTGCTCGGCAGGAATGAACCCCTTACCCTTGCGAGTGACCACATGCAGGAACTGAGGACCTTCCAGATCACTCATGTTGTGCAGTGTCTGCACCAGCGTAGGCAGGTCATGCCCATCGATGGGGCCGATGTAGTTAAAACCCATCTCCTCGAACAGCGTTGCCGGGCTAATGAAGCCCTTCATGTGCTCTTCGGTGCGCTTGGCAAACTCAAGCGCACCCGGCAGATGCGATAGCACCTTCTTGCCATTGGCTCGCATCTGGGTATAGGGCTTGCTAGCCAGAATACGTGCCAGATAGCTGGCCATCCCACCGACATTCTCAGAGATGGACATCTCGTTATCGTTGAGCACCACCAACAGATTGGCTTTGACGTGCCCCGCATGCGCTAACGCTTCGAATGCCATGCCTGCCGTCAGTGCACCATCACCGATAACGGCGCAGGCACGCCGCTTCTCGCCCGCAGTGCGCGCCCCCAGCGCCATACCAAGCGCGGCACTGATCGAGGTGCTGGAATGACCCACCCCAAAGGTGTCGAACTCGCTTTCTGCGCGTTTGGGGAAGGCCGATAGGCCGCCGTACTGACGCATGCTATGCATGGACTCACGGCGACCGGTAAGGATCTTGTGCGGGTAAGCTTGATGCCCCACATCCCACACCAAGCGATCATGCGGCGTTTCCAGTGCATGGTGGAGCGCTACCGTCAGCTCAACCACACCAAGGCCGGCACCGAAGTGCCCACCCGTGCAGCCAACGCTGTAAAGCAGGTAGGCACGCAATTCATCAGCAAGCTGGCGCAGCTGTGCCACGCTCAGCGCTCGTAGAGCCTGGGGGGACTCGACGGCATCGAGCAGTGGCGTCGCAGGGCGCGCCTGAGGTATCTCGTCAAACAGCTTCATAGGCGTCAGGAATCAGTGGTCTCGCTCGATCATGTAGCGCGCCAACACCGCGAGTGGCGCTGCAGCCTCTCCCAACGGTGCCAGAGCATCCAAGGCCTCGTCCAACAGCTGACCAGCACGCTTTCGAGCACCTTCGAGCCCGAGTAGCGAGGGGTAGGTCGGCTTGTCACGTGCGGCATCCGCACCTGCGGTCTTTCCTAGCGTCACGGTATCGCCAGTCACATCCAGAATGTCATCCTGAATCTGGAAGGCAAGGCCAATGGCAGCAGCGTAGCGGTCAAGCGCCGCAAGGCGCGAATCCTGCTCTTCAGCTGCGACCAGGCCACCCAGACGAACAGCCGCGCGAATCAGCGCTCCCGTCTTGTAAGCATGCATCCTCGATAGCGCTTCGACCTCACGGAACTGACCCACGGCCTCGAGATCTAGCGCTTGGCCCGCGACCATGCCACGACGGCCAGAAGCCTCGGCGAGCGTGCGCACCAGTGCCGGTGTTCTGACGTGCCCAGTATCTGCCATCACCTCAAAGGCCAATGTCAGCAAGGCATCACCAGCCAAAATGGCGGTTGCTTCATCGAAAGCACGATGCACGGTAGGACGACCACGACGCAGGTCATCATCGTCCATGGCCGGCAGATCATCATGGACCAGCGAGTAAGCGTGTACCAGCTCGAGCGCAGCGGCGGCGGCATCCAACGCGGCACGTCCGGTCGCATCCTCGTCACTTCCCAGTGCACGGCCAACCGCATACAGCAACACTGGGCGCAGCCGCTTGCCGCCGCCCAGTACGCTGTAACGCATCGCCTCTTCAAGACGATTACTTACCGCACCACTGGCAGGGGTCAGCAACGTCTCAAGCACTGCCTCGCTACGCGCCTGTCCAGAACGGATCAGCTCACTCGCCTGCGATTCAGATGACGAGGTTTGTGGGTTCAATACGCCTGACGTCACCAGTCCTTCTCCTCATCCGTGTCACCCGCCACGCTGGCCGAGGTTGCAGGCGCAGCAAATGCTGCCGGCACCAGCTCACCATCAGGCCCTTCTATCAGCGCCTGCAAGCGAAGCTCGGCACTGTCGAGACGCTGCTGCGCCTCGCGGGCCAGACGCACGCCCTCTTCGAAAGCGCCCAGCGACGCTTCCAGCGACATATCGCCAGCCTCGAGCCGTGTCACCAATCCTTCAAGACGGGCAAGGGTGGCGGCAAAGTCCTGCGGCGCTTCCTGTTCGGCCATGAGTGCTCTCGCTCATCGGACCGGGCGGGCCCGGTGTGTCTGTGTGAAAAGCCAGTATAACCTGATGGGCTTCGAGACGCTGCCCACTCGGCACTTACCAATAACCACTATCAGCACATACCAAACCGCGGTTTTTTCATGTCCGCCACGCGGACATTTCATCCGAAGGCCCCGTCGGCTGTGATATTCTTTGCACCCCTGTTGACAGCACGCCTGCTGTTTTTCTGGCGTTTTCTTGAGGCGTGACACGCCAGCAGGTCACGAAAAAGACCAAACGAACAGAAACGCCGGCATGACCGGCGAGAGGGTTGATTCGACAATGGCCAAGACGTCTCTGGACAAGAGCAAGATCAAGATCCTATTGCTCGAAGGTGTCCACCAGTCCGCAGTGGATGACTTCCTCAATGCAGGCTACACCAATATCGAGCTACTTCAGACCTCGCTTGCCGAGGATGAACTGGTCGAGAGAATCCGCGATGTGCACTTCATTGGCATTCGCTCCCGCACTCAGCTCAACGAGCGTGTGATCAGCGCTGCAGAAAAGCTCACTGCCATCGGCTGCTTCTGCATCGGCACCAACCAGGTCAACCTGGAAGCCGCGCTCAAACGGGGGATTCCGGTCTTCAATGCGCCCTACTCCAACACTCGCTCCGTTGCTGAGCTAGTGCTGGCCGAAGCCATCATGCTGATGCGTGGCGTACCGGAGAAGAGTGCCAAGGCGCATCGTGGCCAGTGGATGAAGACTGCCAAGAATAGTCACGAAGTCCGTGGCAAGACGCTGGGTATCGTCGGCTATGGCAGCATCGGATCTCAGCTATCGGTACTCAGTGAGTCGTTGGGCCTTGATGTCATCTACTACGATGCCGTCACCAAACTTGGCATGGGTAATGCCCGTCAGGTCGCCAGCATGGAAGAGCTGCTGGCGCGCGCTGACATCGTCACGCTGCACGTGCCTGAGGTTCCCTCAACCAAGTGGATGATGGGTAAGCAGCAATTCGCATTGATGAAACAGAACAGCGTCTTTATCAATGCCGCACGCGGCTCCACTGTCGTCATTGAAGATCTTGCTGAGGTTCTCGCCAGCGGTAAGCTGCTGGGAGCTGCCATCGATGTCTTCCCTGTCGAGCCAAAGGGCAACGGTGAAGAGTTCGTGTCTCCATTGCGCGAATTCGACAATGTCATCCTGACCCCGCACGTCGGGGGCTCCACCATGGAAGCTCAGGAGAATATTGGCGTCGAAGTGGCGGAGAAGCTGGTGACCTATTCCGATAACGGCACCACCATCGGTTCGGTCAACTTCCCTGAAGTCGCCCTGCCGGCCCACCCGGAAAAGCATCGCCTGCTGCACATTCACGACAACGTGCCGGGTGTACTGTCGCGCATCAACCAGGTGTTGTCTGAGGAAGGTATCAACATCTCTGGCCAGTACCTGCAGACTAACAATACGGTCGGCTACGTGGTCATTGATGTAGACAAGGCCTACGGCAAGAAAGCGCTTGAGGCGCTCAAAACCGTTGAGCACACTCTACGCATTCGCACACTCTACTCGGAAGCTGATTTCGAGGGTTGATGTGCACTGCTCATGGCTTAGCTTCATGCCATGACATATGCAGGATGTAAAAGCGCCGCAGCCTTCCCGGGCTGCGGCGCTTTTTATTTCTTCAGCCAATTCCACCTCAACAGAACACGCCAGCATGTTTCACGTGGAACATTTTACTTCAACCACATAAAACATATAAAAATCATAATGTTATAAATAATCAGCGATCGGATAATCGCTTTCCTGCAACGCCCCAGTTTTCCGCTTCCACTTCCTGCAACACTACCCAGACTGATTCCTCTCGCACTCCCAGCACACGAGCTGTCTCGCGAGTCAGTGCTTCGATAAGCTCACGTTTCTGTTCTTCACTCTTTCCACTGATAAATTCTGCACGAATCATTGGCATCAATCTGATCTCCTGAAACGATAATTTTGCTTTCTTGAGGCTGATGTTCCACGTGAAACATTGCCTTTTATTGTTAGCGCTCTCAGCATTGGCCCGCTCAAACAGCGACACTGTCTTGTCAAACCGCATGATTAAATTAACAGACTGATATATAACAACTTTTATTCTTTCGAACCGCTGATTCTCAAGCACGTGTTCCACGTGAAACATGCTCGTCTTCAGGCATAAGACACATTACCCAGAAGCACCTGCTGTACACGGCCTGACAGAGTCATCCCAAGTAGCGGTGTATTGTGCCCAGCACTCATCAGAGTATTGCTGTCGACTGTCCAATAACACTGCGGGTCAATAATTGCCAGATCGCAGCACTCGCCCTCCTTGAGCCTGCCACCTTCCAAGCCGAAGCGGCGCGCGCTAAAGGTCAGCGCTTCAATCAGCCTGGATATGCTGATCAGGCCTGCAGTGACCAGTACCAGCCCAAGTGGCAGCATGGTTTCCAAGCTAGTCATGCCCGGTTCAGAGACAGCGAAAGGCGCGCATTTGGCGGCTGCCTCATGGGGTAGATGATCACTGACGATGGCATCAATGGTGCCATCAGCCACGCCGGCACGTAGCGCATCTCTATCCTCTGAACTGCGTAGTGGAGGCTCCAGGTGGAAGTTGGCGTTAAATCCCTCTAATTGCTCATCCGTCCAATGCAGCTGAGCCATCGAGACATCGGCGGTGATATCCAGCCCACGAGCCTTGGCATCACGCACCAACGCGACCGCTCGCGCACTGGAAAGCAATGAAACGTGGGCACGCACGCCCGTCTGCTCAATCAACAGCAGCCACTGAGTCAGTGCAATCGTCTCGGCAGACTCGGGGATGCCGGCCAGTCCGAGTCGTGAGGCAATCGCGCCTTCATGCGCACAGCCATGCCCCGCCAGAGTGGCTTCCTGGGCTTGAAACACCACCGTGATATCAAAGGTATGGGCGTATTCAAGACAGCGACGCAGTACGCCAAGGTCACGTACCGGCTTGCGTAGATTGGTCAGGGCGACACAGCCAGCAGACTTGAGCGCTGCCATGTTGGCCAATAGATCACCTTCAAGCCCTTGTGTCAGGGCACCCAATGGAGCAAGCCTGACGCCAGCTACATCGCGAGCACGGTCGAGTAGTGTCCGTACGTGCGAGGCACTATCGAGTACAGGGCTGGTATCTGGTCGCGGCAAGATAGTGGCATAGCCTCCAGCGAGTGCTGCTGCTGACTCGCTCACCAGACTGCCCTTGTAGCGCGGCCCCGGGTCACGCAAATGAGCACCGAGATCGACGAAGGCCGGCGTGATCCATTTGCCGGTGAGATCTTGCTGCTGCTCAGCAACGAAGCCTAGTGGTGCTGCGCCAATGGCGACCAGGCGGCCGCCCTCAAGATGCAGGTCATGTTGGCCATCAAGGCCACTGGCCGGGTCGATCACCCGAGCATTGATCAGGCTGTGCTTCATGCGCCAGCTCCTCGTGAACGTTCACTTCTGCGCTCTGCGCGCGCCTTCATCTGGCCCGAGACAGCCATCGACAATACTGCCATGCGCACCGCGATACCGTTGGTGACCTGATCCAGAATCAGCGAGCGCGGGCCATCCGCCACGGCCGATTCGATCTCAACGCCACGGTTGATGGGTCCGGGATGCATCACGACCGCCTCTGGGTGGGCATGTGCGAGGCTTTCACGAGTCAAACCATAGCGACGGTAGTATTCGGATTCGGAAGGCAGTAGCGCGCCATCCATGCGCTCTTTCTGCAGGCGCAGCATGATCACAACATCGACATCCTTGAGGCCTGCCTCTAGTTCAGTGAACACGCGACAGCCCAGCGTCTCGATACCAACAGGCAGCAGTGTCTGCGGTGCCACCACTCGCACCTCTGCAGCGCCAAGCGTATTGAGCGCCAGAATCTGCGAGCGAGCGACACGCGAGTGCAGAATGTCACCCACGATAGCCACGCGCAGATTGGCGAATTCACCCTTGTGCCGACGAATGGTCAGCATGTCGAGCATCGCTTGTGTCGGGTGCGCATGACGGCCATCACCCGCATTGATGATCGCCACATGCGGCGTAATCTGACTGGCAATGAAGTGCGCCGCACCCGAATCACCGTGGCGCACCACGAAGGCGTCTGCCTGCATGGCTTCCAAGTTGACCAGCGTATCCATCAATGACTCACCCTTGGCGGCCGAGGAGGTCTTGATGTCCAGATTGAGCACATCGGCCGACAAACGCTTGGCAGCCAGCTCGAACGTTGCACGCGTGCGCGTCGAGTTCTCGAAGAACAGATTGGCGACGGTACGGCCGCGCAGCAACGGTACCTTCTTGACCTCGGCATCTCCGATACCGCGGAAGTGATCAGCGGTATCAAGAATCTCGGTCAGGATGCTACGCGACAGACCCTCGATATCGAGAAAGTGACGTAGCCGTCCTTGGCTATCGAGCTGCACCTCGGCAGGAGACGCTGCGCGAGCGGCGGGACTGGCTTGAGAGAGATCCAGCAGATTCATGCAACGCTCTCCCCGGTATCTACCAATGTCAGGCGCAAGTTCTGTGGGCCTTCCAGCTTGATACGTTTACCGGGCTCCAACGCCAGGCTTGCCCCCAGAGCATCCGGCTGCACTGGTAGCTCACGGCCTGGCAGCTCCAGCAGACAGGCCAGCAATACCCGGCGCGGACGCCCATAGTCGAACAGCTCATTAAGCGCGGCACGGACAGTGCGACCACTCATCAGCACATCATCAACCAGCAGCAAATCGCGATTTTCGATATCCGGTAATTGCGAGCCCTGCCCTGCGTCTGGCAGGCCCTTGTGGCCGAAATCATCACGCCAGAAACCAATGTCCAATGTCGCCAGCGGAGCAGGCAGTCCCAGTCGCTCGCGCAGCGCCTGGGCGACCCATACGCCACCGGTATGAATCCCGATCGGAATCAAACGCTCACGATCGATCTCGCGGCGTTCGAATAACAGTTCGAGTTCTTCCGTCATGGACTCAAGCAAGGCCTCCACATCAGGCAGTGTCTCGTATTCGTCACGTACCTCAGATTCTTGCATGGGTATCGCTTCCTCTTTTCCCTGCCGGTCAGCGGCAGACAGACAAAAAAAACCCGCTTCCTGAAAGGAAACGGGTGAGATATTCAGTAACCGACAAGGTCGCCCTCGCCTCGCTGATTTGCAAACCAGCTCTCGAGAATCACCTGAGCGGCCAATCCATCCACGCCATCATCTCGGTAGTTGCCACGGTGGCCTCGCTCGCGAGCGAGGCTCTTGGCCGCCTTGGTGGAACCACGCTCGTCCCACATTTCCAGCGGCTTTCCATAGCGACCATACAGTCGCTTGCCGAACTTGCGGGCGCGACTGCACATCAGGGTCTCGCTACCGTCCAATTCCAATGGCAATCCCACCACAAACAGGTCTGGCTGCCATTCTTCAATCAGACGAGTGACAACATTCCAGTCGGGAATGCCGTCACGCACATGCAACGGCACTAGTGGTGACGCGGTGCCGAGCATTTCAGTGCCTACCGCGACACCGACGCGACGCGTGCCAAAATCAAACGCTAGTGCCGTGCGGCTTATTGCCCTTTCAGCCATGCCCGATCTCCCGCGACATCAGACTCATGTCGACACCGAGTTTGCGTGCTGCGGCATCAAGACGTGATTCGCTATCGGCATCAAAGAGGATGCCACTGTCGCCTTCGACGATCAGCCAGCTATTTTCTTTCAATTCATTGGTCAGCTGATCAGGCTCCCAGCCAGCACACCCCAGACATACCATGAAGTCTTCTGGACCTTGGTTGCCCGCAATGGCCTTGAGAATATCCAGCGACGTCGTCAGCGCCAGTTCTTCGGTGACTTGCAGACTGGAGTCCCACTCTTCTGCCTGACCGCGATGCAGAATAAACCCGCGGTCCTTGTGTACCGGACCGCCGTAATAGACGACATCGTCGAGGCATTCACAGCTATCGGCGGTAATTTCGAGCTGTTCAAACAGGCCACGCATGGTCAGCTTGATCGGCTTGTTGACGATCACACCGAGCGTACCTTTTTCATCGTGATCACAGAGATAGCTGAGCGAGCCGGAAAAATTGTCATCATCGAGATGCGGCATCGCCAGCAGGAAATAGTCTCGCAGACTTTGCATGGTCCTCCCGAGGCGTCAGGGCGCGCCAGAATCGTTGCCGGGGCCAAACCGCCAGATGCGAGTAATGGTCAGACGGCTCATCCCCTGGAGGCTCTCATCGAAGGAAGCGTAGGGGGCAGCGCCATAAACCGTATCCAATGCAGCCTGGTCGAGTTCGGCATGTCCCGAAGATTGTAACACTTCCGCGTACTCAAGCTGACCGTTAGGCAGCACGACCGCTCGGATACGCAATTCGCCACTCAGGTTGGCAGGCGCAGGGTAGTGAAGATTACCAAATGACTGAACAGCGCCGGTCCAGTCATTGATATAGCGAGCACGCGCTGAAGCACGCGCTGCCTTGCGCGATGCCAGCTCACCCACGACTTCGCGTGTCTGGCCGGAGGCCTGAACCTGGGCCAGCACATCGTCCTGCTCGCGGGCCTCCTGCTCACGATCAGGCGTATCCGGCAACAGCTCTGAGTGCGCCACCTGCTGTGGTGAATCTGTCTGTGTGGCGATTACTTCAGGGATATGTTGAGGCAGCACCAGTGATGCTGGCGCTGCCTCGGTCATCGTCGGTTGTGCCGCGGCGGCAGTCACAGGCTCTGCCTCGCCCTCTTGCGGTGGTGCAGGCGCCTCCGGTCCAGCATGAGCTATCGCTTCACGACCACTGCCACTGGCCTGCTGAGCCTGCTCGGCGATCACGTCACTCTTGACCGCAGCACTAGTGGCCTCACTCACCAGCGTGACATCCAGCATGACGGGCCGTGGTAGTGGCTGCACCTGTGGCGGTATCAATAACCCACTGCCCAGCAACCACCAGCCAATACCGACATGGATAGCCAAAGCTGCCCCCCAGGCCACGACACGACGATGCACCCGCGTCACCGGCACATAGGTGATCGGGTCGGTGACGCTATGAAGCGGCTCCCACCATCCGCTGGGTGCTGCCATGCCTTGTACTCCCTGTTAGCAAATCATCAAACGCGAGCGTCCAGCCGCGCCTCGATGGCATCCATCAGCAGACCCGCAATATCCGTACCGCGCTGAGAGTCGATCTCGCGTACGCAGGTCGGACTAGTGACGTTGATTTCGGTGATGTAATCGCCGATCACATCCAAACCAACGAACATCAGGCCCAGCGACTTCACGACCGGCTTGACCTGTTCTACCAGCCAGTAATCGCGTGCCGTCAGCTCACGTGATTCACCACGACCGCCAGCGGCCAGGTTACCGCGCGTCTCGCCAGCGCTGGGAATTCGCGCCAAGCCGAAGGGCACCGGCTCGCCATCGACCAGCAGAATACGCGTATCACCGGCGCTGATTTCCGGCACATAGCGCTGCGCCATGATCTGACGCTTGCCGCGCAGCGTCAGCTGCTCGATCACCGAACCCAGATTACGACCGTCTTCAGCGACGTGGAAGATGCCGCTACCGCCCATGCCATCGAGCGGCTTGAAGATGACGTTGCCATGCTCGGCATGGAAAGCACGCAGCACCTTGTCGTTGGCCGACACCGTCGTCGGCGGGATGCACTCCGGGAACTGCTGCGCGAACAGTTTCTCGTTGCACATCAGTAGCGCGGCGGTAGGGTTGACCACCAGTACACCTTCGCGCTCCGCAAAGCCCAGCAGATGGACAGCATTCAAGAAGTGTTCGTCGACGGGCGGATCCTTGCGCATCAGGATCACGTCCAGTTCCGCCAGCGGTGTCGCAACGACGTCGCCCAAGCGATAGAAGGCGTCTGGATCATGGAAGACTTCCAGATCGCGCATCCGGCCCATGGCGCGGCCATTCTCGAGATAGAGATCTTCCTGTTCGAGATAATGAAGCGACCAGCCACGCTGACTGGCAGCCCACATCATCGCGAGGGTGGTGTCCTTCTTGTAGGCGACAGTGGACATCGGGTCCATGACCACGCCGATCTTGAGCTTACGAGCTGTCATCGAGTCAACCTTATGACGACACCGCCGACATCCATACGCCGACAGTGATGAAAACGGGAGTCTTGCACCACCTCACGAACATCGGAGCGAGGCGGCAGAAGTGATATGACAAGTATGCAGCAGCACTTCGTTGCTCACCACTGGCGAGAAGGGCAATGACATCTCACGCTGTGTTGCCGGGATATCAACAATCCATCCCTTGCCGCTCTCTGCAGGAGAATGCCAGCCGCTAACGCGGCAGATCACCAAAGCGCTGCTGCAACAAGGCGAGCGCAACCACTGGTGCTGTCTCGGTACGCAGAATCCGCGGCCCTAGCCCCAGCACCTGGCATCCAGCTGCCGCCGCCTCGATCACCTCGTCTGTCGTGAAACCGCCCTCTGGGCCGATCAACAGACTGGCTTGGATGACTCCCCCTGCAGCCTCGGCCGCATCAAGTGCTTCTGCCCCGCCCGGCTGCAAGATCAACTTGAGTGATTCATCACGCACGGCCAACCACTCCGCCATCGAGATGGGGGGATGCACGACCGGTACGACGCTGCGCCCGCACTGCTCACAGGCACTCGCCGCGACTCCTTGCCAGTGCGCCAGCTTCTTGTCGGCGCGCTCGCCCTTGAGCTTCACATCACCACGCGCGGTGTACAGCGGTGTTATTGCTGCCACGCCCAGCTCGCAGGCCTTCTGAATTGCATAATCCATGCGGTCTCCCTTGGAGATCGCCTGACCGAGATGCACCGCCAAGGGTGACTCGCGGTCATTGGGCACTGATGCGACCACTCGTACGCTCACGCCCTTGCGCGTGACTTCCTCCAGCGTTACCCGTATTTCCTGCCCCTGGCCGTCAAACAACTGCGCTTCACTGCCCACCTTGGCACGCAGTACCAGTCCGAGGTGGCGCGCAGGCCCTTCAGGGAGCGCAAAGGAAACACCCGCGCTGACGTTGAGGTCGAGATCGGGGCAGTGCAGACGAATGGCCATGGGCAAAGTCTCGTGGCAGTCAGGGGCGAGGGAAGCACGCCAATAAAAAATAACAGAGGGAACACAGGCCGGCATTGTGGCCAAAAACGCAGCGACGGGCCACTAGGGCCCGTCGCTGGAAGTACTATCTACCACCGGACTCACATGATCAGTGAGCAGTGGCCTCGGCACCCTGCTGCTGCGCTTCACGCTGCTTGCGCTGTGCATACATGGCTTCGAAGTTAACCGGTGCCAGCATCAGCGGAGGGAAGCTGCCGCGGTTGACCAGGTTGTCGATAGCTTCACGAGCGTACGGGAACAGCACGTTCGGGCAGAAGGCGCCCAGGGTGTGATCCAGCTGCTCAGCGGACAGACCTGCAATGCGGAACAAGCCAGCTTGCTCGACTTCGGCCAGGAAAGCAGTGGTCTGGTCTTCGCCGTTGGTGACCTGTGCGGTGACCTTGATGGACACCTCGAACAGCTCTTCACCGACTTGCTGGTGTTCAGTATCCAGCTCCAGGCCCACTTTCGGCTGGAACGGCTGGGAGAAGACAGCCGGTGAATTCGGTGCTTCGAAGGACACGTCCTTCACATAGATGCGCTGCAGGGCAAACTGGAGTTGATCCTGAGCCGGTTGATCGCCCGCTGCAGCCTGTGCGTTCTGTTCTTCAGCCATGAGACATATCCTTGAATTTTCGGAGAATTATTTTTTGGCTGCAAACCTGCTTCCAGCAGACCTGCAGGCTCGCCGTGGTACTCGGACCATTGTCCTTAGCGAGTCACGACCGGCAGGCTATCGGCTTGCCACTGGCCCATGCCGCCCTTGAGCTTGACGGCTTGCTTGAAGCCATCCTTCTCAAGGCGCGCCACCAGCGGACCAGCCGTCTGGCCATGCTTGCAGACAACGATGACCGGACGTTCCTTGTACTTGTCCAGCGGCGTAGTCGCGCTAGTCAGTTGGGCACTGGGGACGTTGACGGCACCGGCAATATGGCCGGCCTTGAATTCCTTGCTGTCGCGGATGTCGATGAAGACACCCTCTTCGCGATTGACCAGTCGCGTGGCCTCGCTGACGCTGACACCGTGATTGCCACGCATGGTTTCCATGACAATAAGGGCGACCAGCAAGGCGACAAAAGCGCCGACCAGCAAAGGATGATTCTGCGCGAACTGAAGCAGCTGTTCGATCATGAGACGGGCTAACTCCGCTGTGACGTGCATGCCAGCGCGTACGCGGCAAAGGAAATAGACCGCTACCCAAGGTAACGGAGCCAGCATTATACATGACAGGCCCAGCCATGAATGCCCGCAGGGTGGCATCTAAAAGGCGTATCTACGCGACACGCCAACAACAGCAGGACAGCGCCCTTCTGATCCCCGCATCGATACTCGCATCGGCGCTCTTGTCGATAGCGCGACACAATCCCTGCGATACACTACCAGCACTTGCACTTGGCCCCTTCCCGCCTCTCTAATAGGAGGCAGAATGAGCAGGTAGTTTTATCACCACATGATGCATCACTCCATTGTGGCCCTGCTCTCCCAAGATTCATTCGTCATTACAGCGAGGAAGTCATGGCAGCTCAAGCACAAGGTCCGCGTCCCGTCGCCCTTATCATCCTGGATGGCTATGGTCACAGTGAGGAGGTGAAGGACAATGCCATTCTCGCCGCCAACACGCCGGTGATGGATCGCCTGCGTCGCGACTATCCCAGCGAGCTGATTCACACTGACGGTGGCTTCGTCGGACTGCCGGACGGTCAGATGGGTAACTCCGAAGTTGGCCACATGAACCTCGGTGCTGGTCGTATCGTCTATCAGGACTTCACGCGCATCACCAAGGCCGTTCGCGAGAACGCGCTGAAGGACAATACCGTACTGACCGCACCGATCGACGCTGCCATCGACGCAGGGCGTGCCGTTCACCTGATCGGCCTGCTGTCTCCGGGTGGCGTGCACTCCCACGAGGACCACATTCTGGCCATGGCCAGCCTGGCCGCTGAACGTGGCGCACGGCGCATCTTCATTCACGCCATCCTTGATGGCCGTGATACTGCGCCCAAGAGTGCCGAGGCCTCCATCGCGCGTGCCGACGAACATCTCGCTGGTCTGGGACTCGAAGAAGGTCGCGTCGCCACTCTCGTTGGACGCTACTTCGCACTGGACCGCGATAACCGCTGGGATCGTGTCGAACAAGCCTATCGCCTGATCGCCGAAGGAAAAGGCGCGCACGAAGCCGCCACTGGCGTCGAAGGCCTGGCAGCCGCCTACGAACGTGACGAGACCGATGAATTCGTCACCGCCACACGTATCGGCGACGCTGTCGCCATGCAGGACGGCGACGCAGCCCTCTTCATGAACTTCCGCGCCGACCGTGCCCGCGAGCTGACGCGTGCCTTCGTCGAGCCTGAGTTTGCAGGCTTTGAGCGCACCGCGCCCACGCTAGCGCACGAGGGTCTGGTGATGTTGACCCGTTATGCGGCCGATATTCCGGCACCGTCAGCGTTCCCGCCGTCTGATCTGCACAATACGCTCGGTGAAGTGGTATCGGATCGTGGTCTGACACAGCTGCGCATCGCCGAAACCGAAAAATATGCTCACGTCACCTTCTTCTTCTCGGGTGGCCGTGAAGAAGAATTCCCTGGTGAAACACGCATTCTCGTGCCGTCTCCACAAGAGGTGAAAACCTACGACGAGAAGCCGGAAATGAGCGCCGAAGAGGTCACCGACAAGCTGGTGGAAGCCATCGAATCTGGCACCTTTGATATGATTGTCTGCAACTATGCCAATGGCGATATGGTCGGCCACACTGGCAAGTTCGAGGCTGCCGTCAAGGCAATCGAATTCCTGGACATCTGCGTTGGCCGTGTGGTCGAGGCGCTGGAGAAGGTCGGCGGCGAATGCCTGATCACAGCTGATCACGGTAATGCTGAACAGATGGTGCACCCGGAAACTGGCAACCCGCAGACTGCGCACACCACTTTCGAGGTACCGCTGATCTATATCACTCAGCGCGACGCGACACTGGCTGCCGAGGGACGTCTGTGCGATCTCGCACCAACGCTGCTGACCATGATGGGTCAGTCGGTGCCCAACGAGATGGACGGCAATGTGCTGGTCGACTATGCCGGTGCCTGACAGCCCTTTGCATAATACTTTGCACGGCACTTCGCATCGCCCCTCCTGTTCGACCGCCGCCGCGGCAGCCGAGCGGGAGGGCTGCGACAGGCAGTACAAACGCCGGAGCCGAGTCTCCGGCGTTGTGCTGTCTGCCTGCCTGCTGGTACTGACACCGCTGCCCTTGGCTAGCGCGATGGCGGCTGACGATAGCGCCACGCTGACGCAGAAAAAACAGGCTTCTCAAGCAGATCTCAAACGCCTCAAGAACGAAATAACAGCGATGCAGGGCGAACTGAAAACCACTGCAGCGCGGCGCAGCGACACGCGCAATGGACTGGAAAAGATCGAGCGCCAGCTCAATGACACTCGCCAGCAAACCGGCAAGCTCGAAGATGAGCGCGACGATATCAAGCAACAGCTAGTCTCGCTCACCAAACAGCGCGATACCCTGAGCCGACAGCAGACGGCTCAGAAAGCGGCGGTAGCAGAAGAGATGGCAGCACTGTATCGCCTTGGACGTCAGCCAGAGTTGAAACTGCTGCTCAATCAGGATGACCCTGCGCGCCTCGAGCGCTTGCAGGTCTATCTGAATCACTTGAGCACGTCACGCCGTCAGGCACTGAAGAAGCTGGCGCAGCTGAATGACTCACTTGAGAAGACACGCAGCGCACTTATTACTCGCCAGACACGTCTTACTGATGTGCAGAAAGGCCTTGAGCGCCAAGCCAAGACCCTGATCGCCCAGCAGAATGAGCGTTCAGCCCTCTTGCGTACGCTGGATGCGCGCTATGCTAGCCACGAAGCGAGAATCGCCGAACTGGATCAGGATCGTGCGCACGCCAATCAGATGATTCAAACCCTCGAAAAACGTCTGAAGTCGATCAAGAGTGCACCACCGCCCAAGACACGCATTACGCGCGCCATGGGCAAGATGGATTGGCCAGCACCGGGGCGGGTCATCACGGCTTACGGGGGTGGCGAAGGGGTCAATCGCGATGGCGTTTTGATTCAGGCGACACAGGGCACTGCCGTGACGGCGCCGCATGCCGGCCGCGTGGTCTTTGCCGACTGGATGCGTGGCTACGGTAACTTGCTGATCATCGACCACGGCGACAATGTACTGACCCTCTACGCACACCTGGCCAGCTTCAGCGTGGGCCCGGGGGATAGTCTGTCACGCGGCCAGCAACTTGGCAGCGTCGGCAGCAGTGGTGGCCGCGATGGCCCCGCGCTCTACTTTGAAGTGCGTCGCGCCGGACAGCCCGTCAATCCGCAACGCTGGCTCTCGAGTCGCTGAATGATGGATGGTTCTGACGATGAGGCAGGCCGCAGGGCTGATGAGCCCGTTGTTAAGCTAGTCGCCAAGCACGCAGGCAAGCTATGCTCGCAATAAGCCTATCATTGCGAGCGTTTTGATCTGATCTCACCTCTTGCTCGCTGCCTTAATGTCAGGCCCGCCAGCGCGTTTCAGTATTCGTCGAGAAGGAAATCGCATGCCCGCATCGTCGTCATTCCACCCTGCCCCGCGCCGCCTGCGTCAGCTGGCGGTCAGCGTGCCTTTAAGCCTCGCCTTGCTGGGCGGCGGACTGCCGGCCGTGGCAGAAGAAATGCCACGCGAAACAGCTCCGACTCAGGCCGAAGGCCTACCACTGGATGAGCTACGTACCTTTGCCGAGGTGTTCGAGCGCATCAAGCGCACCTATGTCGATGAAGTCGACGACCGCACACTGCTGAAAAATGCCATGCGCGGCATGTTGGAAGGGCTCGACCCGCATTCCTCCTATCTCGACCAGCAGGACTGGCAAGATCTGCGCGAGAACACTGACGGTGAATTCGGTGGCATTGGTATTGAAGTCGGCATGGAAGACGACGGCAAGTTGACGATCATCGCGCCGATTGATGACACGCCCGCTTCTCGGGCCGGCCTGCAGCCGCGTGATGTCATTCTCAAGATCGACAACACGCCGCTGGATGGCCTACCGATGTCTGAGGCCGTGAAACTGATGCGCGGCGATGCCGGCTCACGCATTCGTTTGCTGATTCTCTCCGAAGGGGCCGACATGCCACGTGAGGTGGTACTGGAGCGCGCTATCATCAAGAGCAGCAGCGTGACTCATCGCCTGTTGGATCCGGGCTATGGTTATCTGCGTATCAGCCAGTTCCAGAGCGCGACTGGCGATGAAGCTCGCACTGCTCTGGCGCAACTACGCAAGGATAATGATGCGACATCGCTCAAGGGGCTCGTGCTGGACCTGCGCAACAACCCCGGCGGCCTGTTGTCGGCGGCGGTAGAGATCAGCGATCTTTTCCTATCCAACGGCCGCATCGTCTATACCCAAGGCCGCTTGCCCGACAGCGAGCTATCCTTCTCTGCCAAGGCTGATACGCCGGCGGACGACATACCGTTAATCGTGCTGATCAATGGCGGCACCGCCTCGGCTGCAGAGATCGTCTCCGGTGCTCTGCAAGACCAGCGTCGCGCGATCATCATGGGCACCGACAGCTTCGGCAAGGGCTCGGTACAGACCGTCATGCCGCTGGGCAATGGTGATGGCCTCAAGCTGACCACGGCGCTGTATTTCACGCCCAGCGGTCGCTCCATCCAGGCCGAAGGTATCCAACCGGATGTCGAGGTCGTGCGCGGACGGCTGGAGCGCGATACGCGCCGCGACTTCAGCGTACGCGAGGCAGACCTCGATGGCCGTCTCGATAACGCCAACGGTGAAAGCGAAGCCGTACAGAGCAAGGCACCTACCAGCCCGGTCGTCGCTGAAAGCGACTATCAGCTGGGTGAGGCACTCAATCTGCTCAAGGGCATGAACGTGCTAGACCGCAGCGCAGCACTCGAGGCAGTGGCACCAGCGACACCTGATCAGTAACGATCACACACGTCGGCCGGTTCCCTGACTGGGCTCCAACACCTCCTCATGGAAATGCCTCTCACAAGAAGGCCCCGCCAATTGGCGGGGCCTTCTTGTCATCACACTCGTGAGCATGCTTTCAGCGATCATCGCGCTTCTGTCAGCGAGTACTTACTACTGACGAGGCTTGCAGCTATCGGGCAGTTCGCCACGTTCGCCCATCGCCTGGCGCATCAAGATACGTTTCAGTTCGCTGCGATTATCAACCCAGCCCAATCCGAGGTTGCGGATCAACCGCACGCCAGGCTGGCGGCTGCCGAACAGCAATCGGAAGCCATCCATCATCTTCAGCATCAGCGCGTTATCGCTCCGACGGCGGCGGCTATAGCGCTTGAGCCACCGCTCATCACCAAGTGCCACGCCGCGTCGATGGCCGGCTAACAGCTCCTCCGCCAGCACCGCAGCATCCATCAAGCCAAGATTGACGCCCTGACCGGCCAGCGGGTGGATGGCATGTGCAGCATCGCCGACCAGCGCCAGCCCCGGCAGAACATACTCCTCGGCATGACGCTGATACAGCGGGAAGCTGAAGCGCTCAGCCGCCCACTCCACGGTACCTAACGTGTCTTCAAATGCCGTCTGAAGCTCACTGTAGAAGGCGCGATCCGAGAGCGCCTGCAGACGACTAGCTTCCTCTGGCGTGGTCGACCACACGATGGAGCAATAACGCTGTGCGGCAGGGGCTGCTTCCGACGGCTGCGCCCATTCATCATTCACCGCCAGCGGCAGGAATGCCAATGGCCCTGTTGGTAGAAAGCGCTGACGCGCGATGGCTTGATGCGGCAAGGCGGTGCGTACCGTAGTGACGAGCGCCACCTGGCCAGTGTCGTGCTCACGCGTGGCAATGCCCGCCAGATCACGCAACCCGGAACGCGCGCCATCTGCCGCCACAACCAGCGCAGCACTGACAGAGCCGCCATCGCTAAGCGTCAGACTGACGGCTTTAGCATCTTTAAGTAAGTAAGCATTCACTACTGATGTGGATCCCGAAATTGGTAGTGCCAAATCATTGACACGCACCCCATAGCAGCGTGTGATCGCGGGGCAACGGTCAATCGCTTGCTCCAACGCCGCCAGGGTGACGCGGTTCTCGATGATATGGCCCAGTCGTGCCACGCCGTTGTCCTCGGCACTGAAACGAATCTCGCCATTGCCTTCCGCGTCCCAGACCTGCATGCCGGTATAGGGCATCAGACGACTGGCGGCGACTGTCGACCAGACACCGAGCCCTGTCAGCAACTGTTGTGACACCGGCGTAAGAGCGCTGACACGCGGCTCAGGGGCGGAGTCTGCTTGCCAGCTGGCAGGAGATTCACGGCCTTCGATCAGCATGACACGCAGACCCGCCTGCCCCAGCAGCAACGCCAGGGTAGCGCCGACAATACCGGCCCCGACGATGGCGACATCCGTGTCCCGCTCTGCACCCGCTGCCCGACTGTCCTTCATGCCTGCTCCCTCGTGAAATATCCGCGTTGTGCTGCCTGATGCCTTCAAGAAACGCTTACTCCTCGACACAAGAAGTGAGCACCTACTCTCAGCATGATCACCATTGAAGAGAGGCCTGGGTATTGATCAGCGTTCAATGCCCATCGAACGTCTGGCCAGCAGACGCTTGAGCGGGGAAATCAGATTGAGCCCAATCAATCCCGCTGCGCGTGCATGCCCCAGCCAGCGACTATCAACACCGAACAAGCGAATCAGTCCATCACTGAACAGCACCACGTTATCGCGATCATCACTGCGTCGTGTCTCGAAATCACTCAGCACGCTGCTGGCACCGGCAGGCTCACCACGTGCCTGCCCTGCCTCAATGGCAGCTACCAGATCCGTGACGCCACGTAGCGCGAGGTTGAAGCCCTGCCCTGCCACCGGGTGCAGCGAATGCGCGGCATTGCCGAGCACTGCAAGTCCGGGGCGCGTGCCTTCGCTGGCACGCACCAATGACAGCGGATAAGTATGCCGCTGACCGACGCGACGAAAGCGCCCTGCCCGTTCACCGAAGGCACGCTGCAATGCCGTCAAGAAATCGCTGTCCGGCAGGGTCATCAGGTGCTCGGCATCATCTGGTTCCCGCGTCCAGACCAGCTCCATGCGTCGACCGGCCAGCGGCAGCAAGGCCATGGGGCCTTCGCTGGTAAAGCGTTCGTACGCCACGCCCTGATGCGGCTGGCTCATCTCTACCGTGGCGATCAATGCGTGTTGCTCATAAGACTGCGCTGCACTGTGAATACCGAGTCGCTCCTTGAGACCCGAGCGGCCACCATCTGCCAGCACCGTCAAACCGGCCACCAACTGGCGACCATCCTCCAGCATCAGATGGTGGCCATCGGCAGTGACGACAATCTCGGCCACGCGGGCTGGGCAATACCAGGCCAACGACAGCTCAGCCAGTCGTCGATGTAGCACCTGCCCCATCCAGGCATTCGGGATGACATGGCCAAGCGCCGGTACGCCAATCTCTTCGGCCCGCATGCGCGTCGCACCCAGATGTCCGCGTTCGCTGACATGAATGGTGCGAATGGGCGTGGCATGCTCCTGCATGGCCTCCCACAGCCCGAAGGCCGTGAAACGCTGGCGCGAACCCGCGGCAATCGCACTGGCGCGGGCATCAAAACTGGGCTGAAAACGCGGCATGTCCGCCGCAGAAGACAACTCGTTCGCCTCCACGACGGCAACACGCAACGGGGCCTGAGGTGAGCACGCCTCTGAATGACGCTCCATCAGGGGTGCCAATGCACAGGCCAGGCTCGCGCCGACCAGGCCACCGCCAATGATCACGACGTCAAAGTGTTCTGCCTGCGCCTCGATACCGTCAGCGCTCTCTGCCGGATGACCTGCCTCACGCTCGCTCATGTGACTACGCTCCTTCGCGCATCAGGGCCTCGATGGCCGCGACGGATTTGGGCACGCCATGACTCAGCACCTCATGGCCGTTACCCGTCACCACCACATCGTCTTCGATACGAATGCCAATGCCGCGATATTCACGCGGAATATCTGCCTCGTCAGGAATATAAAGCCCCGGTTCGACGGTCAGCACCATCCCCGGTACCAGCGGACGCGGTTCGCCATTCTCGCGATAGCTGCCGACATCGTGCACATCCAGTCCCAACCAATGAGAGGTGGAGTGCAGATAGAAGCGGCGATAAGCCTCATCACCAATCAGTTCATCAACATCGCCTGTCAGCAGCCCCAGTTCAACCAGGCCTGTCGTCAGGTCATGCACCACCTGCTGATGAATGCCGACCAGGGTTGCACCCGGCACGACAGCCGCGATAGCGCGCTCCTGTGCTTTGAGTACCACATCGTAAAGAAGGCGTTGCGGCTCGCTGAAGCGGCCGTTGACGGGGAAAGTACGCGTGATGTCACCGGCATAGAGCGCGAACTCAGCGCCTGCATCTATCAGTACCAACTCACCCTCGACCAGCGGGGCGCGGTTCTCGATGTAATGCAGCACACAGGCGTTCACCCCCCCACCGACGATGCTGGTATAGGCTGGCGCGGGTGCACCCTGCCACTGGAATTCATGCTCGATCTCGGCTTGCAGATGATACTCATGCAAGCCGGCACGGCTAATCTGCATGGCACGCACATGAGCGCGTGCCGAAATTTCAGCCGCGTGGCGCATGAGTGCAATCTCACGCTCGTCCTTAATCAGACGCTGCTCATGCAGCAAGGGAGCGAGGTCTTCAAAGGCGGACGGTGGGCGCGCACCACGACGTACGCCAGCGGCCAGCTCCTCACGCAGCGACTGAGCCAGTACGAGTGCCTCCTCGTCTTCAAACAGCACGTAAAGACGCTGGCGGCCATCCAGAAGCCCCGCCAGCACCTCATCACGCGCGTCATTGGTAAAGGCTTGGTCGAAGCCTGCCTCGGCGACAGCACCTTCAGCACCGACGCGAATGCCCGTCCAAGCTTCGGCCAGCGGATCCTTCTCCTGACAGAACAGCACACTTTCGCCCTCGGCGCGGCCAGGCAACAGCAGCAAGGCTGCTTCAGGTTCCGGCCAACCCGTCAGGTAGTGGAAGTCGCTGTTCTGACGGAAGGCGTATTCGCTGTCGCGATTACGCTGGGCAAGTCCGGACGACAGTACCAACGCAGCAGCATCTTGCGGCAGCTGCGCCATCAGCCGCTGACGGCGGGCGTGGAAGTTCTCCGCCGTCAGGGCGGCAGGCGCGGTCAGGATGGCAGGGGCAGTCGTCATGGCAATCTCCGTCGAGAACCCGCCGGGCATGGCCCGTCCGAGTCGCAAAAAGGCAAGATATGTTTGATGGGGTCAGCGGCCTCGTAAATCCAGACCGCTGACGAGCTCTGCATGCAGTCAATCAAGTGGCGATGAGCTCAGTATTGGGCATGGTCGACTTGGCACGCGATCGACCTGGTGCGTGACAGGCTTAATGCGTGTCCTGCCGAGAACTCATGCCGAGGCTACCTTCGAGGCCGCCTTCCGGCAGCTGGTCATCGCTCGGCTTCTCGACGTCCGGCTGACCCAGGTGCTGCTCGGTATAGAGCAGCAACGCGGCCATGCGCACGTGATCAGCCAGTGCAAAGAGATCCGCTTCGTCCTCGGCGTTGTCGTCGTCAAGATCAATGCCGTTTTCCAGCCCGGCCGAGATGGACTCGACATCGCTTAGTGCGTCCTTGAGCGCTCGGCTCCAGCCCTCACGAGCTTCGCTATCAGCGCTGGATAGCTCTTCCTGAAACCCAAGTGTCCATTCACGCAGACTCTGGGCACGCTCAGCCAGTGAGAACATCTCATCCGGCAGTAACGGTTCAAAGCTCATCTCGCTGGCGGCCAGACGCTCTTGATTGCGCGTGCGCCAGACAAGAAAGACTTCGCCAGCCTCACGCGTGGCGGGCTGTTCGACGCCGAGCGCCGCACACACACGGTTCAACCAGTCATCAGCACTGATGTCATCCAGCGCCAGTGCGGCAACCAGCTGGCCATCAAGGAAGGAAGGATTATTCAGGCTGCCGTGAGCCAGAAATTGGTCAGCGACAAGAGAGAAATCGAAGGTGTCATTGATGATTGCCATGGAGCGGGTCCGTTGAGTCAGTGAGTTAGGAATATGAGCAGAATACCTGCCAAGCCAGAAGGTACAGACTGAGTGCATAGACTGAACGCGACAAAATGAGTAGAAGCTCGAAGGCGGCCGCGCTACGTAGCGCGTTGACCCCCTAGAAGCGGCTCTCTATAGTGGCTCGGGAATGCCCCCATCTTACCGCACTGGCCCTCCTTCTGGCTTGCCGTCCTCGCTGCGACGGTGTCGCGCAGTCAGCAGGACGCCGCCGTCAATCTGGACGACGCCGGACATGGCCCGAGAGGACCGACATGAGCGAACCTGCCAAGCCCCGCAACACCACCGAGATCAGCCTGCTCGGTCGCAGCTATACCATCAGCTGTCAGCCTGGCGAGGAAGACGGCCTGACCCGTGCGGCGGCCTATCTGGATCTCGCCATGCAGGGTATCCAGCAGCGTGGCAATACCATCAGTGCCGACAAGGTCGCGCTGATGGCGGCGCTCAATATCTCGCACGAGCTGATCAATAGCCGTGACAGCGAGCGCGCCCTGCAAAACGACTTCGAGACACGCCTTGCCGTTCTTGATCGTCAGCTTGATGCCGCACTGAATCAGCTGCCGGCAGATTACGCCCAACGTGCTTCCGAGCGAAAAAATTCTTCAGAATCAAATAGCTGATCTTCATCAAGACCAGAATAGTCCGGGCAGGATTAGTCCTTGGGCCAACAGGCGGGGTTTGGTAGACTGGAAGAGTTCTCTGGGGTGTACGTCAGTTGCCGATGTCCCTCGAGCTTATAAGCTATTCCCAGGGAGTCCACTGTGCAGCACTGTGTGCATGTCCGTGCGTCGGAACGCCTAATGTACTGCGCGGGACTACCCACCTTGAACCGCTAGGTTCAGGGCCCCCGGTAACAACGGCATCTTGGAGAACCCTGCCTGACGGAGATTGTCAGGCATGCGCAAGCCCCCAACGGTATACGCCGCACCTGCGAGCCTCTACTCGCCCTCGCTTTCCCCTTCTGCACCCAGCACGACTCTCTGGCCTCTGCCGGCCGAGTTAAGTCATTCTGAGGCTGACCGCCGCGCCCTGCGCCGGTTGTTGCGCCAACGCCGACGTCATCTATCACTACGCGAACGTTGCAGTGCAGAACATGCTCTATTTCGCCAGCTGAAGCGCCTGCCTGAGCTAATGCGTGCCCGCACCGTCGCCCTCTACTTGCCAAACGATGGCGAAATCGACGCGACGCTTCTCTGCCAATGGCTGACTCGCCGCGGCGCACACGTCTACCTGCCAGTATTACGCCCCTTCGCCGATAACTCACTCTGGTTTGTGCGTTATGACAGCAGCACGCCACTGGTCAAGAACCGCTTCGGCATCGCCGAGCCCGACACCCGTTTTGGTGCACATAAACGTCGCAGACTACCGGCTTGGGCGCTGGATGTGGTGTTGATGCCACTAGTCGGCTTCGATGCTACCGGCGCGCGTATCGGTATGGGCGGTGGCTTCTACGATCGCAGCTTTGCTTTCACTCGCCGTCCAGGCCCGCGACCACGATTGATCGGGTTGGCGCATCATTGTCAGAAGGTGCCGGCCTTGCCGGTGCAGCCCTGGGATGTCCCGCTGGACGCCATCGTGAGTGATCGCGAGATAGTGCGACCCAGCCGTCAAGACTGAAGGCATGCGAGTCGAGTCGTGAAGGGGAGCGGGGGAAAAAGAAATGGTGCGAGAGAGTCACACACAGAGAGGGGCCAGGGAGAAGCCTTCCTCTAGAAACACCACTGCCGCCAGAAAGGCGGCAGTGCGGGATTCAGGACCCCATCACAGTCTGGGCGTAGCCGGTTGCGACAACACCAATCCCGAAGATGAACACCAGGGCCATGACCAGGTCGGGCTTACGTTTCATGAGAGCGGACTTCTTTTTATATCGTCGGTGGCTTTCGCGTGACGGTTGTCGATGACTGTCATCCTGACAGTGCTCAGATGATAGGCATCTGATCGCAGCATGACAATCGCCAAGCAACCGTTTGAATGAACGTTTTTCCACGTAGCCTTCCGCAGACTGCCGTCAATAGCCGCAAGGCCTGAAGAAAAAACAGCGTTCTGTATCATTTCCACTGATCACAGCAGAATTCTATGCGGCATTGCTGACAATCACACATAAAAAATCCCCCGCCTCCACATAGGAGAAGCAGGGGATTTTCTCATTCAAGACTTAACTAATAATCGCTGGCTCAGTGATACTCAAAACAGAAAACTTAAGCCAGGAACAGTCGATAAGCAGGATTGTCACTCTCTTTCCAAAAGCGATAACCAATTTCGGTGAAATACTCTTCGACCCGTTCACGATCTCCATTGGGCACCTGCATACCAATCAGGACACGGCCATGCGAGGCACCATGATTACGGTAATGGAATAGCGAAATATTCCAGTCTGCCGGCAAGTGAGTCAGGAAGTTCATCAACGCTCCCGGACGCTCCGGGAACTCAAAACGATAGACCTCTTCAGGCAAGCTGCTTGATGTGCGACCGCCCACCAGATGACGCGTATGCAGCTTGGCCAATTCATTATCGGTTAGGTCCTCAACCGCATAGCCCGATTCACGCAGCTTGGCCACTACTGCCGCACGGTCTTCACCGCCCGGCTTGACCTGCACGCCGACAAACACATGTGCCTCGTCAGGATTGGCATAGCGATAGTTGAACTCGGTCACCATGCGCTTGCCAATCACCTTGCAGAACTGCTTGTAAGCCCCGGGGCGTTCCGGCAGCGTCACCGCGAGAATTGCCTCGCGCTGCTCGCCCAGCTCAGTCCGCTCGGCAATATGTTGCAGGCGGTCAAAGTTGGTATTGGCTCCGGAATTGATGCAGACCAACGTCTGCCCTTCCACTCCCGTCTGCTGCACATACTTCTTGAGACCCGCCAGTGACAGCGCGCCACTGGTTTCGGAGACAGCACGAGTATCCTCGAAGATATCCTTGACCGCCGCACATATCTCGTCAGTGTTGACAGTGATCACTTCATCGACGGTATGACGGATGATCTCAAAAGGTGCTTCACCAATCTGCGCGACTGCAACGCCTTCGGCAAATACGCCGACCTGATCCAGAATCACACGTTCACCGGCCTCCATTGCCGCCTTGAGACAAGCAGCGTCTTCCGCCTCTACGCCAATGATGCGAGTCTCAGGACGCAGATACTTCACGTAGGCGGATACACCCGCAATCAGGCCACCACCACCTACCGGTACAAAAATCGCATCGATGTGACCGGGATGCTGGCGCAGAATTTCCATGCCGACCGTGCCCTGACCCGCGATCACGTCCGGGTCGTCAAAGGGCGGAATGAAGGTGTAGCCATGCTCATCGATGAGCGTACGCGCATGTGCCAGCGCTTCAGGGAAGGCATCGCCCTTGAGAATGACGCGGGCGCCACGCTCACGCACTGCCTGAACCTTGATCTCTGGAGTCACGCGCGGCATCACGATGACGGCCTTCACGCCCATCAACTTGGCGGCCATCGCCAGTCCTTGCGCATGATTGCCCGCTGAGGCTGCAATCACGCCGCAGGCCTTCTGAGCCTCCGTCAGCATGGCCATCTTGTTGTAGGCGCCGCGAATCTTGAAGGAATACACCGGCTGCAGATCTTCACGCTTGATGAAGATGTTGTTGCCGAAACGACGGGATAACAAAGGCGCCGGAGAGAGCGGTGTTTCATGAGCGGCTTCGTAAACACGAGCCGACAGGATTTTCTTGACGTAGTGTTCGAGCATTATGGGAATGTCCTGATGTGTCACAGCGCGGGCCGCATTGGCGCGACCGACTCCCATTGTTATCAGACCGCTGGCGAGAGCGTCCAGCGCCATCGTGACGTTTACCGTTATAATATGGCGTTTTCTGACGTTGCGTTACGTGTTTTCCATGCGATGTGATGGCACGTCATCGCCCTGTTACGCGTTTGATGCCGACTGATCCATCTCCCCCGACCCGAGGTATGACATGACCCAGGATGAGCTGAAGCAGGCCGTGGCCCGCGCTGCACTTGACGAGATTCGCCCGCTATTGAACCGCGACACCATCATCGGCGTCGGCACCGGCTCTACTGCCAACCTGTTCATCGATGCCCTGGCCGAGGTCAAGCATGACTTCGCCGGTGCCGTCGCCAGCTCCGAAGCTACCGCTCAACGCTTGAAAGGCCACGGTATTGATGTCTTCGAGCTCAACCATGTCGGCACCGTACCGGTCTATGTCGATGGTGCTGACGAAATTGATCCGCGCCTGGCGATGATCAAGGGCGGCGGTGCTGCGCTGACTCGCGAGAAGATCGTCGCTGCCTGTGCCGAGCGCTTCGTGTGCATCGCCGATGGCTCCAAGCAGGTCGATATCCTCGGCGGCTTCCCGCTGCCGGTCGAGGTCATCCCAATGGCCCGCTCCTACGTGGCGCGTGAACTGGTCAAGCTGGGCGCTGACCCTGTCTATCGCGACGGTGTGCTGACCGACAACGGCAATCGTATCCTCGACTGCTACAACTTTCTCATTGAAGATCCGATCACCATGGAAGCGCGCATCAACGCCATCGTCGGTGTGGTCACCAATGGCCTGTTTGCCGCCCGCGGTGCTGACGTACTGCTCATCGGTCGCGAAAACGGTGTCGAACGCATCACCGCTTAAGGAGGCTCGCATGATGACTTCGCTTCTCAAACGCAGCTCACGCATGGCAGGTCTGACGCTACTGGCCAGTATGATGATGAGCCCTGCGCTAATGGCCGATAGTCTGCCTATCAGCACACCGGTCACCGTGACGCTTGATAATGGTATCAAGGTACTGCTCAAACCGGACCATAGCTGGGAATATCTGCTGGATGAGACACAGTCGGCCTCGTCGTCGGTTGCCGCACAGAGCACCACGGACAGCACGCTGGTACCGACATCCACTGCCGTGCCCGTTACCGCAGCGGTCTCTCCGGCAGGCGCGGGCAGCGCTGCCGACTCAGCGTCTGACATGACCGGCCACACCTCGGAATCCAGTTCGACGCGCCTGAACAGCAGTGCGCTGGCCAACCCTCGACTGCTCAGCGAGGGGCATCGTGATGGCGTGGTCGCGCATCTAACCGAGGTGAGCGTGGAAGATGATGAGGCCGTGCTGCAATTCGATCTCGACAATACCGCGGGACAGAGCGTCATCGGTGTCCAGGCCAGACTGCGCCTGTATGCCGATGATGGCCACCTGATTGCGACACGCGAAGCGCCGCTATGGGTCGGTGAGTATCGCCTACCGCAGACCTACCTCCGCTCGGGCCAGACACGTGACAGTCGTGAAGTTCGTGTAGCGCTGCCCAAGGGAGAGTGGTCGCGTCAGCTGGTGCGTGTCGAGGTGACCGAGGTCGAATTCCGCTAGTTGTCTCTTTGTATCACCCGCGCGTCAGCAAGGCATTCGTGGGACGTAAAGCGTAAAGAAAACGGGAAGCCCTTTTGGGCTTCCCGTTTTTTCATGCAGACCGAGCCATCAGGCTTGGCCAGAACATATTTCAGCGATCAGAATTTGTAGTTGATGCTGAAGTAGTTACCAAAGCCGGTAGTGTCCTGACGCACGCCGGTCGCAGTAGAGCCATCTGTGAAGAAGGCCATGTTGTTGTAGTACTTCAGGCCATAACCAAGTGCGAAACGCTGGGTGTGATAGTAGATGCCATTGAACCACTCCATGCTATTGACGGAGCGACCTGCCTGACTACCCACTTCATCGGCATCGAACTTGTAATCCAGATAGCCCTGATAGGCGATGAAGCTACCATCGTCGAAGTTGACGAACGGCTTGAACCAGTTGGTCGACGCCATGTAGCCGTCCCACTTGCTTTCGTCTTCACCACCGTAGTTCTCACGCACGTAGCGGGCGTAGAGATTGAACCTCATCTTGCCGAACCACGGCACCTGAACATCACTGCCCAGACCCACGTAGTGCTCCCACAGACCGCCAAATTCACCGTTGTCGCCGATATTGGTGACGGTCGCGATATACAGTTCATCCACCGGACCGAAGGACAAGTCATAGCCGGTCATGGCGTCCAGCGAGAAGCGTGGGGCCAACTTGGCGAAGAAGTTGTCGCCGCCATTCTGGTCATCAGAGCTGTCATCGAAGATGTCGAAGAAATCGACGTAGCCATAGAGGTCGACGATACCCGAGCGGCCACCGAACTCCATCTCCAGGTAGGTATCTTCGCTATTGCGGAACGGAAGGCGGTTGTCTTCGCTGCGCATCAGATTGAAGGTCAGCCACTTGTAATCATTGGCATGGATATCGCCATTGAAATCGGTGGCCTGTGCCGGCGCCGCGGCGGTCAGCAGGGTAGTAGCGGCCAGCGCACTGGCTGCGACGGTCTTGAGCATAGTCATCGCGTAACGATCCTGTCTTGAATGATTCGACTGTTCGAATTCTTGTGGTTATTGCCCGCTGAACGGGTCTTGTCACTATCGGTCTGATCGAGCATGCAGAGGGCAAAACACTCGCAGGGCCCAATCTGGAAAGGCGGCGATGTTAGCACTTCCTCGCAAAAACGACAGACCGACATTTGGAGGGTTTTCAACTAGCCAATGCCATGGGTGTGAATATTTTCACACCCATGTCGATCAGCGCACCCTCCTCTCCAACTGCCGCCAATACCTTTCAGGCAGAGGCGGCAGCTTGACGATCAGGCCGCCAGTGCGAGGAAGAAGCCAGCGATCGCCGCTGACATCAGGTTGGATAATGTCCCCGCCAGTACCGCTTTGAGACCCAAGCTTGCGATCTCGTGACGACGCGTCGGTGCCAGGCTACCGAGCCCCCCAAGCAGAATGGCGATCGACGACAAATTCGCGAAGCCACACAATGCGAAGGACAGCACCGCCATGGTATAGGGCGTCATGATCGCCCCCGTGGCCGCGACAAGAGTGTCGCCGCTGAGGTAAGGCGCAAGATTGATGTAGGCAACGAACTCGTTCACGACCAGTTTCTGGCCAATGAAGGAGCCGGCCAGCGTTGCTTCGCTCCACGGCACCCCCAACAGGAACGCCAACGGCGAGAACAACCAGCCGAGAATCATATCGAGACTCAGGCTACCCATGCCAAACCAGCCACCGACACCACCGAGAATGCCGTTGATCAGTCCGATCAATGCAATGAAGGCCAGCAGCATCGCACCGACATTGGCGGCAAGTTTCAAGCCGGAAGATGCACCAGATGCCGCAGCGTCCAGCACGTTGGAAGGCGCATCATCATCCTTGAGCGTGGCGTCAGCCACTGCGATGGAATCATCCGGCTTCTGCGTTTCCGGCAGCAGCAACTTGGCGAACAGCAGACCACCCGGCGCTGCCATGAACGAGGCCGCAACCAGATATTCCATCGGGATACCGAGTGCTGCGTAACCGCCCAGCACGGAGCCTGCAACCGATGCCAGCCCGCCGCACATCACGGCAAACAGCTCCGAACGCGTCATGCTGGCCAGATATGGCTTGACCACCAGCGGTGCTTCGGTCTGTCCGACGAAGATGTTGGCGGTCGCGGACAATGACTCGGTACGCGAAGTCCCCAACAGTCGCTGCAAACCACCGCCCAGCAGGCGGATCACCCACTGCATGATGCCGAGGTAGTAGAGCACTGCAATCAGCGAAGAGAAGAAGATGATGATCGGCAGCACCTTGATCGCGAAGATGAAGCCAACGCTGCTACCGGGATTGGCCAGGCTGCCAAACAGGAAGCTAATCCCCTGATCGGCATAGTTGACTACCTGACTGACCCCACCGGACACCGCCGCCAATACATCCTTGCCAAAAGGCGTGTAGAGCACAAAGGCACCGATAGCCAGCTGGATGGCAAAGGCGCCACCCACCGTACGAAGCCGAATAGCACGTCGATTCGATGACAGTGCCACGGCGATAAGGATGAGCGATGCCATCCCGACCAGACTCATGAGGGGATTCATTGGAAGGATCCTGAATGTTCTTGTGGTTGTTATGGGAAATGCTGTGCAGATACGACATCAACCGAGCGTTTCTCAACGGATGACAGTGTTACTCTGCATTCTCAACATGTTCAAAAAGTCACATACTGACCAAATAGTCAATACGTTCGTTTGAACATTTTCCGACTTGCCATACAGTGGCTTCGTGAGACCTTTGCCATCGATTTACAGGTTCTCCCTGTATGTCAGTGGTTTATCATCTCTGCGCGACACATCGCGTGACTCGACAGCGCCACGCTTCGGCCAACGCTTCATCATCGTTATCGGCAAAAAAGGACACTGCCGCATGAACAATCACAGCGCTGTACGTCTTGATCGCCTACAGGCCATCCTGCGTGAGGGTAGCCCTCTACCACTGAGTGACGCGGCACAGTTATGTGGTGTCTCGGAGATGACTATTCGCCGCGATGTGGCCCACAGCAACGGCCTGTTGGAGATTCTTGGCGGCCGTCTGCTATTGGCAGAGGCTTCCGCTGGTAGCGTCTATCGCCTGGAGCGTGAAATCGATGCCAGCGCTCCGATAAAGCAAGCACTATGCCAGCAGTTGGCGAGTCATATCGAGGATGGTGACACCTTGTATGTCGATTGCGGCACGACGCTGGTCCACTTGGCTGCAGCACTGAACCGCCAGCAGACATTGACGCTAGTGACCTGCGCTCTGAATGTTGCCAATGCGGTTGGTCATCTGCCCGGCGTTCGGTTGGTCATGCTCGGTGGGCTGTTTCACGCCGCTACCCAGTCCTTTACCGCCACCGATATGCCGGAAACGATCCGTCGCCTCGGGATCAACAAGGCCTTCATCTCGGCCGGCGGCGTACATGCCAGCCGTGGCGTCAGTTGCTTTCACTTCCATGAAGTGGCCGCCAAGCAGGCGGCGCTGGAAAGTGCCATGCAGCGCTTTCTGATCGTCGATGCCCGTAAATTTGAAATGGTGCGGCCCGCCTTTATCGCGCCACTCAGCGACTTCGATGTGGTGATCAGCAATAGCCATCCGGCAGCGCGTGATTGCCTGGGCACACTGGACCCAGAGCTGTGCGTGACAGCAGAGATGATTGATTGCCACCCAAGCATCGACTGAGCGAAGGGCTATAAAAACAAAAGCGCCGCACAATTGTGCGGCGCTTTTGTTTTGAAAAATCGGTTAGTGCCCGCAAAAGGCGCGCTAACCAACTCATGCGGGCAACAAGATGGCAATCTCCGCCAAGGAGCCTGACAGTGCGCCACGATTACGTGCAACTACCTGACGGGCCGCTTCACCGGCCTGCTTACGCATTACGTTATCCGCGAACAGTGCGGCGACGGCAACCGCTAATGCCTCACTATCAGCCACCACCTGCAACGCACCTTCTTCCGTCATCACTTCAGCGATCTCGTTGAAGTTAGCCAGCGACGGGCCACTCAACAGGGGTAGTCCCAGCGCAGCAGGTTCAAGCATGTTATGGCCACCGACAGGCACCAGACTGCCGCCCACAAAAGCGATGTCACTGGCAGCGTACAGTGTGAGCAACTCTCCCAGAGAGTCACCCACCAGTACCGAAATGGCCGGGTCGCTCAACGAGCTTGCAGCATGCATGTGGCTGCGACGTAGATTCGTTTCTTCTCGTGACTGACACCACGTGTCGCTCTGAGCCGCTACCGCCTCGAAACGCTGCGGATGGCGTGGCACCAGCAGCAGCAACGCGTCAGGGTGCTGTGCTCGTACCGCCGCATGCGCCGTCAGTATCTGAGCATCCTCACCTTCATGCGTTGAAGCCGCAATCCAGACTGGGCGCCCATCAAATTGCACCTGCAGTGCCTGTCCGCTGGTGATCACCTGTGGAGATATCTCAAGTTCAAACTTGAGTGACCCCACCGTGACGCCGCGGGCAGCCGGTAGTCCGAGTGCAATGAAGCGCTCCAGGTCTTCTGGCGCCTTGGCGCCCAACCAGCTGACATTCGCCAGACTCTCGCGCATGACGCTCGCCACCTTTCGATAGCGATCGAAAGCGCGCGGTGATAGACGTCCATTGACGACGCCCAATGGCACCCCCTCTCTGGCACATGCCGCCATCAGATTCGGCCACAGCTCGGTTTCCACCAGGATGGCAAGCGCCGGACGCAGGCGTGTGACGAAGCGCCGTGCGGTGCACGGGAAGTCCAAGGGTAGATAGTGATGACGAGCAGGCGCCAGCACCGCACTGCCTTCAGGACTGTGCAGAAGCCGCGCGGCCTGTGCGGCGCCTGTGGCAGTCATGGTCGTCATTACCAGCGGTCGCGTGGGATAGCGACGGCGCAGTGCCTCGACAAGACTCGCTACCATCACCACCTCACCCAGTGAGGCAGCATGTAGCCAGATAGGACTCTCGAGCGCGGGTGTGCTTGAAGGGGTTGCTGGAATGATGCCCAGCCGCTCGCAACGCGGATGCTGGTCATCATGCTCGCGCCAGACCCGCTGCCAGATCAATGGCGACAGCAGGGTCAGGGCAGCACTATAGAGGCCACGGGCAAGGCTCACACCTAGTCCTCGCGATCAAGAATAGTGGCGATCATCGCGGTGGTGGAAACGCCATCCTCGAAACCAAGCACACGCACCTCACCCCCATTGGCAATCACGGCCTCGCCCCCGGCGATTTCTTCAGGCAGATAATCGCCACCCTTGACCAGCACGTCGGGGAGCACAGCTTCGATCAAGCGCGCTGGCGTATCTTCCGCAAAGGGCACCACCCAAGCGACCGCCCCGAGACCGGCCAATACCTGCATACGGCGCATTATCGGATTGATCGGACGTGTCGGGCCCTTGAGGCGTGCGACGGACGCATCATCATTGACCGCAACAATCAGGCGATCACCGAGACGCGCGGCCTCCTGCAGGTAGGCCACGTGGCCAGCATGCAGGATGTCGAAACAACCGTTGGTCATGACCACGCGCTCACCGCGTGCCTGTGCGGCACGTACTGCGGGAATCAACGTATGCTCCTGAATCGCGCCAAACTCTGCCAGCTTGTCGCCATGCAGCGCGGTATAGAGCTCAGCGACCGACAGTGTTGCGGTACCCGGCTTGGCGACGACAAGTCCCGCCGCCAGGTTGGCCAGCATCACAGCCTCCGGGAAGGCATGGCCCGCCGCCAGTGCCAGCCCGAGCACACCAATGACGGTGTCACCGGCACCCGTGACGTCATAGACCTCACGCGCATGCGTCGGCAGATGCAGCGGCGCATGACCTTCGCGAATCAGGGTCATGCCCTTTTCACTACGCGTGACCAGCAGCGCTTCCAGTGCCAGTTCAGCGCGCAGTTTCTCGCCCTTCTCCGCTAGCTCTTCATCGCTACGGCATGGGCCGACGATGGTCTCGAACTCGGTCAGATTGGGCGTGATGATGCTGGCGCCACGATAGCGTGAGAAATCACTGCCCTTCGGATCGACGAGCACACGCTTGCCCGCAGCTCGCGCTGCGGCAATCAGTACCTCGACCTGGTTCAGCGTACCCTTGCCGTAGTCGGAAAGAATCATCACGCCGCTGGCGCCCAGCTCCGCCTCGACATGACTCACCAGCTCACCGGTATCCACCTCATGCAGCGGCTCCTCGAAATCGAGCCGCAGCAGCTGCTGGTTGCGGCTCATCACGCGTAGCTTGGTGATGGTCGGTACGCTGTCACTGGACTGAAAACGCGTGATGACATTGGCGTTTTCCAGCGCGCGCGTCAGGATGGCGGCGTTGTCATCCTGGCCCACCACGCCTGCCAAGGTGGCATGCGCTCCCAGCGAGGCAATATTCAGCGCAACGTTGGCGGCACCGCCGGGGCGATCTTCGCTTTCGTTGACACGGACCACCGGTACCGGCGCTTCCGGCGAGATACGTGAGGTACCGCCGTGCCAATAACGATCCAGCATCACATCACCCACGATCAGCAGGCGAGCCTGTTCCAGCGCAGTCAGGTCAAGCTTCATCAGGCGTCTCCGCGTGCAGAGGGGGAATCAGAAGGGGCGGCATCAACAAAGGTGTCTGTTGAGACAGTGGGCACCGGGAGTCGTTCGCAGCTTTGATGGCTCACGACGCCGTCAGTATCCGCCAGCAACTCGGTCAGCCGCGCGATGACATCCTCAGCACGAATCAGGCTCATCGCGTCCTGATGGCGTACCCGCTGGCCCCAGTTGATCTCATCCATGCGCTTGTGCAGATACGTCTCCACCGCATCCGGATAGCGATTGGCCACCAGATGCTGCCAGCAATAAGGCGCGGCGCGCTCAGGATTGGTCGTGGCGTACAAACCGATCACCGGCGTATTCAAGGCATTGCCCATATGCACGGGGCCGGAGTCCGGCGCGATCACGGCGACGGCGCGGTCGATCAGCGCCAGCAAGCCCTTGAGCGAGGTTTCGCCGATCGCATCAATGACGGCGCCCTCACTGACCATCGCCTTGATGCGTGCGCCCATTTCTCGCTCCTGTGGGCTACCGCCTCCTGTCATCACGCTGCGGATGCCGTATTGCTGCCAGGCGTGATCCACCACCGCGGCATAACCTTCAGCTGACCAGTTACGGAAGTTGCGCAGACGCGGATTGGCGCAGGGACTGATCACCAGATACGGCGCTTCCCCCGTCACTCGCGCGGCTTCGACGTAAGCTTCATCAGGTACGTCAAGATGCCAATCGAGACGACAGTCCTCAACGCCCAGTGTGCGCGCGAAGTCCATGAACGACTCCAGGACATGAGCACGCTCACGCGGCGCCAGCTGATGCGAGGTGAAAAGGTACTGCCAGTCCTTGGCGCGTGCACGGTCGTAACCGATGCGCACATCAGCCTTGAGGCCGAGCGACAACGCACTCGCACGCAGCGCCTGCTGCATGTGCAACAGCACATCGAAACGAGTGTCCTTGAGCTGACGCCAGATGGAGCGCATACCGGCAAGCCCGGTAGACTTGTCGTAGACCACGAATTCGACCCCGGAAAGGCCGGACAGTAGACTGTGCTCCCCCTTGCCGACGATCCAGGTAATGCGTACCTCAGGCCATTGGCGCTGCAAGGCACGCACCGTCGGCACAAGATTGCAGACATCGCCGAGAGCGGAGAGCCGGAGCACGCAGATATGCGCGGGCTGGGCTGGAAGAGGATGCTTCATGCGGATGGCAGTTTTCCGAAATGAGAATGCCTACATTCTATATGATGGCGAAACAGCGCCACAAATGACGCCGGACTGGTTCACGCCATCGTTCTGGCGTAAACACGCTGCCGTGACCGGTGAAGCTCCGGGGCGAGGAGCCAGTTTATTCCTCGCGCCCGCGCGGCTACCAGCCTCGCTACAGCATGAATCCCCGGCTCAAGCATTGGCCCGACAGTGGGCACTTCGCCCTTATCGACGCGGAGGCCTGATCGCGAAACTTGCCAGTCACCGCTACGTCTATACCGGACTGGAGCGTACCCGCGCCTTCGCTGAACTGCGCCTGACGGCCCAGCTGCATCGTCAGGGCCTGCCAGTGCCAGAACCCGTTGGCGCCTGTGTCTGGCGTCATGGCTTGACCTACGAAGCGGCGCTGATCACGGTGCTGATTCCCGGTGCGCATGCCTTCGCAGATGACCTGATGACGCTACAGGCATTGGAGCTGTCCACCAGCGAGCCAATGCCAGCGGCCATGCTCACTCTACTCGACACCACCGGTCGCGCCATTCGTGCCGTGCACGATGCGGGTCTTGAGCATGTCGATCTCAATGCGCGCAACCTGCTGGTTGATGAGGCTGGGCACGTCTACGTGATCGACCTGGATCGTTGCCAGCTACACGACGATGCGCCACAGGGTGCAAGCTGGCGCGGAGCCAATTTGTCCCGTCTCGCTCGCTCGCTCGCACGTTTCTGCCCAGATCATCATGCTGCCTGCCTGGCGCATATTCACGCAGCCTATCACTCTACCGACCAGGCCATCTAAGGGCACTACCCGCCAGGCAGTGTACGATACTGGCAGGAAACGTCTTTTGAGATCGACCTTGAGGCCAAGCGCGTCATGTCCGAGATTGCCACGAATGAGACCGTCATGAATTCAGCCGACGAGACCCCGCCCGCCATGAATCCCGATCGCGCGAGCACTTCCACCAGTAACAAGATCACGGGCTGCGTCATCACGCTCAATGAAGCACACAACATCGAAGACTGCCTGCGCTCGTTGGCACAGGTCTGCGATGAGCTGATCGTGGTCGATTCCGGGTCCAGTGATGCGACCTGTGAGCTGGCGCGCAACATGGGGGCCAGCGTGATCGATCAACCCTATCTCGGGGATGGGCCACAGAAGAATGTCGGCCCGGCGCAAGCGACGCACCGCTGGGTGCTGTCCCTGGATGCTGATGAGCGTCTCACTGACGGTGCCGTCACAGCCATTCATGGCCTGGCGCTCGATAGCACACCGCATGATGGCTTCGCGCTGCGCCGTCGTAACTTCATTGGCTCACGCTGGGTGCGTCACGCTGGCTGGTACCCTGATTACTGCCTGCGCCTCTATGACCGCGAGAAGGTAGCCTTCCGTGACTCGCGCCAACACAGCTCGGTACAGGCCACCAACCCCTGTGAGTTGGACGCGGACCTTGAGCACTATAGCTTCGCCAATCTTGGTGAGCTATTCGTCAAGGCCAGCGGCCGCTTCTCGAATCGCGCCGCCAAGATCATGTATCAAAAGGGAAAACGCGCCAACGCATTCACGCCATTCCTGCATGGCAGCAATGCCTTCATGCGCAAATTCGTCTTCCAGGCGGGCTTCCGCGATGGCGTGGATGGTTTCTCGGTGGCACTGTCCGCCAGCGTCAACGCCTATCTGAAATACGCCAAGCTGCTCGAATTCCAGCGCGATGCCAAGGTGCGCGAGGCAGAGGATTTCAACAAGGTATGGTGACCACGACTGCCACGCCCGAAAACGCCGCCCTTTCCATGATGCGCCCTCTTCACGTGCGTCACGTCAATCTGGCACGTGGGTTTCGCGGCGGCGAGCGTCAGACGCTGAATCTGATCGCGGATCTAGCGCGGCGCACAGCCGAAGGTGAGGCAATCAACCAATCGCTGGTATGCCTCACCGGCTCGCCATTGATTACCGAACTGGCGGCACTTGAGCTGCCCGTCACGGTAGAGGTGATCGAAATCAGCGGGCGCTTCAGGGGCCATCGCGGTCGGCCACGCGCCGATATCGTGCATGCGCATGAAGCCAAGGCGGTGCATTGGGCATGGCTACACCAGCGCCTGACAGGGACTCCCTATCTATTGACGCGTCGTGTACCTCAGCCGGTCAAGAACAAGGCTTTCAACCGACTGACCTATCGCGCTGCGGCCTGCCGTGTGGCGATTTCCTCGGTAATCGAAGCACATCTGCGCGAGCGTCACTGGGGCGAAACCGCTCTGATCCCCAGCACCCTCGCCCATCTGCCCAGTGATTCCGAGTCCGTGGCGGCACTACGTGCGCGCTTCGGCAATACGCCCGCAGGAGGCCGCTTCGTCATCGGGCATGTTGGCGCACTGGTAGATCGTCACAAGGGCCAGCGCCTGTTGATCGAGGCCGCACATCTGCTGCGCGCGAGTCATCCCGGGTTGCTGTTCGTCTGCCTGGGTGCAGGGGAAGATGAGGCGGCCTTCAAGGCGGAAAGTGCTGATCTCGACAACCTCGTCTGGGAAGGTTTCCACACCAATGTCGGCGACTACCTCGACGCCTTTGATCTGTTTGCCTTTCCCTCACGCAATGAAGGGCTGGGCTCTATCCTGTTGGATGTGATGGATCACGGTGTCCCTGTCATCGCCAGCAACGTGGATGGCATTCCCGATATCGTGCATGACGACCAGACTGGCGTGCTGGTACCCGGTCAGGATGCTCAAGCACTGGCAACAGCTATTACAGCGCTCTCCGAGGATGCGCCCCGCCGTGAGCGACTCGTCACTGGTGCGCGTGCTCATCTTGCCCGCTTTACCCCCAGCGCCATGGGCGAGGCCTATCTCGCGCTTTATCGGCGATTGATGCGCTCAAGATAGCTCGCTCAAGATACGTGGCAGTACAGAAATATGCCAAGATCCAAAAAAGCCTGTTTCATGTGAAACATCTCACATGAAACAGGCTTTTTAATTTTTATAAATCAATGCATTATCGGAAAAATATCAATCATCGAGATCGCGTAGATCAGGCCACCCCTCATCTATCTTCAGGTCAGGGTAGGCCGTCGGGTCCAGTGGACCTGCCTCGCTTTCAGGATGACAATCGCGCAGGGCCTCGCTCAAAAGGCGTAGCGCTTCGTCACCCTCAGCGCCCACCGTGACCCGCTCCCAGAATTCACGATGCACTGCTTTCACGACCACCGGCACGCTGGGTACGCCCACCTGCTGCGCCATCGCCAAGCGATGCAGTCCCCGGTTGATCTTGAGCAGACGGCCATCGCGCGAGACTGCCACGCCCATCTCATCCTTGGTGATGCCCTGACGGAAACCATTGCGTGACATGTCCTGCAGGTAGCCACGATAGCACTGCAGATATCCCAGGATACGTGCCTCACTATCCAGCAGGAGGCCATCACGCGGTGATGACCACGGCTTGCCGGCCTCCAGCAACGCTTTCAGACGCTGATAGCGCTCGATCACCGTGAGATCATCACCATGTTCGATCAGATCACGCATCAAGCGTGAACGCGTGCCGTGACGAAAAGCACCACGCCGCAGGTCCCATTCGCCATCCCAGATAAAGGCATTGGAGGACGGCCGCCTGCGCTTGTCACGCCCGAAGTTGACGTCGCGCACCAGTTCTCGCGGATTGACCCAGACTGTCAGCGCCTCCTGACCGAGAACAGACTCCACCGCGTGGCGTGGCAATCCGCGCCGTTCAAGTCCGCCATGGCGCCAGCGTGATGCCTGCCAACGCGATAACCACCCGCGACTGAACGGCAGAATCAGATGCTTCTCGCACCAGCCACGTAGCGCCTCGAGACGATGTGCACGACGCATGGCGCCACGCATACGTGGATGAATGAGGTCTTCTGTCGTGCGAATGTGCTGCGAACTCACCGGCAGTCCTCATCAAGGGTGTATGGCGTCATCACGAAGGCAGAGCTTCCTGGTTGTCATCGGCAAGCGTGATCGCTGCCAGAAGCCGCTCAGGCGGCAGATGGTTCAGACAGTTGGTATGTCCCAGCGGGCATACGCGCTTGAAGCACGGCGAACACTCCAGCGCCAACCAGTGAATCTCGCGATTGGCCGTCAGCGGTGGCGTGTAATGTGGCGACGAGGAGCCGTAGATTCCCTGAATGCGGGCCCCAACAGCAGCAGCGACATGCATCAGCCCCGAATCATTACTGACCACTTCCTGACACTCGGCGATCAGATCCACCGCATCTGCCAGCCGCGTCTTGCCGCACAAGTTATGCACGCCCGGCAATCCTTGGGCAATCTCCTCCCCTGCCGCGACATCCTTGGGGCCACCGAAGATACGCACCTCTGCACCTGCCTGAGTCAAGGATTCTGCCAGCGCACGAAAGTGTGCCAGCGGCCATTGTTTGGCTGGGCCATATTCCGCCCCCGGCATCATGCCGATGATGGCTTTGGGCGGTGCGACCAGCCCCAATTCCCCACGCAGACGCGCCTGATTGGCGCTATCTGTCTCAAGGTGCGGCTCGAGGATATTGGCAGGTGGATTGGCCTCAACGACCGGTAAACCAAGCGAGGTGAAGCGCTTGACGGTCTGATCGAGCACCGACTTGTCGAGCTTGCGACACTCAGTCAGCAGGCCGTAGCGCTGCTCACCGGTGAAGCCAACGCGTACCGGGATACGGGCGAAGAACGGCACCAAGGCTGACTTCCACGAGCGCGGCAGCACGATGGCGCGATCAAAGCGCCCACGCAACGCGCGCCCCAGCTGCCAGCGCGCCTTGAGAGCAAAGTCACCATGCCCTGCTGGCAGCGCCAATGCCTCTTCCACCTCGGGCATGCGCTCAATGATCGGTTGCGACCAGGCGGGCGCCAGCACACTGATCCGGCAGCCGGGCGAGCGCTGCTTCAACGTCATGAACAGGCTCTGCGCCATCACCATGTCGCCGACCCAGCTAGGTCCGACCACCAGAATGCGCTCACTCATGCCTTGCTCCTCTTCACGGCCAACCCTCTTTGCGGATGCTCGCCATCTCGGCTCGCCTGCCCCATCACACTTGCGATGCAGGTCTTCAAGCTCAGCGATTCAGCCATTCGAGATAGGCGCGGGTGCCCTGGGCGACGGTCTTGAATTCGACGTTGCAGCCCGCCTTGCGCAGCTTGCCAATGTCGGCACGCGTGTAACTCTGATAGCGGCCCTTGAGGTTTTCCGGGAAGTCGATGTACTCGATCTCGCCCTTCTCGTAGTACTCGATGACGGTCTCGGCGATCGCCTTGAAAGGCTCGGCACGGCCGGTGCCCAGGTTGAAGATGCCGGAGGCTTCCGGGTGATCGAGGAACCACAGGTTCACATCAACCACATCACCGACGTAGACGAAGTCACGGCTCTGCATGCCGGCTTCATAGCCATCGTAGGCGCCGAACAGCTTCGGGTTCTCGCCCGCCTTCACCTGGGTGTGATGGTGATAGGCCACGCTGGCCATCTTGCCCTTGTGCTGCTCACGCGGGCCATAGACGTTGAAATAGCGGAAGCCGACCACCTGGGTGGTCAAGCTATCCCAGCGCTGACGGACATGCTGATCGAACAGCAACTTGGAGTAACCATAAACGTTGAGCGGCCCTTCGAACTCCGGCGTCTCCTTGAAGACCTGGCTATCGCCATAGGTCGCTGCAGAGCTGGCGTACAGCAGCGGGATCTGGTTTGCCTCGCAGAAATTGAGCAACACCTTGGAATACTCGAAGTTATTCTCGAGCATGAACTGGCCGTCCCACTCGGTGGTATCGGAGCAGGCACCCTCGTGGAAGATCGCCTCGATCTTCGGCAGCTCGGCATACTCACCCATCAGGCTCGACTGGACGCGAATCAGGAAATCGTCCTTGTCGAGATAGTCGGCGAGGGTCAGATCCGCCAGATTGACGAATTTGGTACCGTCACTCAGGTCATCCACCACCAGAATGTCGGTACGGCCGCGGTCGTTGAGTGCCTTGACGATGTTGGCACCGATGAAGCCGGCACCTCCGGTAACGACGATCATGTTGAGCTCCCATAGCCTCTAGAGGCTTGTACGCAATGCGTTCGTGCATGGACGCGACGCATCAGAATTTGGAAATGGCACGCACTCGGTTTCATCTGCGGCCTATAACCCTATAAGCGGGGATTGTATACTTGGCAGTTCTCGAATTCATGGGCCAACGGGCTTCACCAATGACACAGCCAGACGTGAAAACCTTCCAGGGCCTGATTCTGGCCCTGCAGCAATACTGGGCCGAACAGGGTTGCATCATCCTGCAGCCTTTGGATATGGAGGTTGGGGCAGGGACTTTCCACCCAGCGACCTTCCTGCGTTCCATCGGACCTGAAACCTGGAACGCTGCCTACGTGCAGCCTTCCCGCCGTCCTACCGACGGCCGCTATGGCGAAAATCCCAATCGTCTACAGCACTACTATCAGTTCCAGGTGGTGATGAAACCGTCACCGGCTAACCTGCAGGAGCTCTATCTGGGCTCACTGGAGCGTCTGGGCATTGATCCGCTGGTCCACGACATCCGCTTCGTCGAGGACAACTGGGAATCTCCGACGCTTGGCGCCTGGGGCCTCGGCTGGGAAATGTGGCTCAACGGCATGGAAGTGACGCAGTTCACCTACTTCCAGCAGGCAGGGGGTATCGAATGCTTCCCGGTCACCGGCGAGCTGACCTACGGTCTTGAGCGCATCGCGATGTACCTGCAGGACGTGGACAGCGTCTACGACCTGATCTGGACCACCGCACCGGATGGCTCGGTCGTCACCTATGGTGATGTCTTCCTGCAGAATGAGAAGGAGCAGTCCGCCTACAACTTCGAGCATGCTGCCGTGCCGGAGCTGTTCGCTGCCTTCGATCACAGCGAAAGTGAGTGCCAGAAGCTGCTAGCCGCCAATCTGCCGCTGCCAGCCTACGAGCAGGTACTGAAGGCATCACATACTTTCAATATGCTGGATGCCCGCCACGCCATCTCGGTCACCGAGCGTCAGCGCTATATTCTGCGCGTCCGGACGCTAGCACGTGATGTGGCGCACGCCTATTACGCTTCCCGCAAGGCCGCAGGATTCCCGCTGGCGCCGAAGGCGCTGCGTGATGAATTGCTCGCTGCCGATGACACCATTACCGAGGGAGACGCGTAAGCATGGCCTCCGTGAATACTCTGCTGATCGAACTGGGCTGCGAAGAACTGCCGCCGGGCGCCATCGATGCACTGGCTGAAAGCCTGGCCAATGGCTTGGCCGATAGCTTGCGCGACGCTGAAGTTTCCTTCGGCCAAGTCCGCGCCTACGCTACCCCGCGTCGTCTTGCAGTCATGATCGAGTCACTGGCCGAGCGCCAACCGGACCGTGAGATAGAGAAGCGCGGCCCGGCCAAGGCCGCCGCCTTCAAGGACGGTGAGCCGACGCGCGCAGTGCAAGGCTTTGCCCGCTCCTGTGGTGTCGAGGTCAGTGATCTGATTGAGCTGGAAACCGACAAGGGTACCTGGCTCGGCTACCGTCACACCCAACCGGGCGAGCATCTCTCCGCCCTGCTGCCGACCATGCTTGAGCAAGTGCTGGCGCGTCTGCCAGTGCCCAAGAACATGCGCTGGGGTGCTTCGCGCATCGAATTCTCACGCCCGGTACATTGGCTGGTCGCGTTGTACGGCAGTGAAGTCATCGATTCGAGCGTACTCGGTCTCAATGCTGGCCGTACCACTTTCGGTCATCGCTTCCACGCCCCGCAGGCCATCACTCTGGCCCACGCCGAGGACTACCTCGACGTGCTGGAAAATGCCCGTGTGCTGGCCAACCGTGAGGTACGCCGCGAGCGTATTCGCGAGCAGGTCCAGGCCGAAGCAGAAGTCTATGGTGCCAACGCCGTCATCGACGAGGCGCTGCTCAACGAGGTCAATGGCCTCGTGGAATGGCCGGTCGCACTGACGGGCACCTTCGATGAGCGCTTCCTGGAAGTGCCATCGGAGTGCCTGATTTCCTCCATGAAGGCCAATCAGAAGTATTTCCACCTGCTCAATGATGACGGCAGGCTCATGCCGGCCTTCATCACCGTCGCGAATATCGAGAGCAAGGACCCGCAGCAGGTCATCTCCGGTAACGAGAAGGTGATTCGTCCGCGTCTGGGCGATGCCGCCTTCTTCTACGAGACCGACCTGCGCAGCACGCTGGAATCGCGTCGCGAGAAGCTCGAGAGCGTCGTCTTCCAGCAGAAGCTGGGCAGCATGGCTGACAAGGCACGCCGCAGCGAAGCCGTGGCACGTCATATTGCTGAACGTATCGGTGCTGATATCGATCACGCCGCACGCGCCGCACAGCTGGCCAAGACCGACCTGGTCACCGAGATGGTGCTGGAGTTCCCGGAACTGCAGGGCATCATGGGCCACTACTACGCCCGTCACGATGGCGAAGATGCCACCGTCGCGCGTGCGCTGGAAGAACAGTATCTGCCGCGCTTCGCCGGCGATGCGATTCCCACGACCAAGGCAGGCATGGCGGTCGCCCTGGCAGACCGTCTCGACACCCTGACCGGCATCTTCGGTATCGGTCAGCGTCCGACGGGCGCCAAAGATCCGTTCGCACTGCGTCGCGCCACCATCGGGGTGCTCAACATCCTGATCAAGGGCGAACTGGATCTCGACCTGCGCGAGCTGCTGACCGTCAGCGCCGAACAGCATCGTGATCTGCCCAAGGCCGAGGGTCTAGTCGAGGACGTGCTTGAGTACATGCTCGATCGCTTCCGCGCCTGGGCCAATGACGAAGGCATGGGTGCCGAGCTGTATCTGGCCGTACGCACGCTGAAGGTCAGCAACCCGCTGGACTTCGCACGTCGTCTGCGCGCAGTGCACGCCTTCGGTGAGCGTCCGGAAGCGGCCGCATTGGCTGCTGCCAACAAGCGCGTGTCCAACATCCTTGCCAAGGCCGAGCACGATGGCCGTACCGAGGTGGACGCAAGTCTGTTGAGCGAAACTGCCGAGCAAGAGCTGGCAGAAGCCCTCAAGGCACGTGGCGCCGAAGTGGCACCGCTGTTCGCGACTGCGCGCTACCAGGAGGCTCTCGATGCACTGGCCAGCCTGCGCGCGCCGGTCGATGCCTTCTTTGATCAGGTCATGGTCAATGCTGACGATGCGGCCGTACGTGCCAATCGTCTGGCGATGCTGGCTAGCCTGCAAGGCCTGTTCATGGGTGTGGCGGACATCAGTCTGCTGACTCAGTAAGGCACTGTTGCGCTCGATAGTATTATCGAGTGCAACCTATGTAACACGCAAAGAACCCCGCCATGGCGGGGTTCTTTGCGTGTTGAGCATCATGGAATATGGCGTTGCGTGACAGGATTTCACGCAAACAGCGGTGAAAGTCACAAATTCCGCCTTGATACCCTACCTAGGTCGCACTAGAATCCCAGTATAGAAACAGTGTTCGAGAAATGCAGCAGCATGTTACTGCAAGGTTCATGTCTCCAAGCACTCGGCGCCATTTGCCTGTTTACCCGTGTGAGCGTCATGTCGTGACCATGGTCACGACTTTTCCTCAAGGCAAGCGGCGACCCCCTGACAAGCAGCCTGGCTGACGCCCCTGACTGCCCTGATGTGAAGAGTTGACCATGCGTAAACTGATCGTGCTCGACCGTGACGGAGTCATCAACGAAGACTCCGACGCCTTCGTCAAGAACGCTGAAGAGTGGATCGAATATCCTACTTCCATCAAGGCCATCGCACGCCTGACCCGTGCTGGCTATACCGTGGCCGTCGCGACCAATCAGTCCGGTATCGCCCGTGGCCATTTTGGTCACCGCGAGCTTGAGGCCATGCACACCAAGATGATTCAACTGGTGAAAGCCGCAGGCGGTGACATCGCACACATCGCTTACTGCCCGCATGGTCCGGATGATGGCTGTGACTGCCGTAAACCCGAGCCAGGCCTGCTACACCAGATTCAAGACGCACTCCAGATCCCTGATTTTGATGGTGCGTGGATGCTGGGAGACAGCCTGCGTGATCTCGTGGCGGGTCAGAAGGCAGGTTGTCGTGCGGCGCTGGTCATGACGGGCAAGGGACAGAAGACGCTTGCGGACGGTGAAGGCTTGAAGGATGTGCTGGTAGTCGCCAATCTGGCCGACTTCACCAATCGTCTACTGGATGGCGAGCTCAATCATGAGCCATCCGAGGGCGAGCCGGGAAAGTCCCAGCGTAGCTGCAATGGCTGTGAAGCGGCGGCCGAGAGCTATCTCTGACTGCTGGCACTATCGAGCCGTTCGCACTGTCGCATATCACTCTAATGACAGGCAGCGATATGCTACCCTTCAAGCATGAAACAGCGTAGGTAATACCTGCTCTCTCCTTCCCCTCATGCTTGGAGGCTTCACATGCCATTACTGGATAGCTTTACCGTCGACCACACCATCATGAAGGCTCCCGCCGTACGTGTGGCCAAGAAGATGGGAACGCCGAAGGGTGACAACATCACCGTTTTCGATCTGCGTTTCTGTGTGCCTAACGAAGAGATTCTTTCCGAGAAAGGCATTCACACTCTTGAGCACTTGTTCGCCGGCTTCATGCGCGATCACCTCAATGGTCACGACGTCGAAATTATCGACCTCTCACCAATGGGATGCCGTACAGGCTTCTATATGAGCCTGATTGGCGAGCCGGAAGAAGCCCGCGTAGCAACTGCCTGGTCTGCTGCCATGCAGGATGTGCTGAACGTGGCACGCCAGGAAGAGATTCCTGAGCTCAACATCTATCAGTGCGGCACCGCCCAGATGCACTCTCTGGAAGAAGCCAAGCAGATTGCCACCAATATCCTGTCACGCGATATTGGTGTGAACCTGAATGAAGAGCTGAAGCTTGACGAAGGCTTCCTGAATCAAGCGCATTAAGTCAGTATGTAAGCGTTATTAATTGACTTGAGTATTAATAGAACGCTTCATGCTTAAAAACCGGTCTCTGCCCATACAGAGATCGGTTTTTTTTCGTTACAAAAAAGATCCATGCCTGACAATATCGCTATGCTGTTAAAACATTCAGATAGTCACCTCTTTCTTGCCGTACTTGCCTGGGTAACCACCAATGCCAGAGAAAAGCGATCATGCTTTTGATTTCACTACTTTTCTAGCAGACAAAGCTACATGGTCAATCCCTGCCTCACTAGAGCCTTATACCTGCCGTGATGGTAGCTCATTGGGGTGCCGACACTACTCTGCAATGAAAGTATCTGAAGCAAGTCAACTATGTGACGAGAGACATATCATCCTTATCCACGGATCCAGTAGCGATAGCCGCTATCTCGCCACCTTAGCGACACAGCTCGCAACGGTTGGATATCACATTCATACACCGGATCTACGTGGCCACGGTCCTGCACCTGCTCGACGGGGGGATATTGATCACAGTCAGCAGCTGGAAGAGGATATTGAAGATCTCATCACATCCTTGGCACTATCGAAAAAAGCCACTCTACTCATCGCTGGTCACTCCGCAGGCGGCGGATTGGCACTGCGCTTTGCTGCTGATATTTCACGACGGCAACCGTTAGATATATCCCTTGCCGGAGTTATATTGCTGGCACCCTATCTTCATTATCGCGCTCCCAATACGCGCCACGACTCCACATGGGCGACTCCTAACATACCGAAAATGCTGCTTTGTAGCCTGCTTGCAGGACTCGGCATTCATGCGTGCGATCATTTAGAAGTACTGACTTTCAACATCCCGAAACAATATCGTGATTCAAATACCACTTCTGCCTATTCCTGGCGAATGATGCAAGGCATCAATCCACAGCATTATCAGCGTGATCTCGCGATGCTGGCTCAACATGGAGTACCGCTACTAGCGATGATTGGAGAGCATGATGAAGCCTTTCATGCCGAACGACTAGGGAACAGCCTGCTGCCATTCCATGAAAAAACGCAACTGGAAGTAATGGATAATGTCGATCACCTTGGTATCGCAACCTCAGAGATGACTGGAAAGTGTATCGATAAGTGGCTGACAAGCTGACTATCTGATGGAGTCCTATAAAACGGCCCCTGATCAATGATCAGGGGCCGTTTTTTAATTACCGCGCATCTTCATGCCATCAGACATCAAGATTGGCGACCAGCGCGAAGCGCTCAATAAAGTCACGACGCGGTTCAACTTCATCACCCATCAGGGTATTGAACATCATGTCAGCGCTCACCGCATCTTCGATGGTGACGCGTAGCATGCGGCGATGTTCTGGATCCATCGTGGTTTCCCACAGCTGGCCCGGATTCATCTCGCCCAACCCTTTGTAGCGCTGAATGCTGAAACCACGCGCTGCTTCCTTCATTAGCCAGTCGAGTGCTTCGTAGAAAGTAACGACTTCTTTCCTGCGCTCGCCACGCGAGACAAAGCTACCTTCTTCCAGTAATCCGTTAAGCATCGAACCAAGCTCACTCAGCTCGCGATAATCGGCAGAATTGAAGAAGTCGATATCCCACAGATAATCACTGGTGACACCGTGTGCCATTAATGTCACTGCCGGCAGGTAGAGATTACGCTCAGTATCGTGGCTGATGCTGAAGTCGTAATGAGGGCCGCCTTCATAGGCAATCAGCTCATCCATCTCATGCTGAAGGCCATTAATCCAACTCTGTACCTGTGCTTCGTCGGCCAAGGCCACTTCATCAATATGCGGTGCATGCACAATCTTGCGCAGCACAGCAGAAGGATATACACGCGCCAAACGATCAATACGCTTCATCACGCCGCGATATTGGCTGACGAGCGTCTCCAGCTGAGTACCACCAATACCCGGCGCTTCGCTATTCACGTGCAGCTTGCCGCCGTCGAGCGCGGTGGCGGTCAGATAATCCTGCAGCGCCTGCTCGTCCTTCAAGTATTGCTCATGTTTGCCACGCTTGATCTTATAAAGCGGCGGCTGAGCAATGAAGATATGGCCACGCTCAATCAGCTCCGGCATCTGACGGAAGAAGAAAGTCAGCAACAGGGTACGAATGTGCGAACCATCAACGTCGGCATCCGTCATGATGATGACAGAGTGATAACGCAGCTTGTCCGGATTGAACTCTTCACGCCCAATACCACAGCCCAGAGCAGTGATCAGCGTGCCAACCTCGACAGAAGACAGCATCTTGTCGAAACGTGCTTTCTCGACGTTGAGGATCTTGCCCTTCAACGGCAGGATCGCCTGAGTACGACGATCTCGCCCTTGCTTGGCTGAACCACCAGCTGAATCACCCTCGACCAGGTACAGTTCAGAGAGGCTGGGATCTTTTTCCTGACAGTCTGCCAATTTACCCGGCAGGCCCGCGATATCCAGCGCACCCTTGCGACGCGTCATATCACGCGCCTTACGGGCGGCTTCACGCGCGCGCGCTGCATCCAGCATCTTGTTGACGATGCCCTTGGCTTCGTTGGGCTTCTCGATCAGGTACTCGGAGAACAACCGGCCCATTTCCTGCTCGACCGCAGTCTTGACCTCAGAAGAGACTAGCTTATCTTTAGTCTGCGAGGAAAACTTCGGGTCCGGCACCTTGACCGAGATGATCGCGGTCAGACCTTCGCGGGCATCATCGCCAGTGGTGCCAACCTTGGACTTCTTGAGCAAACCTTCCGCCTCAATATAGCTATTGAGGGTACGCGTCAACGCAGCACGGAAACCTGCCAGGTGAGCCCCACCATCACGCTGCGGAATATTGTTGGTGTAACAGAAGATATTTTCGGAGAAGCCATCATTCCACTGCATCGCCACTTCAACGACGATGCCGTCCTCGCGCTCCATTTCGAAATGGAATACAGGATTCAGTGGCGTCTTATTGGTATTGATGTGATTGACGAATGCCTTCAGGCCGCCTTCATAGTGGAACAGCTCTTCCTTGCCGCTGCGCTCATCGATCAAACGAATCGCCACACCGGAATTCAGGAAGGACAGCTCGCGCAGGCGCTTGGCCAGAATATCGTAATGGAACTCGATATTGGCAAAGGTCCGGTCGGAAGGCTTGAAGCGGACCAGAGTGCCGGTCTTTTCAGTCTTGCCCACAACACCCAGCGGAGCTTGCGGCTCGCCGTAACGATAGATCTGTTCGTGAACATTACCCTGACGCCAGATGGTCAGCTTGAGCTCTTCAGACAGTGCATTAACGACCGAGACACCCACGCCGTGCAACCCACCGGAAACCTTATAGGAGTTGTCGTCAAACTTACCGCCAGCGTGTAGTACCGTCATGATAACTTCGGCAGCACTGACGCCTTCTTCCTCGTGAATCTCGGTCGGTACTCCACGGCCGTTATCACTAACGGAAACCGACTCGTCTGCGTGGATGACCACCCGGACTTCGCTACAGTGCCCTGCCAGTGCCTCGTCGATGGAGTTATCCACCAGCTCGAACACCATGTGATGCAGCCCCGTGCCATCATCGGTATCACCGATATACATACCGGGGCGCTTGCGTACGGCATCTAGTCCCTTGAGGACCTTGATGCTCGATGAGTCGTAAGCCTGTTCGCTCATTGGCTTCTCCGTCGTGAAATCATTCCGTGTGCAGTCGCCCGTGTTCCACGTGAAACATTCTGACATTCGTGTTTGGCAGCCATACCCGATCCAATGCTTCGGGTTCGACGCAGGTCACGAAGACCTGACAATCGAGGCTAGCCAATAGCTGGCAGAATAGACGGCGATGTTCGCCATCCAATTCCGCTGGCAGATCGTCAATCAGATAGACACAGGTACGTCCGTTCATTTCTTCGAGCAATCGCCCCTGAGCCAGCTTGAGAGCACTGACAACCAGCTTCTGCTGGCCGCGTGACAGCACCTCGACCGCAGGCCGGCGCCCTAGACGAATACGTAGGTCAGCGCGCTGCGGCCCCGTCTGGGTAAATCCCATATGGCTGTCGCTATCACGGCCGGCGGCAAGCACTTCACCTAGTGAGCGCTTGGTGTCCCAGCCGCGCTGATAGCGCAGGGTGAGCTCGGGTAATTCAATCAACTCGGCAAGCGTGGCCTGAAACAACGGTGCCAGCGCTTGCATGTATTCCATGCGCAGGGCATCGAGACATTCACTCCAGTGAGCAAACTCACGATCCCAGACGTTCAGTGCCTGAGCGTCCATCTTACCATGCCTGAGCAGCGCGTTCCGATGTTTGAGGGCGCGCCGCACGCGGCGCCAGACATCGAAAAAGTCATGTTTCACGTGAAACACACCCCAGTCGAGAAACTCACGCCGTGCGGAGGGTGAGCCTTCCAGCAATCGGAAAGCATCCGGGTTAATCAATTGCAGGGGTAACGCCTGGGCAAGCTGTGCGACACGCTCGACTTTTTCGCCATCCAACCGCATCTCAAGACCATCAGCCGCCTGATCTCGTCGCACACCTAAGGGCCGCGATGGCTCTCCCGACAGACGCCCGAACAATGTCATACCTGCCGTATCATGGGCGATAGCATGCTTGAGCTTATGGGTGCGGAAAGAGCGCGCCAATCCAAGTACATGGATGCCTTCTAGCAGGCTCGATTTGCCACTGCCATTAGCACCACTCACCAGATTGATTCCTCGCTCTGGCACCATGTCGACAGGCGCCAGATTACGCAGGTTCTGGAATTGCAGACGTTCAAGCGCCATGGCGGCCTCGGCGTGGACTGAAAAGAAAAACTCGCGGCACTAATATGACAACACCCATGATCGTCGGCCAAGAGGATCATGGGTGTTGTCGTTAACTGTTGCGCTACATCACTGATGGGAACAGCATCATTATGATTCAAGATACTGTTTTATATGGTTTATTTTATAATTACAGGCGCATTGGCATAACTACGTAACGCGCATCACCACCACCTGGCTCTTCCAGAAGTGCCGAGCTATTGCCATCAGAGAGCGTCAATTGCACACGATCCGAGTCCAGCACGCCTAGCACGTCAATCAGGTAACCAACATTGAATCCGATTTCCAGACCCGCCCCCTGGTAGTCGAGGCTGATGTTTTCCTCGGCCTCTTCCTGCTCCGGGTTATTAGCCAGCACACGCAAGTTACCGGCCTCAAGGTGCAGGCGTACCCCGCGATACTTCTCATTGGAGAGAATCGCCGTACGCGACAGTACCTGACGCAGCTCGGCACGCTCAGCAATGATGACCTTATCGCCACCACGCGGCACAACACGCTCGTAATCCGGGAACTTGCCGTCAACCAGCTTGGAAGTGAAGGTGAAATCACCAGTCTGAGCGCGCACATGCGTGCCACTCACGGTCAGAGTCATCGGCTCATTGCTACCATCCAACAAACGTGCCAGCTCCAGAATACCCTTGCGCGGAATGATCAGCTTCTGGGATTCGCTGACACTGATATCAGCCGCCTGCTCGCAGACTGCCAAGCGGTGGCCATCCGTTGCCACGGTACGCACAATATTGCTGGTCAGCTCGAGCAGCATGCCATTGAGGTAGTAGCGCACATCCTGCTGCGCCATCGCGAAAGATGTCGCATCGATCAGATGCTTGAGCGTACCGCGCGGCAAGCTGATGGTGACATCGCCCTGACCATCATCGATATTCGGGAACTCAGCGACCGGTAGTGTCGACAAGGTAAAGCGGGAGCGGCCACTACGCAGAATGGCACGCCCTTCTTCCAGCGCCAGCGTGATTTCACTGCCATCCGGAAGTGACTTGCAGATATCCATCAGCTTGCGTGCAGGCACGGTAGCCGAGCCCGGCTCATCGACACGGCTCGGCTCGACACGACCGATCAGCTCGACCTCAAGATCGGTGCCTGTCAGCGACAACTGCTGGTCGGAAACTTCAAGCAATACATTGGATAGCACCGGCAGCGTCTGACGACGCTCAACCACACCCGCCACCAGGGACAGTGGGCGCAGCAGGGCTTCACGCGAAATGGAAAATTTCATGGAGACTCCACTCTCTGGAAACGGGGCAAGTGCTCGCTGCCACAGCAGCGCGCACTCAAAAAAGATTCAGGGCCAACGGGATACAAGGCCCAATGCACAGCGAGTCAAATCGACAATTGTCGCCAACCCGACCCGCCGCTGCAATGCGATCAACTGGTCAAGAGACGCAGTAGATTCTTGTAGTCCTCACGAATGTCAGCGTTCTCTTCACGCAGCGAGGCCACCTTGCGACACGCGTGCAGCACGGTCGTATGATCACGACCACCGAAGGCATCACCGATTTCCGGCAAGCTATGGTTGGTGAGCTCCTTGGCCAGCGCCATGGCCACCTGACGCGGTCGGGCGACCGAGCGCGAGCGGCGCTTGGAGTGGAGATCAGAAATCTTGATCTTGTAGTACTCAGCGACGGTGCGCTGAATATTATCCACACCTACCTGCTTGTCTTGCAGTGCCAGCAGATCTTTCAGCGACTCACGAATGAAGTCCTGGGTGATCACACGCCCCATGAAGTGGGAGTCCGCGATGACCTTCTTCAGGGCCCCCTCCAACTCACGCACATTGGAGCGGATCTTCTGGGCAATGAAGAAAGCGGCATCGTGCGGTAGATCAACCTTGGCCTGGTCAGCCTTCTTCATCAGGATCGCGACGCGCGTCTCTAGCTCAGGTGGCTCGATGGCGACAGTCAGCCCCCAGCCAAAGCGGGACTTGAGTCGCTCTTCGACGCCATTGATCTCTTTCGGATAGCGATCCGATGTCAAAATCATCTGCTGGCCGCCTTCAAGCAACGCATTGAAGGTGTGGAAGAACTCCTCCTGAGAGCGCTCCTTACCCGCAAAGAACTGAATGTCATCAATCAGCAGCGCATCGACTGAACGATAGAATCGCTTGAAATCATTGATGGCATTGAGCTGCAACGCCTTGACCATGTCGGCCACGAAGCGCTCTGAATGCAGGTAGACCACCTTGGCATTCTCGCCTCCTTGCTTGGCGAGATGATTGCCCACTGCGTGCATCAAGTGGGTTTTACCCAAGCCCACGCCGCCATAAAGGAATAGCGGGTTGTAAGCGCCACCAGGATTTTCGGATACCTGGCGTGATGCTGCACGCGCCAGCTGGTTCGACTTGCCTTCGACAAAGGTTTCGAAGGTGAAGTTCGGGTTCAAACCATTGGAGTGCTTGAGACTGCCTTCGACCTGCACTTGGCGTGCATTACGACGCGGGGCTCTATCGCGCAAGCCATCACCAGCCATCTCGCGCTCTTCGCCGAGATTACCGCGCGGTGGCGTATGCACATGTGGCGAACGCGGGCTCGGCATCTGGCCAGGCGCTTGTGCCTGAGCAGATGAAGAAGTGGATGAAGAAGACGCGGGGCTTCCTTCCGGTCGCGGATTGGACACCGTACGTCGACTACCCACACTGAGTTCGACCTTGGGCGGCTTGCCCGGTGCCAACTCACGCAGTAGTTCGTGGATACGTTTGAGGTACTTGTCATTGACCCAATCACGCACGAAGCGGTTGGGAGCGAGTAGGCACAGCTCTCCGCTGTCACCTTCTTCAGCCTGCAGAGGACGAACCCAAGTGTTGAACTGCTGTGAATTCAGCTCGTCTTGCAGTGCGTCAAGACATTGTTGCCAAAGTGCGAGCGACACGCGACCTCACATCCAGTTGTCGAAGGGGCGGCCATTGTATAGCTCAAGCCCTGAGTTATCCACACGACATCTGCGTCATGAGCTGTTGTGGACAACATGGGTATTGAGGACCCTCTTACTTTGGGAAAGGTTGGGGAGCAATATGAGACGACTCAGACGCTGGGGACAAGTCAACACTTATGCACACAGCCATGCACAGGGTAATATCAGGTTTTCCACTGCTTATCGTCAGAGATATCCTGATGACAGAAGATTGAGCTAACTCTAGAAAAATAGGTTATCCACAGAATCTCCCTCCCTCTATAGTTATTAGTTACTCAGAACTACCTCTTTATAGTAATGATAGGGGCAATGCTAAAAATGCGTCTCGGATTAAGCTCAGCGCTGCACTCCTGATCAGGTCGACTCAAGGTTATCCACTGGGCCTTTGATGCTCGATGATGCATACATCGCTGACTGGCCTGCTACACAAATCGTGGGGGTCGTACGAGCATCTCTGCCTCATGCCGGATGGGCGAAGTCAGCACCTTACGAAACCGCAGCGCAGCAAAAATATCTGCTGGTTTAGCATGAGAAACCACTTCAGTTTTTCGGTCTTGTCTTTCAAGTCTCGCCACTTTGGGTTTCGTGTATTCCTCGCTTGGAATGCAAGTCTCTCAGGCCACACCTCAGCTCCCCAGGCAGTGCCTGTCAGAAAAACTGATTTTTTTTGCCTGCCAACGTCCAAATTCCGCCCCGTCACCGGTAGACAGGAAACGCCATCTGACGGGCGGCGCGAGGCATCGTCACCCTGAAATGCCACGAACCAGCTGTGGACAACTTTTCGACTCGACATTGCAAGCCACTTGCAGATTCACTAGAATCCCTGCCCCTGACCAATCTGCCCTGTCCTCATGTGGATACAGGGCAACATTCGTTGACCTTTTCCAAACAACCACGTGGGAAGAAGCAGCTATGAAACGCACATTTCAGCCGAGCGTCCTTAAGCGCAAGCGCACACACGGTTTCCGTGCTCGTATGGCGACCAAAGGTGGCCGTGCGGTCATCCAGCGCCGTCGTGCGAAAGGCCGTAAGCGTCTGAGCGCCTGATCGAGGCCCGGATGTCCCGTCAGGGATTTCCCCGGCAGCTTCGCTTGCTGACTGCCGGGGATTACCGGCACGTCTTCGATCACACCATCCTCAAGGTACACGGCAAGGGGCTTTTGGCCCTGGCCTGTCCGAATGACCTAGGGCATGCCCGCCTGGGGTTGGTGTTCAGCAAGAAGAACGTGCGCCGTGCCGTAGATCGCAACCGCCTCAAACGTCTGACGCGAGAATCCATTCGCCTCCGCCAGCAACGCCTTCCGGCCATCGACATTGTCGTTCTGGCCAAACGAGGCGTAAATGAGCTGGATAACGAGACCCTTCATCGCCAGCTTGACGGCATGTGGTCTCGTCTGGAGAAGGATGCCAGACGTCTGAAAGCGGCCAAGTCAACGCCACCTGCCTGACGCGACACCTACCCGGTGCGTCCGGCATGTGGCGTTTTTTTCGTTATACGCCCATCCGTTCGTGACCGGTCTCATCTGACTCCCGCCAGATTGATTCACCCTCCAACGGGCATACACAATGGACGTCAAACGATTACTCCTCGTGATTCCGCTTGCGGTTGTCGCCTATCTCATGGTGATCCAGTGGAACAAGGATTACGATCAGCCGGCTGCGGAAACACAGGCTCCTCAGGTCGCCGCTCAGGCTGCCAAAGCGACTGCCCAAGGCTTAGAAGCCCCAAGCAGTAGCACGACTGCTAACACTGCTGCAGGTCTCTCCACACCGGACACCGCTGCCAGCACCCCGAGCAGTAATCTGATTGAAATCAAGACTGATGTGCTTGACCTGCGTATCGATCCGCAGGGTGGCGACGTGGTCTACGCCGCGCTACTTGAGCACAAACAGAATAACGCCTCCGAGTCTCCCTTCGTCCTGCTGTCTGATAATCAGTCGCGCAGCTACGTTGCCAAGTCTGGCCTGCAGCTAGAGGGACACAAGGGACGCATCGCCTTCTCCGCCGACAGCAACAGCTACACACTGGGCGAGAACGACGACAATCTGCAGATTGATCTGAAGGCCGACGTCAATGGCGTCGCTGTCATCAAGCGCTTCACCGTCAGCAAGAATAGCTACCAGCTCAAGGTCGACTACCTGTTGGACAACCAGTCCCAGCAGCCGACCAACGCTCGTTTCATTGGACAGCTAGCGCGCGATAACAGCGCAGATCCGTCTACTGGCGGCGGCATGGGCATGAAGTCTTACCTGGGTGCGGCCTTCTCTTCCGAAGAGAACCACTACCAGAAGATCGACTTCGACGACATTCAGGATGGCAGCTTCAAGAATGCCGACATCCAGGGTGGCTGGGTCTCCATGATCCAACATTACTTCGTCTCTGCCTGGGTCCCGGCCGAAGGCCAGAAGAACCTGTACTACACCAGCGTCGACAAACAGCAACGTAACGTGGCGGCCTTTGCCAGCCCGTCCACGCAGATCGCTGCCGGTCAGCAAGCTGAACTAGGCGCCACCTTGTACGTGGGCCCAAAAGATCAAGACCAGCTGGAAGCCACCGCACCGTACCTGGAGCTGGTTGTCGACTTCGGCTGGCTGTGGTTCCTCGCCAACCCGCTGTTCTGGCTGCTGGAGCACATCCATGCACTGGTCGGTAACTGGGGTGCTTCCATCATCCTGCTGACCGTTCTAGTCAAGGTTGTGCTATTCCCGCTGTCTGCGACTGCCTACCGCTCGATGGCCAAGATGCGCAAGATGGGCCCCGAGATGCAGCGCATCAAGGAGAAGCATGGCGGCGACCGTCAGAAAGTCTCCCAGGAGATGATGAAGTTCTACCAGACGGAGAAGATCAATCCGCTGGGCGGCTGTCTGCCTATCGTCATTCAGATGCCAGTCTTCATCGCGCTGTACTGGATGCTGATGGAATCCGTGGAGCTGCGCCACGCGCCGTTCATGCTATGGATTCAGGATCTCTCGATGAAAGATCCGCTGTTTATCCTGCCGATCATCATGGGCGCCACGATGTTCATTCAGCAGCAGCTGAATCCGACACCTCCGGACCCCACCCAGGCGAAGATCATGAAGATGCTGCCTATCGTCTTCACCTTCTTCTTCCTGTGGTTCCCGGCGGGTCTGGTCCTGTACTGGATCGTCAACAACACGCTGTCGATCACCCAGCAGTACTTCATCACGCGCCAGATCGAAAAAGCCGAGCCGGTCAAGAAAAGCATCTAACGTGCTTTACTCCGCCTCGACATGATCGATGCATGACTGACACGACCCTCGCCTCTGGCGGGGGTCGTGTCGTTTCAGGGAGTGTCTTTCAGGCTTGGCTCTCCTCACGCCATCCTCCTCACTTGCTGTCACGGGGCACCAACCGCGACAATATGTGCCATCTCCTCTTCACTTTCTGGCTCCTTGCCCGAGGTCTTCGCATGTCTTCCGTCTATCAGCCCGACTCCATCGCTGCGCTGGCCACTCCCCCTGGTCGTGGTGGCGTCGGTATCATCCGCGTCTCCGGCCCCGCCTGCCAGGCCATTGCTCAGGAAATGCTTGGCCTGTGTCCTGCGCCACGCCACGCTCACTACGGCCCCTTCATGGGCCGGGGAATGGATGGCAGCCCCACCGCCCTCGATGAAGGAATTGCGCTCTACTTCAAGGGCCCGAACTCCTTCACCGGCGAGGATGTACTGGAGCTACAGGGTCACGGTGGCCCAGTGATCATGGACCTGCTGCTGGAGCGCTGCGTCCAGCTTGGCGCACGCCTGGCACGTCCCGGCGAGTTCTCCGAGCGTGCCTTCCTGAATGACAAGCTGGACCTTGCCCAGGCTGAGGCGATTGCCGACCTGATCGACGCCAGCTCACGTGCGGCCGCCGAGAATGCGCTGCGTTCGCTCAAGGGCGAGTTCTCGACCCGTGTCAGCGCGCTGGTACAGCGTCTGATCGAGCTGCGTATCTACGTCGAAGCGGCGATCGATTTTCCGGAAGAAGAGATCGATTTTCTCGCCGATGGCCATGTCGCTGCTCGCCTCACTGACGTCAAAGCCGAGCTAGCCGGCGTACGTGCCGCTGCCAATCAAGGTGCGCTGATGCGTGAGGGCATGACGGTGGTGATCGCCGGGCGTCCGAATGCCGGCAAGTCTAGCCTGCTCAACGCACTGACCGAGCAGGACACCGCCATTGTCACGGATATCGAAGGCACCACGCGCGACGTACTGCGTGAACACATTCATCTCGACGGCATGCCGCTGCATATCATCGACACCGCTGGCCTGCGTGATACGCCTGATGCCGTTGAGCGTATCGGCGTGCAACGCGCCTGGAGTGAGATAGAGAAGGCCGACCGTGTCCTGTTACTCGTGGACGCTGCGACAACAACAGCGACTGACCCTATGGAAATCTGGCCGGAATTCGTGGCTCGTCTACCGGACCCTACCCGGCTGACGCTGGTGCGCAACAAGATCGACACCAGTGGTGAAACGCCAGGGCTGACAGATGCGCATGCTGTCACGGACGATCAAGCGGGCAGTCTCGAGCTGGCCCGCCATCAAGCCAGCGTCGTGCGTATCTCTGCACGTGATAATCAAGGCCTCGACGCCCTGCGCAATCACCTGAAGGACATCATGGGCTTCACTGGCACGGCCGAAGGCCGCTTCAGCGCTCGCCGTCGTCATCTGGATGCCCTTGAGCGCGCTGGCGAATCTCTCGACAACGGTGAAGCCCAATTACTGGGTGCCAGCGCCGGCGAGCTATTGGCTGAAGATCTTCGCGCTGCCCAGATGGCGCTGTCAGAGATCACCGGTGAGTTCTCCGCTGACGACCTGCTCGGTGAGATCTTCGGCAGCTTCTGTATCGGCAAGTAGCCCCGTCAATACCTCACGCCTTCTTGCCTTACCTCGTCGCTACCTCGCTATACTGCCCCTGCCGATCACCTCCGACAGGCGGGGGCGAAGGCAGGGACAGGAGGTAATATGGCGGGACGCGAGGCACCAGCAGCGGTGCAAGATGCCACACAGAACGGCGATGACGTCGATACATCGCAAACCTCTCTCTCCAATGCTCCCTCTGCCACCCCGCTCCGCAGCCTGCTGATTGCCTTCTTCAAGCGCCATTGGCCACGCTATCTGCTGGCCATCGTGTTTCTGGTTGGCGTGGCAGGACTGAATCTACTCTTGCCGTGGGCCATTGGCGCCACTATCGACGCCTTGCGCGCTGGCACGCTGGATCGCGAAGCATTAATGTCACGTCTACTGTGGCTAGTCGGCGCGGGAGTCGGGCTCTACATGCTGCGTTATGCCTGGCGCGTCACCTTGTTCGGGACCGCCTATCAGCTGGGTACCGAGCAGCGTGATGCCTTTCACGCCAAGCTGACGCGCCTCGATCCCGGCTTCTATCAGAAACATCGGACGGGTGACCTGATGGCACATGCCAGCCAGGATATCGATGCCGTGGAGATGGCGGCCGCCGAAGGCGTGCTATCCAGTGTCGATGGGGCGATGACCTTCGTGCTGGTGCTCGGCATCATGCTGATCGGTATCGACATTCCTCTGACGCTACTCGCGCTGTTGCCCTTTCCGTTCATGGCATGGGCCTTTGCCCGTATCTCCGCCCGTATCGGTGAACGATTTCGCGAGTCACTCGAGCGCTTCTCTGATCTGAATGACCAGACACAAGAAGCCTTTGCGGGCATTCGCATGCTCAGAAGTCACGCACTGCTCGATGACGAGACAGCGGCCTTTTCTCAGCGAGCTGCCGCCGCTGAGGCCATCGACTACCGCGTCCAGAAGCTCGAAGCCACCTTTGATCCGGTGGTATTCATCTCACTGTCAGTGGCAACGCTACTCACGCTTGGCGTGGGAAGCTGGCGCTATCTCGACGATGCCATCACGCTCGGCCAGCTCACCAGCTTCAGCCTCTATCTGGCCCAGCTGATCTGGCCAATGTTCGCACTCGGCTGGTGCCTCAACATTCTGCAGCGCGGTGCGGCCGCCGCACGCCGGCTGGCCGTGTTCCATTCTGCGCCAGAAGCACTTCAAGACACCGGGACTCGCCATGAAGTATGCGATCACTCACTTCGCCTTGAAGTGAGCAGTTTCAGCTATCCCGGCAGCCAACAGTGTGCACTGGGGCCACTGTCACTGAAGATTGATGCGGGTGAGAGCCTGGGCATCGTAGGCGCAACCGGCAGCGGTAAATCGACGTTGCTGCGCCTGCTGTCACGTAGTTGGCCGATGACGGCATCACAGGGGCGACTAGAGCTAGGCGGCCATGAAGCAAGCGAGTACTCACTATCTTCTTGGCGCCCGCAGTTCTCACTAGTGCCACAGGACCCCTTCCTGTTCGCACTCTCGGTCGCCGACAACGTCGCCCTCGCACGCCCCGAAGCCAGCCACGCCGAGATTCGTCACGCCCTGACAGCTGCCGCCTTCGATGATGACCTGCGTCGCCTACCTGACGGCCTCGATACGTTGATAGGTGAACGTGGCATCACGCTATCAGGAGGACAGCGCCAGCGCCTGGCACTCGCCCGCAGCTTGCTCACCGAAGCGCCAATCCTGCTGCTCGATGACACATTGTCAGCAGTGGACCAGGTGACTGAGCGCACCTTGCTGACAACCCTCGCTCGTCTGCAACAGCCAGACGCCAACGGTCGGCGGCGTACCTTGATCATCAATAGTCATCGCCTATCCGCGGTACAGGCTTGCCACAACATAGTGGTCTTGAAGGAAGGGAGCATTCTTGAACAAGGTGATCACGCCACGCTGCTGGCTGCGCGCGGGGCTTACTGGCACCTGTGGCAAGTCCAGCAATCGCGCCGTGACACCGATCGTCCTCCGGGAGAGCACTCATGAGCCCCTCTGACGCCTCACAGACGCACACCCATGGCTCATTACGGCTGGTCAGTCGTCGACGCCTCAAGCTATTGTGGCAGCCGCTGGCGGCACGTCGCGGTGCCGTCATGCGCGCCATGCTGATACTTGTCGCGGCCACCGCGCTGGATGTCCTGGGCCCCTGGCTGACACAGCGCTATCTCGATGACCATTTGATTGCCGGCAATCTGGCGCCGGAAGCGCTCATGGCGCTGCTGGGCCTCTATGTCATCACGCAGCTTGGCGCAGCAGCCGGACGCTACCTTCAACAACTGCGTTTTGCGCGTCTGGCGCTGGCCAGTGTTCGCGATCTACGTGAGCGAGTCTTCACTCACTTGCTTCATCTGCCGCTGGCAAAGCTCGATACCATTGCGGCTGGCGAGCTGGTCGCACGCGTCACCAACGATACCGAATCGCTCAAGGAGTTGTATGTCGGCGTGCTGGCGACGCTTGTCGGCAATGTAGTGTTGTTGATCGGGATTCTGTCGGCGATGGCACTGATGGACGGGACGCTCGCGCTGATCGCCATGGCGCTCATTCCACTGGCCATCGGCATGATCTGGCTCTACCAGCGTTTTTCGGGACGCGCAGCCCGCGAAGTGCGTCAGCTACGTGCACTGCAGAACGCGCGTATCGCCGAAGCCATCGGCGGTATGAGCGTTCTGCAGGCCAGCCACCAGACCGAGCGCTTCAATCAGCGCTACCATCTACTCAATGTCGCGCAATACCGGGCGCGTATGCGCACGGTACGCGTCTCTGGCCTGCTGCTGCGCTCGGCGATCGACCTGATGGCCATGCTGATCACCCTTACTCTCGTCGCAGTTTTTGGGCTACGAGAGCTGGGTGGTGGCGCAGAGCTGGGTGTGCTCTATGCCTTCATCGCTTGGCTGGGTCGCATCAGCGAACCCTTGATCGAGATCACCCAGCGGCTGCAGGTCTTTCAATCGGCACTGGTCGCGGCAGGACGCCTTGAGGAAGTGCTCGACCAACCGCGCGAAGTGTCTCCGATGACGCTGAAGACCTCAGATGCCAGTGAATCGATAGCAAGTGGTCACTATCGTCTTGATCACCTTGAATTCAGGCATACAGGCACTGACAACATCACACTCAGCGACATTACTCTGACGATCGACAGCGGCGAGTTCATCGGCGTGGTCGGCCCTACCGGCAGTGGCAAGTCCACCCTCCTCGACCTGTTGAGCGGACAGCGTCCAGTGCAGGGTGAGCAACTGATGCTGGATGGACGCCCGCTCAGCGATTGGCCAGCGAGCCAGCGAGCACATGCGATTGCCATCGTTCCTCAAGAGCCCTTCATCCGCGCCACCAGCTTGCGTGACAATCTGCTACTGGGGCGTGAAATAGACGCTGAGCGGCTGAATGGTGTGCTGGAGAAGGCACACCTGGCGCCGCTGGTGGCCAGCCTCCCCCTCGGTCTCGAGACTCTGCTGGGAGAGCGTGGGCTGAGCCTCTCAACCGGTGAGAGACAGCTACTCGCACTAGGAAGAGCGCTGATAACCACCCCGAGAGTACTGCTGCTGGACGAGGCGACCGCCAGCATCGATAGCCACACCGAAGCACTTCTGCAGCAGGCGCTGCATGAGCTACGTGGCGAGGTCACCTTGATTGTGGTGGCGCATCGTCTCGCTACCGTACGCGATGCTGATCGCCTGCTGGTGCTGGAACAAGGGCGCGTCACCCAGCTGGGAACGCATAACGCACTGATGGCGACGCCAGGGCTTTATCGCCGCCTATGGCAAGAGGATATTCCTCACTGATCGCACCATATCCTCTCGTGGACCCACTGCTTTTTCTTGTGAATGCAAAACGCCCCCGCAGGCTTGGCCTGTGGGGGCGTTTTGTTCTGGCTTGATGATGCATTGAACATCACACATCACTGGGGAGTCATGTGCATGGCTCCTGGATCAAGCCATCAGGGCTTGCGCGGTCCACGCGGCTTGCCACGTCCCTTGCCAGCATTATGCTCGGCCTGCTCACGCAGCGCACGAGCTTCGCGCGCGTCCAGCGGCTTACCAACCTCGGAAGTGCCTTCAGGACGCTTCTTCGCCGCGTATTTTTTCGGCAGCTTCGTGGTGCTGCTCGGGTTCACCTGACCATCACGACCAATCGCAGGCGTGCTGCGCATATTGACGCGCGTCGCCCCCTCTCTGCGGTCGCTCCCCGGCATGCTGGAAGACCAATCGCTCCAGCCTGACTTGTCCTTGCCGCCCGCTTCGCCCTTGCCACGCGGACGGGCCGGCTCAGCATGAGAGGACGAACGTTCAGAAGGCTTGTCACTGACACGCTTTTCGCTCGGTGCCGAGTGACCATGCACCTGGTCCTTGACCTGCGCCTTGATGCTTGTCTTCGGCTTGGCAGTCGCCGAATGGCGCTTGCCCTTGGCTTTCGGTGTCGCGCTGTCGGTACGCACACGCGGCTTGGCCCAGCCTTCCCCACGCTTGAGCTTCTCGCGCTTGGGCTTGGCTTGGGTCACCTCAACTTCAGTGTCGCGCTTGACCTTCTGATTAAGCTTGCGCAGCGTCAGAAGGCGCTCGCGCGGCATGGCTTTGGGCTCGCTACGCGCACGCGCGACTTCTTCCGTCAGCCACCAAAGGCTCTTGTGCTCGACAGCGACCGATTGTGGTGCCGGCAAGGCGCCCTTGAGTACCTCGACCACTTCCTGCATGGCGGTGGTAAAGAGACGATCAAACTGCCACGGCGGGTTGATCACCAGCATGCCAGACCCATACATGCCGTGCTCGCCTTCCGGCGTATCGATGAGCAGCTCACTGCGCCACATCGGCGCGGGCGACTGCTTCTTGAGGCGCTCGAGAAGATCATGCTGACGTCCTGCCGGCAGCATGGGATACCAGATCATGATGGTCGCGTGGCGCGACTTGCGCAGCGTCTCTACCACGACTTCTGCCACATCACGATATTCATTCTTGAGCTCATAGCTGGGGTCGATCAACACCGCCACACGCGGCGTGGTGACCGGTACCGCCGCCAACAGACCAGAAAGACCGTCCTGCTGGCGACGCATGACCTTGCCAAGGCTGTCACGCTGAACCGGCGCCTGATCAAAGTGGTAGATCTCACCCGGGTGCAGTTCATAAGCCAACAATCTGTCACCGCGACGCAGCGACTGGCTCAGCCACCACGGCGAGCCAGGATAGACACTTAGCTCACTGGCATTGTTCTTCCCGGCATCCGGCTGCATGTCGGCCAGACGGGCCAACCAGCGAGCAATTGGCTTATCCGTCGCTCGCTGCAACATGTCACCGCTTTCACTCAACCATCGGCTGCGTGTCTGCCACAACGGCAGAACACCCTGCTCGTACTCACGCAGTTGTTCTGTCTCGCGTGCCGCCAAGGGATACCAGCCACGACCTGCGTGAGTGTCTATGAACGTAACGGGAGACTCTTTACGTAATAGCTGTTCTGCCAGTGTATTGGCTAGCAGATGCTTGTGCAGGTCGGCAAAGTTACCTGCGTGATAGGCGTGCTGATAGGCGAGCAAGAGCGCCTCCTTGATACGGCAATGTCTGCGACGCCTTGCAGGTCGGCAAACGGAAATCTGGGGGGCGGCGTTAAGGGAAGGCCACCGAGGGGGCTGAAGGATAGCAGAGATGGCTCACCATCACCGGAAAAGCCATGCTTCATAGACAACAAGGCCCGCGCCGGAGCGCGAGCCTTGTTGTCATATCTTTTGACTTCGATGCATCACTTTCACATCACTGCACCTGATGGCATGGCGCAGTACTGGTAGCGTTTAGCTCTCCAGCGGGGTCAGCGTGATTTCGACACGACGATTCTGGGCGCGACCTGACGTCGTATCGTTGGATGCCACCGGGCTGGCTTCGCCATAACCGCGCATGTTCAGACGATTGAAGGCGATACCACCACTAGCCAGATAGTTGCCTACCGATTGAGCGCGGAGCTCGGAAAGGTTCTGGTTGTAGTTGCTGGCACCCGTGGAATCGGTGTAGCCGGCAATGTTCACGCGAGTCTCATCATATTCCTTGAGGACGGTGATCACGCCATCCATGACCGGCTGGATCTGGCCGGACAAAGTGCTGGAATCGGAGCCGAAGGTGACATTGGACGGCAGATTGAGAATGATCTGATCGCCGACACGCGTGACGCTGACGCCAGTGCCCTGGAGCTGCTGACGCAGCTTGGATTCCTGTACATCCATGTAATAGCCAATACCACCACCGGCGGCAGCACCGGCGGCAGCGCCGATCAGCGCCTTGTCGAGACGGTGGTTGCCGCTCTTGGTAGCACCGGCAATCGCGCCAACCACAGCGCCAATACCGGCGCCTTTGGCTGCGCTGGAAGTCTGCTGCTCATTGGTATACGGATTGGTCGTGCTGCAACCCGCCATCGCAACGGCAGCTGCCAGCGGCAGTGCCAGGAGTACGGACTTCTTCATGGTAACGCTCCCTATCTTCACTCTCATGAAAGGCAAAACGACAACCGCCTACTGCGGTTATCAAGGTGTTGATCATGCCTGATCGTTCAGGCGTCGAACATGGCCAGCAGGTCATTCAAAAACAGTAACCCTTGAGGCGTAGCGCATAATCGCGAGGCATCCTCTCGGATAAGGCCACGTTCACGTGCCTGACCTAGTGTCGGTTCAAGCACCTCAGGACCCAGCCCAGTAGTGCGCTGCAGCGTCGCTAAACTGACACCGTCAGTGAGTCGCAGGGCATTCATCATGAATTCCAGCGCTAAATCGTCACGAGCAATATCCTGCTGGCCGGCAAGGAATCCGCGCGGATCCTGCATCCTACGTAAATAGGCGTCAGGCTGACGACTCTTCCAACGACGCTGAAGCCGTGGCAGGGCCACCAGTTCTCCATTGCCATCTGCTTCCAATAGAGTGAGCTTGCCATGTGCGCCAGCACCGATGCCAAGATAGTCACCAAACTGCCAGTAGTTCAGGTTGTGGCGAGATCTACGACTCTCAAGCGCGTAGGCTGAAATTTCATAGCGTTGAAATCCCGCTGCTTCTAACTCGGCATGGCCGTGATCCTGAATATCCCACAGCAGATCATCCTCCGGCAGTACCGGCGGACGTGAATAGAACTCGGTATTGGGCTCCAGCGTCAGCTGATACCAGGAGAGATGGCTAGGCCCCAACGCCAAGGCACGCCGAATATCATCCAACGCCGTTTCCAGTGTCTGTCCCGGCAATCCATGCATCAGATCGATGTTGAAGTTATTGAACCCTGCCGCTTGCGCACTGGCAACCGCACGCTCTGCTTCCTCGGCCGAGTGGATACGCCCCAGCACGCTGAGCTGCTCCGGCTGGAAAGTTTGCACGCCCAGCGATAACCGATTGATTCCAGCGGCACGGTAAGCGGCAAAGCGTCCCTGTTCAAGCGTACCAGGATTAGCCTCTAGCGTGATTTCACAATCAGCAGATAGCGTCATGCGCTCGCGGATGCCATCAAACAGCCGCTGATAGGCCTTACCGCTCAACAAGCTGGGCGTGCCGCCGCCAATGAATACGCTATGCAGTTCACGCTCAGGCTGATCTTCAAGCAACTGCAGGTCTTGATCGAGGTCCATCAGTAGAGCAGTGATGTACTCCTCTTCCGGCAAACCCGCGTCACGCCCCACACCGTGGGAGTTGAAGTCGCAATACGGACATTTGCGCACACACCAAGGCACATGAATATAGAGCGATAAGGGGGGCAGCATTTCGGCAGACATCACGTACGCTCACGCAGCTCGGAGAGCGCATCAAGTAGCTGGTGCATAGCGCGGCCGCGATGGCTTAGGCGATTCTTGGTCGCAGCATCGAGTGCCGCGGCGGTCATGCCCTGATCAGGTAGCCAGAACAACGGGTCGTAGCCAAAGCCGCCTTCGCCAGCAGGGGCATTCAATACACGCCCCTCCCAACTGGCCTGCACGATGATCGGCACCGGATCCTCGGCATGACGTAAATATACCAGCACACACCAGTAACGTGCCGTGCGCTCTGCTTCGGGCACACCCTCCAAAGCGGCTAGCAGTGCGGCATTATTATCATCATCCCCTTGTCCTTGCTGACGACGTGCCGCAAAACGCGCGGAATAGATACCCGGCTCTCCACTCAATGCATCTACTTCAATTCCCGAATCGTCAGCCAACGCCGGCAGCCCCGTGGTATGGGCAGCATGGCGCGCCTTGATCAAGGCGTTCTCGACAAAGGTCAGCCCCGTCTCGTCAGCGTCGCTCACTCCCAACTGCCCCTGAGGAATCAGATCAATGCTCAGCGGGGCGAGCAGATGGGAAAATTCGCGCAGCTTGCCAGCATTGCCACTGGCCAGCACGAGAGAGGAAGCGGGCATGAATATCTCCGAAGTTATCACTGGGGAAGGTAGCGCTATTAATGACATCAGTACGCGACGATGCAGGAGGTAATGCCACATTCTACCGCGTGAGTCCGATGCGTACACGCGAGAGACTGTGACCATGGCAGATGAGGCACCTACCCCCGAGGACTTATGAAACTCATGCTTCCAGTCTTGGCCTCATGCCGACCGATACTCCCGATTAACCTCAGTAATAGCTCATGCCTGAACAGGGTTTTTCTGTGTCTGATGGCTAGCGAGTAGCCTCTCGACCTTAAGAATCACGCATAACCCATTGATTAAACATAAGATTATTCATTATCTAAGAATCTATCTGCTTTATGCCATCTAACACTATAGAGATCTGCAACCCGAGGGTGATGCTTGGCTAGACTATAGATGGCCACTGGCCAACTTTTTGATCACTCTGCTTATCAGCATATTAATGATGAGACGGCCCCACAATTGCACGGCAGGAGAGCCCCATGTCCTCAACCAGAATCCTGTTCGTGACGGCTCCCTCGCCACAAACCGAACTTTTCGTCGATTACCTTCGTGAGAAACTGCAGTGCGACGTGGAAGCATGCGATCACGAGGCGCTGCTCCCTTCCGCGCCCTGTCTAGCCTTGATCGATAGTGCCCAGTGCAACCTTACTCAAATGATACGCTGGGGAGGGATCGACAAGATCGCTGCATTCAATGTTGAGCATATCGATGACGCTGTATCTTTATTGTTAAATATTCCTTTTATTGGAATATTTTATCGTCATGACAGCCTTTCACAGATTAGTCAGGGAATAGAAAAGATACTCAATAACGAAATCTGGCTTACTCGTAGCATGATGCAGACACTGATTCGGCATTATCGCCAACAACAACAAATTGCCTTTCATCCGGTCATGGGGCTTACGCAGCGTGAATTGGAAATACTGTCCCTCATTTCCTCGCAACAAAGCAATTCAGATATTGCTCAACGATTGATGCTTAGCCAGCACACTGTCAAGTCACACCTATACAACATCTTCCGAAAAATCAGAGTCCACAATCGTCATCAGGCCATCGAGTGGGCTCACGAGCACCTTAATTTTTACATCCCCCAGCGATCCTCTCATCCAGAAACATGAGGCCAGTGAGTTATTCGGGCTGAGTCTATCGCACGAGACATTGGCACACATGATGAGATCACTGTCTTAATTTCATGCATCACACGCGTAGTAAGTACTTCACTTAGCAGGAATTAACTCCTCACATTCTCCATGTGCGTCGCATTTTCGACACAGGCAATCACCCTAGATACAAAAAGACAACCTGGCTTACAGGATGACATTGAATTGATGCACTCTAGTACTAGATGTGTGGCACCTTTGACCTACACGAAGCCCTGATTAAAAAAGCGCAATGGTCTGGTTTTCTTGCACTCCAGAGAACGACTACCAAGACTTCCTTTTATCTTTCAAAGTTTACGCACTGTTTTTCCTGCTCTTTTTCCAAGCCAGGTATAAAGTAGACGAGAATGGATAAATTGATTAATTTAGCAAGAACTGATTAGAGGTTGCCTTATCTCCACTATCGAGTAATCCTATATAGGTGCTCAGCGCGTAATGCCCGACGTGAATGAGTACCGCCTTACAGGTTCAATCCGATCACGCTTTAGATATGGCTCCACCAAGAAAATAGGTACGACAACTCAGAGGTCTCGCACCATGATTACAGGGAATGCAATGGTGCTGCTGGTGACTGACTGCAATCCGCAGTCGGCGCTGTTTATGGATTACATTCGCCAGCAGCTTGAGTGTCAGGTGGCTTCCGCAAGCCCCGACGAAGACTACACACCTGGGCAGGCAGATAGAACAATCGTGCTGCTAGACACCGATCATGTCGATGAAGGCACGATGCAGCGCTGGGATGCAGATGCAAGCCAGGATGCCAGTGCCGAACTGGCCGCCATCAATATCAGTGATGAAGAAGAAGCTGCCAGCTTACTGGTCAGTACTCATCTCCAAGGTGTGTTCTACCGCCAGGATAGCCTATCGCTGATCAGCAAAGGCATCGCCAAGTTGCTGGAAGGCGATATGTGGATGTCTCGCCCGTTGATGACGCGCCTGCTGGATTTCTATCGCCGTCAGCAGCTCAATGCCTACCGCCCGGTCTGTGGATTGACCCAGCGCGAGGTAGAAATCATCGGCCTGCTGGGTACCGGTGCATCCAATACCGAGATCGCCGATCAGCTGTTCGTCAGTGAACACACGGTCAAGTCGCATCTCTATAATATCTTCCGCAAGATCAAGGTTCATAACCGCATTCAGGCGATGAACTGGGCGCGTCAGAATCTGGCCATGCCGGTTTCACGTACACCGCGCATTGCACGTCGAGCTCAGATGTCGTGATGGGCATGGTCAGCCGCCATGCACTCGCCTGGGGATTGACGCTCTGCTATATGTCGACCGCCTCCGCGCAAACCGCGCCGGAGGTGGTACGACCGAAGGTCTCGGTCGCCAGCGAGCATCAAGGATCAGATACTCAAGGCGAGGACGGCGTTGCGATCACGCAGACACACCCCACACTTAGCGATGGCCTGAGCGGGGTAATGATTGACCGCACCATGACCATGATAGGCAAAACCTTCTTCCGTCAATTCAGTCAGCAGCGTCTCGATAGCCCCGTGCTACGAAACACGTCGCTGAGTATTCACGAGCGTCCTTCGGCACGCTGGGGAAGTCTTATCTGGATAACGGAAGGCAATACCGTGCTGTATGAAGCGACGTTGCCTCCAAGACTGAACGATGTCGATCTCTATGCGAGTTCAGCGGTAGCAACCGTTTCCGACCAATTCCTGCGGCGCAAGGTACTTGATGCACTGCGCAACGATCCTGATATGGCCGGCGACGAATTTTGATGTACTGCAGACCGAATCAATAATAAATGGGCTCCGGTGACGGAGACCCTAACAATACGCAAGGGAACAGGGGAACATCATGAAGCATCAGACACTTGCCGTGTCGTTGCTGCTCTCGGCGATGCCGCTATATGCCGGTGAGCTCATCTACCAGCCTATCAATCCAAGCTTTGGCGGTAATCCGCTAAATGGCAGCTACCTCCTCAATAAGGCTCAGGTTCAGGATACTCATGACGATCCTGATGCATTTGCCTTCGATAGCCTTTCCGATACACAGCTCTTCATCAATGACCTTCGCAATAGCCTGGTCTCCGATGCCATCACCGATGCCGTCGATGCTGCTGAACCCGGACGCTCAAGCGTAATAGACAGTGCTCAATTGCGCATAGAGGTCGTCAGTAACGGCAATGGAGGCTTCTCGATGCAGGTCCTTGACCGCGCAACCGGAGAAACCACCGTCATCAACCTTGGTACGTCAGGTAACACTTTCTGACCTCGACTTCTGATGAAGGGTATCGCGAATGAAGCTGCTTTCTTCCCTGCTGGCTGTTGCTGGCCTGGCGCTCTCCGGCTGCGCCCCAATGGTAGCCAACACTGATGGCTTGGCGGGTGTACCCAGCACCTTGATGCCAAGAACTTCCACCTATAGTGACTTGATCAACCTGCCGAAACCGGCAGGGCGTATCCCTGTCGCCATCTACGATTTTCGTGATCAAACAGGTCAGTATCGTCCTGCCCCGGCAAGTACCTTCTCTACTGCTGTCACTCAAGGCGGCGCCGCCATGTTGAGTGCCGCGCTGGCAGACTCTGGATGGTTTATTCCGCTGGAGCGTGTTGGGCTTCAAAATCTGCTGACCGAACGCAAGATCATCCGTGCCAATCTAGAGCGCACAGGTCGCAGCAATGACCTAGAGGCACTCCAGGCTGCTAATCTGCTCTTCGAGGGAGGAATCATCGCTTTTGATTCCAATGTGAGAACTGGTGGCTCCGGAGCTGAGTACTTCGGCATTGGAGCTTCGGGGCAGTATCAGGTCGACCAGGTGACCATCAATCTACGTGCCGTTGATATCACTACCGGTCAGGTGATCGCCAACGTCAATACAAGCAAAACGATCTTCTCTCGTGAGCTTCGTGCCGGCGTCTATCGCTTCATCGACTTCAAGCGCCTGCTGGAAGTCGAAACCGGCTATACCAACAACGAACCCGTACAACTGGCCGTCATGTCTGCCATTGAGTCTGCCGTCATTCACCTCATTGCCCAAGGGGTAGATCGCCAGCTGTGGGCCTTGGCAAATCCTGCCGAGATGCAGCAGTCAGAATTGATGGACTATCTGCAGGCACCAACGCCCATGCTGTAGCCCCCCGTTGTATCGATAGGTCTACGATGAGGGCGCAGGATAACGAAGAAAGGCACCTTTCCAGAGGTGCCTTTCTTCGCTCTTATATATAAACAAAAAATAATGTATTAATATAAAATATAATGAATCATTGACGGCATTAGATATAGCATACCAAGATGATTATCCCTTCCCTCAACATTATTGACTCACTCCTCACTATTCATCATTAACGTACTACTTTTTTCAATACGCTAAAGTAAGCTTCTCCTCACTCTTACAATCCTGAAAAGGGCTGATGGCGTACTGCTCTGCAAAGGTCAATAGTTAGTACCAATAAGAATACGACCAGGATGGGCCTTCGCCATGATTCAGGGACACAAGCAGTATCATAGAGTGTTGCAGGCAGGGCTATTTTCCTTATCGCTTTCCGCCAGTCTGTCTGTGATAGCCAGTGACTTGGCTGTCAGCTCTGAACTTGAACATGGCCGCTCAGTGTCCTCGGTCAACCAGCAGGGCTATTACAATACTGCCGATGTTCATCAGCAAGGTGCTGCAAACTATTCACTGATAGCCCAGCAAGGTTCACTCAACCATTCGCAAATAGTGCAGCGAGGGAGGAGTAATGCTGCTCAGACCCTACAGGCCGGGGCGCTGAATGAAGCCAACATTCTCCAGCAAGGTCAGTATCACGATGCGCTGATTCTTCAACAAGGAATCTCGCAAACGGCAGCCATTCAACAGACGGGCATCGGCGGTAGCGCTGCACTCATCCAGCAAGGCAGTAGCCAGATACCAGTCAGCATTACACAGCATGCTCGTGGCCGCATGCAAGTACAGGTTATTCAAAAATAATGCCAAGTACATACCATTATATACGCGACGCTCTGATCCTGGTTGCCTTTTCATCGAGGTGATTATAAAAATCACATGATGGGGAATTGGAAAGTATAACAACAGCATTATCACTAAAAGAAAAACAGTTTGCAGTAAAGCATGGTGGTCATGATCATCGAAGGGGTGAAGCACGACACCATGTGATGGGGATGTAATGTAGTTAATAATAAAAACACAAATGACATAATGACTAATACAAGGGAACACACATGAAAATTCAGATGAGCCTTCTCGCCGTCGCTATCGCCTTCTCCTCGCATGCCATGGCTGATGGTAATAACTCTGATCTCGATCAGATCGGCTTCAATAACCAGGCAGAGATCGCCCAGACACCGAGAGACGGTGGTAACAACAATAGTAATCATCGCAGTGATGTTGAACAGACGGGTGTTTACAACAAGACTTCTGTCTATCAGAGCGGTGTCACCAGCACGGTCCGGATCAATCAACTCGGGGGTGGTAACAAGACAACCGCTGAGCAGTATGGCAGTACTGAAAGAGGATTCATCGATCAGGTCGGTGCACTGAACACAGCGAACCTGCATCAGAAAAGCTTCAAAAATACAGCGCGCATCAGTCAGTCAGGATATCGCAACCTCTCTAACTCATCACAAGGTGACAGTGGCCCCAATTCCAGCGGTAAGCACAATGTGCTGAGTGTCACGCAAGAAGGCGGCTTCAATGTATCGACGGCAACCCAAAGCGGCAGCTATGAAAGAGCTCGCGTGGCGCAGGCCGGCCTCATGCATGACTCCGATATCCTGCAGGACGGCGAGAATAATCGTGCGAGCGTCAGCCAGGAAGGTCGCTTCCACAATTCTACGGTCACCCAGACCGGCACCAACAGCCAAGCACTGGTCGTCCAGACTGGCTCTCGCATTGACTCCACGGTCACCCAGAGTGGCAATGAGCAGCGCGCCCGCGTCATTCAAGGCGGTAGCTCCCATGACTCATTGGTCACACAGAGCGGGTCAGCCAACACCGCCCTCGTGACACAGTCTGACATGCTGCAATACTCCGACATCAGCCAGTCTGGTAGTGAGAATCTGGCCGTCAACACTCAGAGCGGTTACTTCAACCTCGCCATCGTGGAGCAGACTGGCACCAACAGTGACTCCTTGATTACCCAGACGGGTCTCAACGATCATGCTCGCGTACAGCAGTCCGGTAGCGGCCAGCGCTCCGATATTCTCCAGCAAGCCGGTGGCTTCATGAGCTTTGCCGCCAACCGCGCTCACGTGGTTCAGACTGGCGCAGCCAACACGTCCAGCGTGACCCAGACCGGTGGTGGCAACATTGCCAACGTGATGCAGTACTGATCATTCACTCACCGTCTGACATGTTTTGACAGAACCCCGCGTACGCGGGGTTTTTTGATTCAGGCAAGCCGAACTGGAACATGACATGCATACCGACAAGAAGGCCGCTGACAGTCATGCCAGCGGCCTTCTTGGTGATTCAGAGAATCAGTCGAGCGTCACTCTTTCACTATCACTTCGTAGCAGGCGTCAGTGATTGCTTCGGGAACGACTGACGGTAGCTTGTGAGGCTCTCATCAACCATCTTGCGCCCCTTGTTGATCTGAGCATTACCACTGCTGATACGCGACTTGCCCTTCTTGATCTGCTTGTTGCCCTTGTCGATCAATGACTGGCCCTTGCGCACATTGGCTTCACCATCGTTGACCAGATCCTCACCGCCGACAACCTGTTTCTCTCCGGTCGCCACCAGCGTGTTACCGCTTTCCCAACTATCGGCCATCTGGTCACGGACTTTCGCAACGGCCTTGGCTTCATCAGCTTGGCCGCGCATCAGATCTGCTGTTGTGGGCTGGTTAGAGCAACCCGTGAATAAAACAATACCGAAAACTGCGACGGCTGTACGCATTGCAAAAAACTTACGCATATAAAAATTCCAATAAAAATCAGTAACCTGAAAAACAAGTGGCAATGTTGAATACCCCTGCTGATGGGCTGCTGTTGAGGGGTGGGTGAGAAATAAGAAGCTCAGGTACACATGACTTGATACATGAGCTGACCATGCACCAGGTCATGCATCAAGTCATGCGCCAGATATGCCAGCTCAGCTGTCATATCTGGCGTCAGAACCATAAGCAGAGCTAGTGCAGACGAAGCTGCTCGCGAATCAAGCGGACCAACGTGACGTTGGCATTCGGGGCCGTGGTATCGATGTGAACCAGTTGGCCGTGCTCCTCTGCCGCGAAGGGCTCTCGGTTAGCCAACTGTTTGTCGAGTACTTCCAAGCCAGCCTCAGAAACCTCACCGCTACGCCGACTACGCTTGATGATACGCTGACGTAGCGTGTCGTCATCAGCCTCAAAACTGATCATCAGTACCGGCAGACCACGGGCCTCTGCCTCATGACGCAAACGGTCACGCTGCGCTTTCTTCAAGCAGGTCGCATCAATGCAGACCGGAATACCAGACTCGAGCAACGTAGCGGATAAAGTGGACAAGCGTTCGTAAGTCGCGTGCGTCGCGTGTGGCGTATAAATACCACCATTCAGGTCAGAGCGAGTGTCATCATCAGCGGAAAATCCGTAAAGACGCTTACGCTCTACATCGCTACGAATCCGCACTCCTCCCAGCTCACGTACCATCTCTTCAGTGAAACGACTCTTGCCACTGCCTGATACGCCCACCCCGATAATCATGTAGGGGAAACGAATCTCGCTATAGCGCTCCGCCAGTCCGATATAACGTTCGTACTCCGCCTGTACATCGGCACGGTCGGCGTCACTTAGCTCCGGTTGGTGATAACGAATCATCGCTACCTTGGCACGAATGAGCGCACGATAAATCTTGTAGTACGGCAGCAAACGCACCAAAGAGTAGTCACCGGATAACTCGAGATAACGATTCAATGCGTGATGTGCAAAAGCGGGTTCATCACGCGCCTCGAGATCCATCACCAAAAAAGCCAGATCGCAGCCGACATCATTCCAACGAAGCTCTTCGTTGAACTCGATTCCATCAAATAACAGTGCACGGCCTTCGTGACGCACCGCATTACCCAGATGAATGTCACCGTGGGTTTCACGCACGAAACCTTCCTGCCAACGCCGCTCGAACTCCGGATTGAGGCGCTGGAAGGTTTCTTCTGTCCATTGTTGAAGCAGCCCAAGCCGGCTAACCGCCTCACCATTATTCGCAAGCCGCGGGCGAATCAGCTCGAATTCATTATCAATGGTACGGCGAACCATCTGTGGGCTGCCCAGGTCGCTATCGCCCTGGATACGTTCAGCCTGCTCGTGGAAAGCCACAAGCTGATCGACTAGATCGTCCAGTAGCTCAAGCGATAGCTCACCACTGGCCTGCAAGGCACTAAACAGATGACGATTGGAGAACTGGCGCATTTTTACCGCATACTCAAATACCGCACTCTCATCATCCATCCGTGGCGCTTCCGGTGTACCGGAAATAGCCACGGTATCCAGATAGAGAGAGGGTGCCAGACGACGGTTAAGACGCACTTCCTGCTCGCAAAGATACTTGCGCCGCTCCAGTGTGGAGAAATCCAGGAAGCTGCCAAAATCTACCGGCTTCTTGATCTTGTAGGCGTAATCGCCGGTTAGCACGATCCACGAAATATGGGTCTCGTGCACCTCGACATCCTTCACGGGGTGATCGAAGCATCCGGCAGTGTGAAGGGCTCGAATCAGGGCCTGGCTCAAGGTCATCTCCGCTAAGGCAAGCTGGCTATAAGGTCATTAGCGCAATCGCTATCGTTGGCGGCAAGTGTACCGGATGGTAGCCCAACCGGCAGCACGTCGATCAGACCGGAGCCAGCACTGACACACGTACTGGCTCACATGCTGGCCCAAACACTCGCTCAGATGCTGCCCATTAGACGCTGGCAGTCATCTTTGCAAAAACGCGCTCAGCCGCGTCTAACGTGGCCTGAATATCCACATCGCTGTGAGCTGCCGACATGAAACCCGCCTCGTAAGCAGACGGTGCCAGATAAATACCTTCATCGAGCATACCGTTGAAAAAGGTCACGAAATCTTCCTGACGGCAGCGAGTCGCTGACTGGAAGTTACTCACCGCCGACTCATCAGTGAAGAAAACACCGAACATGCCGCCCGCGCGCTGAGTGATGAGGCGAATACCGGCAGCACTAGCACGCTGCTCAAGCCCTTCACACAGCATCTCAACCTTGCGAGTCAGTTCGATATGAAAGCCCGGCACACGCAGCTTGCGTAGCAACGCCACGCCTGCGGCCATCGCCAGCGGGTTTCCTGCCAGCGTACCGGCCTGATAGACCGGCCCCAGCGGTGACAGATGATGCATGATCTCGCGCTTGCCGCCGAAGGCGCCGACTGGCATGCCGCCCCCGACGATCTTGCCCAGGCAGGTCAGATCCGGCGTGATGCCGTAATGCGCCTGAGCACCACCCAGCGCGACACGGAAGCCCGTCATCACCTCATCGAGGATCAGCACGCTGCCATGGGCATCACACACTTCACGCAGGCTCTCCAGGAAGCCCGGCACCGGCGGAATGCAGTTCATGTTGCCGGCCACCGGCTCGACGATGATGCAGGCGATCTGATCACCCAGCTCGGCGAAGCAACGGCGCACACCTTCGGCGTCGTTGTAGTCCAGCGTGATGGTGTGCTCGGCAAGCGAGGCCGGCACACCGGGCGAACTGGGCTCACCGTGTGTCAGCGCACCAGAACCGGCCTTGACCAGCAGCGAGTCAGAATGGCCGTGATAATTACCCTCGAACTTGACGATCTTGTCTCGCCCCGTGAAACCACGCGCCAGACGAATTGCCGACATGGTGGCCTCGGTACCCGAGTTGGTCATGCGCACCATGTCGAGGCTAGGCAGCATTTCGCAGATCAGCTCAGCCATCTCTGACTCGATCTCGGTTGGCGCACCGAAGGACAGACCGCTCTCGAGACGCTGGCGCACGGCTTCCAGCACATCTTCATCGGCATGACCGGTGATCATCGGCCCCCAGGAGCCGACGTAATCGATATAGCGCGTGTTCTCGACATCAAACAGATAGGCGCCCTTGGCATGATCAATGAATACCGGCGGACGATGCAGTCCCTTGAAGGCGCGAACCGGGGAATTGACGCCACCGGGAATATGGCGGCTGGCGCGTTCGAACTGGGCAGCGGACGTGGTCATGACATACCTCTTGAAAGCAGCGGCAACATGGAAGCCGCAAGACAGGAAACGGGAGGAAGAGACGCGGTACGTAAAAAGGGGGTGTGGATAATTCAGTGAGCCGCATCTGCCTCATGTGAGGCCATGCAGCAGCCACGCTCGACACGTCACCCCTTGTGGATAGATCTCTTCCCCATGATGGGGACAGCTTAACGCGAGAAGAGGGAATGATGCAGCTGAAGCTGGCTATCGCCAAGGTAGGTACTGGGCATTCATCAGGCTACCGCGCAGTTGACGATCATGGCCTGCCGCAAGGCTCTGCCAGGTGGCCTGTTGTGCTTCGTGCCAAGCGGGCTCCAGTGACATACCCTGTGCCAACCGCACCGCGAGATGTGAAGCCAGGGTGCAGCCACTGCCGTGATAACTGCCAGGTAGACGCGGGCAGTCCAGCGAAAGTATTGGAAGGTTGCGGCGATATAGATAATGCAGGATGTCTGTGGCTTGCGCTGCGCTCGCCTGCTGCTCACTGGCCAACGGGTCAGTCCCCGTCACCAGCACCGCGCCCACTCCCATCGCCAGTAGCCGTTCGACCTGAGCATCAGCTCTGTCATCAGCTCTATCAGTACTGGCATCAGTGCTGGTACCTGCTGTCAGGCCACTCAAGCGCACCAACTCCACACGATTGGGAGTCACGACATCCACGCGGGACATCAATGTCTCGCGCGCCAGCTCGATCAGCGATTCGCTGGATAGCTCACAGCCACCGCCAGCCTTCAGTACCGGATCCCACACGACGGGCAGCATCGGCCAACGCGCTCGAAGCTCATCGATCAACGCCACGGCGGCGACCAATGACTCATGACTGGCGAGTAGCCCGATCTTGAGCGCCTGCGGGCGAAAGTCGTCGATTAGCGCACGCGCCATGCCCAGTATCGACTCGCCGGATTGCGGCATGACAGCCCTGACATTGCAGGAATTCTGCACCGTCAAGGCTGTGGGTACCGTCAATGCCCAGCCACCGCCAGTACGAATCGCCTCGCTATCGGCGATCAGCCCGGCACCACCACTGGGGTCGTGGCCTGCCAGTACCAGTACGTAGCATGGCGTCTTTTCAGACTCGAGACTGGGCACTGACATTACCTCAGAACGGTTTGACGATGACGCAGATGACGATCACGACCAGCATCAGCACCGGCACTTCATTGAAGAAGCGGAAGTAGCGCGACGTCTTGTGACAGTTATCCGCCGCCAGCTTCTTCATGTAGAGGCCACAGGCGTGGTGATAGCCGATCAGCAGTACGACCATGGTCAGCTTGAGGTGCATCCAGCCCATGCTCATGAAGCTCGGCACCAGTGCCAACAGCCAGATACCCAATACAAGGGTCGCGATCATCGACGGTATCATGATGCCGCGGTAGAGCTTGCGCTGCATGGTCTTGAAGTAAGCAATCGCCTGACTATCACCGGCGTCACGCGCCTCGACGTGATAGACGAACAGACGCGGCATATAGAATAGGGCCGCAAACCAGCACACTACGGCGATCAGATGAAAGGCCTTGATCCACAAGTACATGGGATAACTCCGTCAGTCAGGGGCGGAAAGGTCGGGATGAGGTCTGTCATGAAGGGCTGTCACGTCCGAGCACGACAAGGTGCCATGTTCGGTGCCGGACGCCCATGCGGTATCGAGTCACAGGACGTGGCGTCATCGAGACTACACCCCTTCAAGGGGTATAGCGGTAGTAACTCTCGATGGCATCCCGCGTGATGATACCGGAAATCTTGCGAATCATAGGCGCGGTGGTGTGCTCTACATAGAGAGCATCAATATTGGTCGGCAACAATCGCTCATAGGCTTCTGATAGTGTGGCCTGCAGATGGATGGGCGCGAGATCCAGGCGTTGGGCGGGAATCTCGAGCAGATCAAGCTCTTCGTGTTCACTCCAGTGTTCATCCATCAGAACACGCACTAGATCCGCAGCCGGCAGCGCGACCATCGGCTTCTCCGGTGTCGAGCGTATTATCACCAGCCACACCGGCTTGCTGTCGAGCAGCGCACGCGCGCGCTCACGACTGATGCGCCGTGCCACGCTGACCACCGAGCGCTCCATCACGGCAGGCACCGCAACACGTGATAGTGCTTGCATCAGAGGCTGCTGCAAAGGATGCAGGCCCTGCGCTGTCAGCGTCGAGATGAAGAACCCCTGACAGCGACACAGCTGGCGACAGGTCAAGCCCGCCACCACTACGGCCAGCATACCGGGCAGAATGATGGTCGGTGAGTGAGTCAGCTCCAACAGTGCCATCAGTGCTGCCAATGGGGCCTGCAATACCGCCCCCATCATGGCGGCCATCCCCAGCAAGGCATACAGCGCGATATCGGAGGCCTGTTCCGGCAAGATAAGACCACCGAGCATCCCCATCAACGCCCCTGCGGCAGCACCGGCGACCACGACGGGACCAATGATGCCGATCGGTACACCGCAAGCCACGCACAGTGCCGACAGGACCAGCTTACCGACGACCAGTGCCAGCAGCACGTCCAGCGCCAGCTGGCTGTCGAGCAGCTGAGCCAGACTGTCGTAACCGATCCCCTGCACCTGCGGATACCACCAGGCAACGCCTGCGGTCGCGACGCCCACCAGCGCCATGCGCATCCACCATGGCAAGCGAGCCGCTAGCGCCTGCTGGCGCGCAAGATGCACGAAGCCTCCCGCTAGCAAGCCAATGATCAATGCCGTGATTATCACCCAAGGCAGATCAAGCAGTGAGTGCAGTAGCAGCGATGGCACCGCGAAGGCCGGTGCCGAGCCGTAAAAGATCTGGGAGACTACGGCACCGGCGGTAGAGGCCAGAATCACCGGCATGAAACCAGTCAGGGTGTACTCCATCATCACCACTTCCATGGCAAAGATGACCCCGGCAATCGGCGTATTGAAAGAAGCAGAAATACCCGCAGCCGTGCCGCAGGCAACCAATACGCGCAGGCTGTTATTGGGCAGCTTCAGCCGTTCACCGATCCAGCTGGAGGCTCCTGCCCCAAGATGGATCGCTGGTCCCTCGCGCCCAGCAGACAATCCGCCAAGCACGCTCACGACTCCCACCACGACCTGATTGAGCCAGCCACGCAATGGCATCTTGCCCTGATGATAGGTGAGCCGCTCAATGACATGCCCAATACCCAGCTTGCGCTGAGCAAGCGGCTGGCGACCGAGCACAATGCCAATCACCAGCACTGCCAGCAGTGGCAGCAGGGCACGGACCCAGGGAGCAAGGCCCTCGAAATTTTCCGGGTTGTCATTCGGCATGAACCCCAATGCCCCGGCGCTGAGCAGCAAACGAAAGCCGACCATCAATGAGCCGGTCAGCAGGCCCGCGACAAGGCCCAGCAAACAGAGCTGGGGAAGGGCATCGACAGCGGCAAGCTTGCGCCGGAAATTATCGAGGCTGGGGCGAGGCAGATGCGGGCGCGTCAAGCGTGACACTCACGACTCCTTGGGTGCACAGTCAGTTGCATCGAGACATCCGTGTTGGCAGCGCATTACTGCCCGCCTGACACCTTGTGTATCATATCGACTACGGCTCGTCGCGACCGTGCGCAATACAACACCTCGGGGAGAACATAACGCAACCCCCGGCACGACGGCGCTGGCACACGGCATCATCACGTATCAACAGGACACCGCTCATAGGCGGGGAGGCAGCATGATCAAGGTAGGCATAGTCGGTGGCACCGGTTACACCGGAGTGGAGCTTCTCAGGCTGCTGGCCAACCATTCGCAGGTCGAGGTGACAGTGATCACCTCACGCAGCGAGAAGGGGATGCGTGTCGATGAGATGTACCCCAATCTACGCGGCCACTACGACACACTCGCCTTCAGCGAGCCTGATCCCGACACACTCGCTGCCTGTGACGCCGTGTTCTTCGCCACGCCTCATGGTGTGGCGCATGCGCTGGCGGGTGACCTGCTGGCACGTGGTACTCGTGTGATTGATCTCTCCGCCGACTTCCGTATCAAGGACGCTGACGTATGGGCCGAATGGTACGGCCAACCGCATGGTGCACCCGAGCTGCTGGGTGAAGCGGTCTACGGGTTGCCGGAAGTCAATCGCGAGGCCATCCGGGAAGCGCGCCTGATCGCAGTCCCCGGCTGCTATCCGACCTCTGTGCAACTGGGCCTGATCCCGCTGCTGGAAGCCGGGCTGATCGACACCAGCAATATTATCGCCGACTGCAAGTCAGCCGTATCAGGTGCCGGGCGTGGTGCCAAGGTTGGCTCTCTGCTGTGCGAAGCCGGTGAGTCCATGAAGGCGTATGGTGCCTCTGGCCATCGCCATCTGCCGGAAATCACCCAAGGATTGGATCTGGCCGCTGGCAGCGCGGTGGGCCTGACGTTCGTGCCACATCTGACGCCGATGATTCGTGGTATTCACTCCACGCTCTATCCGCGCTTGATGAATTTCTCGGGTTCACTGGAAGATCTGCAAACGCTATTCGAGCAGCGCTATGCTGATCATCCGGCTGTCGACGTGATGCCACTGGGTAGCCATCCTGAGACGCGCAGCGTACGCGGCACCAACATGTGTCGTCTCGCGCTGCATCGTCCGGGCAATGGCGATACTCTCGTCGTGTTATCGGTGATCGACAACCTGGTCAAAGGCGCGTCGGGGCAAGCGATCCAGAATCTCAACCTGATGTTTGGCCTGGACGAGGTGGCTGGCATCAATGCTCCGGCGATGATGCCCTGAGGCAGACTTCGCTGCCTATCTACGCCCGCATGCCCTGCTCATATTCTGCTGATAAAGCATCGGATCAGACAAAGTTGACCCTTTTGCTCGGATATAGGGATAATAGGCAACATTCTCTCCTCTATACCGTGCCGGGCGTTCACATGAGCGTCCGGCCACCGACTCCTTCCAGGAGGCCCGCATGAGCGAAGCACAAAGCTTCATCCCCACGCCGTTGTTTCTCTCCGAGGCCGCCAGTGCCCGGATCGCGGCGCTGCGCGCGGAAGAGGCCAACCCGAAACTGCGTCTCAGGGTCTATGTCACCGGTGGCGGCTGTTCCGGCTTCCAGTACGGTTTCGACATCGCCACCGATCTCAGCGACGACGATACCGTAGTCGAGCTAGGTGAGGCTGCCATCGTGATTGACCCACTGTCTTATCAGTATCTGGTTGGCTCAACCATCGATTACGAAACCGGCTTGGCTGGCGCACGCTTTCTGATCCAGAACCCCAACGCCACGAGTACTTGCGGGTGTGGTTCCTCCTTTATGGTGTAGGAAGCCCCTCACCGCCAAGCACCACCCTCAACACCCCTGCCTCGGCCCCCCCCGAGACAGGGGTGTTTTTGTATTGGCTTAATGCGTGAATATCAATTAACCATCAGTACATTAGCCTTTGCCGTGACGCGCGACATAGGTCGTGCGTCTTCATCGTCAGGCTTGACGGGGGACCATTGGTCTGGCCAATCTAAAAGCGCAACATCCTAAAATCTAAATATAAGAGGACGATGTCAATGCGCAGACCCCACCTGCTAGCCTCACTTTCCGGACTTGCCGCGGCGACTCTGCTCGCTGGCACAGCTCAAGCCGTTACCTTGAAAGCTGCGACTGATCCCAGCTTCGTACCCTTCGAAATGCTCGACCAGGATAGCGGCGAGATGGTCGGCTTCGATATCGATATTCTTAACGCTATTGGCAAGCGCGCCGGCTTCGATATCGATCTCAAGACCATGGATTTCAATGGCATCATTCCCGCCGTACAGACCGGCAGCGTAGATGTTGCCATTGCTGGCATTACTATCACCGATGCCCGTGAGAAGATCGTCGACTTCACTCAGCCTTATTATGATTCCGGGCTACGCGTACTGACCTCCTCCAACACTACGGCAATCGAGGACTTTGACGACCTGGAAGGCAAGAAGATTGGCACCAAGATTGGCTCAACCAGCTATGACTATCTGAAAGCCAATCTCGACGATGCTACCGTCACGCCATACCCGGGCAGCTCCGACATGTACATGGCATTGATGTCCGGTAGCGTCGATGCCGTTTTCTATGACGCACCCAATGTAGGCTATTTTGCCAAGACCAAAGGCAATGGCCGGGTCAAGACTGTCGGCCCCCTCTATGAAGGCCAGCAGTACGGTATTGCGTTCAGACAGGGTAGCGAATGGACCGAGGCTGCCAATGAGGCGCTGGCCGAGATGAAGACTGACGGCAGCTACGCCGAGATCTACCAGAAGTGGTTCGGTGAGCTTCCCGCAGACAGTCAATAAGGCCTACGCCTGACAAGCTCTGCCTTGCGGCATTTTTCTCTCGCCATTCAAGCATCGTCGCTGTAGTGCAGCGGCGATGCCTGTCTGCATGACTCTTGCGCTCTGTGAGTTACAGAGTGTGAGGATATCGCGTCAAGGAGCCCGACGTGGACGTTCAGTTCCAGTTTGACTGGCATGCGGCATTCGCCTCGCTGCCGTATCTGCTTGAGGGCATTCCCTGGACCCTCGCCATTTCCTTCGGTGGCCTCGCCATCGGCTTCGTACTCGGCATTCTGTTTGGCTTGCTAAGCCTCTCACCCAGCCGCCTGTTGCGCTGGGCGGCAACCGCCTATATCGAGATATTCCGCGGCACTCCCGTACTGGTCCAGGTGCTGTTCATCTTCTACGGTCTGCCGCAGATCATCGGGGGTCCCATCGATGCCCTGACCGCCGGTATCGCGGCCATCGCGCTCAATTCCGCGGCCTATATCTCCGAGATCGTGCGTGGTGGCGTGCAGTCCATCGCGCGCGGGCAACGCGAGGCCGGACTGTCACTGGGCCTTTCCCCCCCCCAGACCTTCCGCTACATCATCTGGCCGCAGGCACTGCGTCGCATGATCCCGGCGCTCGGCAATCAGGGGATCGTGTCCATCAAGGACACCTCGCTGTTCTCGGTGATCGGTGTCGGTGAGCTGGTCCGTCAGGGCCAGATCTACATTGCCACCACCTTCAACGCGCTGGAAACCTACTTCATGGTCGCCATGCTGTATCTGGTTATCACCATGAGTCTGTCCTTTGCACTGCGGATGCTTGAGCGTCGTGGGCTGGTGGGGCAATGAAAAAATATTCACTTTGCCTCCATCTTCATCACTTCTTTTCAGCCATCCATCCGGCTCGCCTAGCGGCCAGGAGTGACTCATGACTGCCATCGTGCACATGGACAAGATCAACAAGCATTTCGGTAACCTGCATGTTCTCAAGGACGTTGAGCTGGATGTCGCTGCCGGCGAAGTCGTCGTGATCATCGGGGCTAGTGGCTCCGGAAAATCGACACTCATTCGCTGCGTGAATGGCCTCGAGGAGTTCCAGGGCGGCAGCATCGAAGTGGACGGACAGTCCTTGATCCCCCACGGCAAGAGCCACCGAGCGCTGAAGACGATTCGCACCGAAGTCGGCATGGTCTTCCAGCAGTTCAATCTCTTTCCGCACATGAAGGTACGTGACAACGTCAGCCTGGCCCCCATCAAGGTGCGCGGCAGTGACCGGGCGACCGCCGAGCGACAGGCCGACACACTGCTCGAGCGGGTCAATATTCTCGAGCAGGCCGACAAGTACCCCGGCCAGCTGTCAGGCGGCCAGCAGCAACGCGTCGCCATCGCCCGCTCACTGGCGATGGAACCCCGCTTGATGCTGTTCGATGAGCCCACCTCAGCACTCGACCCCGAGATGATCGGCGAGGTCCTCGACGTAATGCGTGAGCTGGCCCGTGAAGGCATGACGATGATGATCGTGACGCACGAGATGAGCTTTGCCCGCGAAGTCGCTGACCGAGTCATATTCATCCACCAGGGCGCTATCGTGGAGCAGGGGAGGCCGGAAGAAATCTTCGATCATCCGCAACATCCTCGAACTCAGAGCTTCCTTGCGCGAGTGCTCAAACACTAGGTCGCCGCGAGAAAACATCCCAGATGAGGACCATCTGATGCCTCGATTCCTGATCGGGGCATTTTTTTGCGCGCTAGCGGGGCTCCCCCTTGGCGTAAACCTCGTCATTCGCATGAATATTTTCACTTCTATTAAATATATTTTTTATTTTCAGCCAATAAAAACGAACGAACAAACGTTGCCTTACTCGTCTATCGTCACGTGTCAGATGGCGCTCTTCGCATGTCGGGCGCCTGTTTACTCGCCTCCACGCTCGCTTTATCACTTCGCAGCAGAGCCACATTGATCGCCATTCAGCGTGTGAGGACGGTAAAGCACACGCCCCTCCTACGCTCCCATCCTGGAATCACGGCATCCACGATAGTGCTTTGCCGAATCACATCCCAAAACTATCCACAAAATACTTGTCGTCGCTCAATCGGCACCATTCAAGCGGTCTACAGCACTCCACTCACCGGTTATCCCAGAACTGTCTACAGACTTTGCCATGAAGAAAGAATGTCATTTGCCTCTGTGGACATTTTGCGGCATTATCCGCGACCATCTTGGCGTTAGGCCATGCAGCACTAAGGGATGTGGGTAAATAACTCACTTGTGCACAGCAGGGCAGAAAAGTCGGGTACCAGCACGGTATGAAACAGGGGATAATTTGGCTTGTGGATAAAGGGCCATTCCATCCACAGGAAGCCACCGGTAGCGTCCTCAGGTAGCACTCATTTTCTCCCCAGCTATATCAACAGCGTAACAAGTTGTTTTTAAAGGAATAAACCCGCTTCCCCACTGTTTTTGTCCACAACAGTAGTTACAACATCAACAGAAACCCTTCTTCTTTTCTTTATATAATCTTGTTATCCGGTAAACCAAGGTCGAAGACCAAAATCCCTATCGGGGTCAATATGATCTCTTCGCCATGCATCTGTTCGGGATAACGAACACCCGGATGATTCATTCGATACGAAGATAGATTCACTTCGAAAATCGAAGCCTCAAGCGATAGCCGATGGTTGACCGATTGGTGCGGTATCGGCACCGTGGAGGCTATCCACATCACATCGGTCTAGCCCGGCGGTTGTGGAAAACTCCTGACGCTTACCCACAGGCGGTTTATACTGTGCGGCCCAGACGTCATCTCGATTCTGAACATCAGCTCCCCAACCAGGGTCGAGCAGGTCCTATCGGTGACGATCATTCATCCGTCACAGCCGTCTGCCAGACGCCGATCCAACATTGGATTTGGCCGTTTTGCCTGATCTGCACTGTGCAGACAGCGCTTCATCCCAAAGTTTTGTGATACCCCGAGGTGCCAACGTGGATTACCCGAACCGCTTTGACGTGATCGTCATCGGCGGCGGTCATGCCGGTACGGAAGCCGCACTGGCTGCTGCCCGCATGGGTCGCCAGACCCTGCTGCTGACTCATAACATCGAGACGCTGGGCCAGATGTCCTGCAATCCGGCCATTGGCGGGATTGGCAAGAGCCATCTGGTCAAGGAAATTGATGCGCTGGGCGGTGCCATGGGTCTGGCCACCGACATGGCGGGTATCCAGTTCCGTACGTTGAATGCCCGCAAGGGGCCTGCGGTTCGAGCCACTCGTGCTCAAGCAGACCGGGCGCTGTACAAAGCCGCCATTCGCAGTCAGCTGGAAAATCAGCCGAATCTGACGCTGTTCCAACAAGGCGCTGAAGATCTGATCGTCGAGGGTGATACCGTGCGGGGCGTGGTCACTCAGACCGGTATTCGCTTCCATGCCACCACGGTGGTTCTGGCAACAGGTACTTTCCTTGGCGGTGTGATTCACATCGGTCTGGATAATCATGCCGGAGGACGAGCAGGGGATCCGCCGGCAAACGGTCTGGCCGCTCGACTTCGTGAGCTACCGTTCCGGGTCGATCGTCTCAAGACAGGAACCCCGCCGCGTATCGATGCCAAGAGTGTCGATTTCAGCATGATGGAAGCGCAGCCCGGCGATACGCCACGTCCGGTGATGTCTTACATGGGCAGTCGTGAGCTGCATCCTGAGCAGGTCAACTGCTACATCACTCACACCAATGAGCGGACTCACGAGATTATCTTCGCCAATCTTGATCGTTCGCCGATGTATTCAGGTGTGATCGGTGGTGTCGGCCCGCGTTATTGCCCGTCCATCGAGGACAAGGTGCACCGTTTCGCAGACAAGAACAGCCATCAGGTATTCATTGAGCCTGAAGGTCTCAACACTCATGAGCTGTATCCCAATGGCATCTCTACTTCGCTGCCCTTTGATACGCAGCTCGAGGTAGTGCGTTCGATTCGTGGCATGGAAAACGCCCACATCACGCGTCCTGGTTACGCCATTGAATATGATTTTTTCAACCCCCAGGATCTGCTGCACTCTCTTGAGACGCGCTTTGTCAAGAATCTGTTCTTTGCAGGGCAGATCAACGGCACCACTGGTTACGAAGAAGCTGGCGCACAAGGTCTGCTGGCCGGTGTAAATGCGGCGCTGCGTGCCACAGACGACGAAGCTTGGCATCCGCTACGTAATGAGGCGTATACCGGCGTGATGGTCGATGACCTGATTACGCTCGGAACACGCGAGCCGTATCGCATGTTCACATCTCGTGCTGAATATCGTCTGCTACTGCGCGAAGACAATGCTGACTTGCGTCTGACCGAGAAGGGCCGTGAACTCGGGTTGATCGATGATGCACGCTGGGCCGCTTTTGAAGCCAAACGTGACGCCATCTCTCGCGAGACGACACGCCTTGAAAGCACTTGGCTGACACCTTCGAGCCCTGAGTTGGCACCATTGGCGGATAAGCTGAGCTCACCGCTCAAGCGCGAAGCGAGTCTGATGGAGCTTCTCAAGCGTCCGGAACTTGAATACCCAGACGTGGCCAGTCTCAAGGGCCAAGGTGTCGAGGATTGGCGCATCGCCGAGCAGGTGCAGATTACGGCCAAGTACGCTGGTTATATCCAGCGTCAACAGGAAGAGATCGATCGCCTGCGTCGTCACGAGAACACCGCTCTGCCGGAAGGTATCGATTACGATACGGTTGATGGGCTGTCCAACGAGATTAAGCAGAAGCTCAACGAAGCGCGGCCGGTCACACTGGCCCATGCTGGCCGTATCTCTGGTGTTACCCCTGCAGCAGTATCTATCTTGTTGATTCACATGAAAAAGCGTCAACTTCTCAAGACAGATGTAGCAGCCGAAATGACCTCTGAACAAGATGTGGCATCTCTGGCAGTGGATACCGGAGCAGCCCAATGAGTCATGCACTGAACGAGACTCAACTAGCCCGTTGTGGCCAGTTGCTAAGCCGCGGTGCAGACGCACTCGATATTGCTCTGAGCGATGAGCAACATGCCCAGTTGATGACGCTGCTGGTGCTGTTGCACAAGTGGAATCGTGCCTATAACCTCACCGCGGTACGTGAGCCGGAAGCGATGGTGACACGTCATCTGCTCGACAGTCTTAGCGTGCTGCCGTATATAAAGGGCCCACGCCTGCTGGATGTGGGTGCAGGTCCCGGATTACCGAGTATCGTGATCGCCATCATGCGGCCTGATATTGATGTTGTGCCATTGGACTCCAATGGTAAAAAGGTGCGCTTCCAGATTCAGGCAGGGCATGAGCTGAGTCTGAAGAATTTGCACCCGACCCAAGTACGTATTGAAGCCTATGACGGTGCGCCTTTTGAGCAAATCATCTCGCGAGCCTTTGCGGACACCGATGCTTTCGTCAACCTGTCAGCTTCCGTGCTGGCTGAAGGTGGCGAATGGCTGGCCATGAAGGGACGCGTACCGAAAGATGAGATCGCACGACTGCCGCAGGGCGTGTCGTTGATCGAGACATTGCGGTTGGCAGTCCCTGGTGAGGAGGGTGAACGTCACCTTCTGCGCCTGAAATGTGACTGATTCAGCGATACAAGGCGTGCGCAGGGATTGTGCCGGGCGCAAAAGGCAGGCAGCCTGAAGCCAGCTCTTCATGAAGGACAGATCATTGATCTGTCCTTCATGAACATGCAGCAGGTGCCGCTGGCCCCGCTTCTCAAGGAACCAAGGAAGTCGCTCGTGACCAAGATCATCGCGCTGACCAACCAGAAAGGTGGCGTCGGCAAGACCACCACTGCTGTCAATCTGGCGGCCTCGCTGGCGGCGCTCGATCGCCGCGTTTTGTTGATCGATCTCGATCCTCAAGGCCATGCCACCATGGGCAGTGGTATCGACAAGCATGACCTCGACGGCAGTGTACTGGATGTATTACTGGGCGATCTTCGCGCTAGTGATGTGATTCTCGACTGCCCTGATGCAGGCTATGCCTTGTTGCCCGGCAATGGCGACCTTACCGCTGCTGAAGTCAATCTGCTGTCTGTTGAAGGTCGAGAACGTCGTCTCAGCGAAGCTCTTGCGCCCATCGCCGGTGAGTACGACGTGGTACTGATTGACTGCCCCCCCTCCCTGAATATGCTGACAGTCAATGCACTGACAGCCGCGCATGGTGTATTGATTCCATTGCAGTGCGAGTTTTATGCACTGGAAGGGTTGTCGGCACTGCTGGATACGGTCGAACAGATTCAGGCTAACGTAAATCCGGCCCTCGACGTATTTGGTATCGTGCGCACCATGTATGACGCGCGTAATAGTCTGACTCGCGATGTCAGCAAGCAACTTTCCGATTACTTTGGCGACACCCTGATCAAGGCCACTATTCCGCGCAACGTGCGGGTAGCTGAGGCGCCAAGTCATGGGCTGCCGGTTACCAAATATGCGCGTCTATCGCGTGGCAGCCAGGCATATAGGGTGCTCGCCAAGGAATTGATTCGTCGTCTCTCGCTGTAACTTTACCGAGGAAGGTTCATGACGCGTAAGCGTGCCCTGGGAAAGGGTCTGGATGCCCTGATTGGCGCCGGAAGCCGTCGCCGCCATGCCGAAATCGATATTGAGGCAGCTGGCGGTGCGACTGGCGATGCATCGCTGGAAGTCTCGCACGCTGCTGAAGCGGTAGATTCGGCTGCCGAGATGCCAAGCGAGCGCCTCGAACGTATACCACTAGGACAGTTGCAGCGCGGCAAGTATCAACCGCGGCGTGATATCCAGCCGGATGCACTTGAAGAGCTTGCGGACTCCATTCGCGCTCAAGGCGTCATGCAGCCCATCGTGGTTCGCTCGATAGGGGAAGGGCGTTACGAGATTATCGCGGGTGAGCGTCGTTGGCGAGCCTCACAACTGGCCGAGCTGGATACCATCCCTGCGGTTATCCGTGAGGGTATCAGTGACGAGGTTGCGCTGGCGTTAGCGCTGATCGAAAACATTCAGCGTGAGAATCTCAATCCCGTCGAAGAAGCGATGGCACTCAAGCGCTTGCTTGAAGAGTTTGAATTGACTCAGCAGCAAGTGGGGGATGCTGTAGGCCGCTCTCGTACCCAGGTCACCAATCTGCTGCGTTTGCTGACGCTGGAAGAAGAGGTGCAGACCCGGCTGGAACGAGGTGAGCTGGATATGGGCCATGCCCGTGCTTTGATCGGGCTCAGTCCGGCACGGCAGCGAAAGTTGGCACATGATGTGGTGGAGCGCGAACTGACTGTACGCCAGACCGAGGCTTTGGTGAAAAGCGTTCAGCAAGGCGAGCAGTCCAAGGCAACGCCAACGCGGCCGAATGCCGATATCCAGCGCCTTGAAACGAGTCTTTCTGAGCGGCTCGGCGCTGCAGTCAGCATTCGTCATGGCAAGAGCGGCAAGGGTAAGGTCACCATCTCTTATACAAGTCTCGACGAGCTGGATGGCATTCTCGGCCACATCAAGTAATCGTCAGAGTTATGTTGGTGCGCTCGCTCTGGAAAACTTTTGTTCTGAAACGCTGCGCGCCCCTGTGACCTATTGTCGCAGGGGCGCGAAAAGTATCTGTCTATTGTTCTTGAATAGAGCGCTTTTAGACGACAGGGTTGTGATTGACGCAACCCTTGGTCGCTCGCGGTGCAAGTGACTGTCAACGTAAGCCAACCGTCATCTGTTTCCTGCAAGATGGTGAGGCTTTGGTCGTAAGCTTGCGAAAGATCAAGGAATTTAGCCGACAGTTTGGTTGATGGCCGTGCAGTGCTCCCCTATAATCCGGCGAGTTTGCTCCTTGGCTGCGTGAAGCGTAGTCACCAGGAATGGCGCTTGCCATCACCGCGATACACAGGCCCAAGATGCACAAGACGACACCCGCTGCACTGCGACGCCCTCAGGTTGCACGACTTCTTTGGGGACAGGCGCTGGTGATTGTGCTTGCCATGTTATTGGCGGGACTGACAAAAGGGAGCAGTGCTGCTATCTCTGCCCTGAGTGGTGGATTAGTCTGCTTGCTGCCTAATCTGTTTTTCGCCTGGCGTTCGCTCCGTGTGACCGGTGCGCGTTACGCTCAGGCAATGGTCAAGGCCTTCTATCAGGCTGAGGCCGGAAAGTTCGGTTTGACGGCCGTATTGTTTGCGTTTTTCTTCATCGCAGTGCCGCCCTCAAACCCCGCTTTATTTTTTTGCGCTTACGTGGCGGCAATGGCAGTTCACTGGCTAGGTCCTTGGCTAGTGAAGCGAACACCGTACACACGAACCTGAGGCAGAGTCATGGCAGGCAATAACCCGAGCTCCTCCGAATATATTCGGCACCACCTGCAGAATCTAACGTTCGGTAATCATCCGGAGCACGGATGGTCGATGGCCCACAATGCTCAAGAAGCGACCGACATGGGTTTCTGGGCGATTCACCTGGATACCATGGGCTGGTCCATCGGCCTGGGGCTGATTTTCCTGTTCGTGTTCCGCAAAGTGGCCAAGACCGCGACGACTGGCGTGCCCAGTGGTCTTCAGAATTTCGTTGAGCTGATGGTCGAGTTTGTTGATCAGTCCGTACGTGAGACCTTCCACGGCCGCTCACGACTGATCGCACCGTTATCACTGACGATCTTCTGTTGGATCTTCCTGATGAACGTGATGGACTTGATCCCCGTCGACTGGCTACCGGGCGTTGCCGCCAAGGTTGGCGAGATGTTCGGCGCCGATCCGGCTCATGTGTTCTTCAAGGTGGTGCCGTCGACTGACATCAATGCCACGCTCGGCATGTCACTGTCTGTCTTCGCGCTGATCATCTTCTACTCCATTCGCGTCAAGGGCCTCAAGGGCTTCGTGGCCGAGCTGACCCTGCATCCATTCAATACCCCGAACAAGCTGGCGCAGATTGCCCTGATTCCGGTCAACTTCCTGCTCGAGTTCGTGACGCTGATCGCCAAGCCGATCTCTCTGGCACTGCGTCTGTTCGGTAACATGTATGCAGGCGAGCTGATCTTCATTCTGATCTCGCTGGTCGGTATCTGGCAGCTGCCGCTACACTTCCCGTGGGCAGTCTTCCATATCCTGGTCATCACCCTGCAGGCCTTCATCTTCATGATGCTGACCATCGTGTATCTGAGCATGGCTAGCGAAGATCACTGATGTTATTCGCCCCACGTCTTGACGGGCGTGGGGCAAGATTTCCGAGCTCTGCTCACACCCTCAACCCTTGACTTAAACTTGACTAAAACTGGAGTTCCACAATGGAAGCACAAGTTCTTGGCATGACCGCTATCGCCGTCTCCCTGCTGATCGGCCTGGGTGCCCTGGGCACCGCCATCGGTTTCGGTATTCTCGGTGGCAAGTTCCTGGAAGGCGCCGCGCGCCAGCCGGAAATGATCCCGCAGCTGCAGGTCAAGATGTTCATCGTCGCTGGTCTGCTGGATGCCGTGACCATGATCGGTGTTGGTATCGCGCTGTTCTTCACCTTCGCCAACCCGTTTGTCGGTTAAACCTCGGCTGGCCCAAGGCCGACCGTGATTTTGACCCAACAATCGTGAAGCGAGAGGTGCTGGCGTGAATCTGAACTTAACCCTGATTGGTCAGGCCATCGCCTTTGCGGTCTTCGTTTTCTTCTGCATGAAGTATGTTTGGCCGCCGGTCACACAGGCTCTGGCAGAACGTCAGAAGAAGATTGCAGATGGTCTGGATGCTGCCAGCCGTGCTACCCGTGACCTCGAACTGGCGCAGGAAAAAGCCAGCGAGACACTACGGGAAAGCAAGGATGAAGCAGCACGCATCATTGAACAGACCCACAAGCGCTCCAACCAGATGATCGAGGAAGCGCGTGAAAATGCACGTGCTGAAGGCGAGCGTATGGTTGCGCAGGCTCGTGCTGAAATCACCCAGGAAATCAATCAGGCCAAGGACGAGCTCCGTGGTCAGGTTGCATCTCTGGCAGTGATTGGCGCAGAGCGCATCCTGGAATCCTCCATTGACGAAGCCAAGCATCGCGAGCTGATTGACAAGCTCGCCGCTGAGCTCTGAGGAGTCTGATTCCATGGCTGAAACGTCTACCTCCACTGCAGCTCGCCCGTACGCCAAGGCGGCGTTCGAGTTTGCACGCGACCAGCAGGCGCTAGAGGTTTGGTCCGGAATGTTGTCGACAGCGGCACTTGTCGCTGTCGACGCAAACGTCAAGGCAGTGCTCGATAATCCGAAGCTCCCTACCGAGCACCGGATCGATATCTTCCTGGACGTCTGTGGCGACGCGCTGGATGACAGCGCACGCAATTTCATCCGGACTCTCGGCGAGCAGGACCGTCTATCGGCCCTGCCGTCCGTGGCCGAATTGTTCGAGGCTCAGAAGGCCGAGCAGGAAAAGCGTGTCGAGGTGACCCTGGTGTCAGCCTTTGCACTTGAAAGTGAGCAAGAAGAAAAGCTCGCTGCTGCCCTGCAAAAGCGTCTGAATCGCGACATCTCCATTACCACTCAGGTGGATAGTACGCTGCTCGGCGGCGTCATCATCCGCGCTGGAGATACTGTCATTGACGGCTCCATTCGCGGCAAGCTGGCGCGGCTTTCTGAAGCACTGAACTCCTGAGTCCGAGGGACATGGCATGCAGCAACTGAATCCTTCCGAGATCAGCGACATCATCAAGCAGCGTATCGAAAAGCTTGACGTCGCATCCGAAGCCCGTAATCAGGGCACCATCGTCAGCGTTTCCGACGGCATCGTACAGATCCACGGTCTCGCAGACGTCATGTTCGGTGAGATGATCGAATTCCCGGGTGGCGTCTTTGGTATGGCGCTTAACCTGAACCGCGACAATGTCGGTGCTGTCGTTCTGGGTGATTACCTGCAACTTGAAGAAGGCATGACCGTGCAGTGCACCGGTCGCATTCTTGAAGTGCCGGTAGGCCCGGAACTCGTCGGCCGTGTGGTCGATGCACTGGGTAACCCGATTGACGGCAAAGGCCCCATTGAAGCCAAGCTGACCGACGCGGTTGAAAAGGTTGCACCGGGCGTCATCGCTCGTGAACCTGTCGATCAGCCGGTACAGACGGGCCTCAAGTCCATCGATGCCATGGTGCCGATCGGCCGTGGTCAGCGCGAGCTGATCATCGGTGACCGTCAGATTGGTAAATCTGCCATCGCGATTGATGCCATCATCAATCAGAAGGGCAAGGGTGTTACCTGCGTCTACGTCGCTATCGGCCAGAAGCAGTCCACCATTGCCAACGTGGTGCGCAAGCTGGAAGAACACGGCGCGATGGAACACACCATCATCGTGGCTGCCGGTGCATCTGATCCGGCCGCGATGCTGTTCCTGGCACCGTATTCCGGCTGCACCATGGGCGAGTACTTCCGTGACCGTGGTGAAGACGCGATGATCGTCTATGACGATCTGACCAAGCAAGCATGGGCGTATCGTCAGATCTCCCTGCTGCTCAAGCGTCCGCCGGGCCGTGAAGCCTATCCGGGTGACGTCTTCTATCTCCACTCCCGTCTGCTTGAGCGTTCTGCACGCGTCAACGCCGATTACGTCGAACAGTTCACCAAAGGTGAAGTGAAAGGCAAGACCGGCTCACTGACTGCACTGCCGATCATCGAGACGCAGGGTGGCGACGTGTCTGCGTTCGTTCCGACCAACGTGATTTCCATCACCGACGGTCAGATCTTCCTCGAGACCAGCCTGTTCAACTCCGGTATTCGTCCGTCCATCAACGCGGGTCTGTCAGTCTCCCGTGTCGGTGGTGCTGCGCAGACCAAGATCATCAAGAAGTTGGGTGGTGGTGTTCGTCTGGCACTCGCACAGTATCGTGAGCTGGCGGCCTTCTCGCAGTTTGCTTCTGATCTGGACGAAGCGACTCGCAAGCAGCTCGAGCATGGTCAGCGTGTCACCGAGCTGATGAAGCAGAAGCAGTACTCTCCGATGTCCGTGGCCGATATGGCGATCTCGCTGTTCGCGGCCAACGAAGGCTACCTGAACGACGTTGACGTCTCCAAGGTGCTGGACTTCGAGAAGGCGCTGTTGGACTTCATGCGCTCAGAGCACGCGGATCTTCTGGACAAGATCAATCAGTCCGGCGGCTACGATGATGAGATCAAGAATGGTCTCAAGGCTGGCGTCGAGAAGTTCAAGGCGACCCAGAGCTGGTAAGTGGCATGGCCCGGTGCAACCGGGCCCTGTCGTTTCCCTTCGGGTGGCATGAATAGGGCAGATCGCTATGGCAGCTGCAAAAGAGATTCGCTCCCAGATCGGGAGCATCAAAAATACGCAAAAGATCACCAGCGCCATGGAAATGGTGGCTGCATCTAAAATGCGTAAAGCGCAGGATCGCATGGCGGCCAGCCAGCCTTATGCTCATCAGATCCGCAAGGTTGTAGGACACATCGCCCGGGCTAATCCGGAGTATCGCCATCCGTATCTGATGGAACGCGATGTGAAGCGTGTCGGTTATATCGTGGTCTCCAGTGATCGCGGCCTGTGTGGTGGCCTGAACGCCAATTTGTTCAAAGCCGTCACCAAGCATGCGAAAAGCTGGCGCGACCAGGGTGTCGAGGTGGACTTCTGTGCCCTCGGCTCCAAGGCCGGTACCTTCTTCCGCAACTACGGTGGCAACCTGCTTGCCGCCAAATCCGGCCTCGGAGATGCTCCGGGCGCCCAGGATCTGATTGGTAGCGTCAAGGCCATGCTGGACGCATTCGACGAGGGCAGCCTCGACCGTCTGTACGTGGTGTTCAATGAGTTCGTCAACACCATGACGCAGAAGCCGGTCGTCCGTCAGCTGCTTCCTCTCGAAGCTGATCAGAACGACGAAGAAACCGGTCCCACTACATGGGACTACCTGTATGAGCCGGATGCCGTCTCGTTGCTCGACAAGCTGCTCAAACGCTATGTCGAGGCCCAGGTCTATCAGGCCGTGGTCGAGAACATCGCCTGCGAACAAGCAGCGCGAATGATCGCAATGAAGAGTGCTACCGATAATGCCGGCGACCTGATCGACGACCTTCAGCTGGTCTATAACAAGGCCCGCCAGGCAGCGATCACTCAGGAAATCTCCGAGATCGTATCCGGTGCCGCTGCCGTCTGATGACAGCGTGGCAACAGGCAAGCAGGTTTCAATCGCAGGTTTAAGAGGAACCAGGAATGAGCGGACGTATCGTACAAATCATCGGCGCGGTGATTGACGTCGAGTTTCCGCGGGACGCAGTGCCCAAGGTCTACGAAGCCCTGAACGTCGCCGATAGTGAGACCGTGCTTGAAGTCCAGCAACAGCTGGGTGATGGCGTGGTGCGTACTATCGCAATGGGTTCGACCGAAGGTCTCAAGCGCAGTCTCGCAGTTGAGAGCACCGGTGCTCCGATCACCGTGCCGGTCGGCACGGCGACTCTGGGTCGCATCATGAACGTGCTGGGTCAGCCGATCGACGAAGCCGGTGACGTGGGTGCTGAAGAGCACATGCCGATCCACCGCGCAGCCCCGAGCTTCGCGGAACAGGCAGCCTCTAACGAGCTGCTGGAAACCGGCATCAAGGTCATCGATCTGGTCTGCCCGTTCGCCAAGGGCGGCAAGGTCGGCCTGTTTGGCGGCGCTGGTGTGGGCAAGACCGTCAACATGATGGAGCTGATCCGCAACATCGCCACCGAGCACAGCGGTTATTCCGTGTTCGCGGGTGTTGGCGAGCGTACTCGTGAAGGTAACGATTTCTATCACGAGATGAAGGAATCGAACGTTCTCGACAAGGTCGCATTGGTCTATGGTCAGATGAACGAGCCGCCGGGTAACCGTCTGCGCGTTGCACTGACTGGTCTGACCATCGCCGAGAAGTTCCGTGACGAAGGTCGCGACGTACTGCTGTTCGTCGACAACATCTATCGTTACACCCTGGCGGGGACCGAAGTGTCCGCACTGTTGGGTCGTATGCCGTCTGCGGTAGGTTATCAGCCGACTCTGGCGGAAGAGATGGGTGTCCTTCAGGAACGCATCACTTCTACCAAGACTGGCTCGATCACTTCCGTACAGGCCGTTTACGTCCCTGCGGATGACTTGACCGATCCGTCTCCGGCGACCACCTTCTCGCACCTTGACGCGACCGTCGTACTGTCTCGTCAGATTGCCGAGCTGGGTATCTATCCGGCGGTTGATCCGCTCGACTCCACCTCTCGTCAGCTCGACCCATTGGTCGTTGGTGAGGAGCACTACAACACAGCCCGTAATGTTCAGGGTGTGTTGCAGCGCTACAAGGAGCTGAAAGACATCATCGCCATCCTCGGGATGGACGAGTTGTCTGACGAAGACAAGCAGAGCGTGGCACGTGCGCGTAAGATCCAGCGCTTCCTGTCTCAGCCGTTCTTCGTGGCGGAAATCTTCACCGGCGCGCCGGGCAAGTACGTGTCTCTCAAGGACACCATCCGCGGCTTCCAGGGTATCCTGGACGGCGAATATGACGAACTGCCGGAGCAGGCGTTCTACATGGTCGGCACCATCGATGAAGCTGTCGAGAAAGCCAAGGGCATGTAATTTCCCTGTTCAGGCATGAGGAAACAGGTATGGCTATGAGCGTCCATTGCGACATCGTCAGCGCCGAGAAAGGCATCTTTTCCGGCCTGGTCGAGCGTCTCGTGGCTGCCGGCAGTGAAGGTGACCTTGGCATCATGCCAGGTCATGCTCCACTGCTGACTGTGCTGCTCCCCGGTCCGGTGCGTATCCAGCGCCAGGGCGGGGCTGAGGAAATCTATTACGTCAGTGGTGGATTCCTTGAAGTGCAGCCGAACCTCGTTTCAGTCCTCGCCGACACAGCGGTACGTGCCGACGACCTGGATGAGGCGGCAGCCCAGGAAGCCAAGGATCAGGCCTTGCAGGCCATGAATAACCAGGCTTCCGAACTGGAATACTCACGTGCCACGGCCGAATTGGCCGAAGCGATGGCTCAGCTGCGCACCGTGCGGCAGCTGCGTGATCGCTACAAGCGCTGAGGTTCACTGGGCCAACACGGCCAGTGGCATGAAAAAGGCGACCTTCGGGTCGCCTTTTTCATGCCTGATTTATGTCTAACAAGAGGTGAAAACTCTCACTTCAGCGCATATCAATAATGTGAGCCATTGGGATCACGATCAGCCGCCCGGTGGGATGTTCCCGCAGGAGTCGGCGCACGGCGACATCAGCGTGGGCAAACCTCGCCACTGGCAGGCAACCCACCAGCTGCTATGATGGCGCCAGTTTTTTTAGGGGCTTCAGGCATGAAGCGCCCATTTCTACAGGAGTTGAAAGATGAGCACTGCAGACCGCACCGATGTTGTCATCCTTGCCGCTGGCCAGGGCACCCGCATGCGTTCCAAGTTGCCGAAGGTGCTGCATCCACTGGCTGGCAAAGCCATGGTGCGGCACGTGGCGGATACTGCTGCAGGATTGAAAGGTGCGCGTCTGAATGTGGTCATTGGTCACGGTGGGGAGCGCGTACAGCAACAGTTGGCTGAGACGGGTGCCAGCTTCGCTGTGCAATCAGAGCAAAAGGGGACCGGCCATGCCGTGGCCCAGGCGCTGGAGGCGATCGGTGACGATAAGGTGTTGATCCTTTACGGCGATGTGCCGCTGATTCGTCGCGAGACGCTGGAGGCATTGCTGGCCGAAGTCAGTGAGCAGACGCTAGGGCTGCTGACGGTGATCCTCGATGATCCGACGGGTTACGGTCGTATCGTGCGTGATGCCGAGGGGCGCGTCAGCGCCATCGTCGAGCACAAGGATGCCACGCCGGAGCAGCTGGCAATTCAGGAAGGCAACACCGGCATTCTTGCCACCACCGGCGCGCAGCTCAAGCGCTGGTTGCCGGCGCTATCTGCTGATAATGCCCAGGGTGAGTACTATCTGACCGATATCATCGCCATGGCAGCAGGCGAAGGTGTCACCATTGCCACTGCACAGCCGGCCGCGGTCGAAGAAGTGCAGGGCGTCAACAATCGTCTGCAATTGGCTGGGCTTGAGCGTGCTTTCCAGCGCCGTGAAGCCGATCGACTGATGACCGAAGGCGCCAGCCTCGCAGATCCGTCACGTATCGATGTACGCGGTGAGCTAAGCATCGGTACTGATATCAGCATTGATGTGGGCTGCGTGTTTGAAGGCAAGGTCAGCATCGGTGACGACGTGGTCATCGGTGCCCACTGCGTGATCAGCAATGCCAGCATTGGCGCAGGCACGCATATCGCACCGCACAGCGTCATTGATGGTGCCGTGCTGGAAGGTGACAACAATGTCGGGCCGTTTGCGCGCCTGCGTCCGGGAACCGAGCTTGCGCGTGGTGCGCGCATCGGTAACTTCGTCGAGACCAAGAATGCTCAGGTGGGCGTGAATGCCAAGATCAATCACCTGAGCTACATCGGCGATGCCACACTCGGCGAAGCTGTCAACGTCGGTGCTGGCACCATCACCTGTAACTATGATGGCGCCAACAAGTTCCGCACTGAAATCGGTGCCAATGCCTTCATCGGTTCCAACTCTGCGTTGGTGGCACCGCTCAAGATTGGCGCGGGCGCGACAGTAGGTGCTGGGTCGACGTTGAGCCGTGACGTTGCAGATGGCGCGCTGAGCGTGGCGCGTGGCAAGCGTGTCGATAAGCCACAATGGCCACGCCCGACGAAGAAGTAAGTGGCGAGAAGTAGCTGTTAGGCATCGTGTGGTAACGCGTGCATGAGGCAGATACGACGGGGGATACCGAGAGGTGTCCCCCGTCGTGCATCCAGAGTATGGATCTCATCATGCAATGTTGTCTTTCGCTTGATGTTTCGTTTTACCTCTTTTATCTTTCGGTTCGAAACTTCATGGGAGTCCCCGATGTCAAAGCGACTGACACCACAACGGCGTCACCAGATCCTCGATCAGCTGGCGTGTGATGGTGAAGTCAGTGTCGAGGCGCTGGCGAGGGAGCTTGCCACTTCGGAGGTCACCATCCGTAAGGACTTGGCCTTTCTCGAGAAAAGCGGTTTGTTGCTGCGTCGCTATGGTGGTGCCGTAGCCATGCCACGTGAGTTGCTGGTACATGACGAGCCGGTGAGTGCCGCCAAACAGGCCATCGCTCGGTTGGCGGCCAGTCGCATTCGTGCCCATCAGCGCATCATCATCGACAGCGGCACGACCACTGTGGTGTTGATTCCCGAGCTCAAGGGTCGTGATGACCTGATCGTGATGACCAACTCGCTGAGCGTTGCCAATGCCATCCGCGAGTTGGAGAACGAGCCGGTATTGCTGATGACGGGCGGTACCTGGGATCCACATTCCGACTCCTTCCAGGGTCAGGTGGCGGAGCAGGTACTGCGCAGCTATGACTTTGATCAGGTCTTTCTTGGCGCGGACGGTCTGGATGTCGAGCGTGGCACTACCACCTTCAATGAGCTGATCGGCCTGTCACGCGTGATGGCCGAGGTGTCGCGCGAAGTGGTGGTGATGGCGGAATCCCACAAGCTGGGCCGCCGCATTCCCAATCTGGAGCTGGGTTGGTCCAGCGTCAGTACCCTGATTACCGATGACGCGCTGCCCAGTGCCGCGCGTGACCAAATTCGTGCCCATGGCGTCGAGGTACTTGTTGCCCCTCTGCCTGCGCACACCCCAGCATAAGGAGATTGCTCATGTGTGGAATCGTAGGCGCTGTCGCCAGTCGTAACGTTCAGAACATCCTGCTTGAGGGGCTGCATCGCCTCGAATATCGCGGCTATGACAGCGCGGGCATGGCAGTGCTCTCGGAAGAAGGGCGTCTGAACCGCGTTCGTGCACTGGGCAAGGTCGGTGCGCTGGAAGCGCGTCTGGGTGATTCGCCGCTCAAGGGTCGCGTGGGTATTGCTCACACGCGCTGGGCCACACATGGTGCCCCGACGGAAGCCAACGCTCACCCGCATCAGTCAGGTGACAGCCTGGCCGTGGTGCATAACGGCATCATCGAGAATTACGAAACCCTCAAGCGTGAGCTGCAAGGTCAGGGCTATGTCTTCACCTCCGAGACTGACACTGAAGTCGTCGCTCATCTGTTGGCGCGCGAATACACCCTGAGTCAGGACCTGCTGACTGCAGTGCAGAAATCCGTTGCGCTGTTGGATGGTGCCTTCGCGTTGGGTGTGATTCATCGCGCTCAGCCAGATGTGCTGATTGGCGCGCGTCAGGGCAGCCCGCTGGTGATCGGTGTGGGTATCGATGAGCACTTCCTGGCCTCTGATCAGCTGGCCCTGCTGCAGGTCACCGACCGCTTCATCTATCTCAAGGAAGGCGACCTGGTCCGCATGACAGCGGAGCAGGTCGAGATCTTTGAGCAGGGCGAGCGCCTGATCACCTCGACCAACGAGCGTCCGATCCAGATCTTCGAACACGCACAGGACGCTGCTTCGAAAGGCGACTATCGCCACTTCATGCTCAAGGAAATTCACGAACAGTCGCGGGTGTTGGCCGCTACGCTGGAAGGCCGCCTGAACGGTGACCGTGTACTGGTACGCAGCTTTGGCAGTGAAGCTGAGACACTGTTCAGTCAGGTCAAACAGGTGCAGATCGTCGCCTGCGGCACCAGCTATCACGCCGGCATGGTGGCGCGTTACTGGATAGAGCGTCTGGCGGGTATTCCGGCAGCGGTCGAGGTCGCTTCTGAATTCCGTTATCGTCCGGTCGTCGTGGCTGATGGCACCCTGTTCGTGACCCTGTCCCAGTCTGGTGAGACCGCGGATACGCTGTCTGCATTGCGCTATGCGCAGTCGCTGGGTGGCTTCCTGGGCAGCCTGGCAATCTGCAACGTACCGGGAAGCTCACTGGTGCGCGAGTCTGACCTCAGCCTGATGACGATGGCCGGCCCAGAAATCGGCGTTGCTTCTACCAAGGCCTTCACTACCCAGCTGGTCGGCCTGATGCTGCTGACCCTGGCGCTGCGCCGTATGCGTGGTGGTGATGACGCGGGCGAAGCCGAGGTCGTACGTGACCTACGTGCGCTGCCGGGTCTGGTGACCAAGGCACTGGCGATGGACAGCGAGATCGAGCGTCTCTCCGAGGCGTTTGCCGACAAGCACAATGCTCTGTTCCTTGGTCGCGGCACCCAGTTCCCTATCGCACTGGAAGGCGCGCTCAAGCTCAAGGAAATCTCCTATATCCACGCCGAGGCGTATCCGGCGGGCGAGCTGAAGCATGGCCCGCTGGCGCTGGTGGATGCTGACATGCCAGTCGTGGCAGTTGCGCCCAATGACGAGCTTATTGAGAAGCTCAAGTCGAATCTGCAGGAAGTCCGCGCGCGTGGAGGTGAATTGTTCGTCTTCGCCGACGAAAATATCAGTCTGGAAGAGAGCGAGGGGGTGCGCGTGTTACGTATGCCTCACGTCAGCGAGCTGTTGGCACCGATTCTCTATACGTTGCCGCTACAGCTACTGTCTTATCATGTGGCCGTGCTCAAGGGCACCGATGTGGATCAGCCGCGTAACCTGGCCAAGAGCGTCACGGTCGAGTAAACCGATCGACAAGACTCACGGGACAGTGCCTGAAACTGGTATGTTCCGAGTCAACGAGGGGCAACTCCTCGTCCGCCAGACGGCAGCCTCAGGGCTGCCGTTTTGGTATCCTGTGCACCTGTCTTCTTATTCCCTTCCGTCCGCTGCGCGTTCATCGCCCGGCGCACGCACGTGACCTGCCATGACTGATCGTGACGCATCGCTTACCCGCCTCAACAAGTTCATCAGCGAAACAGGCTTCTGCTCGCGCCGTGAGGCCGACCGTTACATTGCCGATGGACGAGTGACCATCAATGGTATCGTGCCCGAAATGGGGACCAAGGTGGCGCCGAGTGATGAGGTGCTGGTCAATGGCAAGCCATTGAAAGAAAAGAAAGAAGCCGTCTACCTGGCCTTCAACAAACCAGTGGGCATCACCTGTACGACCGAGCGGCATGTTGATGGCAACATCATCGATTATATCGGGCATCCGCAACGTATTTTCCCTATTGGCCGGCTCGATAAGCCGTCTGATGGTTTGATCTTTCTGACCAGCGACGGCGATATCGTCAACAAGATTCTGCGTGCCGGCAATGCTCACGAGAAGGAGTACGTAGTGCGGGTCGACAGGCCCGTCACGACAGACTTCCTCAAGCGGATGGCGGCGGGTGTACCGATTCTCGACACTGTTACTCTACCGTGTCGTATCGAGCAGATATCGACCTACGTATTTCGCATCACGCTGACCCAGGGGTTGAATCGTCAGATTCGCCGCATGTGCGAGGCGCTGGGCTATGAGGTCTTCAAGCTCAAGCGCGTGCGGATCATGAATATCAGTCTGGAAGGGCTTGGTATTGGCCAATGGCGCTATCTGACCAAGCGCGAGATGGCGAATATCCAGCAGATGATCGAAGGGTCTAGCGGTACTGAGGAAGCTTCGAGAGCGGAGGCTGCTCCTGCACCATCTCAGCATGCGGTGGCTGCGCGTAGCCAGCGTGTCGCACAGGATACTGATGCTAGACGTGGCTCACACAGGGACGCGCCGAGTAAAAAGACGGCTAGCCGAAAATCGACCCAACAAGATGCCTCATTCCGCCGTGAGCGGCCGGCGAAAGATCGCTCTAGCCCAGGGCGTTCTGAACAGGAGCGCTCGCGTGATGCTGGCAGCAATGGGGGGCGCAATAGCAGCAGCGGTCTGGCGGGCGGTCTCAAGCCTCGGACACGTGGGAACGCGACAAGTGGCACGACCAAGAAAGGCAGCAATGGTGGCAATGGCAAGAGCCCTGCGGGTAAGGGGGCGGCTAGCAAGGGCCCTCGTTCACCGTCTGGCGGTAACCGAGGACGTCGCTGAACACTATCCAGCGGCCTGCACACTGTCTTCGCTGCTGTGTGTGATATCCCTCGTTGTTTTTGTAGTCTGTGGTGTACGGCGGTGGTAACGGCCAAGCACGAAGGATAGCGTGGCAAAGGCCAGCGCAGAGCCCACGACCTGTGGCCAGGGATAGGCCAGCGCCGCGAGCGCAATCAGCAGCAGATCAAAACTGAACGTGGTGCGCCCGGCGTGAATACCGAAGCGACGCTCCAGGTGTAGCGATAGAATATTCAGCCCGCCCAGTGAGGCGTTCTCGCGAAATAGCAGCGTCACGCCGAGGCCGATCAACAGCCCGGCAGCGATAGCGGCGACAGGCAAGCTGACTTCGCCCAGGGGCAGGCTGCTGGTCAGCACATCGGACAGTACTGATAGCAGGGTGACGCAGCCCAGTGTGCGTAGGGTGAAGTTAAGTCCCAATTGCTTCCAGGCCAGCCAGTAGAAGGGCAGGTTGATCAGGAAGAACAGGCTACCGAAGCTCAGTGATGTGAGGTCAGCTCCTAGCAGTGATATCCCCGCGGTGCCACTGACCAACAGGCCACCGGCCTGCAGCAGACGAACGCCAAGTGCGACGAGCAAGCAACCCTCAACGAGGGTAATTAGGCTACGTAGCGTGATGGCATTGGCCGCCCATGAGCGTCCGCTATTGGCACGCAGAATAAGACGTTGAAAAGCTGTCATGACAGGCTCCGGGATAAGGGCAGTCAATGGAGATGTCTTCCAGCCCGGCTTGTGGCTGGCAGGAAGAGGGGGCCAAGGCGGTGGATGTACCGCCTGTTGGCACTGCGCGTGGCTCGAGCCTCAGCTGTCGCCATGACGTCGTCATGCAGGAAGCGGACCATAGCATGGGGAAGTGACAGTTATTATTGTGCTTACGTCGCTTTGGTGGCAGAAATATCTGCTATGTCATCAGCAGTTATCAAGTGATATCCATTGGGAATCTAGCTCAAGATGCACCATAAGCGCGCAGTTATATCGCCGAATGCACCGACGGTAGACACAGAGTTTGGTGAGCTGCATCTTGGTCTTGCCATGTGGGCCAATGATGATTGGCGAGGCAGCCTGTTACCGGGCAGTGGCCCGCGTGAGCATCTGGCTGACTATGCTCAGGTGTTTGATTGTGTCGAGGGTAATACCAGTTTCTACGCCCAGCCGACAGCAGAGGCCATCGCCAGCTGGGCACGTCAGGCCCCTGCGGGATTTCGCTTCTGCTTCAAGCTGCCGGGACGTCTGACTCACGAATTACGTATGGTGGGGATCGAGGATGAGCTTGCGGCGTTTCTTGAGCGCATCGCACCACTGAAGGGACGTTTGGGACCGATCATGGTTCAGCTGCCACGCGATCTTGGTGGTGAAGTCTTGCCACGCCTGGAGCAGTTCTTCGTCCATGTGCAGGCAGAAGGATTTGAGTGGGCCGTTGAGCCACGAGACCCGATATTTTTCGCCAAGGGTGAGGTAGAACGTCAGTTGAATCGATTGTTGATAAGTCATGGAGTCGATCGCGTGATGTTGGATGTCCGCCCACTCTTCAGCGGGCCGAACACGATACATCCGGGCCTTGCCGTGGCACGTTCGGAAAAGCCGCATCGCCCACTGCATGTGTTCTCCAGCGCCAGACAGCCCATCGTACGCTTCATTGGCCACTACGATGAAGCGACCAATCTACGTCTGTTCGTTCCTTGGATAGAGCGTCTATTTCTGTGGATAAAACAGGGGAAAAGCCCTTTTCTCTTTGTGCATACTCCTGACAACAAGGCGGCACCGGCACTTGCTCGACTGTTAGCCAATCAGGTGCATTCTCGTCTTGGCTGGCGACCGATAGGCGAGTTTCCCGGGGAGTGCCAGGGCAGCCTGTTCTGATATATCGCGTTTAAGGCGCTTATCAACAGTGATATCTCACGGCGTACAATTCTTCCGTGAGGCGATGGTCTGATGGTGGCTTGCTGGCAGATAGAGAGCCAATCAAGTAACTTTAGCTACATGTTGCCTCTACCACGGCGATATTTACCGGAAATGAGCACAATGTTTGTTCCGGCGTGCCTATAGGCACTAGTTTGCCTGCCTTCCATGACCTACCCGGCCATCGGAAGGCGGTAGATGTATTACTGCAGTGATCCTGCGACGCCATCTTGTCTGCAAGCGGATGATCCGTCCGAATATGCGACAAGATGCAACAAGCACAACAAGGTGCTCATTGTCCTATCTGCGACAGGCACCCTCGCGACGAATCAGGGATTCACATGTCATCTAAACCGCATACCCACGCACAGTGGTCTTCCCGCCTGGCCTTTACCCTGGCCGCCGTCGGTTCTTCCGTTGGCCTTGGCAATATCTGGAAATTCCCGTACATGACCGGCGAGAGCGGCGGCGGCGCTTTCGTGCTCGTCTATCTGGTCTGTATTCTGCTGATCGGCCTGCCGATCCTGATGTCTGAATGGCTACTTGGTCGTCTGGGTCAGAAGAACCCCATCTCGACCATGAGTAATATCAGTGCACGTCTCAAGCGAAGCCCTGCCTGGGTATTGATCGGGGTCGCCGGTGTCTTGGGCGCCTACTTGATCCTGTCCTTCTATAGCGTGATCGGAGGGTGGGCGCTGGCCTTTATCGCGGACGCAGCAACTGGCAGCTTCGAGAGCCTGACCGCTGATACGGCCGGTAGCCTGTTTGGTGGGCTGCTCAGTAACCCGGCCACTCTTTTGGCCTGGCATAGTGCTTTCATGCTGATGGTCATTCTGGTCGTTGCGGGCGGGGTTGCTGGGGGGCTTGAGCGTGCTGCCAAGATCCTGATGCCGTTGCTGGCGGTCATGCTGATCATGTTGGTCGGCTATGCTGCTACCACCGATGGTTTCGGTGAGGCGGCTGCCTGGCTGCTGACGCCCGATTTCTCAAAGCTCGACAAGGATGGCGTGCTGGCGGCGATGGGACATGCCTTCTTCACCCTGTCATTGGGTATGGGCATCATGATGGCTTACGGTTCCTACCTCTCCGATGACGTCAATATCGGTCGCACCGCATTGATAGTGGTGGTGCTGGATACCGTGATCGCATTGTTGGCAGGTCTGGCCATCTTCCCGGTGGTGTTCTCCAATGGACTCGATGCTGCCGCTGGCCCGGGCCTGATCTTCCAGACTCTGCCATTGGCTTTCGGTCAAATGCCCGGCGGCGAAGTGTTTGGTGTGATGTTCTTCGTGTTGTTGGTGTTCGCGGCTTGGACGTCCGGCATCTCGCTGCTGGAACCCATCGTCGAATGGCTGGAAGAGAAGACACCTATGTCACGCGTTGCCTCTGCCTGGGTGGCCGGTATCGCGACTTGGCTGTTAGGTATTGCCACCATCCTGTCCTTCAATGTGTGGAGCGATGTCTCGCCGCTGGGTATGTTCGGCAAGTTTGAAGGCATGACGGTATTCGACTTGCTCGATTATGCGACCAGTAAATTGATGCTGCCGCTGACTGGCTTGGCGACCATCGTCTTTGTTGGCTGGTTCATGGGCCGTGATGAAGTGCGCAGTCAGCTCAACATGAGCGATTCTGCTTTCTCACTATGGAGCTTCGTGGCTCGTTATATTGCACCGATTGGTGTGGTAGTGGTGTTCGCTTCCAGTCTGTAGGAATGGAAGGTAGTCGTTACTGACGAAGGCATGACTTCTGTTGCAGTATTTCCTGGGAAAGTGTCACACGCGAGGCTCGCCAATTTGGCGGGCCTCGCGTGTTTCTGGAGGTCATTATCAGTCGATAGAGGGAGGTGTTTCATTCCACGGCCATGCAACATAAAGGAGTGAAAGCTTGGGTAATCAAGAGCGTGTTGCACCGCAATAGCGCGATGAGAGTCGTGAAAGTGTTGAGATAAGGACTGTCGAAAAAAATAGAGAAAGACTGTCATGCGCTGCTGGGGGGGATGAAGGAATGCGCGTAAATCACCTGTCCACTCAGAGAGAGTAGACGGAAGGCATTGCTGTAACGGCGGGAAGCGTATCGCGTTCCCGCCAGAAATTCAGTGGGTGTCGATGTCGCTAGCGGTATCCATTTCCAGCACTTCGATGTCGCTTAAATCCTCGCTTAGGCGCTTGATTTCGTTGTGCATTTCAATTCCGCGGCGCGCGCGGAGGTGGCGGACTTCGCTTTGCTTTTTACGGGCCTGATGTTCGTCGGCACCCAGGGTCATGAAAATATCGAGAAGCTCTTTCTTGAGCGTATCTACTTGCTCTGAACTACGCATGATTCGACCTCCATGGCATCCAAAGGATGTGGGCTTTCATTGGCGCCACACCGTTTTACTATAGCGCACTTGACAAAATTGTGACTACAGCCTGCCTGCAATGGCGACACCCCTGAATGGATGACGTAAGCTCAGGCATGCCTATGATGTCTGCAAGGAGTGTGCCGTGAGTCATGCCATCTTCGACGACCTGAGAAGCCGGATGGAAAATTTCCGTCGCTCAGAACAGAAGGTCGCCCGCTATGTTCTCCGTAATCCGGAGGAAGTGATTCACATGCGGATCGTGGATCTGGCCAGTGAGTCATCTGTCAGTGAGCCGACCGTCGTACGCTTCTGTCGAGCGATGGGGTTTGCTGGCTTCCAGGACTTCAAGCTTCAATTGGCCCAGCGTCTGGCGACGGGTACCCAGTTTGCCCAGTTCTCGATGAACGATTCTGACAGCGTGGCGGAGTTCTCCCACGCGTTGTTCGACTCCACCATCGGTACGCTACTGTCAGTACGTGACCGTCTGGATGCCGAGGCCGTTGCCCGCGCGATTCACGCACTGGCTTCTGCCAGCCGGGTTGAGTTCTACGGTTATGGTGCGTCGGGTGCGGTGGCACATGATGCCCAGCACAAGTTCTTTCGCTTGCAGATTTCCACCGCGGCCTACACTGACCCGCACATGCAGAACATGTCGGCGGTGACGCTGGGGCCACGTGATGTCGTCGTTGCCATCTCTCAGACCGGGCGCACCAAGGCGTTGATCGCGAGTGTCAGACTGGCACGCGATGCTGGTGCCACAGTGATTGGTCTGTGTCCGAGCGGCTCGCCGCTGGCGGATGAGGTGACTCTGCCGCTGCATATCGATGTGCATGAAGATACTGAGATCTACACGCCGATGAGTTCGCGTATTGCACACCTGGTCATCGTCGATACGCTGGCTGTTGGCGTTGCCAAGACTCGGGGACCCAAGCTCAAGGAGCAGCTTGAAGCAGTCAAGAAGAGCTTGGCGACACTGAGGTTTGATGAGCATGATTTCGACGCTCATTGATCAAACGGGCACCGCTTGAGAGGTAGTGGAGAGGGGAGAGTGACAGCGTAGCCATGTGATAAGGTGGATGTCTGAACAGGGGCGGCGATTGACGGGCTGCTCCGATCCTCGACCCTCTGCCCTGTGGTGAGCCCTGCATGTCTGAATCGCCCCTTCTTGACCATCTCAACACGCATCAGCGCGAGGCCGTGTCCGCGCCGCCTGGCAACATGCTGGTGCTGGCCGGGGCCGGTTCCGGCAAGACCCGCGTACTGGTCCATCGTATTGCCTGGCTGATGGACCAGCATCAGATGTCGCCCTACGCCATCCTGTCGGTGACCTTCACCAACAAGGCATCCCGCGAGATGCGCACGCGGCTTGAAGCGCTCAACGGTGCCAGCCTGCGTCATATGTGGGTCGGCACCTTCCACTCGATCAGTCACCGACTGCTGCGCACTCATTGGCAGGAGGCGCGCCTGCCTGAACACTTCCAGATCATCGACAGTGATGATCAGCTTCGGATGGTCAAGCGGCTGCTCAAACAGCACAACGTCGACGATGAGCGCTGGCCGCCCAAGCAGGTTCAGTACTTCATCTCCGGCTGCAAGGAAGAGGGGCTGCGGGCCCATCAGGTGCAGACCCACGGCGATGCCTATATGGGCAAGATGGTCGAGATGTATGAGCTCTATCAGCTAGCCTGTGAACGTGGCGGACTAGTGGATTTCGGTGAGTTGTTGTTGCGCTCGCTGGAATTGCTGCGTGATACCCCACCTCTACTGAACCACTATCGTGAGCGCTTCGCTCATATCCTGGTCGATGAGTTCCAGGACACCAACACCTTGCAGTATGCGTGGCTGAAGCTGCTGGCTGGCAATCGTGAATGCATGACGGTGGTGGGTGATGATGACCAGTCCATCTATGGCTGGCGTGGCGCGCGCGTCGAGAATATCCAGCGTTTTACCGATGAGTTCGCCAATACCCGCGTGGTACGCCTGGAACAGAACTATCGCTCGTCCAGCGCAATTCTCGAAGCTGCCAATGCCCTGATCAGCAACAACGGCGGGCGGATGGGCAAGAATCTGTGGACCGATAGCGGGCGTGGCGAGCGCATTCGCATCTATGCCGGCTTCAATGACATTGATGAATCACGCTTCATCGCTGACACCATTCGTGAGCTGGTCAACGAGCATGGTTATAGTCGTGATGACGTGGCGATTCTCTATCGCTCAAACGCTCAGTCTCGCGTGCTTGAGGAGACGCTGATTCGTCAAGGTATGCCGTATCGCATCTATGGTGGCCAGCGCTTCTATGAGCGTCTCGAAATCAAGAATGCACTGGCGTATCTGCGGTTGATGAACAATCGCGAAGATGATGCCGCTTTGGAGCGCGTGATCAACGTGCCCGCACGCGGTATCGGTATGCGGACTGTCGAGCAGCTGCGCGAACGCGCCCGTTACGGCAATCTCACGATGTGGCAGGCGATGAGCGATGCTGCTGCTGATGGCGCGCTCAAGGGACGCGCTGCCACTGCCGTGCGTGCCTTCAGTGATCTCATCGATGGCCTCGACAATGATACTGCCGGCATGGCACTGCACGAGCTGGTCGAACATGTCATCCATGTCTCGGCGCTGCGCGAGCATCACGCCGCCGAGAAGGGCGAAAAGGGTCAGGCACGTCTCGAGAACCTGGCCGAATTGGTCAATGCCTGTCGTGCTTTCAGTCAGGGCGAGCGAATGGATCCGAATGCTGTCAGTGAAGGTGCTGAGGCACTGGAGCCATTCCTTGCTGAAGCAGCGTTGGATGCGGGGGATCATGAGGCTGCCGAAGGCGAAGAATGCGTACAGATGATGACGCTGCACTCTGCCAAGGGCCTGGAGTTTCCGGTGGTCTTCGTCGCGGGTGTTGAGGAAGGTCTTTTCCCGCACAAGATGTCGTTGGAAGAGCCGGGTCGTCTCGAGGAGGAGCGCCGGCTGTGCTACGTCGGCGTCACGCGTGCCATGCAGCGTCTCTACCTCACCTATGCTGAACTTCGCCGCATGCACGGCAAGGAAACCTTCCAGCGTCCCTCACGCTTCCTGCGTGAGCTGCCGGAGGAGCTGCTGGAAGAGGTTCGTTTGCGTGGCCAGATTTCGCGTCCGGTCTCGACGCAACGTGCGACTCCGAATCGTCGTCCGTCCGGTCCGCGTCAGGAAGGTGTCGATGCCAGCGATGGCATGCCTGCACTATCACTGGGCAGCATGGTGCGCCATCCGCTGTTCGGGGAGGGTGTGGTCATCAATGCCGAAGGACAGGGCGAGCGCGCTCGAGTGCAGATCAGCTTCGAAGGTGAAGGTGACAAGTGGCTGGTGCTCGGTTTTGCCAAACTTGAAGTGCTGAGCTGAAGATATGGACTGAGCAGAGGCAAGTTAAAGCATCGGACTACGGCCTTGGTGCAGTTGTGGGCGGTACATTAGCGACGGCATAGTGGAGGTAGACGCTCTACTTTCAGATTGTGCCATTCGTATCGCCCAGTAACTCGAAAACCAATAACTCGAACAAGGACTGTGCCATGCAACGCCGTCATTTTCTCACAGCTCTCGGTGCGGGGGCTGCTGGCATCGCAGCCGCGCCTTTCGTTACCACGGCCAAGGCTGCCGAACCTGAGACCATTCACTGGAAGATGGTGACCTCCTGGCCGAAGAACTTTCCGGCGCTAGGCACGGGTGCCAACGAATTCGCGCGCTTGATTGGCGTGCTGTCTGGTGGCCGTCTGCAGGTCAAGGTCTACGGCGCCGGCGAGATGGTGCCGGCAATGGAAGTCTTTGATGCGGTGTCTTCTGGCACGGCCCAGATGGGCCACTCGGCGTCCTATTACTGGAAGGGCAAGGTGCCTGCTGCACAGTTCTTTACCGCCGTACCCTTTGGTATGAATACCACCGAGACCAATGCGTGGCTGTATCACGGCGACGGCATGGCGCTGTGGGATGAAATTTATGCGCGTCATAATCTCAAGCCACTGGCCGTTGGCAATACCGGCACGCAGATGGCTGGTTGGTTCAACAAGGAAGTGAAAAGTCTGGCTGACATGAAGGGACTCAAGATCCGCCTGCCCGGACTTGCTGGTGAGGTGATGAATCGGATTGGCGCCAGTACGCTGACATTGCCGGGCAGCGAGATATTCACGGCGATGGAAACAGGCGTCATTGATGCAGCGGATTGGGTCGGGCCCTACAACGACCTGGCCTTTGGGTTGCATCAGGTCGCCAAGTATTACTATTCACCGGCCTGGAATGAACCATCCGCAATTCTGGAGGGTACCGTCAACATGGACGCCTGGCAGGCGCTGCCGGAAGACCTTCAGCAGGTGGTGATGCAGTCGGCCAAGATTGCCAATCACGCCATGGTCGATGAATTCGCGCTACGCAATGCCACCGCTCTGACCTCGCTGGTAGAGGAGCATGGTGTGCAACTGCGCGAATTCCCGGACGATGTCTATGCTGCGCTGTATGAGGCCTCCAACGAGGTGCTGGATGAATTTGTCGCCGAAGACGCCGATGCCAAGCGAGTCTATGACTCCTACCGTGCTTTCCAGCAAAAGATCGCGCCTTGGACCAGAACCGGCGAACGCGGCTATCTCGATGGTCGTGCCCGTGTGCTGGGAGAAGATGCGACGTCTTGAGCCAGGCCCTGTTGAGCTTGGACTCATTGATAATATAAAAGGCCGCCCCGATCTGGGGCGGCCTTCTTGTCTTCTGGCATTCACCTCATTCCGCTGAAGGAAGAGGGGGAGTCAGTAGCGATGACTGCTCTACGGGAGCCGCAGGGACGGCACGAATACGGCCATTCTCGTCGAGTGCCACCATCACGTAACATGCCTCTGTCACCTTGGTTAGAGCGCGATGATTACGCTCCTGAGGTGGACGGATCCAGACCTCGACGGATAGGCGGATTGAACTACGCCCCACCTCGGCGACGTGAGTGAATACGTTGACGACCGAGCCAACACGCACCGGCGACAGGAAGTCGAGGCCTTCCACGGCGACGGTAGCAGTGCGGCCATTGGCGACTCGGCCGGCCGCCAGCTCACAGGCCTCATCCATACGATGCATCAACCAACCACCGCTAATATCGCCATAGAGATTGGTATCATGACGCTGGGCAATTAGCTTGAGCGTCAGGGTGCCATTGGGCGTTGGGGCGTCATCCAAAGCTTGCATGATGTGACTCGCTATCTTGTTGTTATGAAAATTATTGTGCTGGCAGTAATGGTTATAGCACTTGCGATGATGGCCCTTGTGCCACAGGCATGACATGTTCAAGGCGGTACTTGGCGTAATGGATCATCAGGCTCACAGGGTGAGCACTAGGGTTTATATCCTACTCTCCCTGACGAAGGGCTGTCAGGCTGCTTTTTGCACTGCAGCATAATGTCATCGGCCCTCAACGCAGCAAAGGCGGATACTCTTAGCTTGTACGTCATATATTAGACATCATCGATTAGATGATGTTCGTCAGGACGATTATTGCGTCCGGAGTGTCTCTGTATTTTTCATCACCCAGTCTGGGGATAGCCATGGTCATGTCATCAGCAGGTCACCCGCTGCAGCGTCTTTTGCGCTTTCTGCCCCCGGCGCGTTCCCCTTTACTGTGCCTGTTCTACGTGTGCTTCGCCGCGACAGTGACAGTGGTAAGGCCTGCTTCTGCCTCGGCTGTTCCGGAGTCCCCTTCTGTTCCAGTGTACCGGCCCGTGCCGGGTGTGGTTGGCAACTTGACGGCTGTCGGTTCCGATACCCTGTCTTCGCTAGTCACGCGCTGGGCATCGCAGCTGCATCGCTATCATCCCGGAGTGCGAGTGCAGTTACAGGCAGCAGGGTCTTCGACGGCGCCTCCGGCACTGGTTGCCGGCACGACACGCATTGGCTTGATGTCGCGACCCATGCGTGAACAGGAGCAGAGGGAATTCGAGCACAAGTATGGTTACCCGCCACTGGGGATTCCGGTCGCGTTGGATGCGATGGGTATCGTGGTGCATCGTGATAATCCACTAGAAAAAATTAGCCTGCGTCAGCTGGATTCCATTTTCTCAGCCACACATGCCTGTAACAGCAATCCGTCTCTTGAGTGGGGAGATCTTGGCCTGAGCGGGCAATGGGCGGCGCGGCAGATCAGTCCTTATGGGCGCAGTGCGACGTCTGGCACCTATGGCGCCTTCCGGCGTATTGCCTTGTGTGGCGGTGACTTCCGGCTTGATGTCAGTGAGCAACCGGGCTCGGCCTCCATCATTCAGGCAGTGGGTGCCACGCCTGGTGGCATCGGCTATGCCAGCTTCAGTACGGCCTCTCCGATGGTGAAGCAGCTACCGGTCAGTACAGAAGAGAGCCCGATGGCTATTTCACCTAGCCGTACAAGTATTCGCGATGGTCGCTATCCTCTGACGCGCGCGCTGTATATCTATGTCAATCGTGTTCCGGGTCAGCCACTGCCTACGCTTGAACAGGCCTTCCTGTCACTGATCATGTCGCGTCAGGGCCAGCAATCCATCTTGCGTGAAGGCTACGTTCCGCTACCGGAAAGCCAGCTTGATCACTGGCGCGCGCAACTGGGGCTGGATAACGTGCCCGCTAGTTGAGACGGTCATGTCATCTATTTGTCATCTTACGGACATAATCTTGCTGAAATCCTTGCTCACCGCCTTATCGGATGGGCCTCTTTTGAGTGCAATTTATCGCGTGGTACCTATTCATGTCGGCAGTTGATGCCTCACGAATGCAGCGTCGTCGCCTACGACGCGACCGTCTGGCCAGCCTATGGCTGACCGCGTCGGGTCTTGGCGTAATGGCAGTGGTCATCGTGATGCTCGGCTATCTGTTCAGTGTGTCATGGCCGTTGCTCATGCCGGCCAGCACTCGACCGATGACACCGCAAGGCATCACGGCCACTGTCGATGATGAGTCTCGACAGCTGGCTGACTTACTTGCTTTACCCACGACCTCGCCTATAGCTCGTGCTGCAGCAGCGCCGCTGATCGCGACCGGCTCCGAGCGGCTGGAGCTGGCCGGTATCTGGCTGGCGGATGGCCGGCTGCAGCCCGTACAGATTGATGACTCTGCAAAGATACCCACTGTGAAACGCCTTGCGACGCTCACTGTTCCCACAGGGCTATCGCGCTCGTCTACTCACTTGATGATCAATGATGATCAGCTGTGGATGAGTGCGTCTGAGTCTTCTGGCTCTCGCCTGTGGCTGGCACGGCTCTCGTTGAGCGACTCGGATGCTATCTGGCAGCAGCAATGGCTTGAGAAGGCTGGAGCACAGGCCAGCATGGCGGGGCGACTGCTGATCACGGCCGGTGAGCATGACTTCCAGCAGTGGCAGTTGGCAGGCGTCGCGAACGAACAAGGCCCGCTGGCACATATCATCAGTCGTGGTACTCATGTGCCTGCGCGCATTACGGCACTGCGTGTGTTGCGTGGCGGTGAGAGTCTGATTCTTGGCGATGACACCGGCGGCCTGACGCATTATCTGCAGCCTGGTCATGCGCTGCCGCTGGTCGCCGTGGGTACCTTCGATAGCGGACTGAACGCGCCCATCGTTGCGCTTTCAGCCGCCCACCGCAGTCTCGGTTTCGCCGCGCTCGATGCCACGGGGCGCCTGGGCCTCTATCAGGCGACTGCAGAACGCAAGCGTCTGGTGCAGGACTGGCTGACGGCGCAGACGGTTGCCGAGGGTGTAACACTGGCCTTCAGTCGCAATGATCACCAGCTGGTAGCGACAGGATCGACAGCAGCGGCAAAGCCCACAGAGACGACAGCACAGGCCCTTGTCATCGACGATCCGCATCCGGATGTCGGGTTATCCACGCTGCTTGGCAAGGTCTGGTATGAAGGGCGCCCGGCACCGGAGTGGATCTGGCAGATGGGTGATAGCAGTAGTGAGCCACGTCTGTCGCTGGTGCCTATCGTGTGGGGCACGCTCAAGGCCGCGCTGGTCGGCTTGCTGTTCGCTGTCCCGCTGGGTCTGGGCTGTGCGATCCATGTGTCCTGTTTCATGGCACCGCGTCAGCGGTCTCGCATCAAGCCATTGCTCGAAATGATGGAGGCATTGCCGACCGTCGTGATCGGCTTCATCGCCGCACTGGTGGTGGCACCGTTCGTCGAGCGCGAATTGATGGCCGTGTTGTTGGGGCTGGTATTGATCCCGCTGGGTACCATGGTGGCAGGCTTCGTGTGGACTCTCGCACCGCGTGACTGGCGAGTATTGTTGCCGGAAAACATGGCCGCTTTCGGGCTGCTCCCGCTGCTGGTACTGCTGCTATGGCTGGATATCACTATTGCTAACCATGTTGAGCATTGGTGGTTCGAAGGCGATATCAAGCAGTGGTTATTCAGTCATTACGGCATTGGTTATGCCCAGCGAAATACTCTGGTCACGGGCATGGCCTTGGGGCTGGCGGTGATGCCGACCCTGTTCACGCTGAGTGAAGATGCGCTGTCCTCCGTGCCCAGAGGACTTGCCGCAGGCTCTGCTGCACTGGGGGCGACCCCGTGGCAAAGTTTGCGCCGCGTGATCTTGCCTGCTGCCGCTGTTGGCGTGTGTTCTGCGCTGATGATCGGCATGGGGCGTGCGGTCGGTGAAACCATGATCGTGCTGATGGTGGCCGGCAATACACCGCTGGTCGATGCCAGCCTGTTTGAAGGGCTGCGCTCGCTGGCAGCTACTATCGCGATCGAGCTACCAGAAGCTGATGTCGGCAGTAGCCACTATCGACTGCTGTTTCTCGCGGCACTGGCATTGTTTCTGTTCACCTTCATCGTCAACACGTTCGCCGAAGTGCTGCGTCAGCGCTTTGCACCGCCCACGCGGGGAGGTTGGGGATGAGGCACGCGCACACGTCACGTACACCGTCGAAGACTTCCTTGTTACGCCCACCGGAGCACCTGTTGGCGCGGCTGTCCCGTTACTGGCGCGATGGCGGCCCCTGGGGCTGGCTGAATGCGATGGCCGTCAGTGTCTCGCTGTTGTTGATGATGGGATTGATCAGCCTGCTACTGGTCGGTTCATTGGGCCATTTCTGGCCCTCACGGCTCGTCGAGATAGCACTGCTTGAACCGATGACGCAGACGAGCGAAACAAGTGATGCCGATTCGGCAGCCATCGGCAACGGTCAGCATCTGCTCGGTGAGTTGATGCGAGAGGAGGTCCGTCATGTGCAGACGGCCAGCGGTACTTCCCGGCCTCGGCAATGGTGGTTGCTACAGACCTCTTCCGAGCAGAGCGCCGCCGCTAGTTGGCGATGGTTACCCAAGGACATGCTGAATGCGCTGACCTTTCCTGAGCAGGCGCTGGCGCTGGAATTGCGCGATGGCCGTGTGCTCTATGGCATGGCACAAGCACTGAGCGATCCCACGACAGGCGAGCTTGTCACCACCGATGTATCAGGTAGCGGCAAGCCATTGGCAGAAGATGCTACGCCATTGTTTGTACGCCTTGATGATATCGAGAGCCAGCGACGCAATCTGGCGGCGTTGCGCAGCCATGGTGAGCAACTGAGCAAGCAGCTGACGGCGCTCACGCAGCAGTACGCTGCTCGCCACGACAGCGGGACGGTAACGGCGGAATTTGAGGAAGAAATAAACGCAGCGCGCCAAGCACTCATCACACGAGAACAACAGCTCATGTCGTTGCGGGATGCGTTGACAGCAGGCCAGTTGCAACTTGCTGGTCGCGGCGGCCATGACGGACAGATCGCGCTGGAGGAGATCAAGCGTGCCTGGCAGCCCAATGCACTGGGCTTTGGTGGGCGGTTGTCGCTGACGCTGAACCGGTTCGCGGACTTCATCTCGGACACGCCCAATGATGGCGGCGAAGGAGCCTGGCCGGCGATCTTCGGCACCGTACTGATGGTGGTCTTGATGTCGGTAATCGTGATGCCCTTTGGCGTCATGGCGGCCCTTTATCTGCATGAGGTCGCGCATCAGGGACGGCTGACGCAGCTGACGAGGATTGCACTGCGTAATCTGGCGGGTGTGCCGTCGATCGTTTACGGCGTCTTCGGGCTCGGATTCTTCGTCTATGGCGTGGGAGCGGGGATAGATCGTCTGTTTTATGCTGATCAACTGCCGACGCCTACCTTCGGGACCGGCGGTATTCTCTGGGCATCACTGACGCTGTCGTTGCTGACGTTGCCGGTGGTGATCGTGGCAACGGAAGAAGGGTTGGCGCGTGTTCCTCGCCGTCTGCGCGAAGGAGCACTGGCACTGGGCGCGACACGCTTTGAAACCCTCTGGCGCGTGGTGTTGCCTGCCGCGTCGCCCGCGCTGATGACAGGGCTGATTCTGGCAGTGGCGCGCGCGGCGGGTGAGGTGGCGCCGTTGATGCTGGTCGGCGTGGTCAAGCTGGCCCCGGAACTGCCCGTCGATGATAGCTTCCCGTGGCTGCACCTCGACCGCAAGTTCATGCATCTTGGGCATCAGGTCTATGACCTGGCGTTTCAGAGCAGCGATGCCTTCAGCAATCGCCCGCTGGTCTACGCGACCGCACTGGTGCTGGTCGTCGTGATTCTGTGCCTCAATCTGAGTGCCATTCGCCTGCGACATCTGCTGGCACAACGCTACAAGGGAGCCACCGAATGAGCCGTGATGACGTGCTGATGCCCGCTGAGGATTCGTCGCGCAATGATTCGACGTACATTGACGCGGGCGATGTCTGTCTGGAAACGCGCGGCCTTTCTCTGGGCTATCACTCGCGGGGAGGGCGTCGTCAGAGCGCATTGGATGACATCAGTCTGTGTATTGAGCGCAAGCGCGTCACGGCTTTCATTGGCCCGTCGGGCTGTGGCAAATCGAGCCTGCTGCGGACGTTCAATCGCATGACGGACCTCGATGAGCAGTCACGCCTGACGGGCGAGGTCCGATTGGAAGGCGAAGACATTCATGCGCGTGGCGTTGATGTACCGATGCTGCGCCGCCGAGTGGGCATGGTGTTCCAGACGCCCAACCCCTTCCCGATGTCAGTCTATGAGAATGTCGCCTTCGGACTGCGCCTCGTTGGAGAACGCGACAAGCGCCATCTGGACGATAAGGTCGAGGCTTGTCTACGGGCCGCGGCGTTGTGGGATGAGGTGAAAGATCGTCTGTTCGACAGCGCGCTGGGCTTGTCGGGTGGCCAGCAGCAACGTTTGGTGATCGCCCGCACCCTCGCGGTAGAGCCCGAAGTGTTGTTGCTCGATGAGCCTGCTTCGGCACTGGACCCCATCTCGACCCTCAAGATCGAGGAGTTGATCCGCTCGCTGCGTTCACGCCTGACATTGGTCATCGTCACTCACAACATGCAGCAGGCTGCGCGCGTCTCTGATGCGACCGCCTTCCTGCACGATGGCCGACTGGTGGAATATGCGCCAACTGATCAGTTGTTCACCAATCCTCGTCGTCGCCAGACCGAGGACTACATCACGGGCCGCTTTGGATGAGGGAGGCTTGTGGCAGATCTGCTTGATGACAGTTTTATCTCACTGCAGTGCAACAAAACTGTCATCAAGCCTTGGCATGCTGAGAGGGAGCCATCTGCGCCAAGTCATGCTGCACGGCCCATACTTGTAATGTCATTCATGTCAGAGACCGCCTGCCTCGGCGGACGACTTCCCGGGAGAGGGTAATGGATATCACCAGCGATTCGCACGGCAAGCACATATCTCAGCAGTTCAATCACGAACTGGATGCGCTGAAGACACATCTGCTGGCCATGGGCGGTCTGGTAGAGAAGCAATTGCAGGATGCCGTCACCGCGCTGCTGGAAGGTGACAGTGAGTTGGCGACGCGTGTGCGTGACAATGACAAGGCCGTCAACGACATGCAGCTCAAGATCGATGACGAGTGCACTCGCGTATTGGCGCGCCGTCAGCCGGCGGCCTCCGACCTGCGCCTGGTGCTGGCTGTCATCCGCGCCACGTCTGATCTGGAGCGTATCGGTGATGAGTCGAGCAAGATTGCACGCAACGCCCTGTCGCTGGTCGAGAATGGCCAGAGTCCACGTGGCATGGTCGAGGTACGTCACCTCAGCCAGCATGTGCGCAGCATGGTGCGTGATGCGCTGACAGCCTTCGCGCGCTTTGATACGGATCTGGCCCTCAAGGTATTGCGTGAAGATGCCTCGGTCGATCAGGAATACCAGAGCGCGATGCGCTCGCTGATGACCTTCATGATGGAAGATGCCCGCCAGATCACGCCGGTGCTCAATGTGATGTGGATTCTGCGCGCGCTGGAGCGTATCGGGGATCACGCCGACAACCTTGCCGAATACGTCATCTTCCTGGTCAAGGGTGTGGATGTGCGTCATACCGATACCCACGACCTCAAGCCGCAGGATTTCGACAAGCGTTGAGCGACATCGTCAGTCCTGTAATTGCGCCTCACGCGTGAGATGACGATGGATCGCCACGGTGATGAGTCGTGACGTAAAACGCCCCGCAGCTGCTCTCACGAGTGCCTGCGGGGCGCTTGTCTCTGGCAGTCTCGCAGCTGCGCACTGCGGTCGGGAATGCTAGGGTGTGGCTCCGGCCGCCACAGGGCAGCCACTTCATTCGAGATGACGAGGACGTCGCATGATTGATGCCGTATCGGCGCTGGTCCGCGGGACCCGCATGGTCTATACCCCAGGGCTGCGTCGCTTCGTGTTCGTGCCGCTGGCGATCAACCTGGTGCTTTACAGCGTCACGCTGTGGCTGCTGTTCAGCCACTTTGGTGGCTGGATCGATTACTGGATGCTCAAGGTGCCTAGCTGGCTGGAATGGCTCAGCTGGTTGATCTGGCCAGTGTTGGTGTTGAGCCTGTTATTGGCCGTATTTTTCACCTTCAGTCTGGTGACCAATCTGATTGCTGCGCCCTTCTACGGCATTCTGGCCGAGAAGGTCGAGCACCGTCTTGATGGCACTCTGATCGAAGATGACCGTGGCTTGATGAAGATCGGCATTGATTCGCTGAAGCGTGAAATGGCCAAGCTGGGTTATTTCATTCCCCGCATGATCGCGCTGTTCATCATCGGCTTCATTCCGGGCCTGAATCTGATTTCGCCGCTGCTATGGGGCTTGTTCTCGGCCTGGAGCATGGCGATTCAGTACCTCGACTATCCGATGGACAATCATCAGGTCAGCTTCGGTGACATGAAGCAGCGCCTCAAGGCGCGCTGGTGGCCATCACTGACCTTCGGCGCGGTGGTCTTTGTCGTCACGTTGGTGCCGCTGGCCAATCTGCTGTTCATCCCCGGTGCCGTCGCTGCTGCCGTGTTGATGTGGCAGAGCCACTATCGTCAGTTGCCTGCGCCGGTGTGATAGCGGCTGGCAGGTGTGGTGACATGCAGTAATAAGTGCAGCGATAGATGAAAACAACAACGCCCCGTAGTGGCCTCATCATGAGGTGGCTACGGGGCGTTGTTGTTTTTGCAGGACAGGAGAGGGGTTTGCGAGCCCCTCATCTGGTATCCGGCGCACAGCGGCGTGATGCCGGGAAACGGCATCGGAAGCGTGCCCCTTCACCGGGATGGCTATCGATGTCCAGATGGCCCTGATGGCGGATCAGCACATGCTTGACGATGGCCAGTCCAAGGCCGGTACCGCCCGTGGCCGTGCTGCGGCCCTTGTCGATGCGATAGAAGCGTTCGGTCAGGCGCGGCAGGTGCACGGGGTCGATGCCATCACCGTCGTCTTCGACTTCCACCACCAGGTCGTCTGCGGTTGCATGCCAGCGCAGGGTGATATGACAGCCTTCTGGAGTGTAGCGTACGGCATTGAAGACCAGGTTCGAGATCGCGCTGCGCAGCTCCTGCTCCTCACCGCATAGTGACAATGTGGCATCTGCCTCCACTGAGAAGGTGTGGCGCCCTTGTGAGAGTCCCGCTGCATCTTCGCGGATCTGCTCCAGCAATGCTGGCATGTTGAGGCAATGCCCTTCGCCAGACAGCTCATCCGTCTCCAGCCGCGATAGGGTCAGCAGGTCTTCGACCAGATGCTGCATGCGATCGGTCTGGCTCTGCATCTGCCCAAGACCACGTTGCCAGCGCGGTGGCAAGTCGCTGGCATAGTCGCTGTAGGTTTCCAGATAGCCCGCCAGCACCGTCAGCGGTGTGCGTAGCTCATGCGAGACGTTGGCCACGAAATCGCGACGCATCTCTTCCAGTCGATAGAGACGCGTCACGTCACGTGCCATCACCAGCCGCTCATTATCGCCGAACAAGGTAATGGATACCTGAAGAATCAGGTTGTCCGACAGCGGTGACTGCAGTGTCAGCGGTTCGCGATAGTCGAGGCGATTGAAGTAATCGATGAAAGCGGGGTCGCGCAGATAGTTGGTGACGTGCTGGCCGCGATCATGACTGACCTTGAGGCCGATCAGCTGCTCTGCGGCGCTGTTCCACCACTCCATGTCACCGTGGTTATCCAGCATCACCAGGCCATCACGCATCGCCTCCGAGGATTCCTGAATACGGTTGAGGATACTGCGCAAGCGCTCCTGTGCCTTGCGCTGGCCCTTCTGGTAGCGATACAGGCGATCGAGCAGATCTCCCCATACGCCATCACCGGGCGGGGGTTCTTCGTGGGGATTGGTGATCAGCCAGTGATAGAGACTCTTGAGATGGCGAAGATGCACGAACAGATACAGCGCCAATCCCAGCGCCAGCCCCCAGCCGAGAAAGCCGAGCAAACCACCAATCAGTCCGAAGCCACCGGCCAGATAGCCGAGTCGCCATAGCTCGTTTGTCCAGTAGCGCATCCGCGCCTCAGGCCTGGGCGCTGAAGCGGTAGCCGGTACCACGCACGGTCTGAATCAGGTGCTGATGCCCTTCGCCCAGTGCCTTGCGCAGACGGCGGATATGCACATCCACGGTGCGTTCCTCGACATAGACATTGCCGCCCCAGACCTGATCCAACAACTGACTGCGCGTGTAGGCACGCTCCTGATGGGTCATGAAGAACTGCAGTAGCCGATATTCAGTCGGGCCGACTTCCAGCGAGCTGCCGTGTGCCGTGACGCGATGGCTGGCGGGATCAAGCATCAACCCTTCAACTTCCACTGCTTCTTCGATGCCCTTTGGGGTCGTGCGGCGTAGTACGGCCTTGAGACGAGCCACCAGCTCGCGCGGCGAGAAGGGTTTGGTGATGTAGTCGTCGGCGCCCGCTTCCAGACCCTGAATCTTGTTGTCTTCCTCGCCCTTGGCGGTCAACAGGATGATGGGCAGCTCGGCGGTGGTCTCGTCACGCTTGAGGCGGCGTGCCAACTCAAGTCCGCTGGTGCCTGGCATCATCCAGTCCAGCAGCAACAGGTCAGGCTTTTCATCGACCACGATGGCGTGGGCGTCCTGGGCATTATCAGCTTCCAGTACGCGGTAATCTGCCATTTCCAGTGCGACGGCGATCATCTCGCGTATGGAGGATTCGTCGTCGACAATCAGTACGGTCTTGGAGCTCATCGCTAAATCCCATGCAGCAGTCGGCGCAGGCGCCAGAATGACAAGTCGATGACGATTACACCCCGCTTATATGACAGTGGGATGACAGTGGCCAGCATGGCAGCTTGCAAGTCTGGCTGCCAGCAGGCCTCTCAACCGTGGTAAGCAAGGCGTACCGGGGGTTAGAGCGTCGGCCAGGTGGCCAGCACGATACCGACGAAGATCAACAATCCCGACCAATGATTATTGAGAAATGCCTGGAAGCACGGACCGCGTTCGCGCTCATGAATCAAGCACTGTTGCCAGACGAAGGTAGCTGCTGCTGCCGTCAGGCCCAGCCAGTAGAAGATTCCCAGCGCCAGGTGCAGGCCGATGCCAATCAGCACCGCCAGCATGCCCAGTTGCAGCAGGCCGATCATCAGCTTGTCGGCACGGCCAAACAGCACGGCGGTAGATTTGATCCCGACTTTGAGATCATCATTACGATCTACCATGGCGTACGCGGTGTCGTAGGCCACGGTCCACATCAGGTTGGCAGCGAATAGCCACCAGCCGTAGCTCGGTACGTCTTCCAGTGTGGCAGCGAAGGCCATCGGGATCGCCCAGCCGAAGGCCGCGCCCAGCACGACTTGCGGCAGATGATGGAAGCGCTTCATGAACGGATAGCTGGCCGCGAGCAGTACTGCGACGATGGACAGCAGCATGGTGGTCAGATTGGTGAAGCACACCAAAATGAAGGATGCCGCGACCAGCACACCGAACAGCGTCAGCGCCTCGCGTTCCGAGATGCGCCCTGAGGTCAGCGGTCGGTCGCGCGTACGCTCGACATGCTTGTCCCAGTGGCGGTCGGCGTAGTCGTTGATCACGCAGCCTGCCGCTCGCATCAGATAGACCCCTGCCATGAAGATCAGCAGGGTATTGCGCTGTGGCAGGCCATCAGCCGCCAGCCACAGTGCCCAGAGCGTCGGCCACATCAACAGCCAGGTACCGATCGGACGATCAAGGCGAGTCAAGGCGAGGTAGTCGGCCAGTCTGGATGGACGAGCAGCGGGCGAAGTGGATGAAGCGGACATCAGGACTCCTGGACGGACGATGCAGAGTGAAAGTGGGCGCGGAGCAAGACTTGTCAGAGGCCGAGAGCGGCTGCAAATTCCGGCGTGAAGCCTTCCTGTACCAGCACGCGGAAGCGTCCATGCGAGAACATCGAACGGCGCATCCACACGCTGCCGACAGTGGCCATGGCCTGCTGGCTCGAGAGGCGTAACGGCGCACGACTGACATCGATGGCGCTGCGCTCCAGGTCCGGCTGGCGGAATAGCCAATGCCCCAGAGAACGCTCACCGAGCGTCGAGAGACGGTGACCATGCGCGAGATCCAGCGCTGCCAACGAACGGGCAATCACCCACGGTGTGTTGCCGTGACACAGCGCGACCTCGCGGCGCCAGACATGTCGCCGGCCGCTGACTCCCAACAGGCGGGCTTCGTCACAGCGGGCTGGGCCGGTGTCTTGCAGCAATAGTCGCACACGCAGGCCGACACCATCGCTTGCCCGCATGGCGCTATCAAGGCGCTGGGTCAGCGAATCGCGCGAGGACAGCCATGGCCACCATCCCGTAGGCATCACGCCGTGCAAGCCTGCTGCCGGTTGCCAATGGCGACGTGGTGTAGAGACATTGCTCGCTATCGGCAGCTCTGTTGCGGATTGACCGCTGGCTGCCGCGAGGCGATTGAAGCGCGAACCGTCGTGCGCTGCCGATGGGAGTGGTGGCATGGAAACGGTAAGCGAAGGAGAGTGACAGACCACGATGAATTCCCTGTCAGGGTGACAAGGGGCGAGTCTAGCATGCTCGGACAAGCGCGCCGTCCTCATCATCTTGGCGGTACATCGGCAGCAGTCAGGCAGATCAACTCGGCTCAGCATGTGGCATGCCGAGGATAGTGGCAGGCTGGTATGCTGTGACTCCCTAGCCTTCAGATCGACTTCAGGAGACGGCACCATGCGCGACCCCCGCACCCTTGTCATCATTGGTACTGGCATGGCCGGTATCGGTCTGGCCCGTGCTTTGCGTGCCCGTGACGAGGACAGCCGGCTGATACTGATCAGTCAGGACAGCGGCCATGACTACTCCAAACCGCTATTGTCGACGGCTTTTGCCAAGGGGATGACGGCTGAAGCACTATCGCGACAGGCACCGGTCGCGCTGGTGGATGAGCTGAATGCAGAGCTACGCACTCATCAGCGCGTGACAGTCATCGATACAGCGAGCCGGCAGCTGTGGCTCGGGGAAGAATGTCTGCATTACGATGAATTGGTGCTGGCGGTCGGTGCCGCACCGCACCGGCCCTTTCCGGTTGAGGCTGCTGCCGCATCGCGCGTGATGAGCATCAATGACCTGGATGACTATGCCGCCTTCAGCGCCGCACTGACGACGGCTTGTGAGCAAGGCGAAGCGGGACATGTAGTGATTGTCGGCGCTGGCCTGGTGGGTTGTGAATATGCCAATGATCTGAGCGCTGCCGGGCACTCCGTCACGCTGGTGGCGCCGGAAGAGACACCGCTGGATGGTCTGTTGCCTCAGGCGCTCGGGCAGCGGCTGGGCAAGGCGTTGGACGGCATTGGTCTCAAGCGTCTGCAGGGTGAGATGGTCGAGTCGATCACGACGCATGCAGACGTTACTGCGCCGATCGCGGTTCACTTGCAGAGCGGTCAGCAGTTATCGGGCTCGCTGGTACTATTGGCCACTGGGCTCGCGCCGCGCATTCGCCTGGCGCAGGAAGCCGGCCTGAGCGCAGGCGGTGACGGCATCCGCGTTGATCGTCATCTGGCGACCTCGCAGCCTCATGTCTGGGCATTGGGTGACTGTGCGAGTGTCGAGGGCGTCAATGCCATGTACGTTCAGCCGCTGCAGATGGCTGCGCGTACCTTGGCTGCGAATCTGTGTGGCGAGAGAAGCGTGCTCGACTGGAAAGCCTGGCCGGTGCTGGTCAAGACACCTGCTCTGCCAGTGGTAGCTTACCCACCGCGCACGGCGGTGGCACGCTGGGAAATCAGTGGCGAAGGCGATGATCTGGAAGCGCGCGCACTGGATAAAAACGAACGCTTGATCGGATATGCATTGACAGGCGCCGCCGTACGCCGGAAAGTCGAGCTAGCGCGGCAAGCGCCGCCATTGTTAGGCTAGGGGCGTCATGGCCGATGGTCGCAAGCCCCTTGCTGTCAGCGCGGTCAGGCACGATAGTGAAGATTCCGCCAGAGAGAGTGCCGAGCGGACATCGTATGACGCGTTACTGTCGTAGGCCGTCATCCAGCGGAAAAGTTTACGGGTGACGAATCGTGTCAGAGCCATGCGTTATCGCTAGCAAGAGCAAGAACAACAATGAAATCGGCGGCTTAGCCGCCCGTGCATAATGCCAAACCAGGAGGGCTTTTCATGCGCAAGCCAGAACTCGCTGCGGCCATCGCCGAGCGTGCGGACCTGTCCAAGGACAAGGCTAGTCAGGTGCTGAACGTGATTCTCGACGAAATCACTCACACCGTCGCCAAGGGCAATGATGTATCACTGATCGGTTTCGGTTCATTTACCGTGCGCCAACGCGCGGCACGTACAGGCAAGAATCCCCAGACAGGCAAGCCGTTGACGATCCCCGCCAGCAAGACGGTGGCCTTCAAGCCAGGCAAGTCGCTGAAGGATGCGGTGACCAAGTAACGCTGGCACGCGGCGACGCGCCCTTGCTGAGAGTCATTGACGATGCCATCGGCTCCGCCTTGCGGGTCCGATGGCATTTTCATGTATTGCTCGGCGACCGCCAGTCGTTGACTCCCCTGTTGTTCAAGGAATGACGCCATGAAGCTCAAGATACTGCTCTGGGTACTGGGCCTGCTGCTCAAGCGGGCTTTCAAGCGTGACCCCGAGTTCCGGGCGCAACTGGAAGCGCGCTCGTTGGACTGGGGCGTCGCGACGGAGAATCTGAGTATTGCCCGCCACTATCGCATGTCAGAGGCCGGTATCACGTCAGCCCCCGGCCTGCCTGTGGATACGGATCTAGAGCTACGCTTCGCTGATAGCGACAGTGCGATTGCCTTCCTGCTCAAGCCATCGCCCCGCGCTTTCTTGCAAGGGCTGATTGATCAGCGTGTGCGATTGGTCGGTGACTCTGCTCAGCTCAATCGTTTGCAGTCACTGCTCAAACGCATTCGCTAGCGAGTGACCTGCGCGATGTGAAAGCCAAATAAAACGCCCCGCTGATCAAACCAGCGGGGCGTTTTTTGTCATGTGCAGAGCGGCTGGCTCACAATAGCTGCTTGAGCCCTGGAATGCCGTCGAGTACCTGATCAACCACACCATCGCCGGCTTCTTCGCGTGCATAGGTGAGAGTTTCATCGGCGACACCACGCGCTTGGTCCATGCTCAAATCCAGCCCCATCAGCTTCTGGCCCAGCGCCATGGCGCCACCACCGCCCGTGAAGGCACTGGCGGCCCCCATCAGGCCGCCCAGCAGGCCACCGCCATCGGAATCATCCTCTCCTGCACTGCCTATCAGGCCTTCAGCGCCCGGGATTGCATTCAGCAGTGATGCTGCCGGGCCATCGGGACCTTGTTCACGGATAAATTTGAGAATCGTGCCGATCGCCTGTTCGGCAATGTCCGGTGATAGACCAAGAGAGCCAGTGACGCGTTCGATAAGGGGATGCATTGAGAGTCTCCATGACAGTCAGTGAAGGTCGTTGGTGCCATGTCAGGGTGCCACGATTGATGGCGTGTGCCGCTCACGGGGCTACCAACGCAGTGGAGATCGAGCAGTGCTCGGACGCGGCTCGACAGGATGATATGCTAGCGATATAAATCTAAAGTCTAATGCGCGGCTCGGCGCTCTTGTCACGGAACACTTCATGACTCATTCCCTTTGGCACTCCCTTCTGCATTCGTTGCGTCGCTTATGGACGCTGGATGCCTTCAGTTACTCTCTGCGCATGCTGATCGCGTTGGGCGGTGTGATGGGGGTCGGTTTCTGGTTCGATGAGATGGCGCTGGTGATTCCGCTATTTCTCGGCGTGATTGCCTCGGGACTGGCTGAAACCGATGATCACTGGCGCGGCAGATTACGAGCACTAGGCATGACGCTGGCGTGTTTCAGCATTGCCTCAGTGTCGGTCGAGCTCCTGTTCGGCATGCCGGTACCCTTTGTGATCGGACTGGCGCTGGCGACCTTCTCGATGATCATGCTGGGCGCGGTGGATGCCCGTTATGGCGCCATTGCGCGGGCATCGCTGATTCTGGCTGTCTACACCATGATCAGCCTGGAGCAGCAGCACGGCGATGGCAGTATCGCCTTGCTGGAGCAGAGCTTGCCGTCATGGCTGCGCGAGCCGGGCCTTGGCATCAATCTGGTACAGCCGCTGCTGCTGGTGATCGGTGCGACCTGGTACGGCCTGTTGTCGGTGCTGTGGTGCGCGCTGTTTTCACGTCAACCACTCAAGCACAGCATGGCGATGCTTTATCGTGAGCTGGGCCGCTACCTGATTCTCAAGGCGCAATTATTCGAGCCGCTGCGCAATGTCGATCAATCCGCGCGTCGTCTGGCACTCGCCGAGCAGAACGGCCGCGTGGTCGTGGCGCTCAATCAGACCAAGGAAATGGTATTCCGGCGACTGGCCGGTCGGCGTGATACCACCAAGCTGGACCGCTATCTGCGGCTCTATTTCATTGCTCAAGATCTGCATGAGCGTGCCAGTTCCAGCCACTACCCCTACGGTCAGCTGACGGATGCCTTCTTCCATCACGACATCCTGTTCCGCTGTCAGCGGCTATTGGAGCAGCAGGGCCGTGCCTGCAAGGGGCTGGGGAAGGCACTACTGATGCGCCAGCCGTTTGATGCCAGCGACAGCCAGCAGGCATTGGAAGACCTCAATGCCTCTTTGAACTATCTCAAGCAACAGCAGCGACCGGAATGGCAGCACTTGATGCAGGCGCTGGAAGGACTGACCAGCAATCTTCGTCTGATTGAAGGGCAGATCGCGCGATTGAGTGATCTTGAAGCTGTGACACATGAGAGCGATAACAGCCTGTTTGATCGCTCTCCGAGTGGTGCCAAGGACATTGTCGAGCGCATTCGCAACCATCTGAATACGCGCTCCCCCATCTTTCGTCATGCATTGCGACTGACGGCCACGCTGGTTGCCGGTTATGGCGTACTGTTGGCCGTGCACCCGACACAGGGTTACTGGATTCTGCTGACCGGACTATTCGTGTGCCGTCCTAGCTACGGGGATACCCGCCGCACGTTGGCACAACGGATACTCGGTACCTTGGTCGGGCTGGTGGCAGGCTGGGCGTTGATCAGTCTGTTTCCCTCCCCCACCATGCAGGCCGGTATTGCGGTCGTTGCGGGGGTGCTGTTCTTTGCGACCCGTGGCACACGCTACACACTGGCGACGGCTGCCATCACCTTGATGGTACTCGCCTGCTTCAATCAGGTAGGGGATGGCTTCGATCTCATCTGGCCGCGACTGTTTGATACGCTGGTGGGAGGGCTGCTGGCGGGGCTTTCCGTCGTGCTGATTCTGCCGGATTGGCAAGGGCGCAAGCTCTATCGACAGGCTGGTATCAGCCTCAAGACCAGCGGCCGTTATCTGGGCGAGGTATTGTCGCAATACCGTCATGGCAAGCGCGATGACCTGGCCTATCGCCTGGCGCGGCGCAATGCTCATAACGCCGATGCTACCTTTTCCAATCTGCTGGCAACTGCCCGCAAGGAGCCAGGCCACTTCCGGCGCGATGTAGAGCCGGGCTTCGGGTTCCTGCTGCAAGCACACACGCTGCTGGGGTATCTATCTGCACTGGCGGCACATCGTGGCGAGTTGGAAGCGACGGCGGCCGCCAGTAGCGGGATCAAGACGCTATTGCATCATGGCGATCTTCTCAGCCAGCAGTTGACGGCGCTGGGCGAGCAGCTGGAAGCGGGAGAAGATGTGGTGCTGACGTTGGATAGTGAAGGTGAGGCGGATGCTCTGGATAGCGAGGCCGAGCAGATTGAAGCTGCCAGCGGACGTCAGGCCGCGGCACAGCTGGCCTTCATCCTGCGTCAGCTCAAGCCGTTGGAGGCAGCTGCCGAAGCATTGATCAAGTCCAGTCGCGCCAGCTGATACCTGTGTTGGCCACGCCGGTGGCTGAGCGAAAAAGAGGACTGATGGCGAAGGCCACAGTCCTCTTTTCGTTTAGATATGCACTTAAGCTGCGGCGTACTTAAACCGCACCGTATTGACCCGCCGCTTCGCCCAGCCAGCGGCGAATCAGTGGCTCAGCGGCCTGAGGTGCCTCATTCAGCAATGCATCTGCCAGCGTGGTCGTGATAGCGATCAGATCACTGTCACGTTCGAGGTCAGCGATCTTCATGTTGGCAAGGCCGGTCTGGCGGGTGCCGAGTACCTCGCCAGGCCCGCGCAGCTCGAGGTCTTTCTCGGCAATCTTGAAGCCGTCCGTTGTCTCACGCATCACGGCCAACCGCTGCTTCGAGTTCTGCGACAGCGGTGGATGGTAGAGCAGCACGCAGAAACTTTCGGTGCTGCCGCGCCCGACCCGTCCGCGTAGCTGGTGAAGCTGCGACAGGCCGAGCCGTTCAGGATTGTCGATCACCATCAGACTGGCATTGGGGACATCGACCCCGACCTCGATCACCGTGGTGGCGACGAGCAAATCGAGTACGCCATCCTTGAATTGCGCCATCACCTCGGCTTTCTCGGCGGCTTTCATGCGGCCATGGATCAGCCCGATGGACAGTTCAGAGAGTGCCGTCGTCAGCTCGTCACGCGTGACCTCGGCAGCCTGACAGGTCATCACCTCTGATTCCTCGATCAATGTGCATACCCAATACGCCTGACGACCTTCGGCACAGGCAGCGCGGATGCGCTCGATCACCTGTGGGCGCCTTGGGTCGGCCACCGCGACGGTCTGCACCGGAGTGCGCCCCGGCGGCAGCTCGTCGATCACCGATAGATCGAGGTCTGCATAGGCGCTCATCGCCAGCGTGCGCGGAATCGGCGTCGCGGTCATGATCAGCTGATGCGGTGTCAGGCCACCGGCTTCCCCCTTCTCGCGCAAGGCGAGACGCTGATGCACACCGAAACGGTGCTGCTCATCGACAATCGCCAATCCCAACCGCTGGAAAGTCACATCGGCCTGAAACAGTGCATGCGTGCCGACCACCATACGTGCACGGCCATCGGCAATCGCAGCCTTGGCATCCAGACGCGCTTTGCCCTTGAGCTTGCCCGCCAGCCACGCCACCTCGATGCCCAGTGGTTCAAGCCACTCGCGGAAGTTGCGATAGTGCTGCTCGGCCAGAATCTCGGTGGGTGCCATCAGTGCAGCCTGACAGCCACCGCCAATCGCGATCAGCGCTGCCATCGCGGCGACGACTGTCTTGCCTGAACCGACATCACCCTGTACCAGCCGCAGCATCGGGATCTCGCGCGCCAGATCACGCCGCACCTCATCGAGCACACGCCGCTGGGCGCCGGTCAGTGAGAAGGGTAGCTGGGCGAGAAAGCGTGCACTCAGGCCGCCCGTGGCAGTCAACGGCGGCGCGCCATCCTTCTGAATGCGTGCTCGCACCTGACGCAGGCTCAGCTGATGCGCAAGCAACTCTTCCTGTGCCAGGCGTCGCTGACTGGGATGCACGCCGTCGCTCATCTGATCGATGGGCGCATCCGGTGGCGGTTCATGCAGAAAGCGTAGGCACTCGATTACGCCCGGTAGACGGAAACGAGTGCGTAGCACTTCGGGAATCAGGTCCGGCAGGTCTTGCGGCGCCTCTTCCAGCTGCTTGAGTGCCTGTGCGATCAGTGCCCGCAAGCGTGCCTGATTGAGACCCTCTGTGGTGGGGTAGATGGGAGTGAGATGGTCTTCCACCGGTGCCGCACCCTGTCCGATCAGACGGTACTCCGGATGGTAGATCTCAAGCCCCGTCGCCCCCGCGCGCGCTTCACCGAAACAGCGCAGTGTGAAGCCACGCTGAAATTGCTGCTGTTGAGCGGGCGAGAAATGGAAGAAGCGTAGACTGAGAATGCCGCTGCCATCGCGCAGACGCACCAATAGGCTGCGCCTGCGTCCTGCAACGACATCACAGGCGGTCACCTCGCCTTCGACCACGGCTTCCATACCGCTCTTGAGTGTGCCGATGGGTGTGACACGTGTGCGGTCCTGATAGCGCAACGGTAGATGGAACAGCAAGTCCGCAACGCGCTCCAATGCCAGTCGCGACAGCTTCTCGCTCAGTGCCGGGCCCACGCCTGTGAGGCTATCCAGTGGCTGTGCCAGCGCCCCTTTGGCGAATACGCCGGCGCTGGCAGGCCCGGTATGCGTGGCATCCGTGCCTGCCTTACTCATATGGTTTCGATGCTCATACGGTGTCGTTGCTCGGAGCGGGAGATGTCTGCCCGTGCAGGCCATTCTCGTTACTGTGACGCGCGCGATTCTGGCACTCGGCGATCGATTGGCTGATCACGTCGATGGCCTTGGGGCGCGGGAAGCTGGCACGCCAGGCGAGCGCTACGCTGCGGCTGGGCGCGGGGTCCTTGAAGGGACGTGTTTCGAGCACGCCGGCCTCATAGTGGCCGGTACCGGTCGCGGAGTAGGGCAATACGGTAATACCAAGTCCGGAGGCTACCATGTGACGAATGGTCTCGAGTGAGCCGCCTTCGGCGATCAGGGTGTTCTCGGGATTGTTGATCTGGTGGCCGATGGCGGGGCAGGCTTCCAGAATCTGGTCGCGGAAGCAGTGGCCCTCGCCGAGCATCAGCAGGCGTTCGCTGATCAGCTGCTCCTTGGCGATGGACTCCTGTTCCAGCAGCGGATGACCTGACGGCAGCAGCACCTCGAAGGGTTCTTCATACAGCGTCTTGGTCAGTACGTCGGTTTCGGTGAACGGCAACGCGATGATGATCACGTCCAGCTCACCGTTTCTGAGCTTGCGCCGCAGATCACCGGTCATGCCTTCTTCGATGTAGAGCGGCATTTTCGGCGCGCGGCGCGTCAGTTCCGGTACCAGGTGCGGGAACAGGTAAGGTCCAATGGTATAGATGGCGCCGATGCGTAACGGGCTGGAGAGCTGATCTTTACCGGAGTTGGCCAATTCCTTGATCACGCTGGACTGTTCCAGCACGCGCTGGGCTTGCTGAACGATCTTCTCGCCGAGCGGCGTGACCTGTACGGTGGACTTGGAACGCTCGAACAGCGCGACTCCCAGCTCCTCTTCCAGCTTCTTGACGGCCACCGACAGGGTGGGTTGCGAGACAAAGCAGCGCTCTGCGGCGCGTCCGAAATGACGCTCCTGAGCCAAGGTTACGACGTAGCGGAGTTCTGTTAGAGTCATTATTCCTGCCCGGAACTGGCATCCTGGGATGCGGTGGGTACCGATTCGTTTTACCAAGGAGCATGGCAAAGGTGAAGAAGACGAGTCTCATCCTCGGTTGTGGCGATGTTGGCAGCGCGCTCGCACGTGAGCTGCTCAAGGCCGGTCAGCATGTCATCGGTGTCAGACGCGATGTGTCATCACTCGCTGATCTCGGCATTGAATCGCTGGCGCTCGACATCACTGCCGAAGGCGCACTGGCCAGCTTGCCAGATGCCGACACGGTGGTACATGTGTTGAGTGCCGACCGTTTCGACGAAGATGCTTATCGTGCCGCTTATGTCGACGGTATTCGTGCATTGGTCACGGAGCTCGAGTCGCGCGCCAATCCGCCGACACGTGTGCTTTTCGTGTCCTCAACGTCCGTCTATGCCCAGAAAGAGGGTGAAGAGGTCGATGAGCAATCCATTACCGACGCTACCAGTTTCTCTGGTCAGTTGATGCGTGAGGGTGAGCAGGTACTGCTCGACTCCTCGCTCAACGGCACCGTGGTGCGCTTCTCCGGCATCTACGGACCGGGCCGCGACATGCTGATTCGCCAAGCGCGTGATGGGCGTATTGCCGCCAGCAATCCCCCACTGTACTCCAACCGAATCCACCGCGACGACTGCGCCGGTGTACTGGCGCATCTGATTGCGCTGAGCCTGGCAGGCAAGCCGGTACAGCCTATCTATCTAGGCACCGACTGCGATAGCGCGCCGTTGCATGAAGTGATGGCGTGGCTGGCGCGTCAGCTCAAGGTCGAGTCGACTCAGGTCATCCAGTCGCCGCTGCGGCGGCGTTCCAGCAAGCGCTGTGGCAATGCCCAACTGCTTGCCAGTGGCTACACCTTCCGTTACCCGACCTACCGTGAGGGCTATGCCGAAGTGCTCAAGGAACATGGCGTGAATGTGGCCGACAGTGAGCTGTCCGGCGCCTGAGCAACTCTAGACGCTGACACATGACTTATCCACATGCGGTTGCCGCGCTCATGGCACGCACCGGGTGTGGATAAGTGGATGGGCCATTAATAGACAATGCCCGCCTCGGGACTCCGGGGCGGGCATTTCTGCTTCTACTGCATCATTTCTGCTGCATCGTCTCTGAAGTTCTCGTCATCAGTGGTTGATGGCGAGCGTCAGAGGATCAGTCACCGATGACCATCACGCCTTCTGCCTCGAAGGCCACGCCCTTGGGCAGTGCCTTGACGCCCACGGCGGCGCGCGCCGGGAACGGGGCGCTGAAGTACTCTTCCATCACCGCATTGACGCGTGCGAAGTCGTCGAGATCGGTCAGATAGAGGTTGAGCTTGACGATATCGCCCAGCGTGCCAGCCGCTTCTTCGCATACGGCGCGCAAGTTGGTGAACACCTGATGTGCCTGTGCCTCGATACCGCCTTCAACGACTTCCATCGTCTTCGGGTCCAGCGGAATCTGGCCGGACAGGTAGACGGTGTTGCCGGCCTTGATGGCCTGGGAATAGGGTCCGATCGCGGCCGGGGCCTTGTCGGTATTGATGATCGCGCGATTGCTCATGACATGCTCCTTGTGACTGTCCGGAAGCGCAGGGCGACCGGCAGTGAGTTGCGATTGTGTTTGTAAGGTATCGCCATCCTCGGCGATATCGGGTGTGAGCCCGAGATGTCCAGTCGCTGCTCTATGGCAGCTTTGGCATGGCGTCATGTTGTCTCTGCACAACAAGCGCCATGCCTTGAAAACAAAAGCCGCGCCGCCCGCACATGGCGGACGGCGCGGCCAGTCATTCGATCAGCTGATGACGCGGGTGATTCGCTCCACGTGCAACAGGTTACGCATGCGCTTGATGATGCGTGCCAAGTGAATACGATCGCGCACGGCCAGCGTCAGATTGACGATGGCGAGGTGTGCGTCACGCTCTTCGATACCGATACGTTCGATATTGGCTTCGGCATCGGTGACCATCTCGGCCAGCTCGGCAATCAGGCCACGCTGCGTCTGGGCTTCAATGCGCAGTGCCACGGTGAAGTCGCCTTCGACCTGCTCGGCCCACGCCAGCGGGAAGACCCGCTCAGGGTCGCCGGCCAGCTCGGCCAGGTTGCTGCATTCTTGACGATGAACCACCAGTCCCTTGCCAGCCGATAGATGACCCATGATGGGCTCACCGGGCAGTGGGTGGCAGCAGCGTGCATAGCTGGTCACCATGCTATCGCCGCCGCTGACTCGCATCGGGCCTGTACCATCGATCTCCGGATGGACGTTGCCATCCTTGGCCGAGAATTCCTGACGATTGACGTTCTGCGGCGCGCCGTCACTCAGTAGCTGCTGGGCGACGCTGTAGGCAGCACGCGTGCCAAGACCGATGGCCTCCAGCAGGTCGTCGCGTCCGCCCGTTAGCTCCAGCTCTGTTGCCAGTGCGTCAAGACGTTGTGTTGGCAGCTGTTCAAAGTTCAGCTCCAGTCCGGCCAGTGCCTTGATCAGCAGGCGTTGGCCCAGTGCCACGGATTCACTGCGCTGCTGATGCTTGAGGTAATGGCGAACGGCCGAGCGTGCCTTGGCGGTGGTGACGAAGTTGAGCCACGCCAGATTGGGCTTGGCGCCCGGTGCCGTGATCACCTCTACGGTCTGGCCGCTTTCCAGCGGTGACGACAGCGGTGCCAGATGACGGTCGATGCGACAGGCGATGCAGCTGTTACCGACATCGGTGTGCACGGCATAGGCAAAGTCGACGGCAGTCGCGCCACGCGGCAGCTCCATGATGTCGCCCTTGGGGGTGAACACATAGGTGTCGTCGGGGAAGAGGTCGTTCTTGACGTGCTCGATGAACTCCAGCGAGTTGCCCGCATGGCGTTGCATCTCCAGCAGTCCACGCACCCATTCTCGCGCACGGGCATGGCTGCCGGCCCCGATGGGACGATCCGTCTGGCCAGCCTTGTACAGCCAGTGCGCCGCGATGCCATTGTTGGCCATCGCTTCCATCTCACGGGTGCGAATCTGCACCTCAATGGGCATGCCGTTCATGCCGAACAACGTGGTATGCAGGCTCTGATAGCCATTGGCCTTGGGGATCGCGATGTAATCCTTGAAGCGCCCCGGCACCGGCTTGTAGAGGTTGTGCACCACGCCGAGAATGCGATAACAGCTGTCCACGTCATCGGTGATGATGCGGAAGCCGAACACATCCATCAGTTCATTGAAGGGTTTCTGTTGATCGCGCATCTTGCGATAGATGGAGAGCAGATGCTTCTGACGGCCAATGACTGAGCCGGGTAGCTGGTCCCGTTCCAGCGCATTTTGCAGGCTGGCCTGAATCTCGCGCATCAGCGTACGACGATTGCCGCGTGCGGCGGTGACGGCCCGCTTGATACGTTCGGAACGCATCGGATACAGCGCCTGGAAGGAGAGGTCTTCCAGCTCGACCCGAATGGTATTGATACCGAGGCGATTGGCGACCCGTGCGTAGATCTCGAGGGTCTCGCGTGCGATGCGACGTTTCTTCTCCGGACGCAAGGCCCCGAGCGTACGCATGTTATGCAGGCGGTCTGCCAGTTTGACGATGATGACGCGAATGTCCTGAGACATTGCCAACACCATCTTCTGGAAATTCTCGGCCTGGGCGACAGCCTTGTCTTCAAAGGTGATCTGCGTCAGCTTCGAAACACCATCGACAAGCGCAGCCACTGGCTCGCCAAATTGGGTTGCCAGTGCCTCGAAGGTGACACTGGTGTCTTCGATGACATCGTGCAGCATGGCCGCCATCAGGCTCTGATGGTCCATGTGCATATTGGCGAGAATGTTCGCCACCGCAAGCGGGTGGGTCACATAAGGTTCGCCGGAACGCCTGCGCTGGCCATCATGGGCCTGCTCGGCGTAATAGAAGGCGCGCCTAACCTGACGGATCTCTTCCTCGGGAAGATAACCGCCCAGGCGGTCTGCCAGGTCATCGATCGTGAACATTCAGCGCCCTTGGTTCGGGGGAATTCCGGGCCCGCACCTCAGGTCTGGCGTATGGCCACGTGAGAGGTGCGGATCAGCACACATGCAGGCAGCGGAATGAGCCTGGGCTCAGTCCTCGATCTGCGGCAGTACCGGCTTGCGCTGAATCGGCGCTTCAACCGGCTCGTTCAGGATGTCGCGGCTTACCAGACCAGCGGCCACTTCACGCAGGGCCAGGACGGTCGGCTTGTCGTTTTCCCACGGAAGCTGGGCATTGCGGCTGCCACGGGCCAGCTGGCGGGCACGACGGGTAGAGACCATTACCAGCTGAAAGCGGTTATCGACGTGTTCGAGGCAATCTTCAACAGTAACGCGAGCCATGGCGGAGTACCTGTAAATAGCGGGAGAATTCGAAAGATGCAGGCGTCGTGCGCAGCTGGATGCCAGCCAATCAGGGAGAGCGCGTAAGCGACGACTCTCCCATGTACCTGACAGTATCTTGCACACGACGCAATCACAATGCCGCTGCGCCAGCCCGCCAGGGGCGAGACAGCGCAGCGGCCAGTTGTTCTGAAAGGGAATCGAGTCTACTCGACGGCCTTGTGGCGTGACAAGTACGGCGCGATATCGCAGCGTGTCGGCGCTTTATGCGGCGCCACCGCTCACGTTGCGTGCACAATGCGCCTGCAGCGATAGTCCATGCACGGGGCTTTCATTCCGCCAGTAGCGACGCGAGCAGTGCTGTCTGCTCGCGTTGAACGCGCGTGAGACGGGCACGCTCAGCAGTAACCAAACCGCAGAGTTCATCGAGAGCTACGTCGAAGTCGTCGTTGATGATGATCAGACCGTACTCATCATAATGTGACATCTCACTGACAGCATCGCGCATACGGCGATCAATGATGTCGGCGCCATCAGTGCCACGACCGGATAGACGTTCAAGCAGCGCTTCACGTGACGGCGGGAGGATGAAGATGGAAACCGCTTCCGGCACTTGGTTGCGTACCTGCTGAGCACCCTGCCAATCGATTTCCAGAATCACGTCTTCGCCTGCGGCCAGACGTGCCTCCACGGCGGAGCGAGAGGTGCCATAGAAGTTGTCGAAGACCTGGGCGTGCTCGAAGAAGTCGCCCTGTTCGATCATGGTCTTGAAGTGATCGACGTCTACGAAGTGGTAGTTGACGGTGTTCTGCTCACCCGGACGCTGAGCGCGAGTAGTGTGCGAGACGGATACGCCGATGCCGTCCATGCGCTCCAGCAATGCCTTGACCAGCGTGGTCTTGCCGGCACCGGAGGGCGCGGAAATGATGTAGAGCGTGCCACGCGCGGTGCTGGCCACAGAGGAGAGTGCTGATGATGTCGAAGACATGGAAGAGATCCGCTTGCTGTCGCTGAATCGGCGCATTATCGCATAATCTGTACCGCTTCTGCTGCACACGACAGCGGTGTGAGTCCGTGGTAGAACCCGCGGCAAGAGAGGGTGTTGCACCGTGGGCACCAGAGTTGTCGTTGCATGGTGGCTGTGTCGATGCCACGTTATCTGCAACAATGGTCGTATACTTTAGTGAATACGCAGCGACCCGAGAGCAGGAATCCCAAGAGATTTCACTCCCGAGCATGCCATCGGTTATCCGTGACGCGCGCCATCCTCCTTAGCCATTCGGCTCTGGACGGGTGGCGCGCGGCCTTTTGGCTTGTTGTTGGCGAACGTCGCCTCGCTTCCCTACCCTCGGTTTTCAGGAGACCCCGACATGCCTGCTTCTCACGTTGCGCGACACCCGCGCATGGCCGAATTGGCGCTGGCGCTTGGCGCCTTTGCCATCGGGACCACGGAATTCGTGATCATGGGCCTGATGCCCAATATCGCGGATGCCTTCAGTGTCAGCTCGCAGCAGGTGGGCTACGCCATCAGCGCCTATGCGATGGGTGTAGTAGTCGGTGCTCCGCTGATTTCGGCGCTGGGAGCTCGCCTGCCGCGCCGCGGCCTGTTGATTGGCCTGATGCTGCTATTTGCCATCAGTAATGTGGCGAGTCTGTTGGCACCTTCGCTTGCGAGCTTTGCGGCGCTACGCTTCATTGCAGGGTTGCCGCATGGGGTTTATCTCGGTGTGGCAGCATTGGTCGCAGCAGATGCTGCCCCTGTCGGTGAGCGAGGGCGAGCCGTTGGCCGCGTGATGATGGGCCTGACGGTGGCTATTCTGGCTGGGGCACCGGTCGCGACCTGGATCGGCAGTCTGTTTGGCTGGCACGCCGCCTTCATTGTGGTGGGCATATTGGCGCTGATCACGGCTGCGCTGGTACGTAGCTTCGTGCCGTATCAGCCGGGCAATCGGCATGCCACACCGTTGACCGAGCTGGCCGCGCTGATCAAGCCGCGTGTGCTCTATACCCTCGGGATTGCCTGCATCGGTTTTGGTGGCATGTTCAGTGTCTACAGCTATGCCGTGCCGACGCTCAATGCGCAGGCAGACTTAGCTCCCACACTGGTGCCGATGGTATTGGCAGTGTTTGGTGTGGGTACCATCCTGGGCAATCTGGTCGGTAGCCGCGCGGCGGATATCGATCTGATGCGCACCATTCCAGCACTGTTGATCTGGAGTGCATTGGTTCAAGGGGGCTTCTACTTCGCCGCCGATGGTGTCTGGAGTGGTCTGCTGTTTGTTGGGCTGGTCGGCACGGGTGTTGGCCTTGCGCCAGCACTACAGATGCGATTGATGGATGTCGCAGAAGACGCTCAGACGATGGCCGCGACGCTCAATCATGCCGCCTTCAACATCGCCAACGCACTGGGTGCCTGGTGTGGTGGTCTGGCCTTCGCTTATGGGCCGAGTCATTCCACCATCGGTCTGGTCGGTGTCGTGATGGCCTTGGCGGGTCTGGGAGTCTTCCTGATGGGCCAGCGCCATGAGCGCCGTCAGCTGATGACTGCCTCAGCCTGAGAGTTGCCTGCACGGATTGAATGCCGAGCAATAAGAATGCTGGGCAAGAAGAAAGAACGCCGGCCCTTGGGGCGGCGTTTTGCGTTGGGCGCGTGTGGTCGTCAGCTGCGCTGGCGCGCCCGTGACGGTGACATGCCGAAGTAATCGCGGAAGCAATGACTGAAGTGTGTCGTGCTGACAAAGCCACACGCGAGCGTCACCTCGGTAATGCTGGCATTGCCTTGTGTCAGTAGCTGGCGGGCCCGTGTCAGGCGTAGCTCGAGATAATGACGCGAGGGTGTGGTGTCGAGATGCCGGGTGAAGAGGCGCTCGATCTGACGGCGTGACAGTGTCACATAGCGTGACATCTCACTCATGCTCAACGGCTCTTCGAGATTGCTGCTCATCAGCGTGAGAATGGTACGTAGCGCTTCTGGCAAATGGCTGTCAGGGACTGGCAACTGCTGCTCGACGTGCCAGGCACAGGGCTGAGCGGGCCGATCGCAGGCCAGAATCTCCTCGACACTGCGTGCCAGATCATCTCCCAGCCGCTGGCGCATGGCTTCCAGCATCATGTCCAGCGCACTGCCTGCACTGGCGCTGGTGAAGCGTGCGCCTTCAACGACCAATGGCGCGCAGGACAGCTCCAGTTGCGGAAATGTCTCGTTGAATAACGCCACATTCTCCGGATGAATGGTGCAGGTGTGGCCTTCCATCACACCGGCCTCGGCGAGGAAATAGCTACCGTTCCATAGACTGCCTAAGCGACAGTCGTGTTGAGCCGCTCGACGCAGTGCCTCATTGAGAGTGGGCAGCGTTTCCAGCCGTACGCGATAGCCGCCGCAGACCACGACCAGATCAACCTGCGCATGAAGCAGTTCGGCCAGCTCGCCTCCCACCATGATGTCGATACCCAGGTCGCTACGTACGCTGCCGCCCGTCACTCCATATGTCTGCATACGATAGAAGGGCATCTCACGCAGCAGATTCGCCGTGACCAGAGCATCCAGTGCCGTGGTGAAGGCTGGCATCGAGAAATGCTCCAGCAGGATAAAAGCCACATTCAAGGGGCCTGCTCGCGGGCAGTCCACATCCTGCAGCAGACGCTGATTACGGAGTTTCATTGAAGGAGTGAAGTCGCGGCGGCGTGAGTCGGTCATGGTGGGTGGCTAACGTGAGCAGTGGCAAGAAGTGGTGAGCAACACGGCTTCACCGTAGCACCTTGTGGATGGCAAGAGGCGAATGTTTGCATTGATTCGTTGGCCGCGCCATTTGCCACTCAAGTGTTACGTCGTGAGGCTGAATGTAAAACGTACGTGGACTTGCTGAAACATCCGGTTATCTAGGCGTAAAAACATAAGCTTACGTTGAAGTCATGACTGTCATGGCTGGTAGACTGCGCGGCCTTTTGTACGATGGCCGAGGCTGAACATGATGGATACCTCCCGGACTTCTCCGTCCGGAACCGTGACACAAGCAGTACCGGATGCGAGTGCCACTCCTCAGCACGGCGGGCTTGATTGGCCTGTTTTCATCATCAGTGGTGGCGCCATGGCAGTGTTCGTCATTGCCGCACTGATCAATCTCGAGGGTGTTTCGGCACTGATCGAGCACGCATTTGATTTCTCGACGACTTACTTCGGTGCTTATTGGCAGGCGCTGATGATCGTGACCTTCCTCGTCGCCGTCGGAATGACGTTTGGCCGGACGGGCCGGGTGGTGCTGGGAGGGCTGGACAAGCCGGACATTTCCACGCCGCGTTGGATGGCCACTATTCTGTGCACCCTGCTGGCCGGCGGTGGTGTGTTCTGGGCGGCCGCTGAGCCCATTGCCCACTTTACGTCGCCGCCGCCCGTGTTCGGGCCTGATGCCCCAGTCGGCAATATCGATGCCGCCTACAATGCACTGGCGCAGAGCTTCATGCATTGGGGCTTTCTTGGCTGGGCTGTGCTTGGCAGTTTGACCGGTGTGGTCTTCATGCATCTGCATTACGAGAAAGGTTTGCCGCTCAAGCCTCGTACGCTGCTCTATCCGCTGTTCGGTGAACGCGTCATGCATGGCCCCATCGGCACGCTGGTTGATGTCTGCTGCGTACTGGCGGTTATCGCGGGTACCGTGGGACCGGTCGGTTTTCTCGGCATCCAGCTCAGTTACGGGCTCAATGCGTTGTTTGGCATTCCGGATACCTACGCGACCCAGCTGGTGTTGTTGGCCATCCTGACCGTCGTCTATACCTTGTCAGCAGTGAGTGGCGTGACGCGCGGCATTCAATTCCTGAGTAGCGCCAACGTGTTGATCGGTGGCGCGATGCTGCTGTTCATCGTGATCATGGGCCCGACGGAATTCCTGCTCAAAGCCTTCCCGCTGGGCATGGTGGATTACCTGAAGCACATCGTGCCGATGGCCGTCTTTCGCGCTGACAGTGGCTGGTTGGATAGCTGGACACTGTTCTTCTGGGGCTGGTTCATCGGCTTCGGGCCGCTGATGGCGATGCTGGTGGCGCGTATCTCGCGTGGCCGCACACTGCGTCAGATGGTATTGCTGATCACCATTCTGTCGCCGCTCGCGACCTGTGTGTGGTTCACCATTCTCGGCGGCAGCGGATTGGCCTTCGAGCTGGAGACACCTGGCAGTGTCTCTGGCCCGTTTACTGGCTTCAATCTGTCGGCAGCATTGATCGCCATCACTCAGCAGCTACCGTTCGGCTTCATCATGTCGGTACTGTTCCTGATTCTGTCGGCGCTGTTCGTCGCCACGACAGGTGACTCGATGACCTATGCCATCTCGATGGTGATGAGCGGTCACGACAACCCGCCGCGCGGCGTACGCGTATTCTGGAGCTTGATCATGGGTATCGTGGCCGCACTACTGATTTCGATGGGGAATGGCGGCATCAATGCACTGCAATCCTTCATCGTCGTCACTGCCGTACCGGTATCATTGGTGCTGCTGCCAAGCTTGTGGAATGCACCGCGCATTGCGCGCCAGATGGCACGTGAGCAGGGGCTCTAGAGGCGGATGTGACGCTAGACGTTAGCTTCTGTGAGAGTAACGCCGCCCTTGATGGGCGGCGTTTTCGTTGTGGGGTATACATTCTCATGAGCAAGTCGACATCACGTCATGGATAGCGCGGTAAGCGCTATCAAAGTGTTACGTCACGAGGGTGAATGTAAAACACGCGTGGGATTGCTGATACGCCGCGTTACACGTGTGTAAAAACAATCGGCTGTATCATATTCCATGACTTCAAGGCTGATAGACTGCGCCGTCACTCAGATCATGCCTAGAGGCTGACTAATGACGGATACCTCCCGGACAGCATCGTCCGGTCCTGCAACACCCGAAGAATCTGATGCCGATTCTGGCCCCCTGCGTGGCGGGCTCGACTGGCCAGTCTTCATCATCAGTGGCGGTGTATTGGCATTGTTTGCCATCGCTGCACTCGTTGATCTCAAGGGTGTCTCCGCGCTTATTCAGAGCGCTTTCTCCTTCTCAACTCACTACTTCGGTGCCTACTGGCAAGCGCTGATGCTGGCGACGTTCGTCATCGCCATCGCGCTGACCTTTGGCCGTACTGGCCGTGTGCGTTTGGGGGGATTGGCAGCCCCCGACATTTCCACCCTGCGCTGGATGGCCATCATTCTGTGCACGCTGCTGGCCGGTGGTGGTGTGTTCTGGGCAGCTGCTGAGCCGATAGCTCACTTCACTTCGCCGCCGCCTGTGTTCGGTGCTGATGCACCGACGGGCAATGTAGATGCCGCGTACAACGCACTCGCACAGAGCTTCATGCACTGGGGCTTTCTGGCTTGGGCAATGCTCGGCAGCCTGACCGGCATCATTTTCATGTATCTGCACTACGAAAAGGGTCTGCCGCTCAAGCCGCGCACGCTGCTCTATCCGCTATTCGGTGACCGTGTCATGCGGGGCCCCATCGGTTCACTGGTCGATGCCTGCTGTGTACTGGCAGTCGTCGCCGGTACCGTAGGGCCGATCGGCTTCCTCGGCTTGCAGGTCAGCTATGGTCTCAATGCGCTGTTTGGCATCCCTGATACCTACGCGACCCAGCTGGCGCTGCTGACAGTGCTGACCGTCATCTACACTCTATCCGCCGTGAGCGGTGTGACGCGCGGTATTCAGCTGTTGAGCAGCGCCAATGTCCTGCTCGGTGGTGCGTTGTTGCTGTTCATCCTCGTCATGGGGCCGACAGGCTTTCTGCTCGACGCCTTCCCGCAGGGTCTGACGCGCTATGTCGGTAACTTCGTCTCGATGGCGGCCTTCCGTGAAGACGGCGGCTGGCTGAATAGCTGGACGTTGTTCTTCTGGGGCTGGTTCATCGGCTATGGCCCGCTGATGGCGATGTTCGTGGCGCGTATCTCGCGTGGCCGTACTCTGCGTCAGATGGTGCTGTTGATCGCGGTCGTTTCACCGCTGATCACCTGCCTGTGGTTCACCATCATCGGCGGCAGCGGGTTGGCGTTTGAATTGAGCAATCCGGGCAGCGTCTCTGGCCCGTTCACGGGCTTCAATCTGCCAGCGGCGTTGATCGCCATCACTCAGCAGCTACCGTTCGGCTTCACCATCTCGGTGCTGTTCCTGGTGTTGACCACGCTATTCGTCGCCACCACAGGTGACTCGATGACCTACGCCGTCTCGATGGTGATGAGCGGACATGACAACCCGCCGCGCGGCGTGCGCGTGTTCTGGAGCCTGATGATGGGCGTCATCGCCGCACTGCTGATCTCGATGGGGGATGGCGGCATCAATGCGCTGCAATCCTTCATCGTCGTTACTGCCGTGCCGGTGTCGCTGATCTTGCTGCCCAGTCTGTGGAATGCTCCGCTGATTGCGCGCCGGATGGCACGTGAGCAGGGCGTATAAGCACGCTGTAGTGAAGAGCTGTGTAATACGTGCAATAAAAAACGCCGCCCCATGGGGCGGCGTTTTTGTATCTCGCCATCGAGATCTGAACTGGACCGTCAGTGGCTAGATTGGCAAGGTCTGGCGATCAGACGCTGACGTTAAGTGTCACGTCGATATTGCCTCGTGTCGCATTGGAGTACGGGCACACCTGATGCGCCTTCTCGACCAGTGCATCTGCCGCGGCCTTGTCCATGCCCGGCAGGCTGATGTCTAGCTCGACTTCGATACCGAAACCAGCCGGAATCTGGCCAATCCCGACCTTGCCCGTCACTTCCAGGCCTTCCGGCAGCGTCACATCATCAGTGCCGGCAACGTGCTTCATGGCACCGATGAAGCAGGCAGAGTAACCCGCCGCAAACAACTGCTCCGGATTGGTGCCTTCACCGCCACCGCCACCCAACTCTTTCGGGGTGCTCAGCGTAATGTCGAGCGCGCCGTCAGAAGAACGAGACTTACCTTCACGACCACCTGTCGTAGTGGCTTCTGCACGATACAGCACTTGTTCGATGGACATGCCTGACTCCTTGAGCATAAGGCCCTCAGCTGAGGGGTGAAAACAAGATGGTGCCTGTTGGGCAGAGTTTCAATTGCCGTTTAGGGAGCGAGTAATTCTCACCTAAAGGACTTGAGCGCGGTAGCTTTGTGGGTTGAGCGTCAATTGCGGGTAGAGATCACCCTTGAGACAAAACATATTAGGTCTTTTTAAGAAACTAAATACGCGGAATAGATGGTAGTGATCGGGATTGTCTTGTGAGCATTTGAGTTCATTTGGCGTAATGAAAAAGGCACACTCTTTGGCAAAGGCTGTTGTCTTCACCTCAATCCAGCGCTCTTGGCCATGAGCATCAAATGACAGCACGTCATAACCCAAACCATCGCCTTGTGTTTCGGCTACATGCTCAACTTTCTCAGCGAGCTTCGGCTGTCCTTCTCGCGTTAGACGCATCTTTTCGAAGGCGACCACAAAGCGCTCGCCTGCGATACCTAGGTCATGATTACGCGCTTCACGCGCTAAATAGTCACGCTTGATAGGAGCAGCGGTGTAGCTCTTTTTAGCCTCATGGATAGTATCTTGCGGGGGTTTCGGCTCTGGGGGCAGTACTATGATTGAAGTGTCCTTGGGCGTAGGGGCATCTGCCACCGGGCGAGTTGCCGCCCTCAGTGCTGCACGATCAAATAGCTCAGTACTCAGTAGATAACGCTCTACGATATTAACGAGCATACCCTGATAGTTACTCATCGGCTTGTAGCCATTGATGTAGGGGCAGTCGGCATCTCGTAGTACGGCACTAATATTCTGATGCTTAAATTCGATAGAGGCTTTCGAGCGATTATTTAACTTCTCGGCAAGTTCGCGATTGTGGTCTGTCTTCACGTAATGCTGACCGCATAGCTCCGCAATCAGCATCATCTTGTACGTTTCGACAATCGCAATGACTTCTTCACCACTCCATGGTTCAGGTCTGCTCATCTAGTTAACTCCTTTAACGAGATATCACTCGATATTCTGAATCTGCTCGCGCATCTGTTCGATCAGTACCTTGAGCTCCACGGCGCAGCGAGTGGTTTCGGCGACGACGGATTTGGAGGAGAGGGTGTTGGCTTCGCGGTTGAGTTCCTGCATCAGGAAGTCGAGGCGGCGGCCGATGGGCCCTTTCTGGGTGAGCTGGCGACGCACTTCATGAGTGTGCGTGGCGAGGCGGTCGAGTTCTTCGTCAACGTCGGCTTTCTGAGCCATCAGGGTCAGTTCGGCTTCAAGGCGTTGCGGGTCAAGGGTGGCACGCACTTCTTCGAGGCGGGCGAGCAGAGCGTCACGCTGACGGGTCAGAATCTCCGGCATCAGGCGGCGGACTTCGGCGACGTGGGTATCCACGCCATCGAGGCGTGCGACGATCAGCTCGGCGAGACGCTCGCCTTCACGAGCGCGGCCTTCGATGTGCTCATCGAGGGCACGTTTGAAGAGACTGAGGGCGTCGGCTTTGATACGTTCGTGATCGGCACCTTCACGCACCAGCACGCCGGGGTAGTCGAGCAGTGCGAGGCGTGACGGTTGGGGAGCATCCGGGCAGTGCTGGCCGACTTCGGCGAGTACGCGACTGAGTTCACCCAGGCGGCTGGCATCGACGGCGAGGCTGTCGGCACCGGCTTCGGCATCAAAACGTAGTGAGAGCTCGACCTTGCCACGATTCAAACGCTTGCGCAGGCCGTCACGGAAGGCGCTTTCGAGTTCGCGCAGGCTATCTGGCAGGCGGAAGTGCGGTTCGAGGTAGCGCTGATTCACCGAGCGCAGTTCCAGTGTCAGGGTGCCGTAGTCAGCTTCGTGGGTCTGGCGGCTGAAGGCAGTCATACTGTGGACCATGACATGCTCCTTGTCGGTTGAGAGAAAGAATAGGCAAAGAGGGTGGTGCGGGCAGGCATGCCACAAGAATATGTCAGTATGCCCGCGATGATTGCCTGAATTGTACGCTCGCCATCATGCAGCGCCCAGTCTGTACAGTGCGGGAGGAGGTCGTCGCCTATGGCTGTGGCGTGTAGACTCTGGCCTCCCGAACACTGCAACAAGGAATCCCCATGAGCGAAGCCAACGTGACCCGTCCCAGTGGCCGCACCCCGGAGCAGCCGCGCGAGATCCGTCTGACCCGTGAGTTCACTCGGCACGCCGAGGGCTCGGTATTGGTGGAATTCGGGGAAACTCGTGTGCTGTGTACCGCGTCTGTCGTGCCGGGTGTGCCGCGCTGGCTGCGCGGGTCTGGCAAGGGCTGGCTGACCGCCGAGTACGGCATGTTGCCGCGTGCAACGCATACCCGGAATGATCGCGAAGCGGCGCGTGGCAAGCAGGGTGGCCGCACGGTAGAGATTCAGCGTTTGATTGGTCGTGCACTGCGTGCCGCGATCGATCTCAAGAAGCTGGGCGAGTTCACCATCACCATCGATTGCGATGTGCTGCAGGCCGATGGCGGTACCCGTACTGCAGCGATTACCGGTGGCTGCGTGGCGCTGGTGGATGCGCTGCAGGGGCTGCAACGCGATCGCAAGATCACCACTGATCCACTGGTGAGTCTGGTCAGCGCCATCTCGGTGGGCATCTACAAGGGCGTGCCAGTCACCGATCTCGACTATCCGGAAGACAGCAAGGCCGATACCGACATGAACGTGGTGATGGCGGAAGGCAAGGGGCTGATCGAGGTGCAGGGCACCGCAGAAGGGGCGGCCTTTGATCGTGCTGAGCTGAATGCACTGCTCGACCTTGCCGAGCGCACTGGTGCTGAGCTGTTTGCCGCACAGCGTGCCGCGCTGGGTATTCCCGCAAGCGCCTGATTGATTGACGGTAGTCTGCCGTAAAAAGAAAACGCCCCCATCGCTTGCGCGGTGGGGGCGTTTTCGTGAGTGCCAGATGGCACTCCATGCGACTGGCAGGGTGGCACAAGGCCGGTAACCTCAAGGCGTGACGGTAATGATCACAGCTCGAGGTCGTACTCGACAATAACCGGTGCGAACTCGCTGAAGGTCGCCTCGGTGTCGATCCACGCATCCTTGATATGGCGGCGCAGATTCGGGTCGATGACCTGATAATCCAGGCGCCAGCCTTCTTGGCGGGCGCGCGGCTGGTCGCTATCCAGTGCCGGCCACCAGGAGTACTGGTGCGCCTCACGGTTGACTTCGCGGAAGGCGTCAATGAAACCGATCGGGCCGAAGACCTGATCCATCCATGCGCGCTCTTCCGGCTTGAAGCCCGGCGTCATCTGGTTGTCGGACCAGTTGGCTAGGTCGACGGTCTTGTGGGCCACATGCCAGGTGCCGCAGATCATGTAATCACGACGCTTGCGGCGTAGCTTGTTGAGATATTCCTGATACTGCTCCATGAAGGCGCCTTTGGCGACCGGATCACTACCATCAGGCATCAGGAAGGAGCAGATGCTGAAGCGGTCGTAATCGGCCTGCAGGTAGCGGCCTTCGTTGTCGCATTGCTCGAAGCCCAGACCATACATGATGGCCTTGGGAATCTTGCGACAATAGAGCCCGACACCGGAGAAACCCTCTTTCTCGGCGTCAAGGAAGTAGCCTTCATACCCTTCCGGATAGAGGACATTGTCGTCGAGCTCGAAGCTCTTGGCCTTGAGGTTCTGGATGCAGACGACGTCGGCGTCCTGACTGGCAAGCCAGTCCAGGAAGCCGCGGCTGACCGCTTCTCGAATACCATTGACGTTAACTGTAGCGATTTTCATACGTAGTCCCTGGTTCGTCGCGCCTGTATGATACCCGAGCTTTAGACGATTTGGTAAATGGCTAACGAATTCAAAGGTGATATCGGATGCAGGACTACCAGCGGGAGTTCATTGAGTTTGCCATCGAGCAGGATGTGCTGCGTTTTGGCGAGTTTACGCTCAAGTCCGGACGGGTGAGCCCCTACTTCTTCAATGCTGGCCTATTCCGCTCCGGTCAGGCGTTGGCACGTCTCGGTCGTTTCTACGCGCGGGCCATCGTTGACTCGGGTCTTGAGGCGGATGTGCTGTTTGGTCCGGCCTACAAGGGCATCCCGTTGGGTGCTGTGACGGCGGTGGCGCTGGCCGATCATCATGGTCGTGATATGCCGTTTACCTTCAATCGCAAGGAAGCCAAGACCCATGGTGAAGGTGGCTCGCTGGTCGGCGCGCCCCTCGAAGGTCGTGTGATGATCATCGATGACGTCATCACTGCCGGTACCGCGATCGGTGAAGTGATGGAGATCATCCATGCTGCCGATGCCAAGGCAGCGGGTGTCGTGATCGCTCTCGACCGTCAGGAGCGAGCTCCCGATGGTCAGGGTGGCCTGAAAGCGAACAGTGCCATCCAGGAAGTGGAGGCACGTTTCTCCATGCCCGTGGTCAGTATCGTGACGCTCGACCAGGTACTGGAGTATCTTGAGACATACGCACAGCAGGAACTGTCTGGGCACGCGGCAGCTATCCGCGACTACCGTGCGCAATATGGTCTCCAGAGCGCCTGAGAGCGCTCACGACCCGCACACATCTACATTCCAGCCCACAGTAGAGAGATACACATGACAGCTCACCGTAACATTCTCGGCCTTTCCGCAGCCATCCTTGCCGCCAGCCTGTCTGCCCCGGCTCTGGCTGGCAATGCTGATCTCAACCTCAACACTGAAGCCGTACAGGGCGAGTTGAATGGCGAGATCAGCAACGGCGTCCAGCTCGGCGGCGGTATCCTGTCCAGCGACGACCACGACGATGTCACTGCTGGCCACATCCAGCTGCTGGGCACCGAGCGCACCAGCGAATACGACGTGGGCCTCGGCGCACGTTGGAGCCAGTATGACACCGACCACGGCGACGGTGGCGGTCTGGGTCTCGGCGGCTATGGCTACTACTATCTGCCGGGCGCCCCGCGCGTCTCGCTGGGTGGCTACGGCTACGTGACCCCGGATGTCGCGACCAGCAATGATCTCGAGCACAGCTACGAGTACGGCCTGCGCGCCCGTTATCAGGTCATCGACAATGTCGAAGGCTATGTCGGCTATCGCAAGGTCAAGGCTGACTTCGAGAACCGTGACGAACGCACGCTGGATTCCGGCCCGCTGGTCGGCATGCGTCTGCAGTTCTGATCCTCGTACTGCATCATCGTTCCCTGCGAGATTACGGCGCAGTGCGGTAAGATGGCGGGCCCTTCGGGGCCCGCTTTTTCGTTGTCGCGGCGCATGATTTCTGCCCGCTTACGCCCTGTCTTCGCTTTCCGCTGCGAGTCTGCTCATGCTCGATATCGTGCTCTATCAGCCCGAGATTCCGCCCAATACCGGCAATATCATCCGGCTGTGTGCCAATACCGGCTATCGCCTGCATCTGATTGAGCCGCTGGGCTTCGAGCTGGATGACAAACGTCTGCGGCGTGCCGGACTCGATTATCATGAGTGGGCACGTGTGCAGCGCCATGCCAGCCTCGAGGCCTTCGTGGCAAGTGTGGCCCCGACGCGGATCTTCGCGCTCTCGACGCGGGGCCGCACCGCGCCGCATGAAGCCAGTTTCCAGGCCGGTGATGCACTGGTGTTTGGCCCCGAGACACGTGGCCTGCCACAGGCACTGCTCGATAGCCTGCCGCGCGAGCAGGTATTGCGTCTGCCGATGCTGGCTGACAGCCGCAGCATGAATCTGTCGAATGCAGTGGCTGTCGTCGTCTACGAGAGCTGGCGTCAGCTCGACTTCGCCGGTGCCGTCCAGCTCGATTGATGGGCTGCATCATCGTGCGTTTTGCCGTATCGCTGACCGAGCAATGGTCAGTGTGATGTGTTTTCCGCTTATTCCTTCGCCCCGCAGGACACCGTGATGACCGAGATCCGTGATCGCCTCGCCAAGCTTAATCCCCGCCAGCAGGAAGCCGTGCGTGCCATTGATGGCCCCTGTCTGGTGCTGGCCGGTGCTGGGTCAGGCAAGACCAGCGTGATCACGACCAAGATCGCCTATCTGGTCCAGGAATGCGGCATGAAGGCGCGCAACATCGCCGCGGTCACCTTCACCAACAAGGCGGCGCGCGAGATGAAGGAGCGTGTCGGCAAGATGCTCAAGGGCCGTGAGGGGCATGGTCTGATCGTCTCGACCTTCCACACCCTCGGCCTGACCATCATTCGCAGTGAGCTGAAGACGCTGGGCTACAAACCGGGCTTCTCACTGTTTGATACCGATGATGCCAAGGTGTTGATCAAGGAGCTGATGCACAAGGAGGCTGACACTGACGCCGAGCAGATCAACGCGGTGCAGAGCCAGATTTCCACCTGGAAGAATGACCTGATCTTGCCCGGCGCGGCGCTGTCGTATGCCGAGGATGAAGACGCCCAGTACGCCGCCGTGATCTACGAGGCCTACAACCGTCACCTCAAGGCCTACAACGCGGTCGATTTCGATGACCTCATCCTGTTGCCGGTAGTGGTGTTCCGTGATCATCCTGAAGCCTTGGCACGCTGGCAGCGGCGCATCCACTACATGCTGGTCGATGAGTATCAGGACACCAACATCAGTCAGTATCTGCTGGTGAAGATGCTGATGCAGGACCGTCAGACCTTCACCGTCGTGGGCGACGATGATCAGTCGATCTACGCCTGGCGCGGGGCGCGACCGGAGAATCTGGTCACGCTGGGTGAGGATTTTCCGCGTTTGAATCTGATCAAGCTGGAGCAGAACTATCGCTCCACCGGCATCATCCTGCGCGCGGCCAACACCCTGATCGCCAACAATCCGCACGTCTACGAGAAGACGCTGTGGTCGCAGATGGGCGATGGTGACCCGATCCGCATCATCATGAATCGCAACGAAGAGGCGGAGGCCGAGCGCGTCGCGGGCGAGATTCTGACCCGTCGCATCAAGGAAAGCGCCGAATGGCGTGACTTCGCGGTGCTCTATCGCGGCAATTTCCAGGCGCGCCTGTTGGAACTGAAGCTGCAGCACTACCAGATTCCTTACAAGCTCTCCGGCGGCACCTCCTTCTTCGGCCGCAATGAGATCAAGGACGCGATGGCGTATCTGCGCCTGCTGATCAATCCGGCCGATGACAACGCCTTCCTGCGTATCGTCAACGTACCGCGGCGTGAGGTTGGGCCTGGCACACTTGAGAAGCTGGCCAACTACGCTACTGGGCGGGAAGTCTCGCTGTATGCGGCATGTAGCGAGATAGGCCTGCGCGAACAGCTGAGCGAGCGGGCGCTGGATCGCCTTGGCCGCTTCACCCACACGCTGGACCGCGTGCGTCGCGAGATGGACGCTGGTCAGTCGATCAGCGCCATTCGTGAGCTGTTCCGCGAGGTGGACTATGAAGGCTGGCTGTATCAGAACGCGAGTGCGCCCAAGATCGCTGAGCGCCGCATGGCCAACGTGTGGATTCTGATCGATCAGCTGGAGAAGTCGATCAGCGGCAATCCACAGGAAGTGGAGGAGGTCGAAGGCGGCGAGGACATGGTCGGTGACACTGAAACCGGTGATGTGGCGGCGGCCATTTCACGGCTGGTACTGCGCGATATCCTCGAGCAACAAGCTGAGGAAGACGACTCGGACCGCGTGCAGCTGCTGACGCTGCATGCCTCCAAGGGCCTCGAGTTTCCGCATGTCTACGTGATGGGGCTGGAAGAAGACCTGCTGCCACACCGTAACTCCATCGAGATGGAGACGGTGGAGGAGGAGCGTCGCCTCGCCTACGTCGGCATCACGCGGGCACGGCGCACGCTGGTGCTGACACTGGCCCGGCAGCGCAAGACCTACGGCGAGATGATGGACTGCGTGCCGAGTCGCTTCCTGGACGAGCTGCCACCCGAGGATCTCGAGTGGGAAGGGCGTGCCGACAAGCCGCAGGATCAGGAAAAGAAGGTGGCCCGCGGACGGGATGCCATCGCGGGCCTGCGCTCCCTGCTCGGTTAGTACCGCTCGAGGGTCAGCGCACGGAGTCGAGCAGATAATCCACGGCGGCCTTCACTTCGTCATCGGACAGCGCCGGGTTGCCGCCCTTGGCCGGCATGGCATTGAAACCGTTGATGGCGTGGCCGTAGAGGGTGTCGGTGCCCTTGCTCAGACGTGCTTCCCAGTCGCTGGCCTCGCCAAGACGGGGTGCACCGGCCGCCCCGGTAGTGTGGCAGGCCATGCAGATACCACCATAGACTTTCTCACCATCGATCGTGGCGTCTGCGCTAGCGGTGCTGTCCTGATCGGAGTCGCTCGGCTCAGCTTGCTGGGCGCCCGCGGCGGACGTATCTCCCGCGCAGGCTTCGCCCTTGAGGCATAGCTCGCCCACGGGCTTGAGGCGTTCGGCAATCGCTTCTCGCGAGTTGTCTGCAGCGAGGCTGGCGGTGCTGTAAGCAGTCCCGAGGAGACTGCCGGCCAAGCATACGCTGAGCATGAGTGAGCGGCGCACCATGAAAAGAGAGCGTGTGCTGACAGAGAGCAATGCAATAGAAGCAGGAAGTGAGCGAACACGCATGGCAGGCACCTTTAGGGCAGTATATCGAGCCAGTATAGCGCTACCCTGCACCTCGGCAACCGTGCGGCTGCCGTGACATCTCGACAACGTAGAATCAAGGCGTTACCATAAGCGCGCCTGACTGGCAGCAGTCATGGCATGCGCGCCCATAGCTCAGCTGGATAGAGTACTGCCCTCCGAAGGCAGTGGTCGCAGGTTCGAATCCTGCTGGGCGCGCCAGACGAATTCCGGGACATGATCTTTCACGATGATGTCCCTTGTAAAAAGCCCTCGCACCCCACGGTGTGAGGGCTTTTTACGTTGCTGATAGTGAAATCATGCCGAGCGGGCAAGTTGCACTTTTTTTGACGAAATCAAACGAGTGTTCTAAAACTGAAGGCTATTAGAACAGCATGCATCGGTGTTTTCATTGCTTGCCGCCATATTGGCCACTCCGCCTGTGCTGATCCTGCCTGTTGTTTCCTACTGCCACTATCGGATACGCCCATGCCGCACGATGCCACTGCCTCGCCTTCTGATGCTTCTGCCATGCCTCCGTTCGCTGCTGATAGCGATACGAACGAAGAGACCACAACGACGACCGCAGAGAGAGAGCAGGTGCGCATGCAGCAGCTGTTGGTCGATCAGCGTGCAGCCTTTGCTATTACTCCCATGCCGAGCGCTGAAGTACGTCGTAGCTGGTTAGCTGCACTGCGTGACGCGCTCAAGCACCATGAAGCCGCACTGATTGCGGCTATCAGCGCTGACTTTGGCCACCGCAGCGCCCATGAGACACGCTTGGCAGAAATGGTGCCCAGCTTCGAAGGCATTCGCCATGCGCGTAGTCATCTCAAGGGGTGGATGAAGCCGTCAAAACGCCATGTCAGCGCAGCCTTCCAGCCAGCCAGTGCTCGAGTGGTGTATCAGCCGCTCGGCGTGGTCGGCATCATCGTGCCGTGGAATTACCCGCTATATCTGGCGCTGGGACCGCTGATTACCGCGCTGAGCGCTGGTAACCGCGTCATGATCAAGATGAGTGAGTTCACACCGGCCACGGCAGCTGCATTGCGCACCATGCTGGCGGACGCCTTTGATGAGATTCAGGTCGCAGTGGTGACCGGTGAGGCCGACGTTGCAGCAGCCTTCTCGGCGCTGCCTTTCGATCACTTGCTGTTCACGGGGAGTACGGCAGTGGGCAAGCATGTGATGCGCGCCGCTGCCGAGAATCTCACGCCGGTGACGCTGGAGTTGGGCGGCAAGTCACCAGTCATCATGTCGCGCGAGCTGATGGCGGATGAAACACAGCGTCGAGAGGCGGCATCACGGCTGGCCTTCGGCAAGGGTATGAATGCGGGCCAGACCTGTGTCGCACCGGATTACGTGCTGTGCGCCGACGACCAGGTTGACGATCTGGTGCATGCCCTGGGCGATAGCTTCAAGCGCTTCTATCCGCACTTTGCCGAGACGGCGGATTACTCGTGCATTATCAATCAGCGTCAATACGACCGTCTGTGCGAGGCGCTCAATGATGCGCTCGCGAAAGGTGCGACGGTCATACCACTGGTCGCAGGGCCAGGCTGGGATGATCCTGCGTTGGTCGAAAAGCGCCTGATGCCGCCTATGGCGCTGCTCAATGTTACGGATGATATGCGGGTGATGCAGGACGAGATCTTCGGGCCTCTACTGCCTATCGTCGGCCTGCCCGCGATCGAGAATGCCTCGGCAGAAGCGATGAAGAGCAAGTTGCTCGAGGGGTCAGCAGACGAGTTGGCTGCTGCCATGGCCTACGTGAATGCACGCCCCCGGCCGCTGGCGCTCTATTACTTCGGTTACGACAAGGCCCAGCAGCAGCGCGTCACCGAAGGTACTCATGCGGGGGGCATGTGCCTGAATGACACCTTGCTGCATGTCGCGCAGGATGACATGCCATTTGGTGGCATCGGGCCGTCAGGCATGGGCCATTATCATGGGAAGGAAGGCTTCCTGACACTGAGCAAGGCCAAGGGTGTCTTTGCCAAGGGGCGGCTGAATGGAGCGAAGCTGATGTACCCCCCTTATGCCGATGGTGTGGCGGGGCGCGCCATTCATGGCCTGATTCGTCGCCTGCTGATGCGCTAGACCAGTGCATTGTGTTCGGCGAGAGAGGGGCGCGCCCGTTGAGATATCAGCGATGCAGGTCGCCGGCACTCTCGGGCTGATAGAGCAGGGCATCAATGCGCACTTGACGCTGACTACCATCCGGCAGGGACCATTCGATATGGCTACCTACCTTGAGGCCCAGTAGAGCAGCACCGAGCGGCGCCAACACCGACAGACCATTTTCTTGATCCGCTAGTGCATGCGGGTAAACCAGCGTGCGTACCAGCGTCTGCTGGCGGGTCAGGTCGGTGAATTCCACACGACTGTTCATGCTGACAACATCGGCCGGCACTTCATGTGGTTCGACGATCTCGCCGCGCTCCAGCTCGTCTTCCAGCTGCTCCGCCACATGGCGATCGGCGTCCGTGGCCCGATCAATCAGGCGCTGGAGGCGATCGGCGTCAAGGCGGTTGATGATGATACCGGGAAGTGTAGCCATGAGACCTCCTGTCAGTGATGGCACCCAATGGCTTGTTTCAGCGCAATGATGGATACCAAAAAAATAGTCCTCCACCCGCGAGGGGTGAAGGACTGTGTGCAGAAGCCATCATATAAACTTCAGTCATCGCTGGATAGTGCTGGAGCGTATTATGTTCAGGCACTGGAGCTGACGAATAGCCAGTCGGTAATCTCGTCATGATTGAGCACGATCAGCTGCTGGGCACGCGGCGATTCGTCCAGATAATCTGGATTGATGCCCAGCTCGCGCAGTACGTACTGTACTAGCGCGCCCCGGGTCGGGAGGTGTAACTCGCCATCCACCATGCCGTGATCCTGTTCGATCAGCCCGCGCTCATCCGGTGATAGCCGCGGGTCTGCGCCGAGACGCAAGGTGACGCGTGTTTCCCAGCCATTATCGAACTTGCGCTGGCCGCCATCGAGTGTTTCACCGAATAGCTCCGGCACTGCGCGGAATCGAGACAGCACAAAGTCGCGGAAAGCCCGGTGTTTTTCACAGAAAGCACGCACATGCCAACGGCCTGCTGCATAGACCAGTGTGTGTGGGCACAGAATACGCTCCTCACCTTGCGGCGAGTTGAGCGAGGCATAGGTCACTTCGAGACGTGCGCCCTGGCTGGCAGCCTCGATCAGTGTTCTCACCACCGGCGGGCTTGCACTGCGAGATGGTAATCGAAGTGCTTCAGTATTCGCCTGCCCCAGGCCAAGTCCCGTGAAGTGCGGGTTTAGATTGTCATGGTTCCCCAGCAGCTGAAGATACTCATCAACCTCTCCTCGAGTCAGCTGGGGATGGAAATTCGCCGAGGGACGATAGCCCTTGATAACGGGGTCGTACTCGAGATTATGCTCGGCAATGGTTTCGCGGTAGGTTTTCATGACGCGCGATGCCTGTTGCCGAGCAATGCCAAATGCATTGCCAAGGTGACGTGATGTGACGCGACCTTCCCATAGGGCAATGATCTCGATCAGACGGTAACGGGCAAGCGTATCCCACGGCAGGGTTTCCAAGCGTTCCTTGATGCTCATTGCTGAATCCTTTCATACGGGTCTTCTGGGGCATGCTTATGCCGCATTGCATGAGAATTGCCCTGCAATGTTGATATATGGCTAGCGCCCACGATGATCGGGAAGATGACCCGGCTCCGGGTTTCTTGTAACGGGTGAAGTTCTGCTGACTGCTGGACATTCATGAAAAAGTTCCGGCAGAAGATACCTGTTCAGGTGCGCTGACCCTAGTCGGTGCCAAGTGGTGTCTCATTATTGCGTCGTCAGAACGCGACGCAGAGTCCAGTAGTGAAGATTTTATCGTTCTATCCGATAAAAAAATGCGCAGATTTATTTTTATGTGAAATTTTGTTGTTGCCGAAGATCCATCGATTTTTTGGCGATCAATAATCACAGTCGCTAAATTCGCAACACCGTAAGACTTATATACGCTCTATTTAAGAGGTTAGAGCGGGGTAGGCCAAGCAAAAGACTGAGATGCTGCTGATTTGCCAGCCTTAATAGCGACGCACCTTGTGACATGACATGCTTGAGTGCCAGAAAAATAGTCCTATAGAAATGCAAAAGACCCGCCCGAAGGCAGGTCTTTTGCATTTCTATAGCCGGCCTCTGTCATGCTGACAGAGGCCGGGAGCGGGCCATTTACTTGGCGGCGCGCTTACGCTCATTTTCTTTGAGGTGCTTCTTGCGGATACGAATGTGTACTGGGGTCACTTCCACCAGCTCATCGGTATCCAGGAACTCGATAGCCTGTTCCAGGGTAAAGCGAATCGGCGGCGTCAGAACGATATTTTCGTCGTTACCGGTGGAGCGCATGTTATCCAGCTTCTTGGCTTTGGTCGGGTTGACGACCAAGTCATTGGCACGGTTGTTGATGCCTACCAGCATGCCTTCATAGACCTCGGTGCCGTGACCGAGAATCAGCTTGCCGCGTTCCTGCAGAGTGAACAGTGCGTAGGACAATGCCTTGCCTGTCACCATGGATACCATCACGCCGTTACGACGCTCGACAGCTGCGCCCAGTTTCAAGTCACCGTAGTGATCGAAGCGGCTGGTCAGGATGCCTGTACCGGAAGTCATGGTCAGGAACTGACCACGGAAGCCGATCAGACCGCGAGACGGAATGATGAAGTCAAGACGCACACGACCCTTGCCATCCGGGTTCATGTTGGTCATCTCACCCTTGCGGTAGCCAAGCTCTTCCATGATGGAGCCTTGATGCTGCTCTTCACAGTCGATGGTGACTTCTTCGTAAGGTTCCTGCTTCTGGCCATCGACTTCCTTGATGATGACTTCCGGACGGCCTACGGCCAGCTCGAAGCCTTCACGACGCATGGACTCGATCAGTACGGAGAGGTGAAGCTCACCACGACCGGATACCACGAACTTCTCGGGAGTCTCGCCTTCTTCAACACGCAGGGCGACGTTGTGAATCAATTCCTGCTCGAGACGCTCACGGATGTTACGGCTAGTGACGTACTTGCCATCCTGACCTGCGAACGGAGAGTCATTGACCTGGAAGGTCATGGAGACGGTCGGTTCGTCAACAGTCAGCGGCGGCAGAGCTTCGACAGTAGCGTTGTCGCAGATGGTGTCGGAGATCGCGAGGTTCTCGATACCAGTGATGCAGACGATATCGCCAGCAGTCGCCTTGTCGGTCTGCACACGATCCAGACCCATGTGCGTCATGACCTGGCCGATCTTGCCCTTGCGGACACCGCCTTCCTTGGTGATGACAGAGACCTGTTGCCCCGGGCTGACTGCGCCACGCTTGATGCGGCCCAGACCGATGACGCCAACATAGCTGTTGTAGTCCAGTGCGGAGATCTGCATCTGGAACGGTCCGTCCAGTTCAACCTTCGGCGGCTCGACGATATCGACGATAGCCTGGAACATCGGGTCCATGCTGTCTTGCAGGTCTTCCGGGTCCATACCCGCAATGCCGTTGAGGGCAGAGCAGTAGATGATCGGGAAGTCGAGCTGCTCGTCAGTTGCGCCGAGGTTGTCGAACAGATCGAAGATCTGGTCAACGACCCAGTCAGGACGTGAGCCCGGACGGTCGACCTTGTTGACGACGACGATCGGCTTCAGGCCCTGGGCAAATGCCTTCTGGGTCACGAAGCGTGTCTGCGGCATCGGGCCATCAACGGCATCGACCAGCAGCAACACGGAGTCAACCATGGACATCACGCGCTCGACTTCGCCACCGAAGTCAGCGTGCCCAGGGGTATCCACGATGTTGATGTGATAGTCGTTCCACTGGATCGCGGTATTCTTCGCCAGGATGGTGATGCCGCGTTCTTTTTCCTGGTCGTTGGAATCCATGATGCGTTCCTGACCCTCGGCCTTGCGGTCCAGGGTGCCAGACTGACTCAGGAGCTTGTCGACCAATGTAGTCTTACCATGGTCAACGTGGGCGATGATGGCTATGTTGCGAAGTTTCTCGATCACGACGGGAACCTGTGCTGAAAATGGGCGCTCGCGTACCGGGCGCTTGTGATTTGGGGCGCATTATAGGGGGCATGGCATGCCTCCTGCCAGCATCCCGCATTCGCGAGCCCTACTTGTAGACGTCATGAAATGGCTTGAAACGGCCAAATGGTTGTCTCTCAAGTCTTTTCCCTTCTTTTATTCAAGATGAAAAAAACTTGTGAAAGAACAGAAAAACGGCAGGAAAGCGAAGAAGTGTCAGTAAAACGTCGCGTTATTGACCAGATCAAAAGGAATGTTCATTTATGGATAACGACGCAATGCACCAAAATGGACCAGAGATCCTTTTTTATGCACTAAAATAGTCAGTGGCGGGCATCAGAAAGGATTTTTTGCACCTTCTAGGGTCAAATCATATCGAGATAAGCGTTTCTTTGCGTTCTCTGTATATGTTTTTCTTCATTATTTTCATTGGCTTATATGGTTGTTGCATTGTTGTTGCGCCATTCTGGCACGCTCGCTGCATTGTTAGGGCATCCTGTCTGATGACTGGCATCAAAACGCTGGTCATGAGAGAAAAGAGATACAAACGACAGACAACGCTGACACCAACTGTAAACCGAGCCGCCGGCTCCATCGGAGAATTACCATGGCTGAGAAGACACTTGCCCTGATTGAAGAACACGAAGTCAAGTGGGTTGATCTGCGCTTCACCGACACCAAAGGCAAGGAGCATCACGTCTCCGTCCCGGCGCGCACAGTTGACGACGAATTCTTTGAAAATGGTCAGATGTTCGATGGTTCTTCCATTGAAGGTTGGAAGGGCATCAACGAATCCGACATGATCTTGATGCCGGACGATGGCACGGCCTTCCTCGACCCGTTCACCGAAGACACCACCCTTGTGCTGCGTTGTGATGTCATCGAGCCGGCCACCATGCAGGGTTATGAGCGTGATCCGCGTTCTGTCGCCAAGCGCGCTGAAGAATTCCTCAAGTCTACCGGCCTGGGCGACACCGCCTTCTTTGGCCCGGAGCCGGAATTCTTCATCTTTGATGAAGTGCACTGGAAGAACGAGATGAACGGTTCCATGTTCAAGATCTCTTCCGATGAAGGTGCATGGGCGACTGATTCCACTCCGGAAGGTGGCAACCTTGGCCACCGTCCGCGTCTGAAAGGCGGTTATTTCCCGGTGCCGCCGGTCGACAGCTTCCACGATATCCGTGCTGCGATGTGCAACACGCTGGAAGCCATCGGCCAGGAAGTTGAAGTTCACCACCACGAAGTGGCGAACGCAGGTCAGAACGAAATCGGCGTCAAGTTCAACACCTTGGTGAAGAAGGCCGACGAAGTTCAGGAATTGAAGTACGTGGTTCACAACGTGGCGCACGCTTACGGCAAGACCGCGACCTTCATGCCCAAGCCGCTGGTCGGTGACAACGGTTCCGGTATGCACGTGCACCAGTCTTTCTGGAAAGGTGGCGAGAACCAGTTCGCCGGTGAAGAATATGCTGGCCTGTCTGAAATGGCGCTCTACTACATCGGCGGCATCATCAAGCACGCCCGTGCACTGAACGCCTTCACCAACGCGTCCACCAACTCCTACAAGCGTCTGGTGCCGGGCTTCGAAGCGCCGGTCATGCTGGCTTATTCTGCTCGTAACCGCTCTGCTTCCATCCGTATCCCGTACACTGCTAGCCCGAAAGGCAAGCGCGTCGAGGCACGCTTCCCTGATCCGACAGCCAACCCGTACCTGGCGTTCTCTGCGATGCTGATGGCTGGTATCGACGGTATCAAGAACAAGATTCACCCGGGCGATGCGATGGACAAGAACCTCTACGATCTGCCGGCTGAAGAAGCCAAGTCCATCCCGACCGTGGCCGAGAGCCTCGAACAGGCGATGGAAGCACTGGATGGCGATCGTGAGTTCCTGACCCAGGGTGGCGTGTTCACCGACGACATGATCGATGCCTATATCGAACTGAAAGGCGAAGACGTTCTGCGCTTGCGCATGGCGACTCACCCGCTCGAGTTCGACATGTACTACAGCGTCTAATCACGCTTCATGTGATGACGCCGTCTTTCTTGTCGTGCCCGCCGTGAATGGCAGGGCGTCGCGTAGAAGACCACAGCAGGGCCATGCCGAGAGGTATGGCCCTGTTTTATTGTGTCTTTGTTTTTATGTCCATGTTGTATGACGTCGTCTGAAGGATTGAGCTCAAGGAGCGTTCAGACGATGGTCCTGCATGGCTGGCGATGTGATGAAAGGGTTTTCTCAGGGAATCCAATGCTGGCGTCAACGCGATAAGCTTTGTAACTTGGCAGCCAGGACAGCTTGTTTACCTAACCAATCCGCAGGAGCCGCTCGCGGCTTCTGGCCTCCCATGACTCTCTCAGGAATCTTCGGATGTGGCCCTTCGTATCCTCTTTGTACGTCGCCAGTACTGCGACTGAACACACAGCACTGTCTGGCGCATCAGCGCGTACCGGATGGGTGGGCGGCCTGTTGCTGGCATTGATGCTGGTGCTGTCGAGCGTATCTCTTGAGCTTCAGGCGGCGCAGATCTACCGTCACGTGGATGCCAATGGCAACGTGGTGTTCAGTGACCATCCAGCCGGAGGCAGCAAGGTGAAGTTGACACCGTTGAGCGTAGTGCCCTCGACGGAGTCTTCGTCAGTGCCGCGCTCGCCGGTGCGCGTCGCGCCATCCGCTTCTTCCGAGTCGTCTTCGCGCACTCGCTCAGCCCCTGCGGTGGACGTGCGATTCCGAGGCTATACCCGCTTCACCATCCAGAGCCCGGCCAATGAGGAGACATTGCCGACAGGACGAGCCGGTAACCTGGCGGTGCGTCTCGGGATAGAGCCGCAGCTGCGTCCCGAAGACAAGGTGCGTGTAACCGTCGATGGCGCACCGTCGCAATCCGCGATGAACAGCAGCGTTTTCATGGTGCCAGCGCTGGCACGGGGTAAGCATGTCATTCAGGCTGAACTGTTGGATGCGTCAGGTCGCGTGCGTCAGACCAGCGAGCCACGTGTCATCTATGTGCAGCGTGCCAGCGTCAATCTGCCCCGCAATCCTAACAATCCCGCCAATGGTGGTGGGAGCTGATCGCGATGTGCGTGAGCGCTCATGGATATCAACAGGCCGCCTTCGGGCGGCTTCTTTGTTTCTACAATCTCGTATTTCTGGCGCTCTCCACGCTGATGCAGATGCGTCCACCAGCGTGAAGAACATGGCAGCACGCATCACCAATGCACCATAATGATGCAATGAACGGAGTGCGATATGGCCTGCACAGCATCGGATGCCACGCACACGTCACCTGCACCAGACTGGCGCGGTTATTGCAGAACAGGGAGACGTACCGCGAATGGCGAACAAACTCATGCACCAACGATTGCTCGAACACCTCAATACTGCCGTGGTGGTGCTGGATGCACAGCTGCGAGTGGTATGGATGAATCCGGCGGCAGAGACACTGTTGGCGGTTAGTCTGGTGCGTGTAAAAGGCCACACGCCAGAGCATCTGACCGGCATGGATGCCGAGCCCATCAAGGTCTTGCGCAAGGCGCTTGATGAGCAGCACCCCTACACCCAGCGTGAAGCCGAAATCGTCAACGTGGCCAGTGAGGTACTGACGGTCGACTTCACAGCGACCCCGATCAGCCGCGATGAGCTGCTGGTAGAGATAGAGCCGCGAGATCGCCTGATGCAGATTTCGCGCGAAGAGGCACTGATTGCGCGGCAGGAAGCCGTCAAGGTGCTGACGCGCGGGCTGGCCCATGAGGTCAAGAATCCGCTGGGGGGCATTCGTGGCGCTGCTCAGCTGCTGGAGCGCGATCTGCCTGAGCCCCAGATGGTGGAGTTCACGCGGATCATCATCGAGGAGGTCGATCGTCTACGTGACCTCGTTGATCGCATGCTGGGTCCGAATCGTCCTCCCTTGCAGGTGCCCGTCAATATCCATGCTGTCACTGAGCGAGTGCGTTCGCTGCTGCTGGCCGAGGGCGACAGCATCACCATGGTGGCGGATTACGATCCGAGTCTGCCCGAAGTTATCGGTGACGAGGGACAGCTGATTCAAGCTGTGCTCAATATCACACGCAATGCGACCCAGGCACTCAATGAGCAGCCGCAGGGTGAGGATCAGACCGAAGGGGAAGCTCCGCATTACGAGATCACGCTGCGCACCCGCGCGCGACGTCAGTTCACCTTGGGTCATGAGCGCCACCGGCTGGTCTGTGAGCTGGCGATCATCGATAACGGCCCGGGCATCCCCGAGACGCTGCGCGAGACGCTGTTCTATCCGATGGTCTCCGGGCGTGCCGAAGGGTCAGGTCTTGGGTTATCGATAGCCCAAGGCATCCTGCACCAGCACCAGGGGTTGATCGAGTGTGACTCGCGCCCCGGCCATACCGAATTCCGCCTACTTATTCCGCTTGACGGCACTTCTGGAGATCACACATGAGCGAGACTGCCCGCGTCTGTATTGTTGATGACGACCGCGCCATCCGCTGGGTGCTGGAGCGCGCTTTGGCCCACCCCGACCTGGAAGTGGAGTGCTTTGAGCGTGCTGATCTGGCGCAAGCCAGCATCATGCGTCAGTGTCCTGATGTATTGGTGACCGATATCCGCATGCCGGGTATCGATGGCCTTGATCTGATGGCGCGCGTACGTGAGCAGTACCCCGATCTGCCGGTGATCGTGATGACGGCACACTCCGACCTCGATAGTGCCGTGGCGTCCTACCAGGGCGGCGCTTTTGAATACCTGCCCAAACCCTTCGATGTGGATGAGGCGTTGGCATTGGTGCGTCGCGCAGTGGCGCACTCACGTGAATCCAAGGCACCTGTCGCCGTACCGGAAGGCCTCACCAAGGAGATCATTGGTGAAGCGCCAGCCATGCAGGAGGTGTTCCGCGCCATTGGCCGCCTGTCTCAGTCGCATATCACCGTGTTGATCAATGGTGAATCCGGTACCGGTAAAGAACGTGTCGCCCAAGCGCTGCATCAGCACTCACCGCGCGCTGCCAAGCCTTTTATCGCGCTCAATATGGCGGCGATTCCGAAAGACCTGATGGAATCCGAGCTGTTTGGTCACGAAAAGGGGTCTTTCACCGGGGCCACGGCACTCCGGCGTGGGCGCTTCGAGCAGGCTGATGGCGGCACACTGTTTCTCGATGAGATTGGCGACATGCCCGCCGAGACCCAGACACGTCTGCTGCGTGTGCTGGCCGATGGTGAGTTCTATCGTGTGGGCGGTGTCACGCCGGTCAAGGTTGACGTGCGTATCATCGCCGCGACGCACCAGCATCTGGAGCGGCTGGTGGAAGATGGTCGCTTCCGTGAAGATCTCTTTCACCGCCTGAATGTCATTCGCGTGCATCTGCCGCGCTTGTCGGAGCGGCGTGAGGATATTCCACGCCTGATGAGCCACTTTCTCGGTGAAGCCGGACGTGAACTCTCGACGGAGCCCAAGATATTGACTGAGGCGGCCGAGAAGCACCTCACACGCTTCGATTGGCCCGGCAACGTGCGTCAGCTCGAGAACACCTGTCGCTGGCTGACAGTGATGGCCTCTGGGCGTGAGGTGATGGTGGAAGATTTGCCGCCGGAGCTGCGTGACGCCAGCGGCACCGAGGCCGCGTCGGGCGATTGGCGGGGGGCCTTCCGTGAGTGGGCGGACCGTGCCCTGGCGGCTGGCCATACCCATCTGCTGGAAGAGGCCGTGCCGGACTTTGAGCGCATCTTGATCGAGACGGCGCTCAAGCACACCGGCGGACGCAAGGGCGAAGCCGCAGAATTGCTGGGCTGGGGGCGCAACACATTGACGCGCAAGCTCAAGGTGCTGTTGCCTGCACTGGCGGAAGACTGACAGTGTCAGGGCGCGCGCCATTGTCGTGCATTGCTCCCGCCTTGGTCATGATTGGCTGAGGCGGGATGAGGGAGAAGCTGGAGAGCGAGAGGACAGGGTGCCACAATCCCCTGTTCTCTTTTTTTGTGCGCGTGTTTGCCCTCTGTCGTCTGCTTTCGCTGTCTTGTATGGACGATCGCCAAGGAGTCTTTTGATGTCATCAATGAGCTGGGAACGCTTGCTGGAGCCGAGCCGTCTACACGATGCGCCAGGTGCTGCGCCACGTGAAATGGGGCGTACACCATTCCACAAGGATCACGATCGTATCGTATTCGCTGGCTCGTTCCGTCGGCTGGGCCGCAAGACCCAGGTACATCCGCTGACCGATAATGATCATATCCATACCCGCCTGACTCACTCGCTGGAAGTCGGCTGTGTCGGGCGCTCGCTGGGCATGATGGTCGGTGAGAAGCTGCGTGATCGGCTACCTGAATGGATCACGCCCGCGGATCTTGGTGTCATCGTGCAGACCGGTTGCCTGGGGCATGACATCGGCAATCCGCCCTTCGGTCATGCGGGCGAATATGCCATTCGTGACTGGTTTGCCGCCGAGGCTGCCAGTGATCATGGTCGCCTCGACGGACTCAGCGAGACCGAGCGCGCTGATTTGCTTACCTATGAAGGCAACGCTCAGGGCTTCCGGATCGTCACCCAAATTGAGTACAACCAGTTTCACGGTGGCATGCGCCTGACGGCAGCCACATTGGGTACGCTGCTCAAGTATCCGTGGACGGTGGAACATGCCACTGCTGGCGGCAAGTTCGGTTGCTACCAGAGCGAGCGTAAGTTGCTGGAAGGGGTTGCTGAGCGCTGCGGCCTAATACAGCGTGCCGACGGCCGATGGTGTCGCCACCCGTTGGCATGGCTGGTCGAGGCCGCAGATGATATCTGCTACGCACTGCTGGATCTGGAAGACGGCCTCGAGATGGGCATTCTCCAGTTTGCAGAGGTGTTCGACATCCTCACGGGTATCAGTGGCGGTGAGCCGCGCGAGTATGCCGAGATGGAAGCCAGAGGCACCTCTCAGCGGCGCAAGGTGGCCGCATTACGTGGTGCCGCGATGGAGCGTGCCGTGAAGGATGTCGCTGAGGTCTTTGTACTGCATGAGCATGCACTGCTCGCAGGCACACTCGCTGAAGACCTGCTGGACCTCTGTCATCCTGATCTTGGCTGGGGCGTGCGCGAAGCCAAGAATCTGGCGCGCCAGAAGATTTTCCGCAACGAGCGTAAGGCCAAGCTGGAAATCGGTGCCTATACCACGCTGGGTATTCTGCTCGAGGCCTTTATTGGTGCGGCGCATGAGCTGCATACCACCGGGCGTTCCAGCTTCAAGCATGAGCGGGTACTGGCGCTGATCGGGGAAAATACGCCCACTCGTGACTGGGATCTCTATCGCAGCTATCGGCGCATGCTCGATTTCATCGGTGGCATGACGGATCACTTTGCCGTTGATCTCGCGCAGGAGATGGGAGGACGCCTGCGGAGTGAGTAAAACATACGCTTGGGATTTGGTGGCATCGTGGTGTAGCAGCGACGCGATGCCCGTAAAAATTATGCTAACAGTAGCTTGAATTAACTTTACGGAAACTATCAAAGTGTTGTACTAGGATTGTACGGAGGTGGCGCAAGGCTGCTCTCCGGCAATCCATGATTAAACGATGGTCATGGAGGGTTAAAATTATAACGAGGCTTATTAATGAGCACGAAACCTCCCAAAACCTCCGCCACTTCTTCCGATGGAGGTGTGCGAAACTCCTTCGATATGATCGACAAACCGACCTTCTTCGGGTCTATCTTCCTGTTGCTGGCAGTGACCGTGCCGCTACTGATCTTCCCCGAGCAGGGAGCGTTGTGGGTTGCCGCTGCCAAGGACTTCGTCACGACTAAGCTCGGCGTGTTGTACCTGTTGCTGGGCGTGGGTGCGGGTGGCTTCATGATCTACATCATCTTCAGTGATATCGGACAGATCAAGCTGGGTGAACCCGAAGAGAAGCCCGAGTTCTCGATTATCTCCTGGGCGGCGATGCTGTTCTGCGCGGGTATCGGTGCTTCGATTCTGTATTGGTCGATGATCGAGTGGGTCTATTACTACCAGGCACCGCCGTTTCATATTGAAGGCGGCACACCGGAAGCTGCCAAGTGGGCAGCGGCCTATGGCATCTTCCACTGGGGGCCGTTGGCATGGGCTATCTACCTTATCCCTGCTGTACCGATCGCCTACTTCTACTATGTGCGTCATCACAGTGTGCTGAAGATATCTGAAGCACTGATGCCGGTACTGGGCGAGAAGCTGGCGCGTGGCTGGCTAGGCAAGCTTGTCGACGTCACCTTCATCTTCGGCATGTTGGGTGGGGGAGCCACTACGCTGGGCCTGGCCGCGCCGATGATCAACGAAGGAGTACATGAGTTATTCGGAGTGCCGAAGACGCTCACCACACAGATCATAGTACTGCTGGTGTGTACTTCGCTGTTTGGCTACAGCGCCTTTGTCGGCCTCAAGAAAGGCATCAAGCTGCTATCGGATATCAACTTCTGGCTGGCGATCAGTCTGTTGTTATTCATCTTTATCGCAGGGCCCACCCTATTCATGGCCAATACTGGGCTGGATGCACTGGGCCGTGTACTGAGCAACATCATTCACATGGCAACCTGGCTTGAACCCTTTGCTGAGTTTCAGGGTTTTGAAGACACCCACTTCCCGCAAAACTGGACCATCTTTTACTGGGCGTGGTGGCTGGTGTTTGCGCCAAGTGTCGGGTTGTTCATTGCGCGTATCTCGCGTGGGCGTACTATCCGCGTGATGGTGGCAGGCTCGATGTTCTTCGGCACTCTGGGGTGCTTCCTGTTCTTCATGGTGCTGGGTAACTACGGCCTGTATCTACAGCTATCGGGCACGTTGGATGTAGTGAGTATCCTGAATGAGCAGAGCCCGACCGCTGCCATCTTTGCCATGCTGCACACTCTGCCGTTGGATTATCTGGTGATCTTTGCCTTCACTCTATTGGCGCTGATCTTCACGGCGACCACCTTCGACTCCATCTCTTACATCCTTGCGGCTGTGGTACAGAAGGAAGTGGATGAGGAGCCGATGCGCTGGAATCGTCTTTTCTGGGCTTTTGCGCTGTCCTTCATGCCAATCGTACTGATGTTTGTCGGTGGACTGGATACCTTGCAGACCGCCTCGATCATCGGTGGTGTTCCGCTGCTACTTGTCGCCGTACTGCTGTGTATTTCCATCGTGCGTGCGGCGCATTATGACCTACGTTATCAGCCGGATTACTCGGTGAAAGAGATCAATATCGAGGAATTCCCAGCAGATGACCCCTGGAGCGAGGACGGTAGCTGGGAGTTGCCGGAAAGCGATATTCCTGCTGCCGGTAAGCCGACTGCAGATGGTCCGAAGGACCATATTGAAGGAGACCCGCATAGCCGCCCTTCACGACTGTGATCCCAGTGACAGATATTGGAAAGCCGCCCTCAGAGGCGGCTTTTTTGGGCGCAAAATACCAATATTGCCAAGTTGAATATTAGTAAATTTACATTGATGCTATGGCTATCAGGTATATTGATATAACATTCTGCGCACAAATATCTAGCAATCAATAAGAGAGGATTATTTGAGTCACCTGGCACCCGCTTTTGCAAAGCTCGACAAGCCGACGTTCTTCGGTACTTTGTTCCTGTTACTGGCCTGCACGATTCCCTTGGTGATCTTCCCTGAACAAGGGGCGTTATGGGTTAAATCAGCCAAGCAATTTGTGACTCATGAACTGGGAACGCTCTACCTGATATTAGGTCTTGGTGCCGGTATCTTTATGATTTACATAATCTTTAGTGACATCGGGCAGATCAAGCTTGGCGAGGTCGACGACAAGGCCGAGTTTTCGACCTTGTCGTGGGCCGCGATGTTGTTCAGCGCGGGTATCGGTGCCGGTATTCTCTATTGGGGTGCCATCGAGTGGGTCTACTACTATCAGGCACCGCCCTTCCATGTGGCGCCCAAAAGCAGCGAAGCGGTGCGCTGGGCGACCTCTTACGGCATCTTCCACTGGGGGCCGCTAGCCTGGGCTATCTATCTGGTGCCTGCCTTGCCGATCGCTTATTTCTACCATGTGCGTCACCAGAACGTGCTCAAGATCTCCCAGGCGCTACAGCCGGTGCTGGGTGAGAAACTCGCAGCAGGCGGGCTGGGAAAGTTGATCGACGTGTTGTTCATCTTTGGCATGCTGGGTGGCGGTGCCACGGCACTGGGGCTGGCTGCGCCATTGATCAACGAGGGAGTGCATGAGTTATTTGGCGTTCCCAAGACCCTGACGACGCAGATCGTCGTGCTATTGGCCTGTACGGCGTTATTTGGTTATAGCGCCTTTGCTGGTCTCAAGAAGGGTATCAAGCTGCTCTCGGACATCAACTTCTGGTTGGCGGCGAGCTTGCTGCTGTTCATCTTTATCGCGGGCCCTACACTCTTCATGGCCAATACCGGGCTGGATTCGTTGGGCCGCATGTTCGGTAATATCGTACACATGGCAACCTGGAGTGAGCCCTTCGCTCAGTTCGATGGTTTTGAGAAGACGGACTTCCCGCAAGACTGGACCATCTTCTACTGGGCGTGGTGGCTCGTGTTTGCCCCTAGTGTGGGGCTCTTCATTGCGCGTATCTCGCGCGGACGTACCGTGCGCACCATGGTGGCCGGTTCGATGTTCTTCGGCACACTGGGCTGTTTCCTCTTCTTCATGGTACTGGGTAATTACGGCCTGTATCTGCAGCTGTCCGGTACGCTGGACATGGTCAATGTGCTCAATACGCAAGGACCGACAGCCGCCATTTTCGCCATGTTGGGCAGCCTGCCTTTCAGTCAGGTAGTGATCTTCCTGTTCACCCTATTGGCGCTGATCTTCACTGCGACGACTTTCGACTCCATCTCCTACATTCTGGCGGCGGTGGTGCAGAAGGATATTGACGAAGAACCGATGCGCTGGAATCGTCTTTTCTGGGCATTTGCGTTGTCGTTCATGCCGATCGTACTGATGTTCCTGGGTGGGTTGGATACCTTGCAGACGGCCTCTGTCATCGGCGGCGTACCGTTGTTGCCGGTCGCGGTATTGTTGATGATTTCCTTTGTACGCGCGGCGCATTACGACCTGCGTTATCAGCCGGAATATACCGTCAATGAAATTCATATCGGCGAATTCCCCGAGGATGACCCCTGGACGGAAGAGGGAAGCTGGGAGTTACCCGATGATGTAGTGGCAGTAGATATTGATGCTGGGGGCGCTACGCCTGGCGGCGATGACGAAAGTGTCGCGCCCGCCAAGCGCAAGGCGCACTCGCCAGCGGTCGATTCGGCTAGCTGAAAATGGATGTGCCGGGCCAAGGTTGGGAGCAAGGATGAAGAGCAGGAGTTAAGGGCGAAACCTGGAAGAGGAAGCGAGCTATCTTGATATTGCCCTGAACCCTAAAAAGCCCTCGATGCATTAGCATCGAGGGCTTTTTCTATCAAGACGAAGCTGTTTCAGGTGCTGTCTTGTTTGGCTAGATGTTGGCGAGTCGCTCGGCCTGAACACGATCGAGAATTGCCTCATTGATGCGTTGCTTGAGCGGCTCATCTAGCTTCGGGCAGCCAGCTTCTGGCGCCATGCAATGAGTGTTCAGCCACTCGGCCAGCCCCTCACCATTGACGACATCAGGGTCGCCCTTGCGCTGTTCACCTTGCGGGATGATCTGCCAACCGGGCAGTGCCAGCACACCATGTACCGGAACCTCGACCCCACACTCGCGCTTTAGCCAAGCGGCTGTCCAATCGCGGGCGATACGGGTCTCGCGTAGCGGCTTGCGCTCGCGGCTACCCGGGAAGTACAGGCGGCCATCCTTCAGCTTGACCTCATTCTTTATCGCACCCAAGGCATCCAGTGGCCGTGAGCGGGCTTTGGTGCGGATAGCGTAAGCGCCGGCCGGTGTCACCACTAGATGATCAATATGGAAGCCATCGGCGGGTACATCGTGATAGACCACACTGGTGAGCTGTTCCGGACGTATCAGCTGGTCCAGTTCCTGTCCGATGGAAAGCTCGCAGGCCAAACCTAGCTTGAGCTTGCGGATACGCTGGAAGTGACGCGTCAGGCGCAGGGCAAAGATCAGCACGAACAGTGCGCAGGCTAGTCCGTAGCCTGACCACTCCAGCCAGTTCTGTTGCTCGCCGAACACCATGCGCCCCATGCCATAGACTAGCGGGCTGAGCGTGATCAGTGGCCCCAGCGCGCCATCGAGGAATAGCGCCTGGAAGGCATCATCCAGGCGGTCGCGCAGGCTCTGGCCTGGTTCACGCAGCTGGCGGCGGGTGAGCGGTGACTGGATACGCCGTTCATGCAGGCCGCGCATGCCCAGCACCACCAGCGCGATGGCGCCCAGTGGTGTCAGGAAGAAGACGGGGAGCAAATATTCCAGCCATTGCATGGTGTTGTCCTATCTAGCAAGAAGAGAGCGGGTAATGCAGGGAGAGGGACGGCTCAATGCCCCAGTGCGCGTGGCAATGGCACGAGGGGAATCTCGACCTCGCGCTCTGACGTGCTGTCGGCACCCAGTACCGGGACTGCCGTGTCGTTGATCCAGTAAAGCTGCCCCTCACTGCGTACATCCGCCTGCAATGCATAGCGGTGCCCTTCCTCGATGGCATTGCGATCGTACTGCAGGCTGACCGGGAAAGGCCCCTGACGCAGGCCACCATAGCGCGTGCTGGCAATCAGGCCGGCAGGTGCGTCTGCTTTGGAGACATCCACCAGTCGCACTTCAAGCTGGGCATCGGCTGGTGCGCTGAAGGTTTTCTGCGGCACCACACGTGCTTCCAGCTGCGTGAAGTCCGGGCCTGTCATGCAGCCACTCAGACCCAATACTCCGACCAGCAGCGCCGTGAGGGTGACCGCACGCGCCGAGATAATGCTGATGGCGCGAGTTGGTGCGGCATTACGGACCGAGCGTGAAAGACGTTGTGTGTCTGAATGCGGCATGTAAATCCCTTTTGAGTCTCGTGAGAAAGATGGCGTGTGCAGCTCAGCCGCCGGCTAACTTGACGGTATAGCCCAGTCGCGTGAGTTCGGTCTTGAGCGTATCGCGATGATCGCCTTGAATCTCCACGATGCCGTCCTTGAGGCTACCGCCGGTACCGCATCGTTGCTTGAGAGTCTTGGCGAGGGACTTGAGTTCCTTCTCTGCGAGCGGAATTCCCGTCACGGTGGTGACACCCTTGCCCTTGCGGCCGCTGGTTTCACGGCGAATACGCACTACACCATCGAGATTCTCCAGCCGTTCACGCTCGGCCAGATCAGCACACTCGCACTCTGCCTCGGCGCGCCGGCATTCAGGGCAGGTTGCGCCATGTTCGGTGGAATAGACAAGCCCGGATAGCTGGTCCTTGAGCGAGGCCATGATGACTCCTGATGTAACGACAATTAAGAGAGTAGCCCGCGGCGTATATGCCGTATGGCGTCAAGACAAGGATACCTGCGCGCGTGCGAGGCAGCGAGTGTCTGACCTCGTGTGATCGTAACCACTCAGACATTCGAGGATAAAAAAAGGCGACCCATTCGGGCCGCCTTTTCAGTGCTTCATGTGTATCAGTGTTGCATCTGCGGGTGCTGGAAGATCAGTTGATCTTCGGGTCCAGCTCGCCACGACCGTAACGCTCGAACATCTGCTCGAGATTCATCGGCTTGATCTTGCTGCCGTGTCCGGCGGCACCGAAGGCTTCATAGCGTGCGATACAGATATCGCGCATCGCCTTCACTGACGCACTCAGATACTTGCGCGGGTCAAATTCAGACGGGTTCTGCGCCATGAAGCGACGGATGGAACCGGTAGAGGCCAGACGCAGATCGGTATCGACGTTGATCTTGCGCACGCCGTGCTTGATGCCTTCGACAATCTCGTCGACCGGCACGCCGTAGGTTTCCGGAATCTTGCCGCCGTATTCGTTGATGATTTCCAGCCAGTCCTGCGGCACAGAGGAAGAACCGTGCATGACCAGGTGTGTCTCCGGGATGCGGGCGTGAATTTCCTTGATGCGCTGGATGGACAGGGTGTCACCTGTCGGCGGCTTGGTGAACTTGTAGGCGCCGTGAGAAGTCCCGATAGCGATCGCCAGTGCATCGACGTGAGTCTTCTTGACGAAGTCGGCAGCTTCTTCCGGGTCGGTCAGCATCTGGTCGTGATCCAGGACGCCTTCCGCACCAACGCCATCTTCTTCACCGGCCATACCGGTTTCCAGCGAGCCGAGGCAACCCAGTTCGCCTTCGACGGACACGCCACAGGCGTGAGCCATCTCGACGGTACGACGGGTCACTTCGACGTTATATTCGTAGCTGGTCGGGGTCTTGCCATCTTCGCCCAGCGAGCCGTCCATCATCACTGAACTGAAGCCCAGCTGGATGGAGCGCTGACAGATCGCGGGTGAGGTGCCGTGATCCTGGTGCATGACGACCGGGATATGCGGGAATTCCTCGATGGCAGCCAGGATCAGGTGGCGAAGGAACGGCGCGCCAGCGTATTTGCGTGCACCTGCGGAGGCTTGAACGATCACCGGAGAATCGGTGTGATCGGCAGCTTCCATGATGGCGCGCATCTGCTCGAGGTTGTTGACGTTGAACGCCGGAATGCCGTATCCGTACTCGGCTGCGTGGTCCAACATCTGGCGCATGCTGATCAATGCCATGACATCACCTGTCTTCTTGAGGAATTAAGTGGAGGAGCGTCGGGTGCTCCCCGCCCGTGGCGGAGAGCGACCTTATTGCTTTATCTCTAATGCCCGCGTCGGTCAGGACACAGGTGGGTTTAGCGTGCAGCGGCTTCCAGAGCCGCCACAGCCGGTAGGGTTTTGCCTTCCACGTACTCAAGGAAGGCACCACCACCGGTAGAAATGTAGGACACACGCGACTCGACGTCGTACTTGTCGATGGCCGCCAGCGTGTCACCGCCGCCCGCAATCGAGAAGGCGTCGCTCTCGGCGATGGCGTAAGCCAGCTTCTCGGTACCGTTGGCGAATTGCTCAATCTCGAAGACGCCGACCGGGCCGTTCCATAAAATGGTGCCAGCATCCTTGAGCAGTGCGCCGAAGCGCGAGGCAGTCTCAGGGCCGATATCGAGAATCATCTCATCGTCACGCACGTCAGAAACGGCACGCACGATCGCTTCTGCCTTGTCGGAGAACTCGGTGGCGACCACGACATCTGTCGGCAGCGGAATTTCCACCTTGTCCATCAGCGCACGCGCGGTGTCGAGCAGGTCAGCTTCATAGAGTGACTTGCCGACGTTGTAACCGGCTGCCGCGATGAAAGTGTTGGCAATGCCGCCACCGACAATCAGCTGCTGGCACTTGTCAGATAGTGCCTTGAGGACTTCAAGCTTGGTCGAGACCTTGGAGCCCCCCACGATGGCGACCATCGGTGAGCGCGGTGCAGCCAAGGCTTTTTCGAGTGCTTCAAGTTCTGCTGCCAACAGCGGGCCAGCGCAGGCGTCCGGCGCGAAGCGTGCCACGCCATGAGTCGAGGCTTGCGCGCGGTGTGCGGTGCCGAAGGCGTCCATCACGTAGATGTCGCACAGCGCTGCATAGGCGCGCGACAGAGATTCTTCGTCCTTTTTCTCACCAGTATTGAAGCGCACGTTTTCCAGTAGTACGACTTCTCCGTCAGCGACTTCCGGTGCACTGTCGAGATAGTCACTGATCAAACGCACCGGGCTGCCAAGCAGTTCGCCCAGGTGAGTCGCGACAGGTGCCAGTGAGAACTGGTCTTCTGGCTGGCCTTCCGTCGGGCGCCCCAGGTGACTCATCAGCATGACGCGCGCACCAGCATCACGAGCAGCCTTGATGGTCGGCAGGCTGGCACGGATACGTGCATCGCTGGTCACCTGGCCATCACGGACCGGCACGTTGAGATCTTCGCGGATCAGGACGCGCTTTCCGGACAGGTCGAGGGCAGTCATCGTTTTCACGTTCATGACGGGTTCCTTGGTCGTGAATCAGTGGGGAGAACTCCCGTCGCCGGATCGCCGGAGCACTGGGGCGCCATCTCGCAGGCGTGCCAGTGAGTGGCCACGTCCAGCATGCGATTGGCAAAGCCCCATTCGTTGTCGAACCAGCACAGCAACTTGATCAGGCGATCACCGGCAACGCGGGTCTGGGTTGCGTCCACGATACCCGAGCGCGGATCGTGGTTGAAGTCGATGGACGCCGTTGGCTCTTCACTCAGCCCCATCAGCCCCTGCAGGTGACCCGTACAGGCGGCACGCAGCAGATCATTGACCTCTTCCTTCGTCACATCACGCTTCACTTCAATCGACATGTCCATGCATGAGACGTTGATGGTCGGCACGCGCAGGTGCAGGCACTCGAAGCGGCCTTCCAGATGCGGCATCAAACGATTGATGCCCTTGGCCAGTCCAGTGTCGACCGGCACGATCGAGCCCATCGCGGAGCGTGTCAGACGCAAGTCAGTCTGATGGTAGGCATCGATCACCGGTTGATCATTCATCGCCGAGTGTACGGTCGTCGTCACGCCACGTTCCAGCCCGAAGGCTTGCTCCAATACGGTCAATACCGGGATCAAGCAGTTGGTGGTACAGGATGCGGCAGAAACGATGCGCAATCCTGAGCACAATGCGGACTGGTTGATGCCGCACACGATGGTGGCGTCCACATCGGCGTCGGTATCGCCTGGCTGGGAGAACAGCAGGCGTCCTGCCCCCGCCGCCAGATGGCGCTCAGCGGTGGCGCGGTCCTTGAAGCTACCTGAACACTCGAGTACCAGATCAATCCCGAGTGCCCGCCATGGCAAGCAGTCTGGATCAGCCTCGGACAGGATAGTAATGGCATGGCCGTTGACCACCAGCTGGCCGTCACGCTGTTCCACAGTGCCTGGGAAGCGGCCATGCGTGGTGTCGTAACGAGTCAGATAGGTGATGGTGTCGAGATCCGACAGCTCGTTGATTGCCACGACCTCTAGCGGCAATGACTCGCCGCGAGCATCGCGCTCGATCAACGCCCTGAGCACACACTGACCGATACGGCCATAACCATTGATGGCGACGCGTAAGGGCGATCGGCCATGGTCGGCGTTCTCGAGCAAGTCATCGAGGGCCGTGTGTGTGTGTTGGGGGCTGCTGTTGCTCAAAAGTATCTCGTGACCATCCCGTCAGTGGACAGACATGGTAGCGCATCAAGCGTGTCGGCGGGATGTGCTAGCGGGGCGCAAGCGACTGATTTTGGAGTTTTTTCGTCTAGAGCCGCGTAGTCAGACTACGCATAAGGGCGAGTTATGTAGTCGATGAGGCGAGTGTCGCAATGCACGCGACGCGACGTTAGATGGCGGGATGTGCATGTCAGCGTAAGTTGACACGTGTCACCTGGGGGCGAGGGTCATCATCAGGCGTCGACTACAGGCGACAGTGAGTGACGCCGTTGGGTGGCGAGCAAGAATGACGCTGCCATGTATAGGAGAAATGCCATGAACACGAAAACGCCGCCATCCCCTTTCGGGAGACGGCGGCGTCGATAGCGCTGTGATGCTGGCACTGATTTTCAAGCACCCATTCTCTAGCGCTGACTTTCTATTGTGGCATCAGCCCAGTAGCTTGCTGGCGCGCTCGACCACGTTCTCGACCGTGAAGCCGAAGTGCTTGAACAGGTCACCGGCCGGTGCGGATTCCCCGAAGGTTTCCATGCCGACGATATCGCCGTTCAGGCCGACATACTTGAACCAGTAATCACGGTGACCGGCTTCGATTGCCACGCGTGCAGTAACCGAAGACGGCAGTACAGATTCGCGGTATTCCAGGTCCTGGGCATCGAACAGATCGGTAGCCGGCATGGAGACGACGCGAACAGCACGACCGGAAGCTTCCAGTTCGGCTGCAGCATCCATCGCCAGGCCGACTTCAGAGCCGGTCGCGATCAGAATCAGTTCCGGCTGGCCATTGGCAGCATCCTTCAGCACATAACCACCGCGGCTGATGTTGGCCAGTTGCGCCTTGTCACGGTTCTGATGCGGCAAATTCTGACGCGACAGGATCAATGCAGTCGGGCCTGCATGACGCTTGATGGCAGCATCCCATGCTGCTGCGGTCTCAACGGCATCCGCCGGACGCCAGGTAGAGAGGTTCGGCGTGGTGCGCAGACTGGTCAGCTGTTCGATCGGCTGGTGTGTCGGGCCGTCTTCGCCCAGACCGATGGAGTCGTGAGTGAAGACGTAGATAGCCTGCTGGCCGATCAAGGCGGCCATGCGTACGGCATTGCGCATGTATTCCATGAAGATCAGGAAGGTGGCGCCGTAGGGAATGAAGCCGCCGTGCAGGCCAGCACCATTCATGATCGCACCCATGCCGAACTCACGCACACCGTAGTGCAGGTAGTTGCCACTGAAATCTTCGTGGGTGATGGCCTTGGCGCCCTTCCAGAAGGTCAGGTTGGACGGAGCAAGGTCAGCGCTGCCGCCGAGCAGTTCCGGCAACTGCGGACCCAGCTGGTTCAGACACTCGAAGGAGGCCTTGCGGGTCGCGGGGCTGTCGCCTGCGGCCTGCGCTTCTTCAATCATCTTCTCGCTGGTCAGGTTGTGCGGCAGCTTGCCAGCCAGGCGACGAGTGAACTCGGCGGCCAATTCCGGGTGCGCTTCCTGATAACGGGCGAAGCGGATATCCCACTCGCTCTCGAGCTTGGTGCCGCGCTCGCTGGCATCCCATCCCTTGTAGATGTCTTCCGGAATGTGGAACGGCGCGTGATTCCAGCCCAGCTTCTCGCGGGTAGCCGCGACTTCGTCGTCACCCAGCGGAGCACCGTGGCAGGACTCGGTACCTTCCTTGTTCGGCGCGCCAAAGCCGATCACGGTCTTGCAGATGATCAGGCTCGGCTTGTCGTCGTGGCTCTTGGCCAGCGCGATAGCGGCATTGATCTCTTCCGGCTTGTGGCCGTCGACGTTAGCCACGACGTGCCAGCCGTACGCTTCAAAGCGCTTGGCGGTATCGTCGGTGAACCAGCCGTCGACTTCACCATCGATTGAGATGCCGTTGTCGTCATACAGTGCAATCAGCTTACCCAGACCCAGAGTGCCCGCCAACGAGCTGACTTCGTGAGAGATGCCTTCCATCAGGCAGCCGTCGCCCAGGAAGCACCAGGTGGTGTGATCGACGACGTTATGACCTGGACGATTGAACTGTGCCGCCAGTGTCTTCTCGGCGATCGCCATGCCGACAGCATTGGCCAGACCCTGCCCCAACGGACCAGTGGTGGTCTCGATGCCCGGCGCATAGCCGTATTCCGGATGACCAGCGGTCTTGGAGTGCAGCTGACGGAAGTTTTGCAGGTCTTCGAGGCTCAGCTGGTAGCCCGTGAGGTGCAACAGCGAGTAGAGCAGCATGGAGCCGTGGCCATTGGACAGCACGAAGCGGTCACGGTCGGCCCAGTTCGGGTTGGCCGGGTTGTGCTTGAGGTGATCGTTCCAGAGCACTTCAGCGATGTCGGCCATGCCCATGGGGGCGCCGGGGTGGCCAGACTTGGCCTTCTGAACGGCGTCCATGGAAAGTGCACGGATGGCGTTGGCCAGGTCAAAACGGGAAGGCATGCAGTAGCTCCTCGCCTGCGGGGCGTCAAGAGTGGGGGCAATGAATCACGGCGATCTGCTGGTGGCGCATGGCGTCGTGAAGGACTGTGCGCTGATATAGACAGAGGCGTCGCGTGAACCTTGTAACGCGCGGACAAGTGCCGAGCGTGATCTCCGAGCGAGTATTGTCACCGAGATGGCAAGGCGCGGCAAACCCCATTCCGCCAGTGTAGCGGTCCATAAGGATATATAGAGGTATCAGGAGCGATCATGCCACACCAGCGAGCGGACGATGAGACATGCTTTACGACACGGGATTCTGGTATAGCATGGCAATGGCTCTCTATTGAGCGCACTTATTACTCAGAGCAACGCTCTTGTCACAAAAAGGTCTCGATATGACCATTGCCGGTGGCCCATGACGCTAGGCACTCACATAAGTGGCGTGTAAACTCGCCCCCCCGAGGCTTGGCCATCTGAGCCAAGTCTTATCGTGCGCCGCAAGCGTGTTTCTACTCGGTCGTCAACGCAGTCTGCCGTCAGTGGCCGAATCATCCCCGCATCCGAAAAGAGGGTCGAGGACAAATGAGCGAATACTCACTCTTCACATCTGAGTCCGTGTCTGAAGGTCATCCGGACAAGATTGCTGATCAGATTTCCGACGCCGTGCTCGATGCCATCATCGCGCGCGACAAGCACGCACGTGTCGCGTGTGAAACGCTCGTCAAAACCGGTGTCGCTATCGTGGCCGGTGAGATCTCCACCACTGCGTGGGTCGATCTCGAGGAGCTGGTACGTCGTGTCATTACCGATATCGGCTACACCTCTTCCGACGTCGGCTTCGACGGCGAGACCTGTGGTGTTCTGAATTTGATCGGCAAGCAGAGCGTTGACATCGCCCAAGGCGTTGACCGCAGCAAGCCAGAAGATCAGGGCGCGGGTGATCAGGGGCTGATGTTTGGCTATGCCACCAACGAAACTGACTCCTTCATGCCGGCGCCGATTCACTACGCCCATCGTCTGGTGGAGCGTCAGGCTGAACTACGCAAGAACGGCATGCTGCCGTGGCTGCGCCCAGATGCGAAGAGTCAGGTCACTTTCCGTTACGACGAAGCCGGCAAGCCGATTTCCGTCGAGGCGGTGGTGCTCTCTACCCAGCACGATCCGGAAGTGTCCCAGGAAGATCTGCGTGCGATGGTCAAGCGCGAGATCATCGAGCAAGTGCTGCCGGCTGAGTGGCTGACTGAGTCGACTCAGTATCACATCAATCCGACGGGCAACTTCGTCATCGGTGGCCCGGTGGGCGATTGTGGCCTGACGGGGCGCAAGATCATCGTCGATACCTATGGCGGCATGGCGCGTCACGGTGGTGGTGCCTTCTCTGGCAAGGACCCGTCCAAGGTCGATCGCAGCGCCGCTTATGCCGGTCGCTACGTGGCCAAGAACATTGTCGCCAGTGGTCTCGCTGAAAAGTGCGAGATTCAGGTCTCCTACGCTATCGGCGTGGCTGAACCGACTTCTGTCGCGATCAATACTTTCGGCACTGGCAAGATCAGTGATACCAAGATTGTCGAGCTGGTGCGTGAGCACTTTGATCTGCGTCCGTATGCCATCACCACCATGCTGGATCTGGCACATCCGATGTATCAATTGACGGCAGCCTACGGTCACTTCGGTCGTGAGCCGTTCGAGCACAGCTACAGCTGGACAGACGTGAATGGCGAGCAGAAGACTGAAACCTTCACCGCCTTCCCGTGGGAAAAGATTGATCGTGCCGATGCACTGAAAGCCGCTGCAGGCATCTAAGTCCTGCCGTCTCCGGTCAACGGGCGCTTCACTGCCCGTGACGTTGAGAGGCCTTTCGCGAGGCAGATGCGTTTCAAGGAAAACCCGCTTCGGCGGGTTTTCCTGTTTCTGGCGTCGTGATGCCCGACAGATACGATGACATGTAAAGGAGTGGTCACAAGGTGCCCGAGCTACGTTATCTCAACGCCTACAGCCCGCAGCTTCAGCAGCAAGCGCAAGATTTGCTGGAGGCAGAAAAGACGGCTGACTTTTTCTTGAAGAAATACCCTGGCATCCATGGCATCCATGGCATCCACGGCACTCGCCCGCTGTATGAGTATACGATGGCCTTGAAGAACCAATACATGCGTAGCTCCGCGCCGATCAGCAAGGTGATTTACGATGACAAGATTCATGTCATCAACAATGCGTTGGGGTTGCATACGTTTGTCTCTCGAGTGCAGGGTAATAAACTCAAGGCCAAGAATGAGATTCGCATCTCTTCTTTATTTCGACGTATTCCTGAACCGCTGCTAAAAATGATCGTCGTGCATGAATTAGCGCATTTGCGTGAAAAGGCACATGATAAGGCATTCTATAAATTATGCTGTTATATGGAGCCGGACTATCATCAGCTTGAGTTCGATCTACGTCTTTATTTATGTCATCGAGATCGCTTTGGAGACCTTTGGTAACTTGTCCATCCAAGCTAAGATCACGCGGTCTATTTCTCCGCTCGTGGAATAGTCGATAAGTGAACGATCCCATTTCCCAGTATCATGGAAGAACCATGCTGTGTGTGCTGGCAGCATCACCATAAAGGAATGTATTTAGATGCTTAATCTCGCCGCACTGTTCATTACCATTACTGCCGTGTGCATGTGGTTCAACCAGCGGGTGCTGCGACTGCCGCCGACCATCGGCGTGATGGCTATCGGGCTGGTGCTATCACTGGGTGTGATCGGATTGGATCATTTCTCGATGACTACCGCCGTCGCGGATAGCGCTGAAGACTGGCTGTCGCGCATCAACTTCAATAGCTTGCTGATGGATGGCATGTTGTCTTTCCTGCTGTTTGCCGGCGCATTGCATGTCGACCTCTCACGGCTGAAAGCCTATCGTCGCTCCATTGGCTTGCTCGCAACGCTGGGCGTGCTGGTCTCGACTATCGTGATTGGGTCAGCTGCCTGGTGGCTGTTTCAGTGGGCGAGCATCGAAGTTCCCTATCTTTACTGCCTGGTCTTTGGTGCACTCATTTCGCCAACGGATCCCATCGCGGTCCTCGGCATCATGCGCAGTGCGGGGGCGCCGGCGGATATGGAGATTCGTATCGTCGGTGAGTCGCTGTTCAACGATGGCGTGGCGGTGGTGCTCTTTACTGCATTGCTCGGCACGGCCTCTATCGGTAATGGCGAGATTGATCTGGGTCACATGGGTCTGCTATTCGTTGAGGAGGCCGGTGGCGGTATTCTGATGGGACTGGCACTGGGTGGACTGGTATATCAGCTGATGCGAAGCATTGATCAGTATCAGGTGGAGGTGATGCTGAGCCTGGCACTGGTGCTCGGGGGGTACGCGCTCTCTTCGGCACTACACGTTTCTGGCCCCATCGCGATGGTGGTGGCAGGGCTTATCATTGGCAATATGGCCCGCGCTGGGGCGATGTCGGATAACACGCGCCGCTATCTGGATGGCTTCTGGGAGTTGGTCGACGAGATTCTCAATGCCGTGCTGTTCGTATTGATTGGTCTTGAGCTGGTACTGATGCCGATCAGCCTGACTGCCATTGGGGTCGCGCTGACATTGGTGGCTGTCATCCTGCTGTCTCGTCTGGTCATCATTGGTGTGCCACTACGAATTCTGCGCCGCTGGTACACCTTCCGTAAAGGCACCACGCGAGTGCTGACCTGGGGTGGCCTACGCGGTGGTATCTCGGTAGCACTGGCGCTGGCGATCCCCGAAGGCGAATTTCGTGAGCCGCTGGTGGTGACGACTTACATCATCGTGTTGTTCTCGATTCTGGTACAGGGTTTGACCATCGGCAAACTGGTCAAGATGGTGGTCGGAGATCGATGCCACACGGAGTCGCAAGACGATAAGCATTGAGCTGTAGTTGAAAACCAAGTCATAGCTGAAAATTGAGTCATGGCTGAAAAACGCAACGCCCCGATGCTTTCCACAAGAGTATCGGGGCGTTGCGGTGTATAGCGCTGCTAATCCAGATGCACGGAGCCCCCTCGGCATCTTGCTCTGATGTGGCTCCGAGTGAAGGGGGGCCGGACTGATGTAGTAGCGCCAGCAGTAGAATGGCTCTATCAATAATAAATCCCCTTGAAAATTATCTTGAAATATCTGATGTGGTTATAACCATGAAATAATGATGAGCGCTATGGGAAAATGTTTATAATTCAATATGGTCAAAAGTCAGATGGGATATTTTATTTATATCCATAGTGCTGGATTACTCTATTTTCCAGACAACATCATCTATTTCTATCAATTGCGTATCTTGGGGGCCATACTGAATCGTTATGCTTCAGCCTGTAGCGCTAGTGCGTCATCTCGGCATGAGAATGACCAACACTGACTTCAGCTTAGAATTTACCTCAAAAGGAAAATGTCATGAGTAAAGGTCAAGACAGTAAAAAAGCGACTAAAAAGAAGCCCCTTTTAACAGCAAAAGAGAAAAAAGCGGCAAAGACGACTGCCAAGAAGCCCAGCAGCTCTTCTTTGATTCATTAAGCATGAGATGGCCATCATGTTATGTGATGGCCTTTTGGGCCAGACATTGGCGTAGCTCCGGGCAGAACTCCTCCTCGATAGAAGGCTGTTTTTGAGAGCCTCGTCACGAGGAGAGATGTTCTGGGGGCACAGCGCCATCCCTGCCTCTGAATGACACCTCGCTTTCGCATTGAGGCGTTACGATTTTCATCTCTGGCCTTCAGAGCTTCTGGCGTAGCGTTAACAAATCAGCCAACACCGAGATAGGGGCATTCCTGCGTGGGGTGTAGCATTAGAGAACGCTAGTTATTGCCTGAGGGTGTGCCGTGCCTTTTCATGACCATCTCATGCCGCCAGGCAATCCTGGCTCTGATAGCGAGTCTCGCCGGTATTGTGCTCGGCTAAATTACACGTTCGTCATGTTCGCGATTGCCGGACTATCCTGCTTTCTGCTCTTCGATTACTTCGAGGTGCCGAACGCTTGGCAGCTATTATGGGCAGGGCGCTTCCTGCTGATCGGAATCTGTTTGCTGTGTGTTTTCCTGTTGCGCAGGAATCCGCAGAATCCTAATGGCATCGTGCTGTTCGGGGCGATAGCGAGCAATCTCTTCTTCTGTTTTGGTGCTGCGATGATTGATAACGTCATCGCGCTATCGCTGTGGAACCTGAGTTTTGCGACCTGTATGTTGATTGCCATGCCAGCTTGGCTGGTATGGGGCTGGCGCTATCAGCTCGCCAGTAGTCTGCCCTTGATTGTGTTCTATATCCCCATCTTCACCTGGCTAAGCCCCCTGCAGTTGACCGACTTGGTCGGGGCTGGCGGTGCCTATCTGATGACGACGCTGTGTATCGCACCGGCGCTTGCGCATGCACGTTTCTCCACGTTTCAGCGTACGGTCATGCTGCGATTGGCACTGGAAGGACGCAACACCGAGCTGAATCGCGTCAACCAGCAACTGCTGACGCAACAGCACGAGCTTGAATACCGCGCTAATCACGACCTGCTCACCAGTCTGCCGAATCGACGTTTTGGTCTCGAGTTCTTCGAGCAGGTGCTGTTGGATAGCACGCGTGTGCGCCGCTGCCTGTCAATTCTGTTTGTGGATGTTGATCGGCTCAAGCACGTCAACGATAGCTTTGGACATGCCGAGGGCGACCACTTGATTCAGCTGGTCGCTGAGGGTGTGGCACAGGCGGCGGGGGATCAGGGTATGGCGTGCCGATTGGGTGGTGATGAGTTTCTGGTCGTACTGCCGGGCGCTTGTGACATGGCCAGTCAGCAGGCAGCAACTCAGTTGATGCGCCGCTTGCAGGAGCGCCGTCTGCGAGAGGGAATCGCCTTCCCGGTTGATATCAGCATCGGGCGCGTAACTCATGACCCTGTACTGCAGAGCGATGTGGACGTGGATGATCTGATCCAGATCGCCGATGACCGCATGTATCGCCAGAAGCGCGCGCGTCGCCGTGCCGCGGCGGGCCTGAGTGATCGTCAGGCCTGAGCTACCTCGATATCCTTTGGATGCATGGCAGTTGTCACCGCGTGTTCATCTGCTTGTTACGTTCATGTCACTAGCCCATGTCACGCTATCTCGGTGTGGCCCTTCTGGCCGCATTCATTGGTTCAGAGGTGACAGACATGACCGCGCCGCGCTTTCCCTCTCAAGATGATTCCTGTTCTGGAGCTGCCTCTCTCGGGCAGGTTCGTACTCTGTTTATTTCTGATCTACATCTAGGCACCCCGGATTGTCAGGCAGCGCTGCTTTCCAAGTTGCTGCGTCGCGTGCGCCCTGAGCGACTCTATCTGGTGGGCGATATCGTTGATTTACTGGCGATGCGCAAGCGCGCCGTGCTCGACAAGGATCAGCAGGCACTGGTAGCCCGTGTGCTGCGCTTGGCGCGTAGCGGCTGTGAGGTGATCTATATTCCCGGCAATCACGATGCATCGTTTCGTCGGCTCTGTGGCGTGAAGCTGCATAACGTGAGCATCGAGCGCCGCGCGATTCATGTCACTGCTAGCGGTCGTCGTCTGTTGGTCTCACATGGCGACGAGTTTGATACCCATGTGCGCATCGCACCGTGGTTGCTCACATTGGGTGATGGCATGCACGGCTTCATCTTGTCACTCAACCGCTGGTGCAATCGTGGCCGCTCACTGCTTGGGCTGCCTTACTGGTCGCTCGCCAGCGCACTCAAGCGTCGTAGTGGGACGGCGCAGCGTTATGTCGCACAGTTCGAGGAAGCGGCCATGCGCCAGGCACGTCTTGAGGGTCTCGATGGCTATATCGGTGGACATATTCATCAGGCAGGGTTTCGGGTTGAGGATGGTGTGCTCTACTGCAACGACGGTGACTGGGTCGAGCATTGCACCGCACTGGCTGAGGATGCGGACGGTGCCTTGCATCTGATTGATTGGCAGGGACAGATCATTGAAAGCGCGCCACGCTTCGTGATGTCACGCCAGGCCGTGATAGACCCGGCCATTCAGCAGCCTGTCATGGCATGCAAGCCCCCGGAGATGACGGGGGCTTGAGCCCATTTCTCCCGTATTTTCTAGCCCAGCCCGCTGATCGCCAGCATCCACGAGAGATATAGTGGGATAACCAGCGGGGCGGCCAGCGTGGTCAGCATCACTGCGATGGCGCCCTTGGCCGGTTGGATATTCAGTTCGATGGCCAGCACCACGACGTTGGCGGCCATGGGTACCACGCCCAGCAGTAGCAGTGCCTGTGCCAGTACAGGGTCGAGCGTCGTCAGGCTACCCAGTAGCATCACGCTGCCCAGACTCAGCAGTGGCCACATCACGAAGCGCAGCGCCGAAGCCGCAAGAATGAAGCGCGGGTCTACCTCGCGCAGGCTGATGCCGCCGAGTGTCATGCCGATGATCATCATGCCCAGTACCGTGTAGCTGTACTTGAAGTAGTTCAGCCCCTCCAGCACGGCGTCCGGAATGCCAATCCCCAGCGTGCTGACCAACAGGGCGGCGAGGAAGGCGTAGATCAGCGGTAGACGCACGATCTTGGTCAGACTTTCGCGCATCGAGAATTGTCCACGCGCACTGACGTAGAAACCCAGCGTGAATTCATAGAGCGTGATGCCCAGCAAACAGAAGAGATACTGGGTCACGCCTTCTGGCGGCAGCAGCAGCATGGCGACAGGTAGGCCAAAGTAACCGGTATTGCCGGTGCCGGCAGAGAAGGCCAATAGCGCCGCTTCCTGTGGTGGGAAGAACATCGCCGCCAGCGGTCGGGTCAGTAGGCAGAGCACGCTTGAGATCGTGAACAGGCCGAGTGTCAGACCGAGATCACTGAGCGATGGCTCACCGAGTACGAGTCCACGAAAGAAGGTCAGTGGTGCAATCACGTAGATAAGCAGGGTAGCGATAGGGCGCGGGTCAATCGCGAGTCGGCGTGCGCATAGCCAGCCAATGGCAACAAAGGTAATCAGCATCCAGAGGGGCTGCTGTAGATCGATATGGTCCATCACCTGTCCTTGTGAATGTTGTTGGCTATTCTCATCATGCCGCGCGACATGTGCCGGCGTCATCCAGTGAATGATGACAATCAACACGCAAGTCTCGTGCTAGAGCCTCTGGTGAGAATACTTCGATACGTGAAAGATTATGGTTATAAGAAAGAAGATTCTTATATGAATGATATTGATGTTGAGGCGAAAACCTTTCATTAGCCGAGACTCGCGGCTCAGTTCAGAATGCAATGCATGCTGTAGCACGCACACCTTGAAGTGTGCGGCGAAAAAACATCAATGCTGGACACGATTGACCACAGAGGGTTATCCCATGAGCGCAAGCGAGCATCCATTAGGTATCAGCTTCGAATTTTTCCCACCGAATACCGAGGTGGGGCACGAGAAGTTGATGGATGTCCGCGATCGTCTGGCAGTCATCGACCCGACATTCTTCTCCGTGACCTACGGTGCCGGTGGCTCCACCCGTAAACGTACCTTCAATACCGTCAATGCGGTCAGCAGCAGTGGTGTCTGCACCGCTCCGCACCTGTCTTGCATAGGGAGTGATCGTGGTGAGCTGCGCGAAATTCTGAGCGAATATCGCGAGCGGGGCGTCAAGCGTTTGGTTGCTCTGCGCGGTGACCTGCCGTCTGGTATGGGCGCACGTAGTGAGCTGCGCTATGCCAACGAGCTGGTCGAATTCGTGCGTGAAGAGACCGGCGATCATTTTGAGATAGCCGTGGCTGCCTATCCGGAATGTCATCCACAGGCGGACAACTATCAGCGTGATCTCGAGAACTTCGCTCGCAAGATGAATGCGGGGGCCAACATCGCCATCACTCAGTACTTCTTCACTGCCGATGCCTATTTCCATTTCGTGGAGCGTGCGCGGGCCATTGGCATCGAGCAGCCGATCATTCCAGGCATCATGCCGATCACCAACTACACCAAGCTGGCGCGTTTCTCCGACTCCTGCGGTGCGGATATTCCGCGTTGGGTTCGCAAGCAGCTTGAGAGCTACGGCGATGACAGCGAGAGCATCCAGAAATTTGGCACCGAGGTGATCTCACGCATGAGCGAGCGCCTGCTGGATGGCGGTGCGCCGGGCCTGCATTTCTATACGCTCAATCAGGCTGAGCCGAGCCTCAATGTCCTCAGGAATCTGGGCATCACCAGCGCATGATTATCCGCTGATCATGACGATAACCATGATCTGGCGCGTCGTGCCGAAAAGCCTTTGATAACACGCCCTTGCCAGCTTCTGGTGGGGGGGGGGTGCGTTTCGCAACGGGATTTCTTTTCTCGTAAGCATTGAACATGTTGGCTCAGGCCCCGAGGTTGTGATGAGTAGCACCGACCACTCACCACTTCGACATCCAGTATCGAGCTTTGATCTCACATTCGGGTGTCGGCCTACGTGCTGGAGAGATTGCTTATGAACATCATGACACAGCGTCCCTTGCTGAAAACATGTGCTGCACTTGCTCTGGGTACATGCCTGGCCAGTGGTGCGGCTCAGGCATCTACCGAGATCGAGATGCATCGTGTGAATGCTGAGGGTATCGGCGAGGCCGTGGGGAGCATCATGGCCGAAGATACTCAGAATGGACTGTTACTGACACCGAAGGTCGAGGGTCTGGAGAGCGGTATTCACGGCTTCCACCTGCATGCCAAGGCTAGTTGTGAGCCTGCCGAGAAGGATGGTGAAACCGTTGCTGCAGCCGCAGCCGGCAGCCACTTCGACCCGGAAGGCACAGAGACTCACCAAGGGCCGTATGGCGATGGCCATCTCGGGGATCTCCCGGCGCTGAGCGTCGATGCCGATGGCAAGATTTCACTGCCAGTGTTGGCACCGCGTCTTGAGGAAAGTGACCTCAGCGGCCATGCGCTGATGATTCACTCCGGTGGTGACAACTACACCGATACGCCCAAGCTTGGGGGTGGTGGCTCGCGTGTTGCCTGCGGTGTGATCCAATAGCACTTTGCTTGATTGGCTCGTGCCGAGAAATGATACCTATCGGCACGTGATTGATATGACATGAAAAAGCCCCGCCAGCTGGCGGGGCTTTTTCATGGTTCATTATCAGCGACAGCTTATCCATTCAGGCATCAGTGACGTTTACCGGGGTCGAGGATTCTGACCGGCTGAACCTCGCCGACTGCCGGTGCCTCGCGCGGCGCATTGACCCGTGTGGCGATCTCGGCCAGCGTTGGCGGTTCCTCTATGGCCTGCTGTTCGAAGAAGTCACAGGATACGCAGTCACGGTAACGCGTGTCGTGCTGCTCCCAGGTGCGCAGGCGGTCCATTTCTCCGCAGCGCGGGCAGACGGCGCCAGCGATGAAGCGCTTGATGGCAGACATGGAGCCTCCTATTTAGTCAGGTCAGTGTCAGTCGGGCCAGTATCAGTCAGCTCTGGATCAACCTCAGGCAGGTACGAGGCTGGCGGGCAGATCATACGGATGGTCAGGATCGGACAGGGTATTCAATGCCCCATATGATACGCCCCCGACCGATAAAGGTCAGGGGCGTGTAGACGTACTGGCGGGTGCATGGCTCTTGATCAGGCCGCTTGCGCACCGATACCAGAGTGACGCAGCAGAGCATCGACCTGCGGATCACGGCCACGGAAGGCACGGAACAGCTCGGCGGCATCACGTGAGCCACCGCGTGCCAGGACTTCTTCCCGGAAGCGCAGGCCTGTTGCCGTATCGAAGACGGCGCTTTCCTCAAAGGCGCTGAAGACATCGGCTGACAGGACTTCTGCCCATTTGTAGCTGTAGTAGCCCGCCGCGTAGCCGCCAGCAAAGATATGGCTGAAGCCATTCTGGAAGCGGTTGAAATCGACGTGCGGCACTACGGCAACCTTGCCGCGAACTTCGTCGAGCAGTGCCTGAACTTCTGTCGCGGACGGCTTGTCGAGTTCGTGGTGCAGGCGGAAGTCGAACAGCGAGAACTCCAGCTGGCGAACCATGGTCATCGCGGCCTGGAAGTTACGTGCAGCCTGCAGGCGTTCGAGCAGGTCATCCGGCAGGCGGTCGCCGGTATCGACGTGACGCGCGATCAGGTCAAGGCCTTCACGTTCGTAGCAGAAGTTTTCCATGAACTGGCTAGGCAGCTCGACGGCGTCCCACGCCACGCCATTGATGCCGGAGACTTCGGCGACTTCCTGACGGGTCAGCATGTGGTGCAGACCGTGGCCGAATTCGTGGAACAGCGTGACTACTTCATCGTGCGTCAGCAGTGCCGGACGCTCGCCCACCGGACGGGTGAAGTTGCAGGTCAGGTAGGCGACCGGTAACTGCAGGCTGCCATCTTCACGGCGGCGACGTACGCGGCACTCGTCCATCCACGCACCGCCACGCTTGCCTTCGCGTGAATAGAGATCGAGATAGAAACCGGCGATCGGCGCGCCATCTTCCAGCACTTCGTAGTAGCTCACGTCTGCGTGCCATACCGATACGTCGCGCTGCTTGAATGTAATGCCGTAGAGGCGATTGACCACTTCAAACAGGCCATCGATGGCTTGCGGCGCCGGGAAGTAAGGGCGTAGCTGTTCTTGGTTGATTGCGTAGCGTGATTCGCGCAGTTTCTCGCTGGCAAAACCGACATCCCACGGCTGCAGGTCATCAATACCGAGACTCTCGGTGGCGTAGGCGGCCAGCTCGTTGAATTCTTCACGCGCTTGCGGCACCGCTCGGGTCGCCAGATCATCAAGGAAGGCGATGACCTGAGCCGGCGAGTCCGCCATCTTGGTCGCCAGCGACAGGGCAGCATAGTCGTCAAAGCCGATCAGTCCTGCCAGCTCCTGACGCAGTGCCAGAATCTCTTCGATCACCGGGCCGTTATCGTAATCACCCGACTGCGGTCCCTTGTCGGAGGCACGTGTCACGAAGGCGGTATAGACCTCTTCGCGCAGCTCGCGATTGTCGGCGTAGCTGAGCACGGGGAAGAAGCTCGGGAAGTCGAGAGTGATACGATAGCCTTCCAGCCCTTTCGCTTCAGCGTTGGCCTTGAGCGCCGCGAGGCCGCTTTCCGGCACGCCCGTCAGCGCCTCTTCCTCGACATCCTTGTGCCAAGCCTGGGTGGCATCCAGCACATGGTTGGAGAAGGTGTTGGACAGCTCCGACAGGCGCGCCTGGATCTCGCCATAACGCTGCTTCTTGTCGTCCGGCAGATCGACACCGGCGAGACGGAAGTCGCGCAGGCTGTTGGTGATCGCCTTCTGTTGCGCTTCATCGAGAGTCGAGAACTCGCTGCTGTCTGCCAGACGCTGATACGCCGCTGCCAGATCACTGTTCTGACCGACCCAGGTGGAGTAGGCCGACAGCTTGGCGAGACAGGCTTGATAGGCTTCACGCAGCTCAGGTGAATTCATGGTCGAATTGAGGTGCGAGACTGGCGACCACGCCTGACTGAGGCGATCACCTAGAGCTTCCAATGGCGCCGCGAAGTTGTCCCAGCGCGTATCGTCGCGCGTGGCGTCGATCAGACGCTCCATCTCCTGCTGGTTATGCTCCAGCAGCTCGCTGATCGCGGACTCGACGTGCTCGGCCTTCAGGCTATCAAAGGGCGGCAGAGTGTTGTGTTCCAGCAGGGGATTGATCGACATGCGATACCTCACGCTATTCAGATGAGCGGCAGCGGGGAGAGATAAAAAAGTGCCATGCACTGATGTGCATTTGAAAACATGACCACCGTTGCCGCGGGGATACCCTGAATGTGAGGCCTATGCGCGCGTTATTCAATCTATCGACGTGATAGGGGCGCCTGAGAGTGACTGGCATGAGCGTTGGCATGAGCATCGCTCAGACGTACGCGTCGCATTGGCCCTGACCCGCGCGGCTGCTATCTTGCAGCCCTTGATCATTGTTACTGGATCACACCTCTTCATCACCGTCCCTTGACCACGAGAGCAGACATGAGCGAAACCACCGAACGCTGGGGCAGCCGCCGGGCCTTCATTCTGGCAGTGACCGGCGCCGCCGTCGGGTTGGGCAACATCTGGCGTTTCCCTTACATGACCGGCGAGAACGGCGGCTCGGCGTTTTTGTTGCTCTACATTGGCTTCGTCGTATTGCTGGGGCTGCCGGTGATGATGGCTGAAATCATGATCGGGCGTGCCGGACGCCGTGGGCCGATGCAGGCGCTGGCCTATCTGGCCACTGCGGGCGGCAGCTCACCTCATTGGCGTTGGTTGGGGCTATTCGGCGCGCTCACCATGTTTTTCATCCTGTCGTTCTATTCGGTGGTGTCGGGCTGGTCGATCGAATATCTGGTGGATTCACTCAAGGGCGATTTCAGTGGCATGACGCCGCCGCAGGTCGGCGCGGCGTTCAATGGCTTCCTTGATGATCCGATTTCGATGACCTTCAACCACACCCTGTTCATGTTGATGACCATGAGCGTGGTTGCGGCGGGTATCTCCTCCGGGCTTGAACGCCTCAACAACCTGATGATGCCGATGCTCTACGTGCTGTTGCTGGCGTTGGCAGGTTACAGCGTCAGCACGCCCGGCTTTGGCCCTGCGCTCAGCTGGCTGTTCATGCCCAACCCGGAGGCGATTACGCTGGATGTGGTGCTCAATGCGATGGGGCATGCCTTCTTCACGCTGGCCGTCGGTGCCTGCGCACTGATGGCATATGGTGCTTATATGCCGGAGCGCCAGAGCCTACCGACAGCCGCTGTGGCGGTTGCAGCACTGGATATCGGCGTGGCACTGCTGGCGGGTATCGCCATCTTTGCCGCCGTTTTCAGTCAGGGTATGGACCCCGCGTCTGGCCCCGGCTTGATGTTCGTCAGTTTGCCGATCGCCTTTGCCAACCTGCCCGGTGGCGCACTGCTGTTGTCGTTATTCTTCCTGCTGCTGTTGCTGGCGACCTGGACCAGCTCAATCAATATCGCCGAGCCCATCGTCGAGGTGCTGGAAGGCTGGGGACTGACACGTCGTCGTGCGGCGCTGGTCGTGGGTATCTGTGTGTGGGCAGCGGGGCTGTTGTCCGTATTGTCATTCTCCAGCCTGAAGGACGTGCATGTGCTAGGTGAGATGAACTTCTTTGACCTGGTGACGACGATTCCGCCTGACTTCTTTCTGCCGGTCGGCGGGCTGTTGATCGCGATCTTCGCGGCTTGGGTGATGCCGCAGCATCTGGCACTGGCGGGGCTGGGGACGTCGCGGCGCTTCTTCCGCGTCTGGCGGGGAGTATTGCGCTGGGTCTCGATTCCGCTGGTGCTGGTCGTGCTGGCATGGAGCTTCCTCAAGTGATCGCTGAAGCACGGGATTGGCGCCAAGCGCTTTCTGGCAGTAGTCTGGGCGCCTAAATCAGGAGGTAAAGCATGAGCATTCGATCCTTCAAGGGCTTGACGCCGCGTCTTGGCGAACGGGTTTTCATCGACCCCACCAGTGTGGTGTTGGGCGATGTTGCGCTCGGCGATGACAGTTCGGTATGGCCGCTGGTCGTGATTCGTGGCGACATGCACCGTATCCGTATTGGCGCGCGTACCAGCGTGCAGGACGGCGCGGTGCTGCACATCACCCACGCCAGTGATTTCAATCCGGGCGGCTATCCGCTGGAAATCGGAGATGACGTGACGATTGGTCACAAGGCCGTGCTGCATGGCTGCACCATCCACGACCGTGTGCTGATCGGCATGGGCGCTATCGTGATGGATGGTGTGGTAGTGGAAGATGAAGTCATCATCGCGGCTGGCGCGCTGGTGCCGCCGGGCAAGCGTCTGGAGGGCGGGCATGTCTACGCCGGTAATCCCGCGCGGGCATTGCGTCCCATCAAGGAAAGTGAACGTGAGTTCTTCGCCTATTCGGCAGTGAACTACGTCAAGCTGAAGGATCAGCATCTGGCCGAAGGCTATCCCGAGTAGCTCACGGCACGAGGTTCTGGTGTTAGTCCGGAGACCTCGTCAGGCGGCTCGCCTGGCCTGTAAACGCACACTCCCCCGTTGGCTCGCGCTGACGGGGGAGTGTGCGTTTACAGGTATATATCTGGGCCATAAGAGACTAGAGCGCGAGGCGGGAGGAGTCATCTCAACGTTGATTATCCTACAAGCCATTGTTTTTCATGAAATGACTGCGTCATAATCTGGACATATATCCAGTGCCTGCACGTGGTGGCTGGTCCAGTGACCTTGGCGAGGGCTCGCGACCCGTATCTCATGGCCAATTTTCGTACCCATATTACCGTTGCTGCCTTTGCGGGCGGCATCGTGGCGGCTGCTGGTTGGCAGGGCGGCCTCTGGTCGCTGGTCGATGGCATTCCGCTGGCCGGTCTGACGACCTTCGGCGGCATTCTGCCGGATATTGATTCCGACAACTCGCGTGCCATTCGCATCCTGTTTACTCTGTTTGCGGTGCTGGCCACCATGGCCTGTGTGCTATTGCTGCAAGACCGTCTGCTGGCTGGCCCCTTGCTGATGGCGGGCGGCGGTACCTACATGGGCGTGCGTTATGTCGCCAGCGCGATCTTCAAGCGCTTTACCGTTCATCGCGGTATCTGGCACTCGCTGTTGGCGTCGCTGCTGTGTGCACTGGGCGTGACGGCGGCGAGTTTGCATCTGCTCGGTCAGAGTGAAGAGCAGGCATGGTGGCAGGGCGCGGCGCTATTGTTCGGTGCAATGATTCACCTGCTGCTCGACGAGATGTATAGCGTCGACATGGTGGGGGCGCGTCTCAAGAAGAGCTTCGGCACCGCCTTCAAGCTGTTCGATTATCGCCAGCCAGGCAACTCGTTGGCGATGGTGATAGTGATCGGTGCGATGAGTCCGTGGCTGCCACCATTGCAGGTGCTGGTGGATATCCTGCACCTGCAAGTGCCGCTATCTATCTTTGGTGCTGGTTTGTCTCGTCTGATGGCCGGTATCTAAGGGCTGTTGTTTTCCAGCTTGGCGGCATGTGATATCGGTGGAGCCTAGCGACGATAAGGTTCGGCACTCAAGCCATGTTTCTTGAGCTTGTCGTAGAGTGTCTTGCGCGGCAGGCCCAACTGTTCGCAGACCATCACCACCTGACCCTGACAGGCCGCCAGTGCCTCACAAATCAGCGCTGCCTCAAAGGCTTCCATGCGTACTGGCAGGGGCTGGCCTTGAGTCGCAGCCGTCATGCTGCCTTCCAATGAGGCGGGCACCTCCTCGGTGGCTCGGTCTAGCGAGCGGCCCAAGGGGCGTCCCTCCGCCATGCTGTCACCGATATTGCCCTCCAGTCCGCCGAGCAGCACATGACGTTCGGCGCAGTTGCGCAATTCGCGCACATTACCTGGCCAGTCGTGAGCCAACAGTGCCTGGAGTGTCGTGGCGTCCAAGGGTGGGACTTCCAGGCTGGTGCGCTCACTGGCGAGAATCGCGAAGTGGCGAAACAGTTGCAGGATGTCTTCTGCGTGTTCACGCAAGGGCGGTAGATAGAGCGTGACGACATTGAGTCGATAGTAGAGGTCTTCGCGGAATTCACCGGCGCTGGCGGCCTCACGCAAATCACGCTTGGTCGCGGCGATTACGCGAATGTCGATCGGGTGCGGTGTATTGCTGCCCAGTCGCTCGATACTGCGCTCCTGCAGGACACGCAGCAGCTTGATCTGCAGTGACAACGGCATCGATTCAATCTCGTCGAGAAACAGGGTGCCACCGTCGGCGTGTTCCAGCTTGCCGATGCGACGTGCGCTGGCACCGGTAAATGCGCCTTTCTCATGGCCGAACAGCTCCGACTCGATCAATGTCTCTGGCATGCCGCCGCAGTTGAGCGCCACGAAGGGCCTGCTGGCGCGGGCACTGCGTTCGTGCAGGCAGCGGGCGACGCGGTCCTTGCCGGCACCGGTTTCGCCAAACAGCAGCGTATCGGCATCCACGCGTGCTAGTCGTGACACCTGAGCATCCAAGCGCTGAATCACTTCACTGCTGCCCACCAGCCGTGGCCCAGCGCTATTACGCTGAGTCTCCAACTGTTCGCGTAGCGAGCGATTCTCCAGCGCCAGTCTGCGGGCAGCGACTGCACGGCGTACTCCATCCAGCAGGCGCTCTCGATCGAAAGGCTTTTCGATGAAGTCCCAGGCGCCGGCCTGCATCGCGGCAACCGCGGTATCGATGTCGCCGTGGCCGGTCATCACGATCACCGGTAGCTCGTCATCCAGCTCACGCGCAGCACGCAACAGACTCAGGCCGTCCATGCCCGGCATGCGGATATCGGTAATTACCACGCCGTAAAAGGGCGTGTCGCGGCGGAGCAACTCGAGAGCCTGCTCGGCGCTCGCCAGTGGCAGGGTGGTGTAGTCGGCCAGCATCAGACTCTGGCTCAGGCTGTCACGTAGAGACGGTTCGTCATCAATCACCAGCACCTGCATGACGGCGGATGAGGCCATGGCATCGTTGGTGTGCGCGGGTGATGGGCTCATGTCGACTCCTGTGGTGTTGGGGGGAGAGTAGGCGATAGCGATGCTGTCATGGCGGGAAGGGCAGCCGGCAGTGTCAGCCGGAAGAGTGCGCCGCCCAGCGGTGAAGGATGTGCCTCCAGCATGCCCCCGAGGTCATTGACGATACGAGCACTGATCGACAAGCCCAGCCCCAGTCCTTGGCCGTCGGCGCGTTGGGTGTAGAAAGGCTCGAAGACACGCGCGAGTTGCGCCGGTGCGAGCCCGGGACCGTTGTCATGTACTTCCAGTACGATCTGAGGGGAGGCGTTGGGCGCCATCTGCTGCTCGCTCAGCGTGATGGTGATGCGAGGCTGGCGGAAGGTGGCTGGCATGCCGGCCAGCGCATCCAACGCATTACCGACCAGATTGACCAATACCTGCTCCAGTCTGACGGGCTCAGCACGCACACTCGCGAGTGGCGGTGTCTGCTCATCCAACGGTCGGCCATCCTGTTGCAGCTCGACCACCACGCCCAGCATGTCGCTGCGCGCGTGAAGCAAGCGCAAGGCGTAGTTGAGACTGGTGGCGAGATCGACGGCTTCGAGGCGGTCTCCGCTCTTGCGTGAGAACTGACGCAGCTGAGCGCTGATCTCGCCCATGCGCTGGGTCAGCTCGGTAATCTGCGCCAGATTGGCATCGACCTGTTGATGCTGGCCACGGGCAAGGAAGGCAGTGGCATTCTCGGCATAGGCACGGATAGCGGCCAGTGGCTGATTGAGTTCATGATTGATGCCTGCTGCCAGCTCACCCAGTACTGCCAGTTTGGCGGTTTGAATCAGCTCATCACGGGTGGTGCGCAGTTCACGCTCGGCACGCGTACGCTCCTCCACCTCACCACTCAGGCGCGCATTGCTGGCGGCGAGGTCACGGGTGCGCTCGACTACGCGTTGCTCAAAGGCATCGCGCGCCTGGGCGAGGGCCTCGGCCTGCGCCCGCCGTTCGCTGACATCGAAGACCGTGACCAGCCAGCGTGCACCATTGGGGCTTTGCAGTGGTGAGCAGGATAGCTCCAGCGGGATTGCCATCCCGCCACGTAGGCCATGTAGCTCTAATGGCCCGATGGCGTGTGGGCGGGTCAGGGAGTCGAGTTGCTGGCGCTCGGCGGGCAGAAATAGTTCGCGCAGATCACGCCCTTCACGTGCACTGGGAGGATGCGCGCTGCTCAGGGCTGCGCCGAATAGCTCAACCGCCGTGGGATTGAGATACACCAGACGCGTGTGCTCATCGAGAATGCACAGTCCCGCGCGAGTGCGGTCGATGATGCCACGTACGCGTTGTTGGCTTGCGGCGAGACTCAGACGTTCACGCTTCGCAAACAGTTGTCGCTCGCGAAGGATACGTAAACGCTGCCAGCCCAGCCCGGCTAAAAGGCACAGTAAGGCGTAGACCCCCGCCGCTAGTCCTGCGGCTTGCCAGATACCCCCGCGTAACGGGGCGAGAGGCTTGAGCACATGCAGGCGCCAGCCGATATCCGGCAACGGGCGCGACAGACTCAGCCAGGCATGCCGCCAGAGATCGCCCGGGGTTAGCTGCAGCAGCTCGGCGGGGCTGTCATAAGCGCTGTCATGAGAACTGTCACCGGCGCTATTGCGAACCTCAGTGATAGCACCGCCGTCATCATTAGCCTCACTCGGAGACTCGACATTCAAGCGCTCGAGTGTCTGTGGCAGAGCTTCACGATGATAGAGGCGCAAGGGGAGCAGGCGTTGATTGGCGTAGCGCTGGGTGTCGAGCAGGCGATTGCGCGTTGCTTCGCTAAGAGGGTCCAACGTATGCAGCACCATGGACGGTTGGCTGGCGATGAAGATGACGCCATGTGGGTCAGTGACCATGATGTCGGCATTCTGGTCCAGCCAGCTGGCTTCCAGGTCGGCGATTTGTACCTTGACCACCACGACTCCGCGACGGCCAGAAGGACTGATGACCGATGCACTGAAGAAGTAACCACGCTCACCCGAGCTGGTGCCGAGTCCATAGAAGCGGCCTTCGCCACCGCCGATGGCGTCTTTCCAGTAAGGACGGAAACGATAATTCTGACCGATGAAGGTGGAAGGCGAGCGCCAGTTGCTGGCGGCAATTGTGGTGCCGCGATCGTCCACCAGATAGAGGTCCGATACGCCAGCGAGCGCCCGCATGCGGTCCAGACGCTGATTGAGTGCCACTTCGGCGCTGGGGTCACCCGGATGATCGAGAAAGGCACGTAATTGATCATTCTCGGCGACCAATCGTGGTAGATAGGCGTGACGGCTCAGCTGGCCGCGCAGACTGGCGGCCGTCAAGCGTAGCTCGTTATCTGCCTCGTGAGTCAGGCGCTCAATCCCCTGGTTACGCGCCACCTCCACCGCCTGCCACACACATAGCATCAGCCCCAGTGGCAGGACTATCGCGAGAGCAAGACGCCAAATGTGCGGCAGACGGGTGGCCTTCATGAGCGATCCGGCATGGCCTGGGCACGACGCAAGGCACGTTGGGCGCGGGTTTCAGCACGCTCCAGTTCCAGCAGGGAATCCTCAACGAAAACCAGATGTTCGTGCGCGGCGTTGCGTGCGTCTTCGGCGCGCCCTTCCATGATGGCCTCGAACAGCGCGCGATGCTGCTGAATCAAGCGTGGACGAGATTCCGGCTTCTCGAACAGATGGCGCAAATTGGCCACGATGCTCTTTTCCAGCAACTGGAACAGGCTGCGCATCGAGTGCAGTAGCACCACGTTGTGGGCAGCCTCGGCGATGGCGAGGTGGAATCCGGCATCAGCCCTGGCCTCAAGCTCCGGGTTTCGTCCCTCGAAACTGCGCTCCAATGCCTCGAAGCGCTGACGCAGCATCTCCTTGTCGGCAGGGGTGGAGCGCAGCGCTGCGTAATAGGCGCTGATGCCTTCCAGTGCGTCGCGAAACTCCAGCAAGTCGAGATTGAACTCGTTATGGCGGCCGAGTAATTCGCTGAGTGGGTCGGACCAAGCGCGTGATAGGGCTTCGGAGACGTAAGTGCCTCCGCCTTGGCGCGAGGTTAACAGGCCTCGGGCCGCCAACTTCTGGATCGCTTCTCGCACCGAGGGGCGCGATACAGCGAACTGCTCGGCGAGCGTGCGCTCGGGAGGCAGTCGCTCACCGGGCTTCAGGCTGCCTTCGATAATCATGCTCTCGAGGCGTTCGGTCAGCACGTCGGCAATACGAGGCTGGCGAACGGGGGCATAACGCATGGGATTGTCCTTGCTGCGATGTTGATGCGCGCTTTTTGATCAAGCAGTGCGTGTGGCGATGACGCCTATAGGCACTATCTCGACGAGTGTGGCGTTTGGATGGCAGGCCACACAGCCAGACATTGGTCTTACCAATATGGCTGACAACCACGCCCTGCATGAAGGAATGCACTATCAAATAATTGGTATTACCAATTATCGCCCACCAATAGGCTTTGACCAATGTCTATTACGCATATTCTTCAAGGGGTTTGACCTGTCTTGGAGTGAGGCCTAGATTATGCCGACGCACAGCAAGGTAAATTGGTAAGACCAATTATCTGATGCGAGATGCCTCTCGCCCATTGGGTACGCCAAGCCCACGGTTCTCGTCATCACTGCGCCAAGACAACAATCAAAACAATATGCCTGTGGAGTCCCCGTCATGTCCGAGCCCCTCCTGGCCTTGCTGGCCTTTACCCCTATTCTGCTGGCGGGCGTACTGCTCGTCGGCCTGCATTGGCCTGCGCGCCGCGCCATGCCGTTGGTCTTCCTGGTCACGGCGGCCATCGGCTACTTTGCATGGCACATGTCGCTGATGCGTATTCTGGCGTCCACGCTGCAAGGCTTGCTGGTGACGGTCTCGGTGCTATGGATCATCTTCGGCGCCATCTTCCTGCTCAATACGCTCAAGCATTCCGGGGCGATCGCGGTGATTCGCAGTGCTTTCACCACCATCAGCCCGGACCGCCGCGTGCAGGCGATCATCATTGCCTGGCTGTTCGGTAGTTTCATCGAGGGTGCGTCAGGCTTTGGTACACCGGCCGCGATTGCCGCCCCGTTGCTGGTCGCCATCGGATTCCCTGCACTGGGAGCAGTCATGGTGGGGATGATGATTCAGTCGACGCCGGTCTCGTTTGGCGCGGTCGGTACACCTATCGTGATCGGCGTGAATGCCGGCCTGGACAAGGCTGGCCTTAGTGAGCAACTGCTGGCGAACCATTCCAGCTGGGATGTCTTCCTGCAGTTGATCACCTCTGAGGTGGCAATCGTGCACGGCATCGTCGGCCTGCTGATGCCACTCTTCATGACGGTCATGATGACGCGCTTCTTCGGAGCGAAGAAAAGCTGGACCGAGGGGCTCTCGATTGCTCCCTTTGCCCTGTTCGCGGGTCTTTGCTTCACGCTTCCGTATGTCGCGGCCGGTGTATTTCTCGGTCCGGAATTCCCATCGCTGATCGGGGCATTGGTTGGATTGATTATCGTGGTACCCGCTGCCCGCGCAGGCTTCCTGTTGCCGAAGGACAGCTGGGACTTTCCGCCACAAGCCGAATGGCCGACGCACTGGCTGGGAGATCTCAAGCTGGAGCGTGATGATGTCGAGGTGGCCGCTGCTGGTACGCGTCGCTTGCCGCTGTGGTTGGCATGGCTACCGTATGGTCTGATCGCATTGCTGCTGGTGGCATCGCGGGTATCGGCAGACTTCAAGGCGCTGCTGGTCAGTGTGCAGTTCAGTGTGACGGATTTGCTGGGGGCGAGCGGGATTTCCGGCTCGGTGCAGCCGCTGTATCTGCCGGGCGGCATCATGGTGTTTGTGGCACTGATCACGCTGGTACTGCATCGCATGCAGGGGCGTCAATTGGTGGCTGCAGCCAGTGAGTCGTGGCGCACGCTGCTCGGTGCCGGTTTCGTGTTGATCTTCACCATTCCGATGGTGCGTATCCTGATCAACTCCGGCGTCAATCTGAATGATCTGGCCTCGATGCCGGTGATGATGGCCAACGTCGTCTCTGATGGACTAGGGCAGATGTATCCGCTGTTCGCGTCAACCATTGGCGCGATGGGCGCTTTCATTGCGGGCTCCAACACCGTTTCCAACATGATGCTGTCGCAGTTCCAGTTCAACGTGGCAACGCAGCTTGGCTTGTCCGGTGCACTGATGGTGGCGCTGCAGGCGGTGGGGGCTGCGGCAGGTAACATGATTGCCATCCATAATGTCGTGGCGGCATCGGCGACTGTCGGCCTGCTTGGACGTGAAGGACGGACACTACGCATGACCGCCATTCCGACGGCCTACTATCTACTCGCTTCGGGTGTGCTGGGAATGCTGGCCTTCCACCTGATCGGAGTAAGTGATCCGTTGTCTCTCTAGGCATTGGGCCCGAGGCGCTGCGCTGACTGTTCAGGGAATGCAGCGCCTCGGGCCAGGCCTTCCGAATTCGTAACTGTATATAAGGAGAGGCTAGCCATGACTGCCGCTGCCCCGATCGATGTGTCTCTGATGGCCGAGCGGGCTGACGCCTATCGGGCACTGCGTGAGGCGCTATCGCTCCATATCCCTGATGAGCGCTTGATCCATGATGCACTGCGCACTTTGGCGTATGGCACGGATGCCAGCTTCTATCGGTTGATTCCGAAGCTGGTGGTGCGCGTTCACGATGAGCAGGAGTTGGGCCATGTGCTGCGCGAATGTCGTGTGCGCAAGCTGCCGGTCACGTTCCGTGCGGCAGGAACATCGCTGTCAGGGCAGGCGGTAACGGATTCAGTGTTGATTCAGCTGGGGGGAGAGTGGCGTGGTGTCGAGATTCTCGAGCAAGGCAATCGCATTCGGCTGCAGCCGGGAGTCATTGGTGCACGGGCCAATCAGTTGCTGGCACCTTTCGGACGCAAGATCGGGCCCGATCCCGCCTCCATCAATAGCTGCATGATCGGTGGCATCGCGGCCAACAATGCGTCGGGCATGTGCTGCGGCACAGCACATAACAGTTATCGTACCGTCGAAGACATGCGCGTCATTCTTGCGGATGGTAGTTGCCTGGATACGGCAGACCGCCATAGCGTGGCAGCCTTCCGTAAAAGTCACGCGACGTTGCTGGCGTCACTGGAAAAGATGGCGGATGAGATACGTCACGATACGCCGCTGGCAGAGCGCATTCGTCACAAGTATCGCCTCAAGAACACCACCGGCTATAGCCTCAATGCGTTGGTTGACTATGTCGATGGCCTCGAGATTCTCAAGCACCTGATGATCGGATCGGAAGGGACGCTGGGCTTCATTGCGTCCATTACCTATCGCACGGTAGTCGAGGAGGCGCACAAGGCTGCCGCGCTCGTCTATTACCCGAATATCGATGCGGCCTGTCGTGCCACCATGCTGCTCAAGCAGGCACCGGTTGCAGCCGTGGAGTTGATGGACCGCGCTGCGCTGCGTTCGGTCGAGAACGAACCGGGCATGCCGGAGGTGCTGCGTCAGCTGCCGGAAGCCTCGGTCGCACTGTTGATTGATGTACGCGGTACGCAGCTACATGAGCTTGAGGCTCGCATGACGGAGGTAGGACGAGTACTTGCGGATATCGCTACCTGCGAGCCATGGGGCTTCACTCAGGACCCCGCGCGCTATGCGCTTTACTGGAAAATCCGCAAAGGCCTCTTCCCGGCCGTCGGTGCAGTGCGTGATGTCGGCACGACCGTGATCATCGAAGATGTCGCCTTCCCTATCGAACGATTGGCGGAGGGCGTCGGTGCGCTGACGGAGGTCTTCCAGCGTCACGGATATCCCGAAGCGATCCTGTTCGGCCATGCACTGGAGGGCAATCTGCATTTCGTCTTCCCGCAGGGATTCGAGCGCGATGGCGAGGTGGAGCGCTATCAGGGATTGATGGACGAGGTGGCACAGCTGGTCGGGCAGGAATATGGCGGCTCGCTCAAGGCCGAGCATGGTACGGGACGCAACATGGCACCTTACGTCGAACTTGAGTGGGGCACGGATGCCTATGCGCTGATGTGGCGTATCAAGGCGGCTTTCGATCCGGACAACCTGCTCAATCCTGACGTGATTCTGAGTCGCAATGCGCGACTGCATCTGGAAAACCTCAAGCCACTGCCGGCGGCGGACCCACTGGTGGACCGTTGCATCGAATGTGGCTTCTGTGAATCAGTGTGCCCCTCGAAGAATCTCAGCCTGACGCCACGGCAACGTATCGTCATCCGTCGCGAGATTGCGCGACTGACAGCGCTCGAGGCTCCCGATGCCGAACAGCTTTCCCTGCTGACGGCGCTCAAGAAGGATTATGCCTATCAAGGTATGGAGACCTGCGCCGGTGATGGATTGTGTGCGACGCAGTGTCCGGTCGGCATCAACACAGGTGATCTGATTCGCGGTCTGCGTCACGACGAGAATGCCGGTGATGCGCATCCCGGCAAGGTAAAGGTCGCGCGCTGGACGGGTGAGCACTTCACGCGCGTCACTAGTGGCATGCGTGGCGTGCTCAGGCTGGCAGATGGACTGAATGGCATACTGGGAGCGCGTAACATGCAACGCCTGAGTGATATGGCGCGCAAGTGCTCGGGTGGTCAGGTACAGCAATGGACACCGAGCATGCCCGCCAACGCGCCGCGCCCCTATATAAAGCACTTGGCGCAGCCGCTTGGACGCAGTGATGCACCCAGTGGCCATGTCGTCTACTTCCCTTCCTGTGCCACGCGCGTGTTTGGCGCTGCTCGCGAGGATCGTGATGCACGCAGCGTAACCGAGATGGCACTGGCGCTGATGGATAAGGCGGGCTTCGAGGTAGTGGTGCCGCAGGGAGTGGATAGCCTGTGTTGTGGCATGGCATTTCAGTCCAAGGGTCAGTTTGAGGCAGGTGATGGCAAGGCTGCTGAGCTGGCTGCGGCGCTGGTCACTGCCAGTGACGGCGGTCGCCTGCCTATCTTCTGTGATACCAGTCCGTGCTTGGCTCAGGCTCAGGCCTATGCGCAGGAGCACCTCGAGGTTGTGCTCACATTGGTGGAGCCAGTGGAGTTGGTGCTCGACTATCTATTGCCGCATCTCACGATTGAGCCACTGGCTGACAGGGTGGCTGTCCATATCACCTGCTCCAGCGTGCGGATGGGGCTGGCGGACCGGTTTATAGAGCTCGCCCGTCGCTGTGCACAGGAGATAGTCGTGCCTGAAGAGATCACCTGCTGTGGCTTTGCCGGTGACAAGGGCTTCTCGACGCCAGAGTTGAACGCCTCTGCTCTCAAGGATTTAAGGAGTGAGGTCGCAGGCTGTGACTACGGTGTCTCGAATTCACGCACCTGCGAGATAGGGCTCAGCGAGCACTCGGGGCTGAGTTATCAATCCATTCTCGGCCTGGTAGATAGGGCGTCCAGACCCGCGGCGAGGCTCTGATTATCACTTTCTGACAGAAGTGTGACATTTCTTCCCAAAAGGCCTTGCGCTGAACCGGTCCGGTGCGTAAAGTACGCATCCGCTGCCGGGGACGCATGGCGTTACCAGCGGTGAAAGAGGTGTGCAGGT
>NZ_NBVS01000006.1:0-226529 GCF_002213105.1 Cobetia sp. QF-1
TGATCAAATTTTTAAAGAGCGTCGCTGTTAAGCGAGGAGGCATATTCTACCGGGAACGCTTGAGAAGTCAAGCACTTGGTGATGAGTCAGTCGACTGCCTCTAAGCACCATCAAGCAGTGAGGGGCGATGCCCGTTCACGTGTTCCGTAAGATGTGCGGCGTATTCTAGCGAATCTGCCGGGATTGTCAAGCGATGCATTTCGAAGAGACTTGAAAAACATCAATCGAAACAATCACCTGCACACCTCTTTCACCGCTGGTAACGCCATGCGTCCCCGGCAGCGGATGCGTACTTTACGCACCGGACCGGTTCAGCGCAAGGCCTTTTGGGAAGAAATGTCGCAAAAACCGCACATGGCCACCATACCTCTCAACATGGCTATTGCTAGACGTGCATCGAGGCCTCCTTTAGCGTCGCTGCTTTCTCTAGAGCCTGTACCGATCCACTCTTATAGAGAGTGGATGCTACCGTTCGGCCGACGGCCATCTCACAGACACTACCCACCACAATCAGACACGGCGTCGGCAGTGGGTGCCCAGCCAGCCGTTCTACCATGTTATCCAGAGTGCCATGTAGCGTCTGTTGCGCGGAGAGGCTGGCATTGGCAATCAGCATCATCGGCCAGTCTGCCGGTAGACCATGTCGCTTTAGTTCCTCGCAGATCATGTCGAGTCGATTGAGCCCCATATAGAAGACGAGTGTTTCATCGCAACGTGCCAGCTGCGCCCACTCTGGCTGCTCATCCTGGTGGCATAGCTGCGCGGTCACGAAGCGTAGTCGCTGGGCATGAGCGCGATCCGTCAAGGGCATACCCAACGCGGCGGCCGCACCGGAGGCCGCCGTGATTCCCGGCACGACATGCCGTGTTACCCCAGCAGCATCGAGAGCCGACAGCTCTTCTCCCATCCGCCCAAAGACACCGGGGTCTCCTCCCTTGAGTCGGACGACACGCATGCCCTCCCCCGCCAGGCGTACCATCAGAGCACCTATTTCGGATTGAGCCACACTGTGATTGCCACACGCCTTACCGACGTAATAGCGCTCACAATGTGCCGGCAGCTGCGCGAGAATTTCATCACCGACCAGGCGATCGTAAACAACAGCATCAGCAGCGTTCAGCATTCGCCAGGCTTTCATCGTCATAAGATCAGGATCACCCGGCCCAGCCCCTACCAATGCGACCTGCCCCGGCAGAAAGCCCTCCCATGCCGGCGAGATCGCATTGGTATCACTACGCAGGCCTCGCGCCCCCACCTGTGCCGCGAACCCAAGACGTACCGTCAACGCCTCACGTAACGTGGTGAGCAACGACAGTGTGACCGATGACACAATGATCGGTGACATGGCTTCACGCCATTTCCAGCGACGTATCAGTACGCTCATGAGAACGCTCCTCTTCAACAATACGTTTGAGTTCAGGGAGGCACGAGCCACAACGGGTGCCACACGCCAGGCGTGCACCGAGTGATTCAACCGTGGTATCGCCAGCTTGGATGGCATTGCGAATAGTGGCTTCCCCTACCTGATGACAGGCGCAAATCATCGCTCCCGCATCAGCCTGACCCGAAGGGCGACCCGCCAATAGACTGCGTCGCTCACGTGGTGCGAGCTGATCGGTGGCGAAGCACTCCCCCAGCCAGGCAACGTTGGGCTGACGGAATTCGCGTGAGGATGACAGCGCGACTCTCAGCCACCATTTCAGCCGCCCTTCCACGAGACCTGCCGCACGCAACTCCTTGTGTGTTGTGTCTTCTCCCCATAGATCAGCGGATATGCCTAGCTGCTCATCGCACCAGCGCTGCCAATCGGGCTGGCCACCTCCTGCCAGTTGGTAGCGCACCAGAGTGTCCTGCGGAATGCGCGCCCAGTAGCAACCGTCCAATGCTTCAATCGCCGCCGCAAAGGCACTGCGACTACCCAGTAGCTCGGGTGCCAACAGTAATGTCGCCTGCCACTCACTTTCCAACGCAATCACTTCCACTGCGCCATGTTTGGACTCTGGCTGACCAGAGAACGGATCCGTCAACCCTGCCAGCAGCGCGCCGGCACGACCATGGCTCGCGAAGTGGTCATTCCAATGCATTGGAATAAAGACCTCGCCTGCGCGCTGCCCACTGGAAATATGCACCCGTGCTCGATAGTCACCGCGTATGGCACCCCGCGCATCACGACTGAGCAGGCGCGCCAACATACCGTCTTCCAGCTTTCGCGCCTGAGCATCACGTGCGTGCAACTCGATATAGGGTTCAGCACGATGATTCATCAGTCGTGCACTGCGTGCTGTACGCGTCATGGTGTGCCACTGATCGCGTATCCGACCGGTATTGAGTCGCAATGGCGCTGCATCACTCAGCTGTTGATGAGGTTGTTGAGGCGTCACCGGCACCAGACGTGCGCGGCCGTTAGGTGTATTGAAAGTGGCATCTTCAAATAAGCGTCGCGTACCGACGAGATCACCCTGCGCATTACGGTATACAGGCCACTGGATCGGGATCAGGTCGTCATAGCCTTGACAGCCTAACTCCGCCAGCGGCGAGATATTGAATAGCCGCTTCACACAGGGAAGCTCATCACTCATGCGCTTGCCTGCCTTTGCACGCGGCGTGGCATTCCGGTAGCCGGAAAGCCGAGCATGCTCACGAAAGATGGCGTGCGGTCCTGCATAGCTGAAGGCCTGCTCATAGCCCATACGCTTGCCAACTTCCGCCAGCTGCCACCAGTCGTGACGCGCTTCACCTGGTGGCACAAGCAAACCGCGCTGTCTCGAGATGCGCCGTTCGGAGTTGGTGACGGTGCCATCCTTCTCACTCCAGCTACTCGCCGGCAGTATCACATCGGCATACGCCAGAGTGTCGCTATCGCTCACACAGTCGGAGACGATCACCAGCGGACAACGTGCCAATGCCGAACGTACCGCCTCTGAGTCTGGCAGGCTGACAGCAGGGTTGGTCGCCATCACCCACAGTGCCTGAATCTCACCGCGCCCCAATGCCGCGAACATCTCCACCGCTTTATGGCCCGGCCCTTCGGGAAGATTCGGTGCCTGCCAGAATTCGCTGACCAGCGTCCGCGCACCGGGAGTGTCGTAATCCATATGGGCTGCCAGCTGATTGGCCAGCCCTCCAACCTCGCGCCCGCCCATGGCATTGGGCTGACCCGTAATCGAGAATGGGCCCGCTCCCGGCAGCCCAAGCTTGCCGCCCGCCAGATGGCAATTGATGATCGCGTTGCCCTTGTCGGTACCACTGGTCGACTGATTGATTCCTTGGGAGAAAAGCGTCACCACATGCAGCTGAGTCGTGAACCAGTAATAGAAGGTCTCGAGACGCTCGACGTCCACATCGCAGTCGCGCGCGATGGCTGCCAGCGAACAGTCGTCCACCTTGGCTGCCTTGAGTGCCGCATCGAAGCCTTGGGTATGTGCCTCAAGATAGAGGCGATCCATCCGTCCGCGCTCCGCCATATACGCCAGCAAGCCGTTGAACAGCCGCGCATCACTGCCGGGGCGAACCCCAAGATAAAGGTCGGCGATTTCACAGCTATCAGTCACACGCGGATCGATCACCACGATGCGCAGTAGAGGATTGTCGATTCGGGCCTGCTTGAGGCGCTGAAACAGCACCGGGTGATTCCAGGCCAGATTGCTGCCAACCAATACCACCAGCTCAGCACTCTCGAGATCTTCGTAGCTGCACGGCACGGCATCAGCCCCGAAGGCGCGCTTATGTGCAACCACTGCGGAGGCCATACACAGACGTGAATTGGTATCCAGATGTGGCGTACCTACAAAGCCCTTGAACAGCTTGTTGGCCAGATAGTAGTCCTCTGTCAGCAACTGCCCCGAGAGATAGGCCGCGATGCACTCCGCGCCATGCGTCTCGCGGAGCGCACTAAAGCGTGTCGCGATCAAGTCCAGCGCAGTATCCCAACTCACCTCACGCAGAACGCCTGCCGCATCGCGAACCTGTGGATGCGTCAGCCGCCCCTGTGGTGACAGTGTCTCGGCAAGAGCCGACCCCTTGACACACAGCCGACCATAATTGGCAGGATGTCGAGTATCGCCAGCCAGTGACACGATACGCGGCCCGCTCTCACTATCCTCCCACTCAAGCGTGACTCCACAGCCCACACCACAATAAGGGCATGTCGTGGCGGTGCAATGCGTGGCTTTCACTGACGGTGTCGCGCCCTCAGTAGTCGCACGCATTTCCTGCGCTACTGGACGATTGCTGGCCTGCATCAACATCACTCCCCTGGCATTGCGCCACAAAAAAGGCGCCTGATGACCGAGCACGTAAAATGTGCGGTCATCAGGCGCCTTTGCCTGTCGCTCACGAAAAGATTGAGCTGAATCATTACTGCATACGGAATATTGGCTGACATGACCGCCGTTGGCCAGATCAAGCAAGTCCCTATCCCTTGTTGACCCACCAGCAAACTCAGTATGCGAATACTGTACAGACGCAGATAACAGGCCACCCAACCATATTAGCTCACAATAACAATGCCTTATATGTATTCAGTCCCGTAAAAAGTAGCTCAGGCGCCCTTCGCTACCGGCAGAGCGCACCAGTAAAGCGCGCCACAGGCATCCCCTGCACCAGTAACCCACGGCCTCGGCCTGATGACATGCCCTGACGCAGAGGCCATCGAATCAATAACGATACAACCTCATGATAAATCGCAACTTTTATCATGACGGCATCAAATTCGCTCTGTTATCGCCAGGTTGAGTCAATGACGACTCCGGATCGAATGCCCTACGGTGCACACCTGCGCTCGAGAGGCTGTCGATTCGCCATACCTGATGCAGCGCCTAGCCCCTCGGGACTGCACCTCGCATATCCAATGCTTAGCCATCATTTTCAGGCAAAGGCGCCTGCTCGACGTCGTGTTCATCACGGCGCCGTGCAGGCGCCTTTTTTTATGCGCAAGACGCATCATCGCAAGGAGGCAGCATGCAGCAGCCATCTTCCCTCGGCGACTCAGCGGCCATTGCCACACTCTCGCCCGAGCCCCTCTCCGCGGAGCTCGTGATCATCGGCCACGGCATGGCGGCCCAGAAGCTTCTGGAGCAGCTGGTCACCCTCGTGTCGAACCGCAGGCTCGCGTGGCCGGTACTGGTGATAGGCGAAGAGCCATGTTTGCCATACAACCGCATTCAGCTCTCGCCCCTGCTAGCCGGTGAAGTCAACGTCAGCAGCCTGACCAGTCAGACCGATGATTGGTTCAAGCGTCATGGCATCACGCGACTCAGTGGTGATCCGGTCGTGAAGATCAAGCGCGATACCCGCCAGCTGATCATGCTCAGCGGTCGGCGTCTGGCCTATCAGCGCCTGATCATCGCGACCGGATCGCGCCCTGCGTTACCTCTCTCTCTTCCGGCCTCCCGTCAGGCATGGCCTGAGGGCCTGATGGGCTTTCGAGAGCTGAAGGATGTCGAGCAGATGCGCGTCGCGTGCAGCAAGGGCGGCCACGCGCTCGTGATCGGCGGCGGACTGCTGGGCCTCGAAGCGGCCGAGGGACTCCGCAAGCGCGGCCTCGACGTCACGCTACTCCAGCGCAGCGAACGACTGATGAATCGCCAACTGGATGATACGGCCGCCGGGCTACTCGCACAGGCGCTTGAAAGCCGTGGACTTCACATCATCACCAATGCCCATCTAGATCAGTGGCTCCAGGCATCGGATGGTCGCATCACTGGCGTACGCCTCACCGATGGCCGCGAGCTGAAGGCCGATCTGACCGTCGCCGCCACTGGCATTCGCCCCGAGATGTCGCTGGCGCAGGCCACTGGCCTGAGATGCCAGCGCGCGATCTGTGTCGATGACCACCTGCGCACCAGCGATCCCCATATTCACGCACTGGGTGAGTGTTGCGAAGTGGACGGCGAAACCTTCGGGCTGATCGAACCCATCTGGGCGCAAATAGAGGTACTGGCCCGCCAACTTCTCGAATTACCGACAGCACCCTATCGCAATGCCCCACTCGCGACCCGCCTCAAGGTCAGCGGTATCGACCTCTATAGCTGTGGCGAACTTGTCCCAGCCAGTGGCGATGAAGTGCTGGTCTATCAAGACTTCACCCTCAACGACTATCGCCGCCTGCTGCTGCGCGACAACCGTCTGATCGGTGCCGTGCTCTACGGCGACGTCAGTGCTGGCAATGCGTTATTCGAGGCACTCAAGTCGGGGACGCCACTGGCAGAGATTCGCGAAGACCTACTGTTCTCACCCGAAGAAGCACTCGAACGCCTTGAGGCTACAGCACCTCCACCGTCCGACGATCCCAACACTGCCCTACGCGATACCGCACACACTCCACCTGACTCTCTTGAGGAAGCCGCATGAAAAACCTGATCATCATTGGTAACGGCATGGTCGGTCATCACTGCGTCGAGCAGCTGATCGAACAGGGCGCCACCGCTCACTATCAGATTCATGTCTTCGGCGAAGAGCGTCACATCGCCTACGACCGTGTCCATCTCTCGGAATACTTCACGGGACGAGATGCCGAATCGCTGGCACTGGGGAGTGCCGAAGACTACATCGCAGGCGGTATCACGCTACACCTTGATGAAGTCGTCATCTCGATCGACCGCGATAACGGTGAAATCGTCACCTCGCGCGGGCGCCACCCCTATGACAGCCTGGTAATGGCCACGGGTTCGACGCCTTTTGTACCGCCCATCGAAGGGCTTGGCGCAGTGGGCAGCGCCGAGGCTGCCAGCAATCGACTGGTCTATCGCACACTGGAAGATCTCGACCAGATTCGCGCTGCAGCCAAAGGGAAGACACGGGGTGTCGTGGTCGGTGGTGGCCTGCTAGGGCTTGAGGCGGCCAATGCGCTTAAATCTCTCGGGCTGGAAGCGCATGTGGTCGAGTTCGCTCCACGGCTGATGCCGGTTCAGCTGGATGAAGACGGTGGCCAGACGCTGAAGCAACACATCACTGCACTGGGTGTCGGGGTACATCTCAACCGTGCCACTACCAGTATCGTGCCCGGTGATGACTACAAGTGGCGCATGAATTTCGCCGATGGCGAACACCTGGAGGCCGATCTGATCGTGTTCTCTGCCGGTATTCGTCCACAGGATACTCTCGCGCGTACCGCAAGCCTCGAAATAGGCGAGCGCGGCGGCATCATCATCGATGACGAGTGCCGCACCTCCGACCCTGAAATCTTCGCCATTGGCGAGTGCGCACTCTGGCAATCGCGCATCTTTGGTCTGGTGGCACCCGGCTATCAGATGGCACGGGGCGTGGCCTCCTTGCTGGCGGCCAGTACCCATGGCAAATCTGAAAAGGCGGGAGACAGCTTCTGCTTCCAGGGTGCCGACATGTCGACCAAGCTCAAATTGCTTGGTGTAGATGTCGGCTCCATCGGCGATGCACATGGCCAGACGGAAGGCGCGATCAGCTATCGCTACTGCGATGAAGCCGAAGGTGTCTACCGTCGACTCGTCGTCTCGAAGGACCGCAAGAAGGTACTCGGCGCGGTCTTGGTGGGCGATAACTCCCGCTACGACACACTGCTGCAATATGTCAGCAATGCTATTGCGGCACCCAAGGATCCAGCGGCGCTGATCCTCCCCGACAGTAGCGGTGAGGCAATCACGCTCGGCGCCGATGCCCTACCAGACACGGCCACGCTGTGCTCGTGTCATAACGTCTCCAAGGGCGATGTCTGCCGTGCCATTGATGATGGCCACAGCGACTTGGGCGCCATCAAGGCCTGCACCAAAGCCAGTACTGGTTGTGGTGGCTGCACGGCTTTGCTCAAGAAGGTCGTGGACGCGGAGCTCGAAAGTCGTGGCGTCGAGGTCGATCACTCACTGTGCGAGCACTTTGCCCACACGCGCCAAGAACTTTACTCACTGGTACGCGTCGAGAACATCGAAACTTTCACCGAACTGATGGCCAGGCATGGCCGCCATGCTGATGCATTGGGGTGCGAGATCTGCAAGCCAGCAGTGGGCTCAATTCTGGCTTCGTGCTGGAATGCGCCGATCACCGAGGCATCGCATATCCCGCTGCAAGACACCAACGACACCTTCATGGCCAACATGCAGAAGAATGGTACCTATTCAGTGGTGCCACGCATTCCCGGTGGTGAGATCACGCCAGACAAGTTGATCGCCATCGGCGATGTCGCCAAGCGCTACAACCTCTATACCAAGATTACGGGCGGCCAGCGCATCGATCTGTTCGGTGCCCAACTGCATGAATTGCCGGACATCTGGGGCGAGCTGATCGCCGCCGGCTTCGAGACCGGTCATGCCTACGGCAAGTCCACGCGTACGGTGAAATCCTGCATCGGCACTACCTGGTGCCGTTATGGCGTGCAGGACAGCATGGCGATGGCATTGCGACTTGAAGATCGCTACAAGGGCCTGCGTTCACCACACAAGCTCAAGTTCGCCGTCTCTGGCTGTACACGTGAATGTGCCGAAGCCCAGAGCAAGGACGTCGGTGTCATTGCGACCGAGAATGGCTGGAATCTCTACGTATGCGGCAATGGCGGCATGCGCCCGCGTCACGCGGAGCTGTTCGCGACGGATCTGGATGACGAGACACTGATCCGCACCATCGATCGCTTCCTGATGTTCTATATCCGCACGGCCGACCGCCTGCAGCGTACGTCGGTATGGCGTGAGGGTCTCGAAGGCGGCCTCGACTATTTGAAAGACGTCATCATCGACGACAGCCTCGGGCTTGGCGACGTGCTTGAGACCCAGATGCAGCTGCTGGTGGAGCGCTACGAGTGTGAATGGGCCAATGCGCTCAAGCATCCTGAAAAGCTCAAGCGTTTCCGCAGCTACGTGAATGATCAGCGCCCGGACCCCGGCGTGGTCAATATCGTCGAGCGTGAGCAGATTCGTCCGGCACCCACCGCACTGATTGCCAGCGATGCCCCTACCGCCGAGGCGTCTTCTACCAAAACCACTAGCCAGCTGGTCACGGAGATACGCTAATGACGACTTCTACACTCACCGCAACGAATGACACTTCTGTGGATAGCTCGCACTGGGTCACTCTGTGCCAGCGCAAAGATCTCGTCGAAGGTTCAGGCGTCGCCGCTTGGCATGAGACGACAGAAGCACAGCAGAATCGGTCTTATCAGATAGCACTTTTCACCCTGCCAGCCACTGGTAGCGACGCGATGCAGGTTTTCGCCATTGATCATCATGATCCCGTGTCAGGAGCCAATGTGATGGCGCGCGGCTTGCTGGGCGATCAGGCTGGTGAACCGCTGGTGATCTCACCGCTCTATAAGCAGCGCTATCGATTGAAGGATGGGCAATGCATGGAAGATGCAGCCCTGCGACTCAAGGTATGGCCGGTACGCATTGAGGGAGAGGACATCCAGGTCGGTTTTGATCATCCAGCATCAGCGCGGACGGCCTGATATGTCGAACAAACAGCACGATAATGGTGCAAGAACGTGCTGCAGCGCACCATGACGCTTCCTGATACGGCACCAGACAGCAGGAGCTATGGCAGTGCTGGTGATTGGCACAGAGCATCAATTCTTTCAACACCCTGATTTTATTGAAAAATATATATCATGGCACTGGGCGTGCAATATATTGATCGAGGTGGCTAATGGCGGCTATCTCGCATGGCGTGCTCATTGCTGAGTCGAGGATTAGGGACCGGCGTATCCCCCTCGATATACAATGGCATTTAAGCCCACCCCTTCATGGAGTGGGCTTTTTTTATGCGCGAATCTTGAGTCACTCGCCAGCAGATCGCAGCCGTCTCTTTATCTGCTCTCTGCTTCCCCTTCACACTTCATCACGCTCCTTGCGCTTTTCAAGCCAGCGTTGGCACTCACCGACGATGCCGCTGCGGAAGCTCAGCACACAGATCACGAAGATGGCGCCCAGAATCACACTCACCCAGTCGCCCAGCGCTGACTGAGCTAGCTGGTGCTGCAGACCGATCACCAACCCCGAGCCCACCAATGGCCCCAGCAAGGTGCCGACACCCCCGAGCAGCGTCATAAGAATCACTTCGCCTGACATGTGCCAACTGGCGTCCCCCAAGGATGCAAGCTGGAAGACTAGCGTCTTGGTCGCGCCCGCCAGCCCCGCCAGCCCCGCCAGCCCCGCCGAAAGCACGAAGGCCACCAACTTGTAGGCATCGGTGTGATAGCCCAACGAGATAGCACGCGGTTCATTCTCGCGGATAGCCTTGAGTACCTGCCCGAACGGTGAATGCACCACGCGCCGAATCAGTACGAAGGCCGCCACGAAGATCGCGAACACAAAGTAGTAGAGAGTGTGGTTGTTCTTGAGGTCAAACAGCCCGAACAGTTCGCCTCGTGGCACACCGTGCAGGCCATCTTCACCATGAGTAAAGGGTGCCTGAACGAAGAAGAAGAACATCATCTGCGCCAGAGCCAATGTCACCATCGCGAAATAGATACCCTGCCGACGAATAGCCAGCGCACCAAACAGCGTGCCTAATACCACCGCGCCCAACGTACCTGCCATGATACCCAGCACGGGACTCAGGCCCGGATATTCCGCAAGTAGAAAGCCGGTGATATAGGCGCCAGTCGCCAGAAAGGCGGCATGCCCGAAAGACAGTAGCCCGACGAAGCCGAGCAGCAGGTTGAAGGCACTGGCAAATAGCGCAAAGCACAGAATCTTCATCAGGAAGACCGGGTAGGCCACCCACGGTGCCAGCAAGCCAAGCACGAACAACCCGAGATACAGCGCGCCGAGCGGTGTGATGCGGCGAGATGCCTTGCCGGCAGACGCAGCACCTCGTTCTTGCTCTTGTTCAAGTACCGCCATGTCAGGTCTCCTTTCCGAACAGCCCCGCGGGGCGAAGCATCAGCACCATCACCATCACCACGAAGATCACGGTGTTGGCGGCCTCGGGATAAAATACCTTGGTCAGCCCCTCGATCACTCCCATTGACAACCCTGTGAGGATGGCGCCCAGAATCGAGCCCATGCCGCCGATGACAACCACCGCGAACACCACGATCAACAGGCTCGAACCCATGGTCGGTGACACTGGATACAGGGGTGCGGCCAGTACACCAGCAAAAGCCGCCAGTGCCACACCGAGTCCATAGGTCAACGACACCATCAGTGGCACGTTGATGCCGAATGCCTGTACTAGTTCTGGATTTTCGGTGCCGGCACGCAGATAGGCACCGAGTCGAGTACGCTCAATCAAGAACCACACGGCGAAGCACACCACCAAGGCTGCAACCAGCACCCAGGCACGGTAGGTCGGCAGGAACATGAAGCCGAGCTTGAAGCCACCGCTCAGCGCCTCGGGGATCGGATAACTCGAACCCGAGACGCCGAATAGATTGACCAACGTGCCCTCAAAGATCAGTGCCAGCCCAAAGGTCAGCAGCAAACCATAGAGGTGATCAAGATGCTGGATACGCCTCAGTAGCAGGCGCTCCACTACGATACCTAGCGCGCCAACAACTAGCGGCACGAGGATTAATGCCGCCCAGTAGTTGAGGCCAAGATATTGCGCGCCCAACAGTGCCGCGAAGGCACCCAGCATGTATTGAGCCCCGTGGGCGAAGTTGATAATGCGCAGTAGGCCAAAGATCACCGCCAGCCCTAGACTCAGCAGTGCATAAAAGGCGCCGTTGATCAGCCCCAGCATCAACTGGCCGAACAACACCATCAGGGGTATTCCAAAAATCATGGTCATACGCACATTCCTTTTCAGCAGGCCTTGCCAGTGTCAGCGCAGCCAATATGAGCCTCTCGCGTGAAAGACGACGAGAGGCCCACTGGCCATCAGCTCCCCTGATCAGCCTTGGCCCTTGACCAGCGCACACTGACTATCAGCCAGCGGTCGGTAAGCCTCTTGACCAGGAATGGTGCGAATCACGTCATAGACATCCCACTCACCTGTCGACTCGGACGGCGACTTCACTTTGACCAGATACATGTCGTGCACCATGCGGCCATCGGCGCGGATGATGCCATTCTTGGCAAACATGTCGTTGACCGGCGTCTCGCCCATCTTCGCGCGTACCGTCGCGGTGTCATCACTATCGGTGGCAGCAACGGCATTCAGGTAATGCAGCGTGCTGGAGTAGATGCCGGCTTGCACCATGGTGGGCATGCGCTCATTACGTTCGTAATAACGCTGCGACCAGGCGCGTGTTTCCTCGTTGAGATCCCAGTACCAGCCAGTCGTAAGCTGCAACCCCTGCGCCACATTGAGCCCCAGTGCATGAACGTCGTTGAGGAATATCAGCAGGCCTGCCAATGATTGCCCTGACTGCACCAGACCGAATTGACTGGCAGTCGTCAGAGCATTGACGGTGTCAGAGCCGGCATTGGCCAGCCCGACGATCTTGGCGCCAGAGCCTTGCGCCTGCAGGATATAAGAGGAGAAATCGCTGGTCGGGAATGGATGGCGTATCTTGCCGACGATAGTGCCGCCATTCTCGGTCACGACCTTTTCCACATCACCTTCCAGCGCATGGCCAAAGGCATAATCAGCCGTCAGCAAGAACCAGCTATCGCCCCCTTCATCGACGATCGCCTTGGCAGTGCCGTTGGCCAGCGGATAGGTGTCGTAGACCCAATGGATGTGATTGGGCGTGCAGTGCTCGTTAGTAATGCTTGAGGCTGCTGATCCCGAGACGATACCCAGCGTGTCCTGCTCGGCCAGAATTCGTGTCACCGCAATGCTCACCGAGGACGCTACCAGACCGCCCACCATGTCGATGTTCTGCTGATCGATCCAACCACGTACGGTATTGGCTCCAACATCGGCACTGTTGCGGTCATCAGCGCTCAACACTTCGATGGGCTTGCCATTGACGCTACCGCCGAAGTCCTCGACCGCCATCTTCAGCGCATCCAGCCCGCCGGGGCCGGCCAGGTCTCGGTAGGTGCCCGACATGTCAGCCAGATAGCCAATCTTGACGGTATCGTCACTGATATCTGCCTGCGCGACACCTGCCGATAGCAGCGTCCCCAGCAGTGCAGCACTCAGTGGTAATGCGCGGCGACGTACGCGCAAGGCGGAGCTGATGTGCCGTGACAGCCGTGAGGGTTTGCAAGAAACCTTACGTGAAGCGTTAGCAGTAGCGTGCATGACATCTCCAGACCGGTTGACCCGGTAATATTGTGATTGTTGTTGTGAGACGTGCGGGTTCAGATAACGACAGCATCTATGAGCATCAGGTGATCAGACACCCAGCACCCGATGCAGATAAGCGTGGCGCGCTGGCAGTTCAGCCGCGGTGATTTCCTCTTGAATGCTGCCGTGCTCCATCAAGTAGTGCCGGTCGGCTAGTGGTGCGGCAAAACGGAAATTCTGCTCCACCAGCACGATGGTCATGCCGCGCGCCTTGAGCATCATCAGCACCTCGCCCAACTTTTGATTGATGACCGGCGCCAACCCTTCAGTGATTTCATCGAGCAACAATAGATCAGCCCCGGTGCGCAGAATGCGCGCTAGTGCCAGCATCTGCTGCTCGCCACCGGATAATCGCGTGCCTTGGCTGTTGCGGCGTTCGTGCAGATTGGGAAACAGTGCGTAGATCTCATCAAGAGACATCCCGCACGTCTCATCTCCACTCCTTGCCCCGTCTTCTTTCTGCCTCCCCTTCCCCTTTACCATCGGGGGCAACAGCAGATTCTCCTCGACGGTCAGGCTTGAAAAAATCCCACGCTCTTCGGGACAGAAGCCGACCCCAAGATGGGCAATACGATGCGGCGCCAATCCCATGCTGTCCTGACCCTTGATCAGAATCTCGCCACTGCGCCGCCCAACCATGTTCATGATCGCGCGCAGCGTGCTGCTACGGCCGGCACCATTGCGCCCGAGCAATGTGACCAGTTCGCCGCGCCGCACGGTCATGTTGACGCCATGCAGTACGTGCGACTCGCCATACCAGGCATTCAAGTCTCGTAGACAGAGCTGCTCCTCACTCGCTGGCGACACGGCGGCCCTGTCTGTTGTCGTGGTCTTTTCGAGAGCAGTGGCCATCAGACCTCCTCGTGCTGGGCAGTGGCAGACTCGGATACTTCGCTGCCTAGATAGGCCTCGCGCACCTCAGCATTGGCCGATACGCTGGCATAGTCGCCTTCCGCCAACACGCGTCCGCGGGCCAGCACACTGATGCGATCACACAAGCGGCTGACCACGCTCAGATTGTGCTCCACCATCAACACGGTACGTCCTTGGGCAGCAACGCGAATCAGCTCCACGACACGATCAACGTCTTCCGCTCCCATTCCCTGAGTCGGCTCATCGAGCAACATCACTGTCGGTTCCAGTGCCAAGGTGGTTGCCAGTTCCAGCGCGCGCTTGCGGCCATAAGGCAAACCGGCTGTCACGCGGTGCGCATCCTCTCGCAGCCCGACCTGCCCCAACAGCTGCAGTGCGCGCTCGTTCAAGCTGTCGAGGCTACTTTTCGGCTTCCAGAAATGAAACGACGTTCCCAGCGGTCGCTGTAGTGCGACCAGTACATTTTCAAGCACTGTCATCTGACCGAAGACGGCCGAGATCTGGAACGAGCGCACCAGCCCCAAGCGGGCAATTTCATGCGAGCGCATACGGGTAATCGATTTTCCACGATAGAGAATCTCACCGCGGGTGGCAGGCAAGAAGCGGGTCAGCAGGTTGAAGACCGTCGTTTTTCCGGCACCATTCGGGCCAATAAGGGCGTGAATATGCCCCTCCTGAATCTGCAGATTGACGTCATCGACGGCTGTGAAGCCGCGAAAATCCTTGCTAAGACCACGCGTCTCTAAAATCGGGGCCGTAGTGGACGCGCCTCCGCTGGCGCGCGGCCCCTGGATGAGCGGTGATGGCATGTCAGTACTCCGTCCCTGACCGGCAAGCCGGTAGTGTCTGTGGCGACAAAGGCAAAAAAACGCAGCGCAGCACCTGCTTGACCACCTATTGGATTACGGTAGGCGTTGCGCTTAACGCAATTTACGTTAACGTAAACTAGAACAGCTGATCCCTAGCTGCCAGCACAGACAGGAATTACTCGACCAATAGCCGATATATCAGTTATTTCTTTATCACCCGGGGACCACAGTCCAGTTCAAAGGCCAAGACCACTCTTTCGGATTGCCTCGATGAGTATTCGACAGGCAAAAAAAGACGCCTGTTCAGTCACGGAGATCCGAACTGAAAGGCGTCAAAGAGGGTTGCCGAGCATATGACCTCTGGCCAGAGGCCATACGTTAGCCCCCGAGGGTGGCAAGCCTCCGGGGGATGAAATCGAAATAAAAGCGTCTAGCGCTTACCGAATGCCCTCAACACTCGATGGCATTGACGGCGAGGCCTCCCTTGGAGGTCTCCTTGTATTTGTCCTGCATGTCGCGCCCCGTGTCCCGCATGGTGCGAATGGCCTTGTCCAGCGAGACGAAGTGATCACCGTCACCACACATCGACATTTGCGCGGCATTGATCGCCTTGACTGAGGCGATGGCATTACGCTCGATACACGGAATCTGCACCAGTCCGCCGATGGGGTCACACGTCAGGCCGAGGTTATGCTCAAGACCGATTTCAGCGGCATTCTCGACCTGCTCGGGCGTAGCGCCCATCAGCTCGGCCAGCCCAGCCGCCGCCATGGCGCAAGCCGAACCAACCTCGCCCTGACAGCCAACCTCAGCGCCGGAGATGGAGGCGTTCTTCTTGCACAGGATGCCAACGGACGCCGCCGCAAGCAGGAAGTCGACCACATCCTCTTCGCGGGCATCTTCCTGGAATTTCATATAATAACTGAGCACCGCCGGGATGATGCCAGCGGCACCATTGGTCGGGGCTGTGACCATACGACCACCCGCGGCATTCTCTTCATTGACCGCAAGCGCAAACAGGTTGACCCAGTCCATTGCCGAGAACGTCGAGGAAATGATCGACTTACTAGTCTCAACATCAAGCAATCGCGCATGCAGACGCTTGGCGCGTCGCTTGACGTTGAGACCGCCGGGCAAGATTCCATCATGGGTCAGGCCATTGTCGATGCACTCGTTCATCACTTCCCAGATACGCCACAAGCCACGGCGTATCTGCGTTTCACTACGCAGCGAACATTCGTTGGCCATCATCAGCTCACTGATACGCATCTTGTGCATACGACACAGTGCCAGCAGCTCATTGGCCGTATTGAATTCATACGGCAGACGAATGCTTTCATCTTCCAGCAGCGGGTCACGTGCGGCCGCCACTTCATCAACGACAAAGCCACCGCCAACCGAGTAGTAGACATTGCGATACAGCTCATCGCGATGGCCATGAGCGATCAATCGCATGGCGTTCGGATGATAGGGGAGCGGCGCATCGTTCCACTGCATGTCACGCACCCAGACGAAGGGCACCGCGATGCGGTTGTCGAGCATCAGGGTCTGAGATTCCAGTAACTCCTCAACGCAAGGATCGATGATGGCTGGATCAATCGTCTCCGGCAGCTCGCCCATCAGGCCAAGAATGATCGCCTTGTCGGTATTGTGGCCAACACCGGTCGCGGACAGCGAGCCATGCAACTGCACCTCGATGCGAGCGACACGTGGGAGTAGATCACGCGCCCTCAGCGTCTCGACAAATTCCGCCGCCGCACGCATCGGTCCGACAGTATGCGAACTGGAGGGACCGACACCGACCTTGAAGAGATCAAATACGCTGATGGACATGACAACACCTCGTCTCGAAAGCTCGCCGCGTCTCAGCGCCTGCGAGTGGATGAGGTAATGATGATGGAGATGAGCCTAAAGCGACAAACCATAAAAATTGGCCATGGGTTTAGTTTGACTAAACCATCTGCGATAAAAGCGGCGTAGACTATGCGCTTAGCGTCATCTACCTTCAGTCACACTCGACTTTAGTATTTTCAGACAGATTGAGACTCTCTCATGCTCACCCCTCCTGGCACTCCTTCTGGCCCCACGACATCCAATCCTCGCCATCTGAATGGCCAGACGCATTCCTGGTTGCAGGTATTCGCCTGTGCTGCTCGCCATGCCTCTTTCACGCGGGCCGCAGAAGAACTTCACGTCACCACTGGCGCCGTCAGCCAGCAGATAAAACAGCTCGAAGAACGCCTCGGTTTCAAACTCTTCCTGCGTCGTTCACGCGGACTGGAGCTGACGGGAGAAGGGGCGCGTCTGGCACGTGTCGTTGAGCAATCCTATGGCGCAGTGGGCCTTGAGGTGAAGCGATTGCGTAGTGGTCTGATGAGCGGCGTGCTTCGTCTACGCTCAGTACCGTCCTTCTTGTCCAAGTGGCTGGCGCCGCGCTTGCCACGCCTGCAGGCACGCTTTCCCGACATTGAGCTGCACGTACGTGCCGAGGACAGTGATTCACCATTACGGGAGGGGGATTTCGAGCTAGCAGTCGACCTGAATGATGGCCATTACCCCGGCATGCAAGTCACAGAGCTGATGGAAGAGGAAATCTTCCCTGTCTGCCACCCCGGCCTGATGCGTGGTCGCCCGCCATTGCGCAACGCAGCGGACCTCGCCTGGTATCCACTCCTGCATGATGTGACTGCCTGGCGTGGCAGCCATGATCACGCCGAATGGGAGTTCTATCTGGCCAGCATCGGTGCGCCGGGAGTCAACGTGCAGCGTGGCTATACCTTCAATCGCAACCATCTGTCGATGGAAGCCGCCATTGCAGGAATGGGTGTCGCCATGGCACGCCGCACTCTCATCACGAGCGAGTTGACGAGTGGCACGCTGATCGCTCCCTTTGCTGAACGAGTCTTGACCGGCAAGCGCTACGTCATCGTGCATCCTCATGGCACGCTGGATGACGGGCGAATTCAGGCGGTGCATGACTGGATTGTCGAAGAAGCCGAACGCGATCGATTGCGACAGTCCTGATAACCAAGGAAATGCTGAAGACACCTGCTGATACTGTCCGACATTAGCAATGCGGGCAGCGGTGCTCTGATGGCACCTCACAGTTTTCTTAAGATAATATTAACTCAGCTCATTGGCGGCGTTATAATAAGCAGGCAAACCATACTATTACCTGACAGGCAGTCTTCCGACTGTCCGGAGCGCCTCTTGTCTCGCCTGACATCGCACCCCAACAGCCATAACTCTGTTCCGCTACCCATCAGTGCCGAGCAGCCACTCTATGGCCGCCAGCCGACCTCTCTTTTCATCCAGGCCTGCTTGCGCCTCGCGATCTATGCGCCGCTTGTCGCGGCGATGATGGCGCTGGTCATGCATGATGCACATCACTTCGGTGATGTCGGCTTCGGTGAATCCAGCTGGACCGAGCATATGCAAAGCACGCTGCTCGCCCTGAGCGCTGCTGCCATGTGGGCAGTCCATTCACGCCTGCCTGACCTGCGTACCGTCAGCCTGCTGCTGTTCGGTCTGTTTGCTGCATCGCTGATTCGCGAACAAGATGCCCTGCTCGATGAAAGAATCGGTGACGGCAGCTGGCAGATTCTGGTGAGCCTTGTCGCGATACCGGTGCTGATCAGCGTCTGGCGCAATAGAGCACGCTTCGTGGCGGAATTCGAACATTTCGGTCGCAGCTTTGCCTTCGGCCTGTTCGGCGCCGGATTTCTGGCGACCTATGTGTTCTCGCGTCTCTATGGCCGCACGGAGTTCTGGGAAACCCTGATGGGAAGCGCCTACCTTCGCTCGGTAAAGAATGCTGCTGAGGAAGTCACCGAGCTGTTTGGCTACACCTTGATGGCAGTCGCAGCCATCGAAATCATTCTGTTGGCGATCCGCATGGGCCGCCAACGTCGCGCCAAACTGCGTGAACTAGGAGCGCTGCGCTAGGATCTAGCTAGACACAATGTCTGATCACACCTCCCAGATACTCCACAAAAAAACCGCTGCCCTTAGGGCAGCGGTTTTTTTGTGGCTATCACCATGACTGACACCGAGACTCGCACCTCTATGCGCTTGAAATATCATGATTTGGCTGGACTTCAAATGAGAATGATTATATTTTACTAAGAAGTGGATACAATTCAACTATCACCACTGATCGCCGATAGACGAAACAAGACGCCGACCGTGTCATGCCCTCATTCTCAGGAGCCTCTCATGCGCTGGTTCAAAAGCTACCGCTTGCACGGTCACAGTCTCGCCCCTCACCTCCCTCAGCACAGTCTGGTCATCAGCATGCGCTGGCTCAATCATTGGCGACTGCCGCTAGGCTCCACCGTCGTCGTGGAGCACCCGCAACTGGGGCAGTTGGTCAAACGCCTGCATCGCATCGATGAAAATGGACGCTTATGGCTTCGCGGCGAGCATCCTGACGGATTGAGCAGCGAACAGATGGGGCCGGTGTCTCGTCACTGTATCAAGGGCAGAGTCATCTTCAGCGTAGCGGCCACTCCTGCACGTCATTCACTCCGCCATGGCGCGTAATAAGCATGGCTAATTCTTACCCCCGCTGAATGCCAGTCACGTCGACTTCTCTCCTCAGCAGTTAGCCTGGCCAAATACGACAACGCCCGCCTCTCCATCAGGAGGGCGGGCGTTGTCTATAGCACACTGGCGTTCACACGACGCAGAATAACCGCTTCATGTAATCACTCTTCCATGAAGGAACGCAGTGACTCGGAGCGCGAGGGATGACGCAGCTTGCGCAGCGCTTTCGCCTCGATCTGACGGATACGCTCACGGGTGACATCGAACTGCTTGCCGACTTCCTCGAGCGTATGGTCGGTATTCATGTCAATACCGAAACGCATGCGCAGCACCTTGGCTTCACGTGCGGTCAGGCCAGACAGAATGCCACGAGTCGCTTCGATCAAGCCTTCGCCGGTGGCAGAGTCGATCGGAGACACCATGGTGCCGTCCTCGATAAAGTCACCCAGGTGCGAATCGTCATCATCACCAATGGGCGTCTCCATGGAGATCGGCTCCTTGGCAATCTTGAGCACACGACGCACCTTGTCTTCCGGCATTTCAAGACGCTCGCCGAGCTCTTCTGGCGTCGGCTCGCGCCCCATCTCCTGCAGCATCTGACGCGAAACACGATTGAGCTTGTTGATTGTCTCAATCATGTGCACCGGAATACGAATGGTGCGCGCCTGATCCGCGATGGAGCGAGTGATCGCCTGACGAATCCACCAAGTTGCATAGGTGGAGAACTTGTAACCGCGACGATACTCGAACTTGTCGACTGCCTTCATCAAACCAATGTTGCCTTCCTGAATCAAATCCAGGAACTGCAGGCCACGATTGGTGTACTTCTTGGCAATGGAGATAACCAGGCGCAGGTTGGCTTCGACCATTTCTTTCTTGGCACGGCGTGCCTTGGCCTCACCAATCGACAGACGACGGTTCACTTCCTTGAGACTACTGACCGGCAGCTGGACCATGTCCTGCTCGAAGGCGATCTTGCGCTGAGCGCGAAGCACATCGGCACGGAACGGCTCAAGCTTGTCGGAATACTTCTTGCTTCCGCCGATGAAGCCATCGAACCAGCCCATATCAGACTCGTTACCCGGGAAGGCTTTGATGAAGCTCTTGCGGGGCACCTTGCCGCGCTTGACGAAGATCTGCAGGATGACTTTTTCCTGCTGACGCACCTGCTCGACAGAGACGCGAATCTGACCTACCAAGCGCTCAAAGTGCTTAGGCACCAGCTTGATTGGCGAGAACAACTCGGCCAGACGATCCTGCTCGGCCAACGCCTCGGGAGAACGAAGACCGTATGTCTCGAGAGCTGCCTTGGTCCGTTCGTTCTGCTCACGAATCTGCTCAAAGCGGACGCGCGCAAGCTCCGGATCAGGGCCACCTTCAGACGCAGTATCATCTTCGTCTTCTTCGTCGCCTTCGGTTTCTTCGCCTTCAGGAGTCTCTTCGACTTCTTCGACTTCAACTTCAGCAACACCAGGCACGCCTTCATCAGGATCGATGAAGCCGGAGAAAAGGTCAGACAGACGCCCGCCATCTTCTCCGAGTGTACCGTCGTAGGCTTCCAGGATAGAGTCGACGGCTCCTGGCAAGAATGCCAGTGCCGACATCACCTCACGCGTGCCCTCTTCGATCCGTTTGGCAATTTTAATCTCGCCTTCACGGGTCAGAAGCTCCACGGTACCCATTTCGCGCATGTACATGCGCACAGGATCGGTGGTGCGGCCCACGTCGCTTTCTACCGCAGCGAGAGCGGCAACGGCCTCTTCGGCGGCAGACTCGTCGGTGGAGGAGTCAGACATCATCAAGGTATCGGCATCAGGCGCTACTTCAGAAACCTTGATCCCCATATCATTGATCATGCTGATGATATCTTCTACCTGTTCGGGATCAGCGATATCCTCAGGTAGGTGATCGTTGACCTCGGCATAGGTCAGGTAACCCTGTTCCTTGCCGCGCGCGATCAACTCCTTGAGACGCGACTGCTGCTGCGCATTACCAGCCATAGAACCCCTATCTCGACGAAGAAGAATGAAGCACCTGGACGCGACGCGGCTCAGCGAGTAAGCATGGCGCCGGTATAGGAACGAAGGGAGCATCAAGCGCACCAGTATAGCGTGCCATCAGGAGATGCTGCCAGCGGCGTATTTGCCGGGTCATCCAGGTGTGTTAGCGTAATTGGTTACGTTGCGGCAGTCCGCATCGGGAACTACCTCTTTAAATAGTGTGTGTAGTGGCGTCTTTCAAGGTCAGTTAACGCTTTTTCATCCGCTAAATCCTCGAGCCACTACACATTAGCGCCGCGTTGCCAACTGCATCAGCAGTGCCATCAGCCGCTGCTTCTCTTCTGCAGTTAACTTCTCGCCACACTTTTCCTTGGTCAACAGTGCCTGATACTCCGCTTCCGGCGTGCTGCGTGCTCGCTGATGCTGGCAGTGCTCCACCAGACCTTTGAGCTCCGCACTGCGTACTTCGCGTGGAATCAGCAACTCATGCGCTGCCAATTGCTCCAGACGCGGTCCCTGCGCCGTACCAAGAAAGTGCGCCAACAGCACTTGAGGCGAACGATACTGTCCTGCCTTGAGCAAGCGAATCACCTCGCCCAGCAGTTGAGCATCTTCACTGTCGAGCGATTCACCCGCCCCTTCAATCCAATCATCAGACTCTGGAAGCTCAGCGGCCAACAGCGGTTCATGCACCAACATATGCAACAAGCGTGTCAGCATACTGACTGAGGTACGCTTGCTGGTTGCTTTAGACGCAGTGCGTCGTGCCTGCTGGCCTTGCGCCGCTCCGAATTGTGCAATCCCGTCCTGTGGAGTCCCACCTTGCGGCTCACTACTCGGGTCTTGATGCCAGTCATCAGGCTGCCAACCGCCAGATTCGCCATCACCGAAACCGGCATCCGCCATTTCATCCAGCGACGACCAGTCTTCTACTGCCTCGGCTAGCGTGCCACCTTCCAGTGGGTTGCCTGTCGAAGCGACGCTGGCTGACTGCCGTAACTGTTGATGCTGCTGCAGACGTGCCTGCTGAGCTTCCCGTACGGCGGCGCGCTCCACGAGCATGGCATCCAGACGCTCACGCTCAAGACCACTACGGCGCTCAAGCTCCTTGAGCAGCAACGAACGCAACACGCCTTCTGGTACGCGGGAAATCCATTCCAATGCCTGGGTAACAAAGCGTTCCAGCTGCTCCATGCGCTTCAGGTCGCGACCTTCTGCCGCCTGCTCGAAGAGGAACTCGGATAGCCCCGAGGCACAGGTCACGCGTTTCTCGAACGCCTCCTGCCCCTCCTGGCGCACCAATGAATCTGGATCTTCGCCATCAGGCAGAAACAGGAAACGCGCCTGCCGACCATCGATCATGACGTCCAGCACCGTCTCCAGCGCACGCCGTGCTGCTTGGCGCCCGGCCTTGTCACCATCGAAGCAGAACACCACCTCATCCACCAAACGATAGAGGCGCTTCAAGTGGTCTTCGCTGGTGGCAGTGCCTAGCGTCGCGCAGGCATTGCGAATGCCATACTGCGCCAGCGCTACCACGTCCATATAGCCTTCGACGATCAGCATGCGCTCAAGCTTGCGATTCGCCTCACGCGCTTCATAGAGGCCGTAGAGCTCGCGCCCCTTATGAAACACCGGTGTCTCGGGCGAGTTCAGGTACTTGGGCTTGGCATCGCCCATCACACGACCGCCAAAAGCGATGGTCCGCCCCTTCCAATCCCGAATCGGGAACATCACGCGATCACGGAAGCGATCGTAGCGCCGCCCGCTTTCCTCATGATGGATCAGCAGGCCATATTCGATCTGTACATCCTCGCTGACCCCTAACTTGGTCAGGTGATGCTTGAGGTGCTCCCATCCTTCCGGGGCAAAGCCGATGCCGAAATCACGCATGACCTCACGCGACAGCCCGCGGCCTTCAAGATAATCACGAGCGGGCTGCGCCAGCGGCTCAGTAAGGCGCTGGCGATAGAAGTCGGCTGCCGATTCAAGCAGGTTGACGCCTTCTTCTCGAGCCTGCTCGCGGCGCTGACGCTCACGGCGTTCATGAGGGCTTTGACTCCCTCCTTCACGCGGCACTTCCAACGCCAACCGTGAAGCCAGCTGCTCGACAGCATCAGGGAAAGGCAGACGGTCAAACTCCATCAGAAACTTGAGTGCACTGCCGCTCGCGCCACATCCAAAGCAATGATAGAACTGCTTGTCAGGGATGACATTGAACGACGGTGAATTTTCCTGATGGAAAGGGCACAGGCCAACATAGCTTTTGCCGGCCTTTTTCAGCTGGACGCGCTCACCCACCACCTCGACCACATCGGTACGGGCTAGCAGATCATCGATGAAGCCTTGCGGGATGAGACCAGCCATGGTTCGCCAGAAGTCGTGGAAAAACGGACTGACCGCAAGATAGCACCTGGTCGACATAACACAATCGACGCTACCTTCGGGTCAGGCCATTCCTCGAGAAAACGACGTGTGCAGAAGCGCAAGCACACGGCTCGAGAATAAACGGACCGCTAGAGACAAAAACAAGCGGCCACCGTGAGGCAGCCGCTTGGTGTCCTTCCAGAGAGCAACTATCACTCCCCAAAAGTACGGATCAGTAGAGACGCTCGAAACGCTTGCGCTCACGCTGAACCTTCTTGGCGTGGCGCTTTACAGCGGCCGCCTGCTGACGCTTGCGAACAGCTGTCGGCTTCTCGTAGTGCTCACGACGACGCACTTCGGATAGAACACCGGCTTTTTCGCAGGAGCGCTTGAAACGGCGCAGGGCGACGTCGAACGGCTCGTTGTCACGTACTTTAACTGAAGGCATTAAACACTCACCTACCTTGAGATCATGAGTTCGGTTTGAACGCACATCCGCTGCAGCCACTCCCCAGGAGCTACCTTCAAGCAACGGTAAACCGCCACCTGCAGGCTAATCCGGCATCAATCATTCACCTGCAACACCACCGGTGAGGGTAGCCATTACGGGCAGATTTCATGAATTAGGGAGCTTTTGCGGGGTGGTCGGATGTACGACCCAGTCTTGCAGAGTGCCATATTCTAGACATCTGGCACTGTCTTTGCAAACTCAGCCTGAGCAATCCTGTCTTCACAGACCGCACATGGCCGTTTCCCGGGATGCTCTTTTCTACTGCCACGAGCACTAGACCAAGACTGCCTCACGCGACACTCGGCCCTGCAGTCAGTAGAATGGCGATCATCCACGACGCAACTGACGTGCAGGCATTTGCATTACTGCATGCCCCAGAATGTGTCGTCCTCTTATTCTGATATTTTCTGAGAGTCAGCCATGCGCGTGCTCGGCATCGAGACTTCCTGCGACGAGACCGGCGTCGCCCTTTATGACACCGATGAGGGCCTGCTTGCGGACGCCCTCTACAGCCAGATTGCCATGCATGCCGAGTTCGGTGGCGTGGTACCGGAACTGGCCTCCCGCGATCACACTCGCAAGCTGCTGCCATTGATCCAGCAGGTCATGGATGACGCCAACGTGACGGCCAGCGACATCGATGCCATCACCTATACGGCAGGCCCGGGACTGGTCGGTGCGCTGATGGTCGGCGCCTCTACCGCGCATGGCCTCGCACGCGCATGGCGCGTGCCTGTACTCGGTGTACATCACATGGAAGGCCATCTGTTGGCACCCATGCTGGAAGATGATGCACCGGAATTCCCCTTCGTCGCATTGCTGGTGTCTGGCGGACACACGCAGCTGGTCGCCGTGCGCGGATTGGGCGAATACGAGTTGCTGGGCGAGTCCGTTGATGACGCTGCCGGCGAAGCCTTCGACAAGGCCGCCAAGATGCTGGAGCTGCCCTACCCTGGTGGCCCGCAGATCGCCAAACTGGCCGAGGAAGGTGACCCGAAGCGCTATCGCTTCCCACGCCCAATGACCGACCGACCGGGCCTCGACTTCAGCTTCTCTGGTCTCAAGACGCATACCATGGTTACGCTCAAGAAGGCCAAGGCCAGCGGCGAAATGGATGAGCAGCATCGTGCCGATATCGCGCGCGCCTTCGAGGAAGCCGTCGTCGATACGTTAGTGATCAAATGCCGCCGTGCACTGGATAAAACCGGCCTCAAGCGTCTGGTCGTGGCCGGTGGCGTCAGTGCCAACACTCGGCTGCGTGAACGCTTGAGCCTTGAGCTCACCAAGCGCAATGCGCGCGCTTACTATCCACGTGGCTGCTTCTGCACCGATAACGGCGCCATGATTGCTTATGTCGGCGCTCAACGCCTGAATGCTGGCGAACAGGACACCGGCCCGATGCGCGCCGTACCGCGCTGGCCTCTCGATAGCCTCGTCCCCCCAAAATCATCAGGCATTTGACCCCTCGCCAGATACCGTAAAACACACAGAAAAATGCCCTGCCGGATCTCGGCAGGGCATTTTTCTGTGTGTGTGATCAACAGGGCTATCGATAGAGACTGCCATCAGCCTCTTCCCCACACTGCCCATCTAGGCTGTAGCACTGGCCTGAGAGATTCTGCGGCAACGCCAACTGAAATCGACGGTCCACAAGCGCTGCTGCGCTGCATGCCCTTCGGCCATGAAATCATGCCATAAACTGGCGTAATCACGACCACTGAGCGGATGCCGCTCGTCACCGAACGCCTCAGCCAACGGCAATAGCACGAATGCATTACAGTCCACTTCATCGCGCGGCAGCATCACGCCATCGACCTCACCCGTCAGTGAGCCGACAGTGAGCAGATCAATATCCAGCGTGCGCGGACTGAACTTGGGGCTACCCTTGAGCCGACCGTTGGCAAACTCCAATTGCTTGCACCACGCCTGCAATTCACCCACTTCCCAGTCGCAGTCAAATCCCGCCACCAAATTGTAGAAGTTGCGTCCATCGATGAAGCCAACCGGCTCACTCTCATAGACCGACGACAGCGTCAGCGTACCGAAAGTCTCTTCGAGCGCATCCAGACAGAGACTGACGTGGTGATCACGCTCGATATTACTACCGATGGACATCAGCACCAGACTCATGCGAGCTGGCCCATTGCCGGTGCCAACGTGCCACGTTCAATGCGCACGCCCACCGCCGCCGCTTCAGGCACGGCGCCCGGTTTGCGCAGCGTCATGCGCAGCCAGGGGATACTGAATTCTGTACGTAACAATGCCGCCAGCCGCTCAGCAAAGGTCTCTACCAGCTCGAAGCGACTCTCATCAGCATACGCCTGTATACGTGCACTGATGGCGGCGTAGTCCAATGTATGCGCCAGGTCATCCCCCGCTGCCGCTGCGCGAATATCAGTGGCCATCTCCAGATCAATTACCAGACGCTGGCGAATGGTACGCTCCCAGTCATAGACTCCAATGACGGTCTCTACGGCCAGAGCCTCGATCAGCACACGATCCACGGCGTTACCTCTATGCTTGTCGGATGTACAAATAAAAACGACGCCCAGGGCCCCGCCATCATGCGAGAGATTCTACTGCACCCTGCCCCCGCTTGGCCAAGCTGCCCTCGACCTCCTGCATGCCCTAAAGCGTCATGCAGAACATCACGACGAGGTGACACATGCTGAATGCCTTGATCCATTGGGGGACAGAGCTTACGAGCTGGCAGCAGCTGAGCCTGCTGCTGGCCGCCGCCTATGCTTGTGGCTCAATCCTCGGCGCCGTGTGGTTATGTCAGATATTGCGCCTGTCAGACCCACGCCTTGCGGGATCATTCAACCCGGGGTTCTCCAACGTACTCAGGCTGCACGGCACTCTTCCTGCCATGTTGGTGCTGGCCTTCGATGCCGCCAAGGGCATGCCGGCATTGTGGCTCGCGCTTCAGTTGTCACTGCCACCCTGGGCACTGGGATTGGTCGGACTGGCCGTGCTGGTGGGACATAGTCTGCCGCTGTGGCATCGCGGTCATCGTGGCGGCAAGGCCGTCGCTGCCGCGTTTGGCGTTCTGCTGATACTGGCGCCCGGTGTAGCACTGAGCTGTGCAGCATTATGGATAGGACTGGCGTGGCGACTGCGCACGGCAGCCATCGCCTCTTTGGTGGCAGGCCTGGCCGCACCGCTGTTCAGCCTATGGCTTGCGCCTGAGATGAGCGGCGTGATCCTGGTCTTTTCCAGTCTAATCGTGATCCGGCATGCCCTCAACTTGCGCCGCCTGAGCGACGGCAGCGAGCCGCGCCTGTAAGCCCGACAGCATCAGTGGCCGTGACCACAGCCACACTGTGGCGCATGGACCTCCGGCATGAGATGCCACTCACTCAGTGCCGTATCGATGGCCTGCTCACGCTGCTCGCTCAGCGCGCGGCCGATCTCAGCGCCCTTGAGCCCTTGTGCCACCAGCGATTGCGGAGACACCGCAGTGGCCGCCTTCCAGACCGCATTGCCGAGGCGCGCGAGCCCTGTGTCATCAACCGCCAGCAGCGCGACCAGCACCTGCTGACGCTCGCCACGTCGCCACGCATCGACGCCATCCAGCCATGCCTTGAGATCTGTCGCGGTCACTCCTCCCTTACGCTGCGCAGCCTCGCGCAACTCACGACACAGGCGTGCCTGTTGCGCGGCGTCACGTACAGCACTGGGCAAGCGTAGGTCTTGCGCCAGCACTTCAATCTCATCGCGATCCAGATGCTCCACCAACCGGGCCATACGCCAGCAAACCATCTCGGCCTCGTCTGCCAACTGACGCGGCAAATGATCCAGTTTAACCAGGGCCTGTCGCAACATTTCTGCATCACGTGCCAACGCCGGCATCAGCACCGCCAGTGCCCCCAGCTCATCCAACAGCTGGAAATACGCTTCAGGGCTAGCTTCGCCAAGCGCTTTCTCGGTTTCCTTCCAGACACGCTCAGCCACCAGGTGTGAGACTTCACCACTCTCGACCATGCTCACCATCAACCGACGCGTCTCATCAGCCACGGTAAACCCCAGGCCTTGATAACGCGCCAGGAAACGCGCGACACGCAAAACGCGTAGCGGGTCCTCACTGAAAGCAGCAGAGACATGACGCAACACCCGTGCTTCGAGATCAGCGAGACCTCCATAAGGATCAACCAGCTCACCCTGCCCAGGCTGACTATCCAGCGGCTCCGCCATCGCATTGATGGTCAGGTCGCGGCGAATCAGGTCTTCTTCCAGCGTCACTTCGGGGCTGGCATGCACACTGAAGCCGACATAGCCGTGCCCCGACTTACGCTCGGTGCGCGCCAATGCATACTCTTCCTGTGTCTTCGGATGCAGAAAGACGGGAAAGTCACGCCCCACGGGACGGAAGCCACGCGACTGCATGTCTTCAACCGTCGCGCCAACCACGACGAAATCGCATTCATGCCACGGCCAGCCAAGGCGGGCGTCGCGCACGGCGCCGCCAACTCGATAGACCTCAAGACCGGTCAACAGACGGTCCGACGACGTGGTGAGCCGATGAGTGGCTATACGGGTCATGCTGCTCTCCTTTTCGCGTGACGAATGATGGCGGGACGGGATGAAGAAAAATGCCTAGCTACCGCTCTCGACGTCATCGCCATGCGTTAGCTGATACTGGGTAAAACCGCCATCGAGGGAGTAGACGTTCTCGAAGCCCTGACCTGCCAACCAAGCAGCAGCCTGCTGACTTGAGTGGCCGTGATAGCAGACCACGACTAGTGGCCGGTCTCGAGGCGTGTCTTCGAAAATAGCGCCTGCGCTAGCATTATCCAGATGACGACTACCCGGGATACGTCCCTGAGTGAAGCTCAGCGGATCGCGAATATCGAGCAAGGCGAGCGGCTGGTCACGTTCACGCCAGTCGCTAAGGGTAGCAAGATCGAGATGTTCGAAACTCATGCGAACTCCGGTAACAAAAGAGGGGATGGGGAGAGGTGCGAGAAGGAGATGAGGGGCAACTTGAATACGAAGAAGATACGGCTAACGAATCAGGCATTAACGGCAGGTTCAAAGACGCGCTCGCCCGTCTCAAGATTCAGGGCCGTTAGCCCTCCGCCCCACACGCACCCGGTATCGAGCGCTTCGGCGTCCTGCCGCGCAGCCGGCGTCTTTCCCTCCAGCGCAGCCCAGTGCCCGAACAGCAGGCGCGGGGAGTCATCCCAAGCACCTTCCGGGCGCGGATATTGGAACCAGGGACGATAACCTTCGGGCGCCGAACCGAGGCCCTCCTTGGCCGCGAAGTCCATCCGACCATCCTGGTCAATGAAACGCATACGCGTGAAGACATTGACGATGCAGCGCAGGCGATCCATCCCGCTGAGATCTTCCTGCCAAAGGTCCGGCGTATTGCCGTACATATCGCCCAGAAAATCACGATAATGATCACCACTCAATACCGTCTCGGCCTCACGAGCAAAGGCGACAGACTGATCCAGCGTCCAGCTCGGCAACACGCCGGCATGGCTCATCACCGTGCGACGAGCCCCAATCATGGCTGTCACCATCAGTGGCTGACGGCGCAGCCAGTCGAGCAACTCATCGCGGTCTGGCGCGTCAAGAATGGGCATGAGCGTATCGGAGCGTTTGAGGCGGCCATAGCCTTCTGCCACGGCGAGCAGATGCAGATCATGATTACCCAGCACCACTCGAACGCTATCGCCGAGCGCTTTCACATGACGCAAGCACTCGAGCGAGCCTGGCCCACGATTGACCAAATCCCCCGCAAGCCACAACTCATCGCATTCCGGCTTGAAATCAAGCCGCTCCAGCAGCCGCACGAATTCTTCATGACAGCCCTGCAAATCGCCAATGGCCCACTGTGTCATGCCTGCTCCCTGACCGTCATGACGGCCTGACTCTGGTGAATGCTTGCGCGAAATCGTGTAATGACGACCTAGTGGACCTGATGCGGACCAGCAAGACGAAATGGCGCAATGGCTATGTCGAAGGTGCGTGTATGCGTCGCGTCGCAGAAGGTATAAGCCCCCTGCATCACGCCCACTGGCATATCGAGTACGGCATGTGAGGTGTAGCTGAAACTCTCACCGGGCGCGATCAGCGGCTGCTTGCCGATAACCCCCTTACCGCGCACTTCCTGCTCATTGCCGCTGCCTTGGGTGATCTTCCAATAGCGAGCCAGCAACTGCACCGTCTCGCTCGTGCCGTTATGCACTGTGATGGTATAGCGGAACACAAAGCGATTTTCTTCCGGGCGGCTATCGTCGGCACAGTACTCCGGCACTGTATCCACGCGAATAGCCGTCACGTCGCTCATGCGTCGCTGCCGTCGTCATCGGCAACAGTCTCGCCATGACCGACATTACTGCGCGGACGCTTCTTCGGCGCAGAATCCGTCTTGGCGACTGTCATACCCTGATCGCTCAAGTGATTGCTGATCATGACCAGCTCCGCTACCGACAGGGTCTGCGGGCGACGCGAGGGGTCAATACCCAGCGCCGTGAGCTGATCCGCATCAATACGGCCCTTGAAGTTGTTGCGTAGCGTCTTGCGACGCTGGGAGAACGCTTCACGCACGATAACGGCCAGCAGCTTCTCGTCAGTCGCCGGATGCGGCAATGTCAGATGTGGCACCAGACGGACGATGGCGGACTCAACCTTGGGTGCCGGAAAGAAGGCCGTCGGCGGTACGAGGAAGAGATTTTCTACCGCGCAGTAGTACTGGGTCATGACCGACAGACGGCCCCAATCAGTGCCACCGGGTTCAGCAGCCAGACGCTCGACCACTTCCTTTTGCAGCATGAAGTGCATGTCGGCGATGGCGCCGCGCGCTTCGAGCAGGTGGAAGATCAACGGCGTAGAGATGTTGTACGGAAGGTTGCCGACGACGCGCAGGGCAGGGCCATCACCCACCAAGTCGTGGAAATCGAAGCGCAGGGCATCGCCTTCGTGAATCACGAAATCCGGATAGTTGAAGAACTGCACACGTAGACCCGGGATCAGATCACGATCCAGCTCGATCACTTCAAGCTTGCCGGCGGCCTCCAGCAGCGGGCCTGTCAGTGCGCCCTGCCCCGGACCGATCTCGACCAGACGCTCACCTTCGTCCGGACGAATGGCATTCACGATGCGAGAGATGACACCGAGGTCCTGCAGGAAATTCTGACCAAAGCGCTTGCGTGCGCGGTGCGCCGGGAAATGTTGGGACATGGGACTGACTTTCCTCCGGGGAATCCTTGAAGATTCCCGACAACAAGACACCGCCCATGGCCTATCGATAGACAGCACAGGGCGATGAGACCATCAGTGATGGTCGAATGACTGGGGTAGCATCATCGCCACGAACGGGCGGACGCCTGACGGACCGTGAAACGGTCGCGCCCGAATGGGGAGATTATCTCAGTCTCGCGCGGCGGCTGCCATCTCGATGGCCACATGCACGGCTTGCACAAGGCTGCCAACATCGGCACGTCCGGTGCCAGCAAGGTCTAGCGCGGTACCGTGATCAACCGAGGTGCGCACGATGGGCAAGCCCAATGTGATATTGGCCGCCTGACCGAAGCCTGCATACTTGAGCACCGGCAGCCCCTGATCGTGATACATGGCCAGCACCGCATCAATACCATCGAGATGACGCGGCGTGAACAGGGTATCCGCTGGAAGTGGACCCTCGAGCTGCATGCCTTTCGCACGTAACGCTTCAAGCGTCGGGATGATCACGTCGATCTCTTCATGCCCGAGATGCCCACCCTCACCCGCGTGAGGATTGAGTCCACACACTGCAATACGCGGTGCCTCGCGCCCGAAATAGCGCGTGAGATCGTGCGCAAGAATACCCAGCACTCGCGTGAGTCCTTCAGGTGTGATCGCATCAGCAACCTCGCGCAGTGGCAGGTGCGTTGTCGCCAGCGCCACACGCAAGCCAGGACAAGCCAGCATCATGACCACTTCCTCGACGCCACACACATCACGCAAGTATTCGGTATGGCCCGTAAAGCCGACGTGCCCCGCCTCAATTACCGCCGCCTTGGACAATGGGGCCGTGACCATGGCACTCGCATGTCCTGCTTGGCAGGCAGCGATGGCCACATCGAGCATGGCCAATACATGACCACCATTGCGCGCATCGATAACGCCCGGCTCGCTTGGCACTACCGAGGCCACCGGCCAGACGGCCAGGTGGCCATTTCGGACTGGCGGCAATGGATCACCCGGTGATACCTCATGCAGCGTGAGAGGCAGGCCCAACAACTGCGCACGACTCACCAACAGCTCAGGATCAGCCACCGCCACCAGCTGTGCCGGAAAGGTTTCTGCCTGCGCCGCCAGCATCACTAGCAGCTCGGGCCCTATACCTGCCGGCTCTCCGGCGGTCAGCGCAATCACCTGACTATTCATGCGTTAGCTCTACCTTGTGATGCGTTAGCCATGATGAGCCAGCCTTGATACATCAGCTCTTCTCGTCAAGACGATTATCGACGTACGCCTCAGCACGAATTTGCTGCTGCCAAGCTTCCAGCTCGTCGTTCAGCTTGCGCTGGAACAGGGTCTTTCTGACCTTGTCACGCTGACTGGAATTGGTTACGTCCTGCTGGCGACGCTCTTCGACCTCGATGATGTGATAACCGAAGCGCGTCTTGATCGGCTGGCTGATCTCACCTGCTTTCAGAGCATTCATTGCAGTCTCGAAGGAAGATACCGTCTGGCCCGGGCTGACCCATCCCAGCTCTCCGCCTTTCAGCGAACTCCCCTTGTCATCACTGAATTCCTGCGCCAATGCGGCAAAACTCTCACCATTGGTCAGACGCTTGCGTAGAGACTCGGCACGTGCGCGCGCCTGGTCATCACTCATGTTCGGATTCGGCTGAATCAGGATATGGCGTGCGCGCGTTTGCGCGATCAGCGCCTTGCCAGCGCCCCGCTTCTCGATCAGCTTGACCAGGTGATAACCACTGGCACTGCGCAGCGGCTCCGAGATCTGACCGACCTGCATGTCCGGTACCACATCAGCAAAGACGCTCGGTAGCTCTCCACCGGCACGCCAGCCAAGATCACCGCCACTCAGTGCCTGGCTACCCGCGGATTCGGCGGCGGCCATCTGGGCAAAATCAGTCCCCTGCTCGATCTGCTGACGCAGCGCTTCCGCCTTGGCCCGCGCCGTCTTGACCTGCTCGGGTGTCGGTTCCTGCGGCAAGGCAATCAACAGATGTGCCAGATGATATTGGACATCGCTGGCAACGTCCTGTTGACTGAGATAACGGTCTATCTCGCGATCAGAGATACGCACCTTGCTGGCCACAAGACGCTGCTGAACCTGTTGAACCAGCAGCTCACGACGCACCTGTTGGCGCACTTCTGCCAACGACATGCCTTCTTTGTCCAGCTTGTCGGCGAAAGCTTCCAGGCTCATACCATTATCCTTGGCGATACCGCGCAAGGTGGTGTTGAGCTGAGTGTCATCAATGCTCAGATTGGCCTGCTCAGCCATCTGCAGCTGAATCTGCTCATTGACCATACGGTCGAGCACCTGCCGTTCCAATACATTACGTGGCGGCAGATTAATGCCGCGGCCTTTCAGCTGCTGGCTAGCCTGGGTGACGCGCTCCTCCATGTCGCTGTGCATGATGGCGTCCTTGTTGACCACGGCAACCACACGGTCAAGCAACTCAGCGGCGCTGACTGGCAGACTTGCCAGTACAAATGCCAGCCCCAGCGGGGCAATCAGGGTCTTGCGCATCACTTGATCTCTCGGCGTAAAAGCGTGTTGATGGCGCCGCCTGTCGGCAGCGCCCTGACGTAATCATGCACGAACCGTCGCAGCGAATTAGAAACCAGCGTTACGGTAGCCCGGCACAGCCTGCTCCAGATAGCTGTCAGCTCCGCGGCCAACGCCTCCCAACCCCTTGAACTCAAAGGTCAGGAAGATACCGTTCTTCTCTTCATCATCAGAGACAGTGCTGGCAGTGTCGTTATCATCCTGCCATTCGCGCCAAGTCACCTGCACACCGTAGCAACAGTCGTTGTACTGGACGCCCAGCACCTTCTCCAACGCACGAGAGTTGGTGCTGTCGTACTGATAGCGTCCCAGTAACGACCAGCTCTCACTTACCGGCGTCGCAAAGGAGAAGTCCCATTCGTTGCGGGTGTAACCCAGCACGTCATCCTCATCCTCATCATCGTAAGGCACGAAGCCTTCGATCTCACGATTGAAGCCAAAGTTCAGTACCGTGCCTTTCTTTCCCCGATAACGCAGTGAAGTCTGAGCGCTTTCGGTCACGCCACGATCAAAGTCCTGGAATACAGCCTGCGTGGCCGTCCACTGATCATTGAGCACCAGATCCGCCTGGAAGACGACCGGCGAGCGATCGCGCGTCGCGCGGTAGTAATCGGAATAGCTATCGAAATCGGAGCGGGACGTCTTGTCCGGATCTCCATCCATGTCGATATTGCGATCCGACAGATAGCTCGACTGACCCACGCCCAACTTGAGGCGCTCACGGCCGCTCTCATCGTTGATGAAGCGCGACGACACACCGTAGGACACCTTGTTGGTATCCCCGACACGATCCCCGCCGCTGAAGCGATACGGCGACCATAGCTGATTCCAGCTGAAGGCATCCTCAGAAGTATCGAAGTCCGGGAAATCAGATTGGTCGACTTCCGGCACATAGGCATAGTAGAGGCGCGGTTCCAGCGTCTGCTTATAACCTTCGCCAAAGAGCTCTGTTTCACGATCAAAGATCAGACCACTATCCAGCGACAGCACCGGGATGGTGGCAGAGGTACTGGCATCACGGTCGGTTTCACGGTCGCCATAGTCGAGGTCGTAGGTAAGGCTCACCAACTGGGCGCGTGGCTCAATGAAGCTCCAGCTCTGATCACTACGCCAGCCAAGCGCCGGCGCCAGACGCAAGCGTGTCCCATTGGCGGCCTCGTCTACCGGAATATCGCTATCCGTCTCATCCACATCGCGCCAGAAGTAGGTGACATTGGAATTCCACTCTTCATAGAAACCGTTTGATTGGTTCCAACGTCCATCGGCCGTCAAGCTGGGAAGGCGATAGAATGGCTTGTCGTCATTATCCAGCGGATAGTCCATGCGCTGGTAACCCTGCGCCTTGAACTCGAGATTCCAGGTATCGTCGCGATAGTTGAGCTCTGCCAGACGCTCCAGGCTATCCGTTTCGGTCTCACCGAAATTACGCCCGAAGTCATCGAAGTAGTTACCGTCAGATGCGGCGCCATACTTGAGACGATAGCCGGTATTCGCATTGACGCGACCGCTTTGCTGATAGTTGATATACCAGCGATTTTCCCCGATGAGATCTTCTTCGTCATCGTCAGGATCACTGCCGCCGTCATCATCGGCAAGCCAGGCACCCTCAAGGGAACCTTCGTCGCCATTCGGCAGCAGGTAACGGAATTCGCCTTCCAGCATCTCTCCACGCTCAGAGATGTAGCGAGGTGTGATGGTGGCATCGTAGTTGGGCGCCAGATTCAGATAGATCGGCTGGGCATAGTCAAAGCCGCTGGAGCTGGTGTAACCGATCTGCGGCCACAGCAGACCTGTGTGGCGGCGGTCATCGACCGGGAAGCGGACATAGGGCCAGTAAAAGACCGGCACGCCGCCCATTTCCATGCGCGCGTGAGTTGCCTCGCCCCAACCGGACTCGCGATCGATGGTGATGTCGCTACCGACCAGACGCCACAGGCTGTTGCCCGGCTCGCAGGAGGTGAAGCTGGCATCTTTCAGGCGATAGCGGCCATCTTCCAGACGCGCCAACTGCACCGCATCCCCTCGGATACGCTGCTTGTGAAAGACATAGTGGCCATTATCAACACTGGCGGCATCGCTATTGAGCGATACGCGGGCATCATCACCGCGCAGCAACACACCAGGCTGACGATATGTGGTCGGCCCCTTGGCGGTGGCGGTATCACGCGCCTCATTGACGCTGACTTCCGGCGATTCCAGCTGAGCATCGCCTCGACGCAGCACAACTTCACCCATCAGGGTCGCCGCACCATCATTACCGTAATTGGCCTTGTCAGCGGAGGTAGTGACCTGCTCAGGCGTATCACCGGCATCAATCCGATAGGCTGGCGTCACATAGCGGCCACTACATAGCTGCCCGCGAGGCGCGTCATCGTACGGCTGCCAGTCCAGCTGGCTGGCCGACAGAGGCTCCGGCGGGGCCGCCTGTGCCATCAACGGTGCGCCAGCAGCCAAGGGGGCTAGCGTCCATAGCAGACGAAACACCAGCGGCTTTAGCCGCCATGTTGGCCGCTCGCCGTTCAACATAACTGTCGACATCGAAGGGCTCACGAGACGACGAGACTGCCGTCCGAGGTCGGACACCGGCTTGCCCGGATGTGATGAATGGCTGCGCTGGGCCATGGCTGCTCTGTGTCCTTGGCTGAGGGAATCGGTATTATACAGGCCCAGCAACCGGCCTTCCTGCTTGCCGGTTCCGCCTGCCTTGTGGGTCACCACCCGATAGCATGCGGGGCCGCGGCACAGGCGTCAACTGACAGCCGGCCCCGTATACGACGACAGGAGCCCCGCCCCATGACATCCGACGCCCGCCGCCAGGCTCTTCACGCCTGGGCCGCCGCCCGACACGACCTCACTCCCGAGGTAGTCCGCATGAGCGCAGTGGCCGACGACGCCAGCTTCCGACGCTATTTTCGCCTGCATCTCGAGGATACCGCTCTTTCGATACCCGCGCGTATTTTGATGGATGCGCCGCCCGAAAAAGAGGACAGCCACGGTTTCGTCGCTATCGCTCGCCAATGGCGCGAAGCTGGCCTTCCGCTACCGACCGTACATGCTTTTGATGAAACGCTGGGCTTTCTGGAGCTAGAAGACCTTGGCGACACGCCGCTGATGACCGCACTGACAAGCGTCGATGCCGCTGATCACTATTATGGTGAAGCCATCGGTCTGCTGGAGGTCCTGCATGAACTGCCGCTCGCTGACCTTCCTGCCTATGATGATGCGAACCTTAAGGCTGAGCTGGACCTCTTCCCGGAATGGTGCCTCGGTCAGCTACTCGACATGCCGCATGACCGTCGCTACGCCGCCTGGGAGTCACTTTCCCGCCAACTGCTAGAGGCCGCGCGTGCTCAGCCGGTCGTGACCGTACACCGTGACTTCCATGCGCAAAATCTGTTTCTGCATGCCGATGCCAGTCAGCCCCAGGACCACCTGTGGATAATTGATTTTCAGGATGCCGTTACCGGCCCTGAGAACTACGATCTCGTCTCATTACTGCGAGATCGTCACTGGCGCTGGCCAGAACCCGCCATGGCACGCTGGATCGAGCAGGCCCGCCTCGCTGCCCTGCCGCGCTATGCTGTGACTGGCTTGCCCGCACCATCACCGCTGGAATATCGCCAGAGCGTCGAGCGCATGGGGGTGCAGCGCAACCTCAAGATTCTCGGCATCTTTGCCCGCCTGACCCTACGCGATGCCAAGCCGCGCTACCTGACACTGATGCCGCGCTTCCTTGGTCACCTGCGTGAAGGACTGGCTTTCTGCCCGGAACTGACGCCCTTTACACATTGGCTGGACGAAGTACTGACACCCGCACTTTCCCTGCGCCTCGCGCACGAAAGTGAAGTCCGTGATCTACGTCTGGCCAATGGTGAGCGTCCCGAGATCAATCTCGATGACTATGATGAGCTGGCGGCACTCGCCGACCGCGCTGCGCGCCTGATGCGTGATGCAGCCCCCCAGACCTCCGCCTCCGAGCAAGGGCTTACCTGATGCGCGCAATGATTCTGGCTGCCGGTTTCGGGACACGCATGCGTCCGCTGACCGATCACACACCCAAGCCGCTGCTTGAGGTCGCCGGGCTACCACTGCTGGAGCATCACCTGCTACGCCTTGAGGCAGCAGGTGTGGACAAGGTGGTCATCAATGTTGGCCATCTCGCCGAACGGATTCTCAATCACTTCGGCGCTACGTCAGGCCCACAAGGACTCTTGCAGGCCAGCTGGCAAGGCCATCAGCACACACTGACGCTGGCCTTTTCCCGTGAAGAGGTTCCGCTGGAAACCGGCGGGGGCATTGCACGCGCGCTGTCACTACCCAACGCGCTGACAGTCGATGATGCTGATGACACCCCCTTCCTGCTCATCAATGGTGATGTGTGGTGTGATGCTGACCTGCCCCAGTTAATGAGTGAGGCCATAGCGAGCCGACAGCTCAATCCACTACCGCTTGCCGGGATAGTACTTGTGGATAACCCACCTCATCATCCCAAAGGCGACTTCCTGCTCACGCCATCAGGAATGGTGCGCGATGAGGCAAGGGATCAGGAAGGCAATCGCCTGACGTTCTCCGGCCTTTCCTGGTTATCACCGACACTGATTCGACACGCTATCGCTGACAACGACGAATGGTGCGACACCAATGCCGTCTTCAAGCTGGCACCACTACTGCGCGACGCCATGCATCGCGGTGAAGTGAGGGGCTATCATCATCGTGGAAAATGGATTGATGTCGGCACTCCTGAGCGACTGGCAGAACTGGATACGCTGCTCAATAGCGGGATGTAAGCAGGCCGCGAGAGCATAAGCTCATCGCCGGACGTTCCTCCGAGCGCAGCGATGACGATGCTATTGTGTACCGCGATCATGTGGACCGTGCGCTGACGGCCCACGTCACGAGACTATCAATAGGAGATATTGCGCAATGGCAATGAACGTCAGCATCAAATGGACCGACGGTCGCCAGTTCCTCGCCGAATCCGGCAGTGGCCATAGCGTTGTGATGGACGGCAACCCAGAGAATGGCGGTCGCAATACCGGCCCACGTCCGATGGAGATGATGCTGATGGGGCTGGGCGGTTGCACCAGCTTTGATGTCATCCAGATTCTCGAGAAGGCGCGCCAGCAAGTCACCGATTGCCACGCTGAATTGACCGCAGAACGTGCGGATACCGTGCCCAGCGTATTTACCAAGATCCACGTCAACTTCGTGGTCAGCGGTCGTAATCTCAAGGATGCACAGGTCAAGCGTGCCGTTGAACTCTCCGCCGAGAAATATTGCAGTGCTTCACTGATGCTGACGGCGGGTGGTGTCGAGATCAGTCACTCCTACGAGGTTGTGGACATCGCATCCTGATAAGTGAGTACTCTCCCGCTACCGCATGACAGTGCTGGTAGCGGGTTGTCATCATGGATAGCAAGAGCCACTGATGACCAACAGCAGGAATTGACGCTGGCGTGTCAGCCCTGCCTGTGCATAATACGCCCCTCAAACCGGTAGTCTTCTCGGCAGTTCACAGGTCAGTGACCCCATTGTGAGCGCGATAAAACCACCTCTTCGGCCCGATGCTCGTCACTTATTTCATTTTGAGAGACGCACCGGATGTCATACCACCCTCCCATCTCAAGGAGGCTTGGACGTGAGCGATCAACTCCGCCTTCACGGGTTCAACAACCTCACCAGTTCGTTGAGCTTCAATATTTACGACATCTGCTACGCGCAGACCGAAGAACAGCGTAAGGCATATATCGATTATATCGATGAACTCTACAATGCCGAACGCCTGACCCAGATTCTCAAGGACGTGACCAACATCATTGGTGCTCACGTGCTGAACATCGCACGTCAGGACTATGAGCCACACGGCGCCAGCGTCACCATTCTGATCGCTGAGCACGAGCTGGAAGAACAGGATGCTACCCAGACCGAGCCGGGCCCGGGCCCGCTACCGGAAACGGTCGTCGGCCACCTGGACAAGTCTCACGTCACGGTGCATACCTATCCTGAATCTCATCCGGACAACGGCATCAGCACCTTCCGCCTCGATATCGATGTCTCGACCTGTGGCATGATCAGCCCGCTGAAGGCGCTGAACTACCTGATTCACAGCTTCGATTCCGACATCGTGACCATGGACTATCGTGTCCGTGGCTTCACGCGGGACGTGGATGGCAAGAAACTGTTCATCGATCACGACATCACCTCCATCCAGGATTACCTGGCGGAAGACACCAAGCGTGCCTACCAGATGGTCGATGTGAACGTGTATCAGGAAAACATGTTCCATACCAAGATGCTGCTCAAGGACTTCGAACTGGACAACTACCTCTTCGGCACCTCGCGTCGCGAGCTGACCTTCGAGGAAGCCACCAATATCGAAGGTCGTCTACGTCGCGAAATGCTCGAGATCTTCTACTCGCGCAACTTTGACTGATTCGTAGTCCTGTCGTATCAAAAAAGCCCTCGGTACCTTTACGGTACCGAGGGCTTTTTCATGGCTGGCACAGGCCGGCCTGCCAATCACTTGTCGGCGTCTGGCATCCCCTTCTCTGATGAAGGAGTCTCCTCATAGCGCTGTTCCATTTCATGGTGCGCTTCACGACGTAGCGCCTCACGACGTAATTCTCGCTCCGCGAGTGGTTCACCCTGTGTCTCGGCCACTTCATCCAGCCGTGCTCGCAGCTCACGTACTTCGACGGTCAGCTCACTGATCTGATGATAAAGGGTGCGCGTCATATCACGCTGTGCACGCGCGGCGCGTGCATCCTGCTCACTGCCATCCGCAATGAATATTGAACTGATGTAAGCCGCGAAGCTACCGAATAGCCCCACTCCACCGACCATCAACAATACTGCAACGACTCGTCCCAGCGTGGTAATCGGATAGAAATCGCCATACCCCACGGTGGTCACGGTAACGACTGCCCACCACAGTGCCTCTTCCGCAGTATTGATGGGGCTATCAGGGTTGGGGCTTTCTACCATCAGCATGGTGATGGCGCCAAAAGCGACCAACAAGACCGTGGCCGTCGCTGCTGACGCGAAGACACCTTCAGCACGATTACGGAACAGCAAACGCCAGATCATCTCCATCGATTTGATGGCTCGCAGCACGCGAAGCACCTGCACCACGCGAAACAAGCGCGCGCCCTGAAACAAGCCAGCAGGAATGCAGGCCAGCAAGTCAATCCAGCCCCACTTCATGTACGCGAGCTTGCTGGGAGCGCTAACGAAACGCTTGCAGAAATCGATGAAGAAGAACAGGCAAACCACGTAATCCATGTACTGCAGCAGCTGTTGAACCTGTGGGGTGAGATCAAAGACAAGATCCGCCACCATCGCACCAATGACATAGAGCGATATCACTAGAATAAACAGCTGAAAGGGCGTGACGCGTTCCTGCATCCGTGATTCTCCGTGGGTGGGCTGCCGAGGCGTTGTCTGAAGAGTCGACGAATACAGGCATTTTCCAGGAATTGCTAAAGCCTACCCCATCCCCGCAGCCCTGACAGCGTTGCGCCTTGTACTGGCAATGACAGTCCCTGACTCATGCCCGCTCATGCTCATCACTTTTCTCGGGATACACGAAGGTGGATTGAGCACTGATGTCCTCGCCACTGATACGCAGCAATAGCTGCTTGAGCTTGTGACGCTGCCAATGCGAGGACAGTCGGCGCGAATCCCAGTGCTCGGGATCAAGTACACAGACGTTATCTTCGTTACGGAGCAGGAAGGAGCGCTCAACCCCAACGGGGTGATCTTCACTGCCGTAAATGCCGATGATGCGTAGTGTCAGGCGCTGAAACTCAACCTGTTCATGACAGGGCCAATGGCCTTCAAGATCAAGCCCGCTGCGCCGCGCGATGCGCTCGATCACCTCAGAGAAGGTACCAATGTGCAAGAACTTGCCGGATTCCAATGGCCCTTGGCGGGTGGTATCGGCGATGCGCCACTCTCGATCACCATCGATATTGCCGCCTTCATCTCCTTCCTGATAATTGCGCTCAAACTCGGTGACATCCATCAGCAGGCTGCCGCAATTGGTCTCAAGACGCGCGATGATGTGCTCGATAAAAATCGACTCGGCGCTCATGTTGCTGATGATGCACAGACTATCGATGCCCTTGCTCTTGCCGCGGTTTATCAACACGCGCGGACGGCGCTGGCGGCGAAAGTTGTGATACAGCAGTTGCGCATAGACCAGCCAGATGAAAAACGAGCCGATGCTGGCAGCTGCCGAGATGCTCTTCGCGTTATTGGCGATCCATTCCAGCATTCTGACTTCTCCAGTGATATTGGCTGATAGCTTATTCACTGGGGATGGAAGCAGAAAATTGCCAGCATTGATATGTCGTTCAATGCCGCCCGACCATGAAAGAGGCAGTCAATTCAGACAGAAGTCGACTCACACAGTAATGCCTGCCAGATGGCGACGACGCGCTCACGATGCATGGCCAGCAGCGGATATTGATTCAAGCGCACCAGGCTGCTGCGCTTTTCCAACGCCAAACGATGACTCGCATCACGATAGGCAAGATAGGCCTCACGCAGCTCACTGGCCTGCTCGCCGGGCAGGCGCCCACAGGCTTCCAACGTCTCGAGCAGGCGCATGTTGTCGCTCCACTCCAGCAACCCCGTCACTTGGTGGCTCATCGACAAGACGCAGTACTGGGCGAGAAATTCGATATCGACGATGCCCCCCGCATCCTGCTTGAGATGGAACTGGCCAGCCTCGCGGTCCTTGGTAGAACTACCGAGGTGATCGCGCATCTTGTGCCGCATGGCGATGACCTCCTCGCGCAGACTGTCCCCATTGCGCTTGCGCGCCAGCACTTCGCGGCGCACCTCCTCAAAGGCCAGCGCCAACACTGGATCACCCGCCACGGCGCGCGCGCGCACCAACGCTTGATGCTCCCAGGTCCACGCCTGGTTGAGCTGGTAATCGCGAAAGGCCGTCAGGCTCGACACCAGCAGCCCCGAGTTTCCAGACGGTCGCAGGCGCATGTCGACTTCATAGAGCGCACCGGCCGGTGTCACGGCGGTCAGTAGATGGATGATGCGCTGGCCGAGACGCGTAAAGAACAGCGGGTTGTCGAGCGGACGCGGCCCATCTGTCTGGCCCTTGCCAGCGGCATCATGCAGGAAGACAAGATCAAGATCTGACCCATACCCCAGCTCGATACCGCCCAGCTTGCCATAGCCGACGACCACGAAGCAGCCACTCAAACCATCACCGCTGATCGGTTGACCATCATGACCCATCGGGAAGCCGTGCTTGCGGGTCAGCGTCTTCCACGCCATCGCCAACACCTGTTCCAACACCACCTCGGCAATGAAGGTCAGATAGTCGCTGACCTTCATCAGCGGTCGTGCACCCGCGATGTCAGAGGCCGCTACGTGCAAGACCTGTGCATGGCGGAACACACGCAATGCCTCCAGCAGCGCCTCTTCGTCATCTTCGGGGATGCGTGACAGTGCGGTACGTAGCTCATCGGCGAGGCGCGCCTTGTCGGCAGGCGAATAGAGATTATGTGGGTGCAGCAGTTCATCCAGCAGCACCGGATAGCGCGCCAACTGCTCGGCGATCCACGGGCTGGCGGCGCACAGCCGCATCAGCTGAGCCAAGGCATCGGGATTCTCACGCAGTAGCGCCAGGTAGGCGGTACGGCGCAGCACGGCCTCGATCAAGGGCAAGACACGCTCCAGTACTCGACTGGCATCATGCTCACCAGGCTTTTCCGGGTCGCCCGCCGCGGCTCCCAGCGCTTGAAGCAGTGGTGGCATCAAGGCATCCAGACGATCAAAGCCTATACGCTGCATGCCTTGCACGGCGCGGGAGCGACGCAGTGTATCGAGTCGACGCAGGCTTTCAGCAGGTGCCTCGAAACTGCTGTCAGCCAACAGTGCCTCTCCCTCCTCCGTCGTCAATTCGCCGCGCCACAGCGCACGCCATTCATCCAGCGCCAGCTGACCGTCAGCCGGCTCACCCTCTTCATCTTCCGGTGTGGCAATCACATTATCGAAGTGGTGACGAATGCGTGTGCGAACAGCCTCGAGACGCTCACACAGCGCGTCCCAATCAGTGAGATGCATCGCAAGCGCGAGACGCTCACGTCCGAGAGGGTCCAGCGGTAGCGTCTGAGTCTGACGATCGGCCTGCGCCTGCAGCGCATGTTCAAGGTCACGCAGGAAGACGTAAGCCGGCACCAGCTCATCGACCACGGCCTGAGGCAGCAAGCCCAGTGCCGGCAGGCGCGCAAAGGCCTGCTTAAGCGAGGTGACCTGCAACTCCGACTCACGACCGCCCCGAATCAATTGGAAAGCCTGAGCGACAAACTCCACTTCGCGAATGCCGCCAGAACCGAGCTTGATGTTGTCAGAGAGCCCGCGACGCTTGACCTCACGATTGATCATCGCCTTCATCTCGCGCAGAGATTCAATGGCGCCGAAATCGAGATACTTGCGATAGACGAAGGGCCGCAGATGCGCGATCAGTCGCTCGCCTGCCGCCACACTGCCAGCGACCGGACGTGCCTTGAGCATCGCGTAGCGTTCCCACTCACGCCCCTGGTCCTGATAGTAGCTGGCCAACATCGAGAAGCTGCCGACCAGTGGGCCACCATCTCCCAGCGGACGCAGCCGCATATCGACACGAAACACGAAGCCGTCGGCGGTCATCGCATCCAGCGCAGCGATCAACTTCTGGCCAAGGCGAGTGAAGTACTCCTGATGATCCAGCGACTTGCGCCCCCCTTCCGTCTCACCCTTGTCCGGGAAAGCGAAGATGAGATCAATATCGGAGGAGAGATTTAGCTCACCGGCTCCCAGCTTGCCCATGCCCAACACGACCAGACGCTGTGGCTCACCGAAACGATCAACGGCAGGCTGCCCATAACGCGGTGCCAGCGAGGTCTCCAGCCAGCCAAGCGCTCCCTCGAGCGTGACCTCGGCCAGTCGGGAGACGGCGGCGGCGGTATCCCACATCCCGGCGCCATTCAAATCACGCCATACGATGCCCAGCATGCGACGCTGCCGAAAGCGGCGCAGTACACTCTGCATCGCCTTCTCGTCAGCCGCCGCTGCCAATGCCTCACCCAGCCGTGTCGCCAGTTCAGCCGTCGGCAAGGCGCGCTCCAGCTCGCCACTGGCGATCAACTCCGCCAGCAGCTCAGGACGACGACAGAGGGTATCGAGGGCAAAATCAGACAGCGTCAACAGCCGCCCCAACTGCAAGCGTTGTGCCTCATCCAACGCCGTGAAAGCCGCCAACGGCGATGTCTCATCACCGCGCATCTCACTGAGATTGAGCGCTTGCGCCAGACTGTCATTGAGGCGTTCAAGCGCGCTATGGGCGGCGCTTTCAAGGGTTGCGCGACTCTCGTCAGACTGCTCAGCCAGTAGTGCCGAGAGCGGCAAGAAGTCGGCAGGAAGTAGCTGATCGGATAGCGCGGGGGCGGGCTGGGGCATGGTCGTCTCCTTCGATCCAGTGCTCAGCATAACGGAGGCCGTCGGCACATGACATGTGCTGCATGCCATGTGCCGACGTTATCTTTCCGGCCAGATGAGGGCCTGTCGAACAAGGGTCAACCGAACAGCTTGTCGTATAGCAGCGTGCCCCACGTCAGGCCCGCAAAGATAAGACTGATCATCACTGCCGCTGAGCCCAGATCCTTGGCGCGTCCCGACAGCTCATGAAACTCGGGGCCGATACGATCAATCGCAGACTCCACTGCCGAATTGAGCAACTCGACCATCAGTACACTCAAGCTGGAGCCCACCAGCAGCAGCCATTCGACATGTGAATCACCAATCCACCAGGCAAACGGCAGTAACAACGCGCATAGCACTATTTCTTGCCGGAAAGCCTCTTCATTGCTCCAGGCAGCCTTGAGGCCCTTGAGCGAGTAGCGCGTGGAATACCTGAGATGGGTTAAGCCGGTATGACGTGATTTCATCTTCATATCTCGTGCAGAAGCAGCTGAAAAAACTGCGCAGGGCCGGTTTCAAAATCGGTTTCGATGTCAGTTTTCAAGGTCTCGTTTCAAGACCAAAGACTACCCGGAGCCAAATGGCCGAGCATGCTCTAATGCAGAACAGCGCTCGATAATGGCGGCGATGATACCAAAGCGGACGCGAGAAGGTATCCGCCGCATCATTCACGATGCCACTCCAACAATAACAATGTATCGAAACGGGAATCGCCCATGAATTCCACGCCTCGTGAAGACCGTCAGACTCTCGGCTATGGACTGGCCCGCAACTTCCTCGGACAGTCGCCACGTTGGTACAAGCAACTGATGTGCCTGTTTCTGATCACCAATCCACTGCTGCTGTGGTTCAGCGGACCACAGGGTGGCGTGATCGTCGGTTGGCTATTGCTGGCCGAGTTCATCTTCACGTTGGCGATGGCGCTCAAGTGCTACCCCCTGCAGCCAGGCGGGCTGCTGGCCCTCGAAGCCGTCGCCATTGGCATGGCATCACCGGGCGCCATCATGCTGGAGATGGAGCGCAATCTGCCCGTCATCCTGCTGCTGATGTTCATGGTCGCGGGCATTTACTTCATGAAGCCGCTGCTGCTTTACGCTTTCACCAAGATCATTCTTGGCGTGCGCTCCAAGATCTGGCTCTCACTGATGTTCTGCCTCGCCAGCGCCCTGCTGTCGGCCTTTCTTGATGCATTGACCGTCACCGCCGTCATCATTGGCATCGCGGTGGGCTTCTACTCGGTCTACCACAAGGTCGCTTCGGGCAAGAACTTCGATACCCAGCATGATCACGCCAACGATGTCAGCGTCGAGGCTATCCATAACGAAGACCTCGAGGACTTCCGCGGCTTTTTACGCTCCCTGCTGATGCACGGCGCGGTCGGTACCGCGCTTGGGGGTGTCAGCACCATGATCGGTGAGCCGCAGAATCTGGTCATCGCCAAGGCGGCTGACTGGGACTTCATCGACTTCTTTCTCGCCATGGCACCGGTGACCGTCCCGACCTTCTTCGCTGGCCTCGCGCTCTGCGTCCTGCTCGAGCGCGGCCGCTGGTTCGGCTATGGCCAACGTCTACCGGCCAGCGTACGCCGCATACTCGAGGATTATGACCGCTATCAAGATACCCGCCGCACATCGCGCGAGCGCGCAGCGTTGATCGTGCAGGCGGTCGTCGCCGTATTGCTGGTACTCGCGCTGGCGCTGCATCTGGCCGAGGTCGGGCTGATCGGGCTGGCGGTCATCATTCTGCTGACCGCCGGTAACGGCATCACTGATGAACATCAGATCGGGCGAGCATTCCAGGAGGCGCTGCCCTTCACCTCTCTGCTGATCGTCTTTTTCACCATCGTGGCGGTGATTCACGAGCAGCATCTGTTCCAGCCCTTCATTCAGTGGGTGTTGAGCCTGCCAATCGAAGAGCAGGCCGGCGCACTCTTTCTGGCCAATGGTCTGCTGTCAGCCATCTCCGACAATGTCTTCGTGGCGACCGTCTACATCACCCAGGTCAAGAATGAGTACCTGGCCGGCAACATCACTCGTGAGCATTTCCATGCGCTGGCAGTCGCGGTCAACACCGGCACCAATCTACCCAGTGTTGCGACGCCCAACGGTCAGGCGGCCTTCCTGTTTCTGCTGACCTCCGCCATCGCACCGCTGGTCAGGCTCTCCTATGGCCGCATGGTCTGGATGGCACTGCCCTATACGGTGCTCATGACGTTAGTCGGGCTGATGACGGTACGCAGCTTTATTTGAATGATGCAGGCTGGCTTGTCACCGATAGTGTTGCGTCGATGTCATCCCAATGTCGGAATCGCAGGTCTTCCCCGTATTGCGTCTTGCAGGCAAGGTGAAGCAATGCGCTTTGTTCCAGAGGTTTTTTCACCCTGGACTCATGGAATAAGTGCAGTGTTTTACGAAAAACACCTAGCGAGACGTATCCATAGAAAGCGGTCAGCCAAATAACAGGAGAACGCCATGTCACGCGCACTGATGCTGCACGAAGACGCCCCCCGCGCCCGAGTGGTCGAGCTTGAGGATAACCAGCTGCCCGACCTGCCGGTCACGGTGGACATCGAGCGCTCCGGCCTCAACTACAAGGATGCACTCGCCATCACTGGGCGCGGCAAGATCGTGCGAGAGCTGCCCTTCGTGCCTGGCATTGATCTGACGGGGCGCGTGGTGAGCTCCGAGTCGCCAGATCATCAGGTCGGTGACGAGGTCATCTTGACCGGCTGGGGCGTGGGTGAGCGCCATTGGGGCGGGCTGGCCGAGCGCATGCGCGTCAAGCCCGAGTGGCTGGTAGCACGCCCTGAGGGCATGAGTGCCGAACAGGCCATGGCCTTCGGGACTGCCGGCCTGACCGCCATGCTGTGCGTGATGCGTCTCGAAGAAGCAGGCCTGACGCCACAGCAAGGCCCGGTGATCGTTACTGGCGCTACTGGAGGTGTCGGCAGCTGGGCGGTGCAGATGCTGGCCGAGCTAGGCTTTGAAGTGCACGCCGTCAGCGGCAAGGCTGAGCAACGCAACTGGCTGATGTCACTCGGTGCGTATGAGGTTCACCTACGCAGCGACTTCGAAGCCAAGGGTCGCCCACTGGAGAAGAGTCGCTGGGCGGGCGCTGTCGACACCGCAGGCGGTCAGGTATTGGCCAATCTGCTGGCGCAGATGCATTACGACGGCAAGGTCGCCGCCGTTGGACTCGCCGCAGGGGCAGACCTGCCGACCAGCGTGATGCCGTTCATCTTGCGCGGTGTGTCGTTGCTGGGAGTAGATAGCGTGATGATCAATGCCCAACGTCGCCAACAAGTCTGGCAGCGCCTGGCGTCATTGCCGGCCAATCTGCATTCACGGATGCAGCTGGAAACGGTCGGGCTGGATGCGCTGGCGGAACGTGCAGAAGCGATGCTCGACGGCACCATCAGTGGTCGCGTATTGCTCGACCCGAGCCTCTGATCAGTAGCCAACAAACACGTTATAAGAGAAAAATTGATCTTATCACCGCGAAATTGATCTTATCACCGCGAAATTGATCCAAGTCATTGATTGTTGCGGTGCAATACGGGTTTTGCCGTTAGCCATCGCGGTCACACAACGCTATGCTCTAGACATCTCGTTGCGCCCTGTCGAGCGTCCCGAGTGCCCTCCCCTCAGCCATGCCGGGCGTGTGGAGGACCACCCCGCCTTTGGGCGGGGTTTTTTGTGCCTGTCTGTCACGTGCGTCTGCTTCCACATGACCTGTCGCATCAGAGAGTGTCAGAAGACATCAGCGCGATTCAGAGGCCTCAGACTTGCGAGCCTGATAGACACAGAAACCCCGCCAATTGGCGGGGTTTCTGTGTCTATCGCTTACCTGAATGGGCGTGATGTGCTGATCAGTTGCGCTCGATCATCGCAGTCAGGTCCTCAGCGACCGGATCTAGCACCTGCGGCCAGGAGAGATACGGCACGGCAGCGCGGCCATTGACCATCACCGCAAAGGCACCCCAACGACCATTCTGGGTCCGGAAATACCCCGAGATCGCACGCACTGGCACCGGCTGGTTCAAAGTCCCTGTCTTGACCATCACATGATTACGGAAAGTCTCGCTGCCACGACGAATAAAGCGCATCGGGCCGTTGGTCGGCGCCTGCATACCCGCCACGAACGTGGGGAATAGCGCCGGACGGTGATACATGCTGTCGAGCAGTGCAATGAGGCCATTCACGCTGGTGCGGTTCTGGGATGTCAGTCCGCTGCCGGAGTACATGGTCAGCGGACCATGATTCGGGATCGCACTGGCGAAAGTCTCCAGCTTGGCGCCACCCTGGCGCAGGGTCGCCTGACTACCGCCGACCAGCGCCAGCGTCAGCTGGTCCGCCATGAAGTTGTTGGAGTAGTTGAGCATGCGCGTCAGCAGCTCCTGCATCGGCTTGCCTTCGACACTGCCCAGCTGTACAGCACTGGACGGCGGTGCGGTAGAGGTCAGATCGACTCCGCCCGTCACGCTGATGCCGGCACGCGTCAGCATGTCGCGCATCAGGTACCCGGTATAAAGCGCAGGATTCGAGACCGCACGATAGATGCTGCGCGGCTGGCTATCGGCAGCAATCGTACCGCTGACGACCAGGGTATCGCGGCCGTTAGTGGTCGTGCGACGCGCATTGATGGCGTTCTTGCCGCCAGCCGCCACGGTAGTGACCTGATTGTCGAACGTCTCGGACGGCTGCGTCATATCGCAGCTGGCCAAGCGTGCAGGTGCCTGACTACCCACACCGGGCAACACCTTCACACACCAGCTGGCATAGTTGCTGGCGGCAGATGACAACAACGCATCATAGGCATTGCTGGAGCGACGCGACGCGTTGCAACGGTCCGTACTGATGCAAGGCACCGGACCAAAGCGCCACTGGCTGACCAGCAGGCGGCCATTGACACGACGGATGCCGCGGAAGCGCAGCTCTTCTGTCAGACGCCATAATTCCTCACTGGTCAGCGCGGGATCACCACTACCTTCCAACACCAGGTCGCCGTTCAGCACGCCGTCACTGATGGTGCCGGTGCTGCGTAGGCGCGTGGAAAAACGATACTGCGGCCCGAAGCGATCAAGGGCTGCGCCGGCAATATAGAGTTTGGAGAGTGATGCCGGTGTGAGCTGCAGTGCAGGGCTGATCGATGCCAATGTCTCACCGGTATCCAGCATGCGCGCTTGAGCACTCACGATGAAGCCCTTGTCAGCGAGGCGAGCCAAGTTATCAAAGCCTGCCGCGTACGTCTGGCCTGCCGCAAACAACGCGGCCCCCGTGCCCAACGTCAGAGTTAGCCAGCGCAACGGGCGCGCGAGACGGCGGGACAGAGTGCGTGCCGGTGCGACAAACACCGGCAGCATTGCACGAGGCAGCGCAGAGGAAAGTACAGAGGGGAGTAAGGGCATGAGGCATCCAGTGACGTCGTCGGTGAGCATCCATGTCACAGCCGTGATGGCGCCGTGATGCCCCTAGCTTAATGAGGAGTGGCGCTAGAAAACAGATGCAGGACAGCGACACCGCCCACAATCATCGCCAAACCCAGGATGGCAGGCAGGTCCGGCATCTCTCGATAGACCACTGCACCGAAGAGTGTCACTAGCACGATGCCCAAGCCAGACCACACCGCATAGGTGACGCCCAGCGGTAAATCACGCAGCACCAGCGTCAACAGATAGAACGCGATCCCGTAGCCCACGATCACGATCACGCTGGGCCCGAGTCGCGAAAAAGATTCGGAGGCCTTTAGCGCGCTGGTCGCAATGACCTCGGCAAGAATCGCCAATGCCAGAAATACGTAGCTCATTGATTAGCCTCATGTTCAGCATCGCCATGTTGATGCGCTTCGCGTGCGGCATTGCGCGCCAACAGGCGCTCCATGACGGCATCGAATATCGGATTGAAGATCATCGCCCAGACCAGGAAGAAGGCGACGAAGCCCAGGTCCAGCAATAATGCCTGCCACAGACCCATGTCGAGCCACGCTGCCACGATGAAGACCGTCGCCAGCACCAATCCGAACTCAAAGCCCAATGCCTGCGCTATCCGTTGAGCGATGCTCCGCTTGCGCGTCGGCACCCAACGATCAAACATCCAGTTCCACAGTGTGCTCCAGAACACTGCCAGAGTGGACATGACCACCACCAGTGATCCCATGCTGGCAAGGTCATGCCCGGTGACCAGACTGGATAGCGGCGCCACAATCAGAATGCCCCCCAACTCCAGTAGACCTGCCTGTATCAAACGCTCTTTCTTGGAACGCATTATCAGTACTCCTCTCGACGACTCGCGCCCCACGCTACTTGATGGCAACGTCGCGCTGATATGGGAGGTATTCTAAAGCGTAAAAAGATAGATAAAAGTTAGTATCCATCTGATAATCAGATGGATACTAGGGGAGAACGACTCAATGCACTGGACACTGGAACAGCTGATGACGTTTCGCTGCGTCGTCGAAACAGGGTCTTTCTCAGCCGCGGCACGGCGGCTAGGGCGCGCCCAATCTGCCGTCAGTACTGCCATCGCCAATCTGGAACTGGATCTGGGGTGTGAGCTGTTTGATCGTGGCCCACGCACACCCTGCCTGACGCCTGCTGGCGAGGCACTGCTGCATGAAGCGGATAGTGTGCTGGCACAATGCCAACGCCTGGAAGCACGCGCACGCACCCTGAGTCAGGGCCAGGAAGCTAGCCTGACGCTCGCAATAGATGAAGCGCTGGTGGAAATGCCACCGGTAATGGCAGTACTCGAGCAGATGGCGGTGCACTACCCGACCCTGACGCTGACATTACTCAACGGTGCTCAGGATGAGGTTGCACTCTGGGTCGAGCAGCATCGCGCCAACCTCGGCATTCTGTTCCGCCAGCCATTGAACTCCATGTTGCTGGAACGCGAGCCACTCGGTCGGCTGGAGCAGGTGCTGATCGTGTCGAAGGACCACCCATTGGCTCAGATTGGTACCCCAACCCACAGTGATCTGGCCAGCTATCGGCAATTGATGATCGCGCAGCGCCAGCTGCTGGGGGGCGAGCTGGGCAATACGTGCCCTCAGTCGCAGCGTTTCTGGCAACTCAACAGCTTCTATGCGATGGCAGAGCTCACCACCCGAGGGCTGGGCTGGGCGCAGGTGCCACATCACATTGCCCATTACCCGCCATTCCGGCAGCGCTTGACGATGCTGGACGCGAGTCATCTCGGTGCCATTGCCGATATCGATATCGAGTTGATCTCGCGCCGCGATAGCCCACGTGGCCCTGCCGCCAGCTGGCTCCGTCAGTCACTACGCAGCGCCTTCAGAGATAGCCATGCGGCCATCGCCAAACAGAACGCGCCGACGGAATAGGCCGTCAGCACGAAAGTGAGGCAAAAAAGATGAAGGTAATGACGATGAAGGAGTGACACAGATCAAACCTGCAACGGATAACGCTCAGGCGTGTGCTCAAGCTGACACTCGAGCCGCCACAGCGTCTGGCCGGACTCATGGTACTTGCGCTCAAAATGCGTCAGGTAATCGCCTTCAGGTACAAAAGGCGCCGCGGTGACCTTGATGGCAGTCGCATGGCCAATGGCCAACGCGAATTCCTGTGCATAGATATCCCAGTTGGTGCGCAGCTCAAGTCTGCCCCCAAGCGCCATGATGATCGGGAACACGGGATGCCCCTGCCAACGCATCTTTACGTGCCGCGCCTTGGGATACGGGTTGGGATACAGCAGCGTGTGATGCGCTGGCGCCCAGCCAGCTGCTAATGCCAATCGCCAGAAATCCACGAGATCAGCCCGTACCAACAGCGCATTGTCGGGGAGTTCGCCGTGCTTGCGGCTCAGACGGTCCTCACTGCGATCCACGCCAATCACGGCATGATCCGGATAAGCCAGCGCCAGCTGGCGTGTGGAACGCCCAACACCACAGCCGCTATCCAGCCATAAAGGCTTGTGTTGATCCGACAGCCATTGGTCAGCCTGCATGAAGGCCTCCCGAGTGTGCTCCGCAACGGGCTTGCGCAGTGGATGCGACATGGCGCGCTGCACTCGCCTCTCGAGGTCGTCGTGAGGTCCGGTCTGTGGAGAGTCGATCTGGCGGGAGTTGGCGTACATCAGGAATTCCGGTGGCAAACGGGCGGGAAGGTCGCGAAAGGATTCTACCAGATGCCTTGCGACGTCATCCGCTCCGCTATCTCGTGAGCCTCATGCGCGCCATTAGATGTCGTTGTCGAGATGTAAAAAAGGCGCATGCCAAAAGGCATGCGCCGACACCAACTCTAGCGACTCAAACAGCAAATACAGCATGGCAGTCGCCTTTGAATAAATCAAACATACGTTTAATCATTTTTTATTTGGCCACTCATTCCATCATGAAAAAACATGCAAGATCACGGGGATATCGCACAGTGTTCGCAACAGGCTCTTGCTACCGTCACAGCACAGACACAGGGCGTGCATGACGCCTGTATTAAGGGGGTGTTATCATCTCGCCATCATTTGGACGAATACCCGTAGAGGTATCGCCCAGACCAACGACTCACAGTATTTTTCATGAGGAAAGCGGCTTGTCACACTTACCGGTGATCGTCGGCATGGGCGGCATCAATGCCGCCGGCAGAACTTCGGGTCATCAAGCCTTTCGGCGCACGGTGCTCGACTCCCTGCCGGAGACAGATCGTCAGGAGACTCTGTTGGGCCTCGCATCGCTCATGAACCTTGCCCGTTGTGACGATCAGGGTCAGTGGTTCGATGCTGAGGGACAGCCTGCAAATGCCGAGGCGCTTGCCTCGCGTCTGACAGACCAGGTTCTGGCGCACACGCTGATCCGCCGTATTGAAGATGAACGCTTCAACGAGGCCGGCATTCCTGCCAGCCGCCAGTCGCGTCTAACACTCGAGCAAGACCTTACCTTCACTCTGCGTAGCCGCCAGTTACCTGAGCAGCCGCCAGCTGACTGGAAGGTTCGCGAGCTGGATAGCCGTCACGTCGAAGTCACGGTACCGGCCGGCGAATTCGATGTACTGCTGCCTGATCGCCGTCGAGCATTGGTGCGAGCTGCTGGCCAGCTACCCAGTGGCTTTGCACCTGAACAGCTTTATCGCAGCGTACACCACCCTCGCGGTCTATCGATGACTATCTTTGGGGCTAGCGACTGCCTGGGTGATAGCGGCCTGGACTGGGATGCCCTGCGCGATAGCCTCGATCCAGATGAGATTGCCGTCTACGCCGGTAACTCAATCGGCCAGATGGATGCTGAAGGCTGGGGTGGATTGATGAAGTCATTCATCTCCGGTGAGCGTGCGACTTCCAAGCAGATGCCGCTGGGTTACGCCCAGATGCCCGCCGACTTCCTCAATGCCTATGTATTGGGCAACGTCGGTGGCGCGGGTGCAGCACTCGGTGCCTGTGCCAGCTTCCTCTATAACTTGAAGCTGGGCCTCAACGACATCCGCAGCGGCCGACGTCGCGTGGTGATGGTCGGCACTGCAGATGCGCCGATCACGCCTGAAGTCATTGAAGGCTTTCGCAGCATGGGCGCACTGGCGGATGATGAGAGCCTCAAGGCACTCGATGCGCTGGAAGTACTGACCGACAGCGATTATCAGAAAGCGTGCCGTCCCTTCGCGCGCAACTGTGGATTCACCATCGCTGAAGCGACCCAGTTCGTGATCCTGATGGCGGATGATCTAGCGCTTGAGATGGGCGCGCGCATTCTCGGCAGCGTGCCAGATGTCTTCATCAATGCCGATGGCTGGAAGCGTTCCATCTCCGCCCCCGGCGTGGGTAACTACATCACTCTGAGCAAGGCAGTTTCCTTGGCTCGCAGTATTGTCGGTGATGAAGGGGTGCGCCTGCGTAGCTTCGTGCATGCCCACGCGACCTCTACGCCGAAAAACCGTACCACCGAGTCTCATGTGCTGGATGAAGTGGCGCGCGCACATGGTATCGAGGCGTGGCCGGTGGTGGCCGTCAAAGCTTTCGTCGGGCATAGCCAAGGCAGCGCAGCCGGTGATCAGACCGCTTCAGCCCTTGGTAGCTTCGCCAATGGTGTCCTACCGGGCATTCCGACGCTGGATGCCATCGCCGATGATGTGCATCACGAACGCCTCGACCTGCGTCGCGAGCAGCGTGAATTCACCGCCGACGTCGCATTCATCAATGCCAAGGGCTTCGGTGGCAATAATGCCAGTGGTGTCGTGCTGTCCGCTGACGTGACCCTCCGTCTGTTGGAAGCACGTCACGGCAAGCCGGCACTGACGGCCTGGCGCGCGCGCAGCGAGACCTGTGAAGCGCGGCGTGCTGACTATCTTTCCAAAGCCCAGCGCGGTGAGTTCAAACCCACCTATCGCTTCGGTGAAGGGGTGCTGGAAGGGCCCGAGCTTGAAATCAGTGACAGCGAGATCCGTATTCCGGGCTATGCTCGCGCGGTCTCACTCAAGGCTGACAATCCCTTCGGCTCACTGTAGCAATGGGCAATCGATGCCTATCTCCCCTCGCGCTGCTGGCAACAGCCGCCTGAGGGGATCTACACTCGGCAGTAATAGGCACGATCGTAAGTTCACCGTGCCTATCCTCTCCGACTCCTCACCCTTTGTCGTCCACTGCAGCATGGGGTTTGACTGCCCAGCTGCTGACAGAACACGAGTTCGTCATGCCCAAGAATATTGCCGTCTACCCAGGCACCTTCGACCCGATCACCAACGGTCATACCGACCTGATCGAACGTGGCGCACGTCTCTTCGACAAGGTAGTGGTGGCAGTGGCGTGCAGCCCCGGCAAACAGCCAGCTTTGCCGCTGGACATGCGTATCGAGCTGACGCGCCAGATTCTTGCACATCTCGACAATGTCGAAGTCATCGGCTTCAGCTGCCTGCTGACAGAGCTGCTTGAGCAGCAAAATGCGCGTATTATTCTGCGCGGGCTGCGTGCCGTCTCCGATTTCGAGTACGAGCTGCAGCTAGCCAACATGAACCGGGTCCAGGCGCCGCATGTCGAGAGCCTGTTCCTGACCCCGGAATTAGAGAACTCCTATATTTCATCGACTATCGTGCGCGAAATCTCACGACATGGCGGTGATGTGTCACGCCTGGTGCATCCGATGGTGGCCGAAGCACTTGCCCGCCACTTCAATCCAAGCGACGACACAGCCACAAGCTGAGGACATCATCATGGCCCTGATCATCACTGATGAATGCATCAACTGCGACGTCTGCGAGCCGGAATGTCCTAACGGCGCCATCTCGCCAGGTGAAGAAATCTATATCATCGACCCGGACCTGTGTACCGAATGTGTCGGCCATTTTGACGAGCCGCAATGCCAGCAGGTTTGCCCTGTCGACTGCATTCCGCTCGATCCCGCGCACAAGGAAAGCCAAGACGAGTTGATGGACAAGTACCACATCATTACCGAGGCGCTGGGTAACTGATTCCTTACCGAGACCATGACTCTCGGTGACTCCGCTATATACGAAAACGCTGCCGCCGCACTCCTGTCTCTTCTGGAGTGCGGCGGCAGTCTGCCATGACTTCCCGAAAAACGGCCGAGTCGAGACATGCCTTCTTGATATCATTACCTTAAAAGGTAATTTTCTGTTAGTAACATGTAACCGATATATTCTATCCTGTAGTCATCAGTCACGGATCGCACTCTGGGTGCGCACGGATAGCCAATGTCATCACGCCACCTGTCATCAGTCCTCAAAGCTCCTCTCTTGCGTGCTCATTCACAGCTACCTTCCAAAGGGCTAATGGGGCTGGCTGGCATGCTGGCCATCATGCTGGCACTGATATTTTTACCACGCCCCGAGATCTTTACCTCAGTCGATAGCTATCTGGTGCCGCACTCGTTACTGGAGATTGGCTCGGTACTGGTAGCACTCATGGCTGCCGCCTCTATCTTCCAAGGTCACCGCAGCACACTGCCGACCAGTTTCATGGTGATGGGGTGTGCTTTCGTGCTCTCTGCCTTCTGTGATCTGGTGCATATCTTCAGCTACGCAGGCATGCCGAACTTCATCAGCGACGCCTCAGTCCAGAAAGCGATTCACTTCTGGTTGGCTGGACGCACGGCCTTTGTCTTTGCGCTTCTGGCACCCTGCATCATCACCTCGCGCCCCGTGACACGCCGCTACTTGCCATTGGCACTATTAGCGACATTCATCGTGGGGCTGCTAATCAGTTGGGCCGGCCTTTATCACCTCGAGTATCTACCGGCAACCTTTGTCGCCGGTAGCGGCTTGAGTGACTGGAAAATAGGCTATGAGTGGGCCTTGGCGCTCACCGCACTTGCCGCTGCAGCTCTGCTACTTGGCGCAAATAGCTTACCCGAAGGCACCAATGCGGGCTGGCTGGCCGCCGCGGCAATGGCCACCGGCCTCTCAGAGTTATGCTTTACCCTGTATGCCAGCGCGTATGATGTTTTCAATTTGCTAGGTCATCTTTATAAGATGGCGGCTTACGCCATGATCTATCACGCCATCTATTCATCACGCATGACCTACCCCTATCAGCAGCTGAAGGAAATGAGCACCGCGTTGTCAGAAGCTGAGCAACGCTGGCAATTTGCATTGGAAGGCTCTGGCGCAGGGGTCTGGGATTGGAAGCAGGACAGCGATCATGTTTTCTATTCCACACAGTGGAAAGCGACGCTAGGCTTCAAGGAAGATGAAATTGGTAGCAGTTTCGATGAGTGGAAATCGCGCATTCATCCCGACGATATGCCGCGAACGCTTGATGATTTGAAGCAGCACTTCGCAGGACATAGCGCAGAGTATCGCAACGAGCATCGTATGCTGACTCGCAGTGGCGAATGGAAGTGGATTCTTGACCAGGGACGCGTCGTAGAGCGCACTGAAGATGGCCGCCCGCTTCGCATGATCGGCACTCATAGCGATATCGACTGGATCAAAGAGCAGCAACAGCGACTGATTACCAGTCGCGCCCGACTGCGCTCCATTTATCATTCAGCCCCGATCGGCATCATCGTTGCAGATTGCAATGGCATCATCGCAGATGCCAACTCCGCCATGCACAACATGCTCGGAAAGGATGGTACTGAGCTATTCCAGCAGTCGCTATGGGGGTTGTTCTCGCTCGAAGAAGTAAGTCGCATGAAGCGGGCATGGGGTCAGCTACAGCGTGAAGGCGGCAGCTTCCAGGATGAATACCATATGCAGGTCGAGCGCGGACATATGTTCTGGGCTGAAGTGACCCTCACCCCACTCGAAGGCGAAGACCGCACCCTGGTACTGATCAACAATATCGAAGACCGTCGCCGCGCCATCGAGCTGCTGGAAGAAAACGCCACCCTCTATCAGGAAGTCTTCAGCACCGGCAACGCCATCAAGCTACTGATCGATCCGGAACTTGCGGAAATCATTGATGCCAACCCCGTTGCCGCGGAATTCTATGGTTACAGTATTGGCGAAATGTGCGGCATGCCGCTGAGCCGCATCAATGTGCTGGCGAGCCAAGCAATATCCAAGCGCATCCGTGCAGTGGTCAACCGTACCGACAACCACTTTGAAGCCAGCCATCAGCTGGCTAATGGCGAGTTGCGTGATGTCGAGATATTCACCGGCCCAGTGGATTTGAACGGCCGCACTCTACTATTTTCCATCGTGCACGACATTACCGATCGCAAGCGAGCTCAACGCGACCTGCAGACTGCCAATCTCAAGCTGTCACGCCTGTCGGAGAGCCGTAACCAGATTCACCATCTGGCAGAATGCCTGCTGACATGCTCTCAGCTCGATGACATCATCACACAGCTTAACGTACGACTCCCAAGTCTATTCGCAGGCAGTGAGGGTAGCGTGACATTGTCTGTTCCTGATGATGCATACCAGACAATGCACATTAACTGGGGCACGCCACCCACCGAGGCGTGCCTGGTCAGCCATTCATTGAGCGTAGGCGACACCGAAGCCGGCAAGTTCACTCTGCAGATTCCTATCGATGCAGAAAGCCAGGAGCGTTTACGCCCACTAGCGGAAGATGTCTGCCATCTGATCATGCTGGCACTGGCAGATTTACAGCTGAAGCAGGGGCTATCGCACGAGGCACGCAAGGATACGCTCACTCGTCTGTATAACCGCCGCTATCTCGATGAAGTCCTGCCACAGAAGCTTGCCGAAGCGAGTATCGGCAATCCACTGTCGCTGGTAGTGCTGGATCTGGACCACTTCAAACAGGTCAACGACACCTACGGACACGAGATGGGCGATCAGGTGCTGACAAGGCTGGCCACGCTGATTCGTGAATCTCTGCGCAGTTCAGATGAAGCTTGTCGTTATGGAGGTGAGGAATTCGTTATTCTGATTCCCGGTGCCAGTGCCGCCGTCTCACGCGCCAGAGTCGAAGCCATTCTCGCAGCCTTCGGGGAAGAAGTCTTTGAGAGCGAGACTCAACCACCACTGACAGGATTGGGCTTCTCTGCCGGTGTGGCCAATGCACCTCATGATAGCCAGACAACCGATACGTTATTCAAGATGGCCGACAAGGCGCTTTATCAAGCCAAGCGCGCCGGGCGAAAGCGCGTCATTTGCTACAGCAGCCTGCCACCATCACAGGATAGTCTGGCATCTGCGGACAGCTGACCCATTTATTCTAGCGCTTGCAACGACTACGCCGGCCATCATGGCCGGCGTAGTCGTTTTTTACTCTGGCCCTCTCATGGGTTGCGACCTCCCCTCTATCCTGCCGCAACGTGGAGTCCATCGAGTACTTGTCAGTCCCAATCCACACGCGTGGTCTTGCAGCCTAGACAGCGCGCAAAAGTTGCCTGAGCCGGAGTAGCGACCAGCACACGCGCAGTTTCATCAATGTTCTGCCCCATCGCCGCGAAGGGTGCCGAGACAACAAACAGTGCAGCCCCCACCACGGTTGTCGCCAACAACAATGGCCGTCCGATCAAGGCATCCGCCACCATCATGCCAGCACTAGGCGTATCATCGCCCTGCTCGCTGGGTAGCTCGATGGCGTATGCCGGTGTTGCCAGCACCAGAGTCATACCAGCAGCTGCAATTCCCTTGCGCAGGCGCGCGCTTCGCTGAAGAATCATGTGTTTCATACTCAGGTCCCTTGCGTCCGGACGCTCCATGCGTCCCTGTTATGGATCATCACTCCAAGTGCAATATCTGCCATGAATAACGACAGATAACTACCTCGCCAACCAACACATAGCGAGCCGTGCAACCAGGGGCATTGAAACTAGATTAGCGCTCTAGCGACAATACGCCCAGCTCTTGCAGACCACGCTTCTATCAACACCTGTCTCGCGAGCTGTTTTAATGCTCAAGCCTTGATGCCCTTGCCATGCGCGAGCCATCGATCTTTCGGACGCCCAATGACTGACTCATTACCACGTACCACTTTGACATCGCGATTATTCCGCCCTGCTGATCGTCATCTATGGCAACTGGCATGGCCGATTATCCTGTCCAATATCTCGGTACCGCTGCTCGGGCTGGTGGACACCGCAGTAGTAGGTCATCTGGAAGATGCTGTCTATCTGGGTGCCGTCACATTGGGTGCTGTGCTGTTCAGCTTCCTCTATTGGGGCTTTGGATTTCTGCGCATGGGCACGACTGGCATGACGGCTCAGGCCCATGGCCGTGGAGACTACGACACGCTGCGCACCTTGCTCGGGCAAGGCATCATGCTCGCACTGGTGATCGGCGGCTTGTTGCTGTTACTAGGGTCACCGCTGATATCACTAGGCTTGAGCCTGATGGAGGCTAACGAGGCAACACGTGAACTCGCACATGGCTACGCGAGCATTCGCTTGTGGTCTGCTCCAGCGGTGCTGATGAACTATGTAATATTGGGCTGGTTTCTGGGGCTGGGGAATTCTCGTGTCACGCTCGGCATTCTTGTACTGACCAACGCCATCAACATCCTGCTGGATCTGGCCTTTGTGCCGGGGCTGGGCATGACAAGCGATGGCGTGGCACTGGCCAGCGTTATCGCCGACTACTGCGCATCAGGTGCCGGCTTATGGCTAGTCGTCCGCCAACTTGCCCGCATGCCGGGTCACAGCGAGCGTGCCGCACTTTTCTCGCTTGCTGCATGGGGGGAGTTGATCCGCGTCAATCAACACCTTTTCGTACGTACCCTGTGCCTGCTTGGCGCTACTGCTTACTTCACCTCACAAGGCGCGAGCTTCGGTGACAATATACTGGCGGCCAACGCTGTGCTGCTGCAGTTCGTGATGATCACCTCGTATGGCCTTGATGGCTTCGCCCAAGCCGCGGAGTCAGAGGTTGGTCGCGCGGTGGGCCAGAATGACTGGCAGCGCTTCGCTCGTAGCGTCGGTGCAGCAACCCGTTTTTCACTGATGACTGCGACGGGCGCCAGTGTACTACTCTGGCTATGCGGCCCACTCCTGATCGGACTGCTGACTGACCTCCCGGAGGTCCGCGCCCTTGCGATCACCTATCTCCCCTGGATGGTCGCCATGCCATTGGTCGCGGTGTGGAGCTACCTGCTGGATGGCATCTTCATTGGTGCCACCGCCACGCGCGAGATGCGCAATACGTTGGTCATCTCACTAATCGCCTTTGTGGGCCTCTGGCCGTGGCTTGAGCAATACGGCAACCACGGCTTATGGCTGGCCTTCCTGCTATTTACTGGCGTCCGTTCGGCAGTACTCGCCGGCTATTATTTTCATCATCGCCGTCATCGCTGGTGCTGATGGAGGGTTGATACAACGCAGACTCCGCTTCAACACCTTGAAAGACCCGTGGGCTACTCGACCATCGCGCGATACTCACCTGTCGTGAGATAGATTAATGTAAGCATGCCAACCCAACTCCCATACCGATCAAGAAAAAGACTCAGGGAGCATCACATGCTGCAATTCCTATCCCGTCCAGCCGTCAAGCTGGTCGAGCGCTATCTGCCAGACCCTTACATTTTTGTATTGCTCCTGACCTTCATCGCAGCCGTCGCCGCCATGCTGATCGAGCAGCGCTCGCCCGTCGAAGTGATGCGCTATTGGGGCGATGGCTTCTGGAGCCTGCTGACCTTCTCCATGCAGATGCTGCTGGTACTGGTCTCTGGCTTCATGCTGGCCAACACTCCACCAGTCAAGAAAGGGCTTTCAAGGCTGGCCGCGCTGGCAAAATCACCAGGCAGCGCCATCATTCTCGTCACTCTCGTCTCATTGGCCGCCAGCTGGATCAACTGGGGCTTCGGGCTCGTCATCGGGGCATTGTTCGCCAAGCAATTGGCCAAGGTAGTCAGAGTTGATTATCGCCTGCTGATTGCCAGCGCCTATTCAGGCTTCGTGATCTGGCATGCCGGCCTCTCTGGCTCCATCCCACTGACCATCGCGACTGCTGGACACTTCACCGAAGACACCATCGGCATCGTGCCGACATCCGAAACCATCTTTGCCTTCTTCAACGTGGCCATCGTCATTGCGCTGTTGATCATCATGCCGTTGGTCAACCGCGCCATGATGCCCTTCGAGAACGAAAGCGTTTACGTCGATCCAGCACTGCTGGAAGAAAAACCGACCGTTGTCAGCGATCAACCTCGTCCGGCAGAGCGCCTTGAAAACTCGCCCATCCTGGCTTGGGTTATCGGGCTATTCGGGATTGCCTGGCTGGTGGACCATTTTGTATTCCGTGGCGGCGGCCTCAACCTGAACGTGATCAACTTCAGTTTCCTGTTCCTTGCCATCGTACTGCACGGCACACCGCGCAAACTGCTGGACAGCCTGAATGAGGCCATCAAGGGCGGTGCAGGTATCGTCATCCAATTCCCCTTCTACGCCGGCATCATGGCCATCATGGTCCAGTCCGGCCTGGCGGCAACGCTGTCCGAAGGCTTCGTGTCTATCGCGACTGCTGATAGCCTTCCGTTCTGGTCCTTCATCAGCGCCGGTATCGTCAATCTGTTTGTACCTTCCGGCGGCGGACAGTGGGCCGTGCAAGCGCCAGTCATGATTCCGGCCGCTCAGGCACTGGGAGCTGACCTGCCGCGTGTCGCCATGGCCGTGGCCTGGGGTGATGCATGGACCAACATGCTGCAGCCGTTCTGGGCACTACCGGTACTGGCAATCGCTGGTCTGAAAGCCAAGGACATCATGGGCTTCTGCCTCGTCCAGCTGCTGGTCACCGGCGTCATCATTTCACTGGGCCTGACTCTGCTGTAGTCCAGCAGCACGCTTCACACACCACGCAAGCCCGCACGTTGCCCCCGCCCTATTTGCGGGGGCAACGTCGTTCATGGGCTGCTTATATGCCGCAAACGAGGTGCCAAGCCGCTCTGATTCCCTCAGACTAGGGCATACAACGACACTCGAGGCCGTTCCCCGACGGTGACTTGATGCCTCCTGACTCCTGCCCCACCCAAGGACTTATCGATGAGCGACCAGCACCCCGACCAGCATGACGCACTGCCAGGCCAACACCAGCTGATCATGACGGAGCTGATGACTCCTGACATGGCCAACTTCAGTGGCAAGGTTCATGGTGGCGCGATTCTCAAGAAGCTGGATGAAGTGGCATTCGCCTGTGCGAGTCGCTACAGCGGCAACTATGTGGTCACCCTGTCGGTAGACCAGGTTCGTTTCAAGCAGCCCATCCACGTCGGCGAACTGGTGACGTTTCTCGCCTCCGTCAATCATGTCGGCCGCTCTTCCATGGAGATCGGCATCAAGGTGGTTGCCGAATCCATTCAGGGCCGCCTGATTCGCCACACCAATAGCTGCTATCTGACCATGGTCGCAGTGGACCCGGATGGTCACCCCGTACCGGTACCGCCACTGAACCTGGAAACCCAGGAGCAGAAACTGCGCTTCCACAAGGCAGGAATCCGCAAGAAGCTGCGCAAGCAGGCCGAAGAAGAAGAGAAGCGTCAGGAATCGATGGAGTTCTGAGAAACTATCTCAATAGTCAGCGCAAGATGCGGAGTGCAGATGGTCAGCGGCACGGCGATACTTGCCAGAAACCTGCATGACCACGAACTTGGCATAGCGAGATGAGCGATGACGGCAGCATATTCCGAGACCGACAGCGTACAGGCGAACAAGACAGCCGCTGATGAGGCACTATGGCAACGCGTGCTATCGCGCCAGGGGAATCCCGGCGAGACCATACGCTACGGAGTCATCACTACTGGCATCTTCTGTCGTGTTGGCTGCCCGTCGCCCTCTCCTCTGCGTGACAACGTGCGTATCTATCCGGATAACCAGACTGCGCGTGCCGCTGGCTTGCGTGCCTGCCGACGCTGTCATCCGGAGTCAGAACGCGAGGTCGGTGCTATCGAATCCAATCACTGGCTGCTTGCTACCTGTCGTCAACTGGAAGCCGCCATCGCTGCTGGTGAGACCGCGCCATCATTGGCCACGCTTGCGACACGTGCCGGGCTCAGCACCAGCCATCTCCAGCGTCGCTTCAAGACACTGCTGGGCCTGTCACCGGCCGAGTACGCCAGCGGGCTACGACAGCTGCGCTTCCACGATCTGCTTGAACAGGGTAGCAGTGTCACTGACGCCATACTCGCGGCGGGATATCGCTCGACCAGCCGCGCCTATGCCCGCGCGGATGGCATATCGCCAAGCGTGCGTCAGCAAGGGGGCAAAGGTGAAACGTTACTGGGACTCCACTGGCCCTGCAGCTTCGGCGTTCCCGAGCAGCACTGCTGGCTGAGTGCAGGGATCAGTGAACGCGGCGTCGTGGTCATCCAGCTGACAGACAGCCGCGAGGCCGGACAGCAGGCATTGGAAGCCCGTCTGCCAAAAGCCCGTTGGCAGCATATCGATCCTCAGGATGAGAATGGACAATCACTGCATGCGGTACTCGGTGCTCGCCTGCTGGCGCTGTGTGAGCAACCGGAGATCAGTCACGCCTTGTTCCTTGAGCTTCCACTGGATATTCGCGGAACAACCTTTCAGCTCACGGTCTGGCAGCAACTGAATGCCACCTTGAGCGGCAATACACTGACCTATCGTCAGCTGGCCGAAGCGCTCGGACGCCCGACTGCCAGCCGCGCAGTGGCGAATGCCTGTGGCGCCAACCCACTAGCGCTACTGACACCTTGCCACCGTGTAGTGCGCGGCGATGGCGGGTTGGGCGGTTATCGTTGGGGCGTTGAGCTCAAGCAGGCTCGCCTGGTACAGGAAGCTGAAACCACTCTATTACCTGAACCAGAGCTGAAGCCTGAGCGCTAAACCCTCCCTTCTCATAGCGTCATGCAACGCAGTGCCGGTGGCGCCAGCAGTACCTCCCGTACGATCTCTAGCGCATTGGCGAGTGCCTCGCGGCTCGCGGCGGCACTCAGGCATAGGCGAAGTGCCTGTGGTGGCGGCTCATTGCCGACACAGAAAGGTTCAGCACTAGTGACGTGCACACCACGCGCAGCCAACGACTCGACCATTGCCTGACTGCGCTGCCCTTCTGGCAATGCTAGCCACAGATCGAACGAAGAAGGACGTGACGACAACGACCACTCATCCAGCACGGAGCGCGCCAGCCGCTGCCGCGCCCGCACCTCTTCCACCTGCCAAGTAATCAAAGGCGCAGCGTTGCCGCTGGTCAGCCAAGCGCAAACCGTCTCAACCAATAACGGTGCCACCATCCAGCTATGGCTGCGAAGAGTTGCTCCAAGACGTGGAAGCAATGCCGGCGGAATACGTAGAACCCCCAACCGCAAACCGCCTGCCAGAATCTTCGAAGTACTGAAGACATATAGCGTCCGTTCTGGTGCTAGCTGATAGAGCTGCGTGCCACATTCCTCGGGTGGTAGATACTGCACACCATCTTCCAGAATCCAGAAATCGTACTGTCGTGCGAGCGCCACCAGCGCCTCACGCCGCGCGTGCGACAACTGCGCACCGCCCGGATTGTTCTGCTCGGCCATCACATAGACCATTCTCGGCACCTGCTGACGGCATAGACGTGCCAATGCCTCGATGTCCATACCCTCTTCATCCAGCGGTACTCGCAATAGCTTCAGGCCACGCTCGGTGCTGGCGGAAATCAGTCCGGGGTAGGTCAGCGCACCTGCGACCAAAGCTTCACCCGGGGCCAGCAATGCAGACAGCGCCAAGGTAATGCCATTCTGGCCGCCTTGCGTCAGCATCAACTCCTCGGCGGCAACCGGCATGCCCAGCTCCCCCATCCAATTCGCCAGCAGACGCCGCTGACTGTCGCGCCCAAAGGCATTCTGATAGTCGACGCAATGCAGGAGTGCTTCCTGTGACTGGCTGATCGATGTCAGTGCATCTGCCATGCCTTGCTGTCGCGCGGGATGCGGTGGCGGCAGACTCATGGTGAGGTCAATCGTGTCGAGCGACGCCTCGATAGCACCCTTCACATCTGCAAACATGCCAGTGGCAGCACCTGCGCAGAAGACGTGGCCAAAGCTTTCGGTAGAGACACGTTGTGCACTGATGCCTCCGTTGATGTAGGTGCCACTACCGATACGCGCTGTCACCAACCCATGACGCTCAGCCTCAGCATAGCCACGTGTCACCGTACCGACTGTCACACCCAGTGCATCAGCCAGTCGTCGTTGAGGTGGCAATCGTGTGCCTGCCTGCAACTGGCCAGACACGATATCCAGACGAATGGCATCCGCCAGCGCGCGATAACGCGGCATGGTGGGATCAAGCGTGGGCACCCAGATTGTCATGGTGACAAAAAACCTGTTGACGATAATTGTCATCAGATTATGCTCAAAAAGTGGCAGCATCAAGCGTGAATCTACATGAGGCGTTGATCAAGGCCATAAATTGAACCCATACAAATAATATTCAAAGACGCCACCTAGAAATAATATCGCCCAACCCTCCCTCACCCAGCTCTTGCTACCAAGGACACTCATGGAATCCCTCGCCTTTTTGGCACCCGCTACGCTGTACATGTTGTCGATGACACTGACGCCAGGCCCAAATAACGTGATGTTGACGGCATCGGGGGCCAATTACGGCTACTGGCGTACCCTGCCACATATTTTCGGCATCATGATTGGCTGCCTGGTGTTATTCGTTGGCATCGCGCTGGGGCTGGGACTGATCTTCGAGCGCTACCCGATTGTCCAGACACTGCTCAAGGTGCTCGGTAGCCTTTACCTGTTATATCTGGCCTGGAAGATTGCCACCGCACCACCACCTGACTTCAACAGCCAGCAGGATGCGCGACCGATGACCTTCATGGCGGCAGCACTGTTTCAGTTCGCCAATCCCAAAGCCTGGGTGATGGGTATCGCACTGATGGCGGGATTCCTGCCGGAAGATGGCCCGGTATTGCTCAATGCCGTGCTGTTGGCGGGTTTCGCCGAGCTGGTCGCCCTGCCATGCATCTCGCTATGGGCTGGCTTTGGTACTGCCATTGGCCGCCTACTGCGTACCGAGCGTTCCTGGAAGATATTCAATCGCATGATGGGCGTGCTGACTGCTTCCTGCGTCGTTTTCATTCTCCGTTAGTGGCCATGTGCAAGCGCACTTTCGAGCAGGCATGAGATAACACTCAGGCTAATCCATACATCGTACGTGTCGAACACTGTTCGCATTACCACTGGTTTCACGTGCGATGTTCGCTAGACTGTCGAGACGCCTATTCCACGCTCGCACAGGACGCCTTCCCTCATGCTGACCCTCTACGGCGATCGCCGCTCCGGAAACTGCTACAAGGTCGAGCTACTGCTGCATCTCCTCGAACGCCACCACCACTACATCGAAGTCGACATCCTCGCCGGCGATACGCGCACGCCGGAATTCTTGACCCGTAACGTCAACGGCAAGATTCCGCTGCTGGAACTGCATCGTGGTGAAACGCTTTCCGAATCCAATGCCATCCTTCATTACCTTGCTGATGGCAGCGACTATCTCCCTGAAGACCCCTTCTTGCGTGCCAAGGTGCTGCAGTGGCAGTTCTTCGAGCAGTACAGCCACGAACCCTTCATCGCCACCGCACGCTTCATCAACCGCTATCTTGGCTTGCCGGAAGAACGTCGCACAGAATATGAAGCCAAGCAGGAAGGCGGCAATCGTGCCCTTCGCGTGATGGAACATCACCTGAAAGACCATGACTGGCTGGCAGCCGACCAGTTCACGATCGCTGATATTTCACTTTATGCTTATACCCATGTGGCGGACGAGGGAGGCTTCGCGCTTGAAGACTATCCTGCCGTACGCGCGTGGCTCGGACGTGTGGCGGCTCAGCCGAAGCATTTCGATATTCCCCGCGACTGAAGTCACCTCCCTTGCTGACCAACGAACACTTACCCTTTAAAGCTCACCCTTCTCAACAGGTCTACCGATGCTCTCCGTCACCTTTCGCGCCATGACACCCGCCGATCATCCGGCTTTCATGAACATGATGAAGGCCACCACGGGGGTGGTGATCCGCAAGGCAGACGAGTACGCCGCCGTCGCGCGCTATTTGAACCGTAATCCCGGCATGAGCCACCTGGCCTTTGACGGCGATCAACTGGTCGGCTGCGCAATGTCAGGTCATGATGGTAAGCGTGGGTATCTGCAACACGTCATGACAGCGCCACAGGCGCAAAGTCAGGGCATCGCACGAACGCTGGTGGACCGCTGCCTTGAGGCACTGTCTCGCGAAGGAATCGATAAGGTACATCTCGATACCCTGCACGATAATCATCAGGCACACCGCTTTTGGGAGCGGCTGGGCTGGTCCAATCGTAATGCGGAAATCGTACGCTTTTCGCGCCTGCTGGTAGATGACCCCAATGCCTGAGGCAGGCTTTCTTTTCTGATAATTACCGAGCAAGGAGCTCTGACGTGCAATTTCTTGAAAACGATGATCTTGGCAAGCTGATCCTGCGCCTGACACTAGGCGTACTACTGCTGTTTCATGGCCTATCGAAGCTATTGGGCGATGGGGGCACCTTGAGCTGGATTGCTCAGCAGCTGGAAGGCATGGGCATCCCCGGCGTGGTGGCGTATGGCGTCTATATTGGTGAGATAATCGCGCCCATCATGCTGATACTCGGCTATCAATCACGCGTGGCAGGACTCATCGTGGTAGGCAACATGCTGTTCGCCTTTGCCATTGCACACATGAGCCAGCTGATCAGTCTGTCGTCATCTGGCGGATGGGCACTGGAGTTGCAGGGCTTCTATCTCGCGACAGGCCTGGCCGTCGTCTTCCTTGGCAGCGGCCGCTTTGCGGCACAGGAGGACTGATGGCAGCGCCCGTTACCGCCAGCACTTATTGTGAGAACGCTCCGGAACATCCGTTTCACGGGCCGTACCACGATCACGAGTACGGCTTTCCGGTCAGTGATGACCAGGTACTGTTCGAGCGCTTCGTGCTGGAAATCAATCAGGCGGGGCTGTCATGGCTGACAGTACTCAAGAAGCGCGAGGCCTTCCGCAAAGCGTTTGAGGATTACGACATCGCGCGTATCGCAGCCTATGACGATGAAAATCGCGCGCGCCTGCTAGCCAATGCCGGCATTATCCGTAATCGCCTCAAGGTCAACGCCGTCATTCATAACGCCGGTGTTGTGATGGGCCTCAAGGAAACACATGGCAGTTTCATAAAATGGCTGGATGCTCATCACCCGCAGCCATTGCCTGCCTGGGTCAAGCTGTTCAAGCGTACCTTCCGCTTCACAGGCCCCGAGATCGTCAATGAACTCTTGATGAGTTGTGGCTACCTGCCCGGCTGTCACCGCGATGACTGTCCGGTGCAGTCGCGTGTGCTGGCCGCGAAACCACGCTGGGCCGATACCGGCGCTCTTGAGATCATCCACGGCGATGCCTGACGCTGTTGAACCATCCATTACGCAGTACCTCACACCTCTCTCTCACGCTGCATAGGTAGACGAGCATGGACTCCCTTACTCAGGTCTGCCTCGGAGCTGTCGTCGGCGGCGCCGTCATGGCACCCGCCATTCGCCGCCTGCCCAAGGAGCGCTGCGGGACTGCGCTGCGTTACGCCCTACTCGGCGGCGCAGTACTCGGCACCGTTCCCGACCTCGATGTATTTATCAACTACGGCGACGCCGTGGCCAACTACACTCATCATCGTGGTTTCAGCCACTCATTGCTCATCTTGAGCCTAGTAGGACTGGTCCTCGGCTGGGGGCTTTCGCGACGACCACGATTGTTGGTATTGGGGCGTAGTCGACTTATCGTCTATTGCGTCCTGTGCCTCATCACGCATCCGCTACTGGATGCCTTCACGACCTATGGCACCCAGTTGCTGTGGCCATGGCCCAGTCGACCGATCAGTCTCGCTAGCGTATTCATCATCGATCCGCTCTATACCCTGCCGCTGCTGATTACCGGTGTGTGGGTTGCCATCCGTGGTCGAGCAGGGCACCTGTTGAGCGTGGGTCTGGTGCTGTCGAGCCTCTATCTGGGCTGGGGACTGACCGCCAAGAACTGGGTAGATATTCGCATGACACCGGTGCTTGCGCGGCAAGGTTTCAGTGATGCGCCACGCATGATCCAACCGACACCGTTCAATAGCCTGCTATGGCGTGTCAGTATTGTCACTCCGCAAGCAGACCACGAATGGTTAGTCAGTGTATTTGACTCCGACGCTCGGCTGAATCGCTTGGCACGCCGTGACTTCCCACGCCAACCAGCGCTGGATGCCGCTGTTGCAGGCATAGATGATGGCCAGCGCCTGCGCTGGTTTGCGGCTCCCTTCCTGCGTGCGTCGCGTGAGACAACTGACACTGGAGGCGTGATGCTAGCCGTTACTGATACCCGACTCGGCTCACCTGGCTACCACCCGTTCAGCTTCGCATTGGCGCGTGAGACGTCAGCCGGAGAATGGGTGTCGCTAGACGCCAGCCAACGCCTACCTAGCCCACGCGTCGATCGCGCGGCATTTCTTGCCCTATGGCAAGCCATTCGCGACCCTGATACCCGCCAGCATCAGGCAGCACATCCTGCAACGCCGCGTCACGACGCTGGCTGACTTCTGTTGTAGTGTTTGCCCGAACGCAACAAAGCAAAACGCCCGCCATGGTTCCCCATGACGGGCGTTTCTATTGCTACCGCGAGATGAAGCAAGGCGTGCCGATCAGCCTAGATACTTGATCATCACCCCTGCCGCGACCGCTGAGCCGATGACACCCGCCACATTCGGCCCCATCGCATGCATCAGCAGGAAGTTATGCGGATTGTACTCAAGACCCACCTTGTTCGAGACTCGCGCCGCCATCGGCACTGCCGAGACACCTGCCGAGCCGATCAATGGATTGATCGGGGTCTTCGAGACCTTGTTCATCAGCTTGGCCATCAAGACACCACAGGCAGTGCCGATCCCGAAGGCGACGACGCCCAGTGCCAGGATCCCCAGCGTCTCGACCGCGAGAAACTTGTCAGCCTGCAACTTGGAGCCGACCGATAGCCCGAGGAAGATAGTGGTGATGTTGATCAAGGCATTCTGTGCGGTATCCGACAGACGCTCCACCACTCCACACTCACGCATCAGGTTGCCGAAGCAGAACATGCCCAGCAGCGGCGCGGCATCCGGCAATAGCATCGCAACCAGAATCAGCAGCACCAGCGGGAACAGGATCTTCTCGACCTTTGAGACCGGCCGCAGCTGCGTCATGACCAGGCTGCGTTCCTTGGCCGTGGTCAGCGCACGCATGATCGGTGGCTGAATCATCGGCACCAGTGCCATGTAGGAGTAGGACGCGACGGCAATCGCTCCCAGCAGCTCGGGCGCCAACAGGCTCGCCACATAGATGGATGTCGGGCCGTCTGCCCCACCGATGATGCCAATGGCAGCCGATTGCTGCAGGCTGAAATCCATCACGCCCACCGACGTCAACGCGACAGCACCTAACAGCGTCGCAAAAATGCCGAACTGCGCTGCCGCACCGAGAAACAGCGTTTTGGGATTGGCGAGCAACGGGCCGAAGTCCGTCATCGCGCCAACCCCCATGAAGATCACCAGCGGTGCGATGCCGGAAGCGATCGAGACGTTATAGAAACTATAGAGCATGCCATTATTGAAACCGGCATCCAGCGCCATGTTACTGGCCAGCTGCTTGAGTACCATCGGCACTTCGCCATGCAGTGCCTTCTCAACTACGTGACGCGCCTCATCCATCGGTAGGCTTGAGATATTGACGTTAAGCGCCTGAGCCATCGCACTGATCAGTTCAGGCTTGCCCAGATGCGCTGCCTGCTCAGCAGCCGATAGCGCCAGCCCTGCCTCAGGAATATTGGCCAGGATGCCGCCGAAACCGATCGGTACCAACAGCAATGGCTCGAAGTTCTTGCGAATCGCCAGGAACAGCAATAGCAGCCCAATGACGATCATCGCCAGCTGGCCGAAGCTCATGTTATAGAGCCCCGATCCATGCCAGAGGTTAAGTATCTTGTCCATGTCGTGTCGCCTTGCAGATGAACATCACGATCCGGCCCGCATATTACCTGCGGGCCGGACACACCGGCTTACAGGGTGATCAGGGCGTCGCCGACACTGACACTGTCGCCTTCCTTGACCTGCACCTTGGAGACGGTGCCGGCCTGGTGAGCGCGAATTTCGGTTTCCATCTTCATTGCCTCAAGAATGATGACCACATCACCCTCGGCTACGCTGTCTCCGACACTGACATTGACCTTGAAGATATTACCCGCCAACGGTGCATTGACCGGCTCACCCGAGGATGTCGGTATAGTCGGTGCTGTCGCAGGAGTCGTTGCCGCGCCACTCGCCTGTACCTGAGTGATATCCCCTCCCTCAGCAACTTCGACCACGTACTGCTTGCCGTTGACGTTCAAGGTGTAGGTCTGCGGACCACTGACCGCTGCGCCAGGAGTCGGGGCAGATGCCACTGCCGGAACCGCGACCTCACCCGGTGCCTGCGGAGCGGGTTCAAAAGCATCCGGATTACCACGATTACGCAAGAACTTGAGACCAATCTGCGGAAACAGTGCATAGGTCAACACATCATCGGTCTCGCGCTCACCGCCTTCCAGCGTAATGCCCTCTTCGGTGGCCTTGGCCTTGAGCTCTGTACGCAGGCGCTCCATCTCGGGCGTCAGATTATCAGCGGGACGACAGGTGATCGGCTCAGCGCCGTCGAGTACTCGTTGCTGCAACTCACTGTCATAGGCCGCCGGCGCCGCACCATACTCCCCCTTGAGCAACGCCTGAACCTCCTTGGAGATTGACTTGTAGCGCTCGCCCATCATCACGTTCATCACCGACTGGGTGCCAACGATCTGTGAAGTCGGCGTGACCAATGGGATATAGCCCAGATCCTTGCGTACACGTGGAATTTCGGCGAGAACGGCATCCATCTTGTCACCAGCGCCCTGCTCCTTAAGCTGGCTTTCCATGTTGGTGAGCATGCCACCCGGTACCTGCGCGATCAGAATGCGCGAGTCGATGCCCTTGAGACTGCCTTCAAAGGCGGCGTACTTCTTGCGCACCTCGCGGAAGTAACCCGCGATGTCCTCAAGCTTCTCAAGGTCAAGTCCGGTATCACGCTCGGTACCTGCCAGCATCGCGACCACGGATTCCGTCGGACTGTGGCCGTAGGTCATCGACATGGAAGAAATCGAGGTATCGACGTTATCAATGCCAGCCTCAATCGCCTTGAGCGCGGTAGCCGTCGACAGGCCGGTCGTGGCGTGACACTGCATATGAATCGGAATCGACAGACTCGCCTTGAGGCGCGAGACCAACTCAAAAGCGGTGTAAGGCGTCAACAGGCCAGCCATATCCTTGATCGCCAGCGATTGGGCACCCATCGACTCAATCTTCTGTGCCAACTCGACCCACATCTCCAACGTATGCACCGGGCTGACGGTATAAGAAATAGTGCCTTGGGCATGCTTGCCTTGATCAAGCACTGCCTTCAGAGGGCGTTCCAGGTTACGCGGATCATTCATCGCATCGAAGACACGGAATACATCAACACCACTGGTCGCCGCACGCGCGACGAAGGTATCCACCACATCATCGGCATAGTGACGATAGCCAAGCAGGTTCTGTGCACGTAGCAGCATTTGTTGCTGAGTCTTCGGCATTGCCTCTTTCAGCGCGCGAATACGCGCCCAGGGGTCTTCTCCCAGATAGCGAATACAGGCATCAAAGGTGGCGCCTCCCCAGCTTTCAAGAGACCAGAAACCGACGTCATCCAGTTTGGCGGCAATCGGCAGCATGTCATCGAGCCGCATGCGTGTGGCCAGCAATGACTGATGCGCGTCGCGCAGTACAACATCCGTAATGCCCAGCGGTTGCTTATCCATGAGTGATCCCTTGTTCTTTTACTGTAGATATCAAATTCGACCACAGCAGCATGCCAGCCTTGGCGGACATGCTGCTCAATAGGTGGGCAAGGGAGAACACCTGCCCCGTCGATCAGCCCATGATAGAATCGTCGGGCCTACCTGCCTGAATCCACCCAGGTCGCTAGTGTCTATTGCGATCTTGGCGGAAGCGATGGATAGCGGCAGTCATGACAGCGGTCAGTTCACCATCATCCGCTTCCATCGTTGCTGCAGGTGCCTTGCTCGCGCGCGGCGCGGCAGGGGCTGGTTCAGGCGCGAAACGGCCTACCAGCCTGGACATCGCCATCATGGCGACGACCAGCAGACTCAGAAACACGAATACGAACCCCATCCCGAACACCATCAGGTTCAAGCCTTCACCGAGCAGATCATTCTCTTGCATGCCAGTGCCCTCGATACTGTCTTATTGTCGAGCTGTCTAGTTATTGAACAGCCTTGCCGTACATACCTGACTGGTCGTACGTGCCATCGATAGGCGATACAAGACGGACACAGCTATCCGCCGGCAGCCCCTGTCGGTGCGCTCATGCAGTAGCATTAAACGCTTGTTGGTCGCTCTAAAGTGCCTGATTCCACGGCAATTGCAATGACACCATCGTTGACCTCACAAGCCTTCGCGCGGGCCGGCCGCATCGGTATCGCGCCAATGGAAGGCGTAATTGATGACATCACGCGCGAATGCCTGACTGGCATTGGCGGCTATGACTGGTGCGTGACGGAGTTCGTTCGCGTGACTCACGTCAAGTTACCGCCTCGGGTATTCAAGCGTATCTGCCCAGAGCTGCTTGAGGCGTCGCAAACGCATACCGCTCGCACGCTTCACGAGACGCCTGTTGCTTTGCAACTGCTAGGCGCCGATCCGGTTGCACTGGGAATCAATGCCAGTGTTGCCGCGCGATTGGGTGCCCCGAGCGTCGATATCAATTTCGGCTGCCCCGCCAAGACCGTCAACCGCCATGATGGCGGCGCGGCATTGTTGCGCTCACCTGAGCGTGTATTCCGCGCAGTAGAAGGGGTTCGTGATGCCCTCAAGGACACCGGCGTACCGGTCACAGCCAAGATTCGCCTTGGCTTCAATGATCGCCGCCTCGCTCTCGCCTGTGCCCAGGCCGCCCAGGCCGGGGGGGCAACACAACTGGTCGTGCATGGCCGTACCAAACAGGAGGGTTATCGTCCTCCAGCACACTGGGAGTGGATCGGGAAGATCACCTCAGAGCTATCGATTCCGGTCGTCGCCAATGGGGATATCTGGGACATGCACTGTTATTGGCGCGCACGCTCCCTGTCTGGTTGTCGTGATGTGATGCTAGGCCGTGCTGCATTGGCAGACCCCTTTCTCGCCGCGCGTATCAAACACTGGCAGGCCACAGGCGAACGGCTACCTGAGACGAACTGGACACAACGAGCCCAGGTGCTGCTGGCACACGCCGAACGCTGCGCGCATCTGCCGGACAAGGTCATGGTGCCATTGCTCAAACAGTGGATGAACATGATGCGCCAGAGTGGCAACTCTGAGGCAGAAGCGCGCTTCCAGGCCATCAAGCGCCATAAAGGACGCGCAGAATTCTTCTCAGGCCTTGTCGCTGGTACAGCGCTGACACTAGCACCTAGTTTACTGACATCTGTCACGCGGATGCCTGAGCCAGAATCCGAAATCACATTCGCGTGATGGATACGACGCTCTACCCTCTCTTTTACTGAAGATATTCAGCACTGGTTGGAGCAATCACAAAAAAGGCGCCCTTGTGAAAAGGGCGCCCATAGCAATCACCCACCGATGAATAGGCAGGATGTAGAAGTGAATAGACTTTTCTTGCAGACAAAGAAAAACCCGTCTCATCGAGACGGGTTTTTCAATTGGTGCGCCCTGGAGGATTCGAACCTCCGACCGCCTGATTCGTAGTCAGGTACTCTATCCAGCTGAGCTAAGGGCGCTTAAACCTTTAAACTTGTGGCCTGAGTCTCTCAATGAGATTCAACAGGACTTTCTCTTGCCTAGTGCAATGGTGCGCCCTGGAGGATTCGAACCTCCGACCGCCTGATTCGTAGTCAGGTACTCTATCCAGCTGAGCTAAGGGCGCATCTTACTGCATTTGTACCTAATGGTGGAGAGAGAGGGATTCGAACCCTCGATAGGGCTATAAACCCTATACTCCCTTAGCAGGGGAGCGCCTTCAGCCACTCGGCCACCTCTCCTCATCAGGTACGGCGCATATCTTACTCATTTGATTAGGCTTTGTCTAGCCTCTGCGTCAATTTTTTAGCTTCGATGCCAAGCATCTCATACCTAATCAACCACAGGCTCAGGGCTGCGCTAGCCTGAGCAATCTCCCCGCATGAACCAAATCAAGACGATGGCATGCCTGTCGTCGTGTCTCGTTCGAGGGAGCGAGCATATTACCCGACCAGAAGCCGACTGTCTCCCCCTCTGACACGAAAAATTCCATCTTTTTCCCTTACGGAACACCGACTTGAGATCAGGCGTCATCCAAAAGACACGCATGGCATCGTACTCGACGCATCCGCACCTTCAAAGACAAGAACACGAACGCCAGCCATGGGGACAAAATGGCTGGCGTTCGTGTTTGCACTACATCTGGCCTGTGCAGCTATCAGGTGCATCACGCCTTCAGGCGATGGTGTCACCATTATCTTCTTTCTCGCGCTGAATACGCTGATAGATTTCTTCGCGATGAACGGCAACTTCCTTGGGAGCGTTCACACCGATACGCACCTGATTACCTTTCACACCTAGAACGGTAACGGTGATGTCATCACCGATCATCAGCGTTTCACCCACTCTACGGGTCAGGATGAGCATGACTGATCTCCTTGTCAGTAATTCATACGGCTTGGACTGCAACGGGATATGGACGGCGAACGACGGGACGAGCCGAGCACCGCTAAGCATGAGGTCCGGATTATGCGTTATGCGTGCTCCGACGGCCAATGCCACTCTCTCATCACAACCGATAAGCTCGTTGAATGAAAGCGCCCGACCCACCACTCATCTCCCTTGGAAGGGAAGAATGATGAATCGGGCGGCATTCATTCGATTCCTAGTGCTCCGATAGCTTCCCGAGTATCGAGCAACCACTATCTCAACAGATCATAATTAAAATGTTGATAACAATAGCTTTTATCTAAACCCACCGGGGCGCCACACGAGATACCGGACGAAACGGCTAGGCCGTTTCGTCGCTGACAGACTCTGCATCCAAACCAAAGGCAGTGTGCAGAGAGCGTACTGCCAGCTCCATGAACTTCTCATCAATCAAAACAGAAATCTTGATTTCGGAAGTAGACACCATGCGGATATTGATGCCCTCTTCTGCCAATACTCGGAACATCTTGGAAGCTACACCCGCATGAGAGCGCATGCCAACACCGACCAGTGAGACCTTGGCAATGTTGTCATCAGCGCGTAGCTCTCCACCGCCAACCGATGGGATGACCGTCTCGGTCAGAATACGCTGGGTCGTCTTGAAGTCGCTTTTGGCGACGGTGAAGGAGAAATCAGTCGTATTGCCATCCGGAGAAACGTTCTGGACGATCATATCGATTTCGATGTTGGAATCAGCAATCGGGCCCAGAATCTTGGAGGCCACCCCCGGAATATCCGGTGTGTTGAGTAGGGTCAGCTTGGCTTCATTGACGTTGAAGGCGATGCCGGAGATCAGCGGTTCTTCCATGTTGTCTTCTTCCTCAGCGACGATCAGGGTACCCGGGCCATCCTCGAAGGAGGACAGGACACGCAGGGGGACGTTGTACTTGCCAGCGAACTCTACCGCACGGATCTGCAGAATCTTTGAGCCCAGGCTCGCCATTTCCAGCATTTCCTCGACCGTCACCGTTTCCAGACGACGCGCCTTGGAGCACACACGTGGGTCGGTCGTGTAGACACCGTCCACATCAGTGTAGATCTGGCACTCATCAGCCTTGAGTGCGGCGGCCAGCGCAACACCCGTGGTATCAGAGCCGCCACGACCGAGTGTCGTGATATTGCCGTCATCATCAACACCCTGGAAGCCTGCCACCACGACAACCTTGCCACCGTCGAGGTCGGCACGCAGATCATCGGTATCGATGTGCTGGATACGCGCCTTTGTATGGGCACTGTCCGTGCGAATGCCAACCTGGGCACCAGTATAGGAGGTCGCGGCGACCCCTATTTTCTGCAGCGCCATGGCCAACAGGGAAATTGTCACCTGCTCGCCGGTAGAGACCAACATATCCATTTCGCGCGGCGTCGGATCATCATTGATCTCGCTGGCGAGACCGATCAGTCGATTGGTCTCGCCGCTCATGGCAGAGACAACCACGACTATCTGATGTCCTTCATCGCGGAACCGCTTGACCTTCTCGGCGACGGCCTTGATCCGCTCGACTGAGCCGACCGAGGTGCCTCCGAACTTTTGAACGTATAGCGCCATGTGCGTTTCCGTTTTCCGTGTCCGTTTGCGTTGCCTCGCATGACCTGCATGCGAGCCCAAAAAGAGGCCGGGTCTCCTCGTAAGAAGCCCGGCCTTCATCTTGTTACGTTAGCCCAGCTGAGCGTCTACCCAGGCTGGCACACCTGCCAGTGCACCGGGCAATGAGACTGCATCACTACCACCGGCCTGCGCCATGTCAGCACGACCGCCACCTTTGCCACCCACTTGCTCGGCAACGTGGCGTACCAGATCACCGGCTTTGACGCGTGATGTCAGATCATCGGTAACACCTGCGATCAGGCTGACCTTATCGCCATCAGCCACACCGAGCACGAGAATGCCGGAGCCCAGCTTTGACTTCAGATCATCCATCAAGCCGCGCAGCTCCTTACCGGAGACGCCTTCGACCTGCTTGGCCAACACCTTGAGCCCCTGAACTTCAGCGATATCGCCAAGCATATCGCTGGCAGAGGCAGAGGCTAGCTTGGCCTTGAGGCGCTCAAGCTCTTTCTCGAGACCGCGATTGCGCTCCAGCAGGCTAGTAACGCGCTCTTCGACCTGCTCCGGCTTGGCTTTGAGGCGCTCGCCAAGACGCGTCAGCGTCGCTTCCTGCTCAAGGAGGAAATTGCGCGCAGCGCGGCCAGTGATGGCTTCGATACGACGTACGCCAGCAGCGATACCAGTTTCAGCGACGATATGCATCTGACCGATATCACCCGTGCGCTGAACGTGAGTACCACCGCACAGCTCAATCGAGAAGGCATCCGCACCGATAGTCAGCACACGAACTTCTTCACCATACTTGGCATCGAACAACGCCGCAGCGCCACGCGCCTTGGCCTCATCCAGTGTCATGAACTCGATCTGCGTCGCGGCATTGACCAGAATCTGTGCATTGACGATACGCTCAATCTCGGCCAGCTGCTTAGTCGTCACCGCTTCGGAGTGACTGAAATCGAAGCGCAGACGCTCTGCCGTCACAAGCGAACCCTTTTGCTGAACATGCTCGCCCAACACCTGACGCAGGGCTTCGTGCAGCAGGTGAGTCGCAGAGTGGTTACGCACGGAAGCGGCACGCAATTCAGCGTCCACCTGCGGACGCACATGATCGCCAACCTTGAGCGAGCCTTCGACCAACACACCATGATGCAGGTGATGGCCCGTCTGCTTCTGAGTGTCGCTAACCTGGAAACGGCCGCTGTCCAGATGCAGATAGCCGGTATCGCCAGCCTGGCCGCCCGACTCGCCATAGAACGGCGTGGTGTCGAGTACCACGATGCCCTTGGCGTCGGCATCGAGCTGCTCAACGGCATTGCCTTCCGCATCAAACAGCGCCGTGACGGAGGCTTCACCGTCCAGCTGATCATAGCCAGTGAAGGCAGTCTCGCCGTCCAGCTCCAGCTTGGCAGAGTAGTCACCACCGAAATTACTCGCGGCCCGCGCACGGACACGTTGCGCGTCGAGCGCAGCATGGAAGCCAGCCTCGTCGAGCACCAGTTCTCGCTCACGGCAGATGTCTGCCGTCAGATCGTACGGGAAGCCGTAGGTATCATAGAGCTTGAAGATGGTATCGCCGTCGAGTGTATTACTCTCAAGACTCGCGATAGCCTCTTCAAGCAGCTTCATACCGTGTTCCAGCGTGCGTGCGAACTGCTCTTCTTCCTTGAGCAAGACACGCTCGATCTGGGCACGGGCGGCGCGCAACTCCGGATAGGCTTCCCCCATCTCAGCATCCAGCGCAGCCACCAGCTTATGGAAGAAGCTACCACGCGCACCCAGCTTGTGGCCGTGGCGCACGGCGCGGCGAATGATACGACGCAGCACATAGCCACGCCCTTCATTGGACGGCAACACCCCATCAGTAACCAGGAAGGCGCACGAGCGAATGTGATCAGCGACCACGCGCAATGACGGCGTAGCAGTATTGTCGTGCCCGATGATTTCAGCGGCGGCGGCCAGCAAGTTCTGGAACAGATCGATCTCGTAATTGGAGTGCACGCCTTGCATTACAGCCGCTACGCGCTCCAGACCCATGCCAGTGTCGATGGACGGTTTGGGCAACGGATTGAGATTGCCCTCAGCATCACGATCAAACTGCATGAAGACCAGATTCCAGATCTCGATGTAGCGATCACCGTCTTCATCGGGGCTGCCCGGCGGGCCACCTGCGACGTCTTCACCGTGATCAAAGAAGATCTCGGAAGACGGGCCACACGGACCGGTATCGCCCATCTGCCAGAAGTTATCTTCGTCGAGACGCGAGAAACGCGCCTGATCAATACCCATCTCGTTGAACCAGATATCACGTGCTTCGTCATCACTGACATGCACGGTAACCCACAGCTTCTCTTTCGGCAGGCCGAGCTCTTCGGTCAAGAACTTCCAGGCAAACTGAATGGCTTCACGCTTGAAATAGTCGCCGAAGCTGAAGTTGCCTAACATTTCGAAGAAGGTGTGGTGACGGGCGGTATAACCGACATTATCCAGATCATTGTGCTTGCCACCGGCGCGCACGCAGCGCTGCGCCGAGGTGGCGCGCGTATAACCACGCGGATCACGTCCAAGAAAGACGTCCTTGAAGGGCACCATGCCTGCGTTGGTAAACAGCAGAGTCGCATCGTTGTGCGGCACCAGCGAGCTGGAGGGCACAATGGTATGACCATGGTTCGCGTAATAGGTCAGGAAGGCGTTTCTGATTTCTGCGCTTTTCATAGAGGTTCCGTAGCGATGTGCGTAAAGACGCTTCGGGGGTCTTCTGCATGACTTCCGCATGGTTTCAGCATGTTCATCCATGTGGGTATGCATGGAGGTGCAATGAAAAGCATGAAAGAAGGCGCCTGCCCCGTGCCGTCGCAAGACGACCTAGTATAACGCCTGTTCGCGCAAGCTAAAGGGGGGTAAATCGCTTGAAGGCCTGCTTTCCTCGTTCTGGGTAGCGACTGATGGGTACTCTCCTGGAGATAGCCATTGGCGAACAACCCTTGGCAGAAGCAGCATTACTCCTCTCCTTCGTCGCTCCAGGCTGAAGACATGGCATAACGCAACTGCTCATAATCGAAGCCACGCTGGAGAAGAAAGCGCTCGCGTCGTGCGCGTTCTTTCTGTCCTTCGCCCGCAGAAGAGAAGCGACGCGCGAGCGTCTCGCTGGCCAGTTCAAAGAAATCCACCACATCAACATGTCCAAAGACATCCGGCGCAGGGTCACAGGCTTCACGCATCACGGCGTTCAGGGTGTCATTATCGACACCACGCTGACGAAGTTCCTGCTGGATACGCCGCGGCCCTTGCCCTCTGAGCACACGCGTACGTAGGAAACTGGCCGCAAAGCGGGCATCTGACTGCAATCCCTCTTCCGCCATGCGCTCGAGCACTTCATCGATCAAAAGCTCTACATCCAGCTCCGGCGTTTCTTCGCCGTCATCAGCAATCTCCGTCGCTACGCTGGCGGGCTTGAGATAGTCACGGCCTTTCAGGTAGTCGTATAACTCACGACGACTGTGTTCCCGGCGCGCCAACCGAGCGATGGCATCACTGCGTGCACGCCGGTAAGGGCTTGCCTCGCCCGAATCCAGCGACTGGTACTCGGGCCCTGCCATGTCTTCATTGTCGTCGTGCATGATCGCACCTATTCAGTCCTGAGCGAGGGGGAAATCTGATGCATTCAAACGCACAGCGCCCGCCTCCGAAAATCGGGGCAGGCGCTGATATAGCACAGAAGGCATCGTGAGTACCGTACCTCCGTGCTGGAGCACTTCAAGCGCTCACCAAAAGTGCTTAGTCGAGATCGAGGTCGTCTTCGCTCTCGGCGACGGCAGCCGCAGCCTCTTTCGGGTCTTCCTTGGTCTCTGGCGCTGCAAGCAACTGGGCGCGGATCTGGGTTTCAATCTCTTCCATGATCGCGGGGTTGTCTTCCAGGTACTGCGCAGAGTTGGCCTTGCCCTGGCCAATTTTGCTGCCCTGATAGCTATACCAGGCACCAGCCTTGCCGACCAGGCCACACTGCACGCCCAGGTCAATCACCTCACCGGCATGATAGATACCCTTGCCATAAAGAATCTGGAACTCGGCCTGCCGGAACGGAGGAGCAACCTTGTTCTTGACGACCTTGACGCGGGTCTCATTACCCGTCACTTCGTCGCCCGACTTCACGGAACCCGTGCGGCGGATATCCAGACGCACACTGGCGTAGAACTTCAGTGCATTACCGCCAGTCGTGGTTTCCGGGCTACCGAACATCACACCGATCTTCATGCGGATCTGATTGATGAACACCACCATGCAGTTGGCATTCTTGATGTGGCCGGTGACCTTACGCAGCGCCTGAGACATCAAACGTGCCTGCAGACCAACGTGAGAATCGCCCATCTCGCCTTCGATTTCGGCGCGCGGCGTCAGAGCTGCGACCGAATCGACGATGATGACGTCAACACCGCCAGAGCGCACCAGCATGTCGACAATTTCTAGCGCCTGTTCACCAGTATCCGGCTGAGAGACCAGCATCTCGTCCAGATTGACGCCCAGCTTCTCGGCATAGGACGGATCCAGTGCGTGCTCAGCATCGATAAAGGCACATACCTTGCCCTGCTTCTGCGCCTGAGCGATGACGGACAGTGTCAGAGTCGTCTTGCCTGAAGATTCCGGACCATAGATTTCCACTACACGGCCAAGCGGCAGACCACCGATACCGAGTGCAACATCCAACCCGAGCGAGCCGGTGGAGATCGACGGCATGGCCACACGTGGGGCATCGCCCATGCGCATGACGGCGCCCTTGCCGAACTGGCGCTCGATCTGGGACAGCGCCGCGTTCAGCGCCTTGGTGCGATTGTCGTCCTGTGCCATGTGGCCTCCTGTCGGACGGCGGTGCCACACGGGCAGCCACCTGGAATGAGGAAATACTGAAGCTGAAAATATGAAAGCTGAAAATACTGAGCTTACGGCGCTGAAATGACAGCACTGCAGCATAAGAGCTCTATCGCCGCTGCAAGCCTAGTGGATCAAGCATTGTGGCAAAACCCTGTATACATGGACAGTATAATGCCGCAAGTTGCCTCACTCTGCCAGTCCAGTGATGCGCTTTTTCAGGCAAGAGTCTCAACACTTAGCCTTGCATTGCCTGCACCCGCCGAATCAAGCCTTGCAGAGCTACGCGTACGGCCGCCTTTCGTACCGCCTCACGATCGCCAGAGAAGCGATAATGCTCAGCTTGTTGCTGTGTTTCACTGCCCCATGCCAACCATACAGTGCCTACCGGCTTCTCCTCGCTACCTCCCTCCGGCCCTGCCACACCGCTGATGGCGACACCAAGCCCTGCGCCACTATCGCGACACGCACCGCTAACCATTTCGCACACGACCACCTCAGAGACAGCCCCATGGCTCAGCAGTGAAGCGTTGCTAACGCCCAACAGGCGCTGCTTGGCGGCGTTGGAGTACGTCACGTAGCCGCTCTCAAAATAACCGGAGCTACCCGCAATAGCGGTAATCGCGGTACTTACTCCACCTCCGGTACAGGACTCGGCAGTGGTGACATATAGGCCTTGAGACAACGCCAACGTCTGCAGCCGCTCAGCCAGCTCATTGATAGAAGCACTGATGATGGACGCCTCGGATATGACGGTAGATGGCTCGCGCACGATAAGCTCCCGTATTGACTGGTCAGTAAACAGAGAATAGTGGACGGCGCATCACAGGCATTGGAGCCAGCCACGCCAGTCCGTAGAATATCTCGGCATCCAGTATGCCTCGCTCTCGCATGTCATTTTCAACATGCCCTTTTGAGCAGTGTGCCTTTTTCACCATTGCAGTGCAGTCAAGGAAGTCCATGGTCATGGCCAAGAACAGCGCCCCGCAAATGACGCCGATGATGACGCAGTACATGAAGATCAAGCGCGAGCACCCCGGCGTGCTGCTGTTCTATCGCATGGGCGATTTTTATGAACTATTTCATGACGATGCCAAGCGTGCCTCTCAATTGTTGGACATCACGCTGACCGCACGTGGCAGTTCCAACGGCGCACCGATCCCGATGGCGGGTGTGCCCTATCACAGCGCTGAAGGCTACCTAGCACGGTTGGTAAAAATGGGTGAATCAGTCGCCATCTGCGAACAGATCGGTGATCCCGCCACCAGCAAAGGCCCGGTCGAGCGCAAGGTTGTACGTATCGTCACGCCCGGCACTTTACATGACGAGGCGCTGCTGGACGCCAGCCGCGATAATCTTCTGGTCGCGCTGCATCGTGATGGCGAGACCTGGGGGGTAGCCGCTCTGGAGCTCTCCTCTGGCCGCTTCAGCGTACTGGAAGTCGAAGGCGATGAAGAGTTGCTGACAGAAATCCAGCGCATGTCGCCTGCCGAGATCATGGTCGGCGAGAACCGCACACTCCCTGCGAGCCTCTCTTCACGTCCCGGTCTAACGCGTCAGAGTGACTGGCATTTTGATCATGAGACCGCGCTGCGCCTGCTCTGTGATCAATTCGGCGTTCAGGATCTCAATGGATTCGGCTGCAGCCATCTGACACGCGCCGTCACCGCTGCCGGCGCCCTGCTGGATTACGCTCGCGATACCCAGCGTACGGGCCTGCCTCACGTCACTGCGCTGAGCGTCGAAAGCCGTGACGACTCGGTCGTGATCGATGCCGCCAGCCGTCGGAATCTCGAGATCGACACCAATCTCGGCGGCAGTAGCGAAAACACGCTCGCCAGCGTACTGGACGTGACATCGACAGCAATGGGTTCGCGACTACTCAAGCGCTGGCTGAACCGCCCGTTGCGCGATCAGCTGCAGGTCGGTTTGCGCCAGGCAGCCGTGCAACGACTGATGGATGGTGATTATCCACAGGAGCTGCACGGCTTGCTCAAGCGGATCGGTGATGTGGAGCGCATTCTCGCGCGTGTCGCTCTGCGCAGCGCCCGCCCACGTGACATGGCGCGTCTACGCGACGGCCTCAATGCGCTACCAGAGCTGCGCGCCGTGCTGGCCAGCATCGACAAGGGTAGTGCCATCGATGAGCTACGCGATGCGATTCGCCTGTTCCCGGCGCTGTCTGCCATGCTCAGCGAGGCGCTGGTCGAGAATCCACCAGTCGTCCTGCGCGACGGCGGTGTGATCGCCGATGGTTATGATGACGAGCTGGACGAATACCGTGGCCTCTCCGAGAACGCTGGCCAATACCTGATCGCCATGGAAACCCGCGAGCGCGAACGCACTGGTATCAGCAGCCTCAAGGTCGGCTACAACCGCGTGCATGGCTATTTCATCGAGCTGCCACGCTCCCAGTCAGCGCAGGCACCAATCGACTATATCCGTCGCCAGACACTCAAGAATGCCGAGCGCTTCATCATCCCGGAGCTCAAGGAATTCGAGGATAAGGCCCTGTCTGCCAAGTCCAAGTCATTGGCGCGTGAAAAGCTGCTCTATGAGCACCTGCTCGATGACCTGAATACCGAACTGGACGGCCTGCAACAGACCGCCCGAGCGCTTGCCTCACTGGATGTCCTCAACGCCTTCGCCGACCGCGCGACGGCGTTGGATTTCGTGCGCCCACAGCTTACTGCCACGCCAGGTATCGATATCGAGAGCGGACGCCATCCCGTCGTCGAGCATGTCAGCGATCATCCCTTCGTGCCCAACGATGTGCGCTTTGATGAGGCACGCCGCATGCTGGTGATCACCGGCCCCAACATGGGGGGTAAGTCGACCTACATGCGCCAAACAGCATTGATCGCGCTGCTGGCCTATACCGGAAGCTTCGTGCCAGCCACACGTGCCTCCATCGGCCCGCTGGATCGCATCTTTACACGCATCGGCTCCTCGGATGATCTAGCCGGTGGTCGCTCCACCTTCATGGTCGAGATGACCGAGACCGCCAGCATCCTGCACAACGCGACCGACGAGAGCCTGGTACTGATGGATGAGATCGGTCGTGGTACCTCGACGTTTGATGGTCTGTCACTCGCTTGGGCCAGCGCTGAGCATCTTGCGCGCGCGCGCGCCTTCACGCTGTTCGCGACACACTACTTCGAGATGACGGCACTACCCGAACATGCTGATGGGGTCGCCAACGTTCACCTGACCGCCGCCGAGCACGGTGATGGCATCGTCTTTATGCACCGTGTCGAGGAAGGCCCTGCCAGCCAGAGCTACGGTCTGCAGGTTGCCCAGCTGGCGGGCGTCCCGCAGAGCGTGATCCACCGAGCGCGCGAGAAGCTCACGAGCCTGGAGCAGCAGGAGGTCGATCGTCCGCCAGTCGCACGGGCCGATGCACAAGGCCAGCCGGTACCCCAACAGAACGACCTGTTTGCCGCCCCACCGCATCCGGTCGTTGAAGCACTGGAAAACCTCGACCCAGATGACCTGAGCCCCAAGCGAGCACTGGAGCTTATCTATGAATGGCGACGAGCCAAATAAGCCTTGCCAGGCAGTGTAAAGACTCGACAGTGCCCACTGGGCATAGCACCATTCCAAAACGATCCGCCTGAGCAGATTGCGAGGGCGGCAGAGCGCTACTAGAATGGCGCCTTATAACATACGCGCCGCTTATAACCTGAAACCATGATTCCGCTCAGACGGCACATGGTCGGCGCCAGGACCACGACCTACGATAGAGACGCCGACCCGCGTCAGGAGATCTGCATGGCATTCATCGTCACCGAGAACTGCATTCGCTGCAAATACACTGATTGTGTGGAAGTTTGCCCAGTGGATTGCTTTTACGAAGGCCCAAATTTTCTGGTGATCAACCCGGATGAGTGCATCGACTGTGCACTGTGCGAGCCAGAATGCCCAGCTGAAGCCATCTTCTCTGAAGACGAAGTACCGGAGAATCAGAAAGAATTCATCGAGCTGAATGCTGACTTGGCTGAGGTGTGGCCGAATATCAGCGAGAAGAAGGATGCCATGCCTGAAGCCGAGAAGTGGGACGGTGTCGACGGTAAGCTGGAATATCTGGAGCAGTAAGACCAGTACCTGTCCTGATCAGGTGCTGGCAGGAGGTTCCACTAAAAACGGCAGCCCTTTGGCTGCCGTTTTTATATCTGCCTTCGAGATCATAGACACAAAAAAGGGCGACCCCGTAAGGTCGCCCGCTCCAAGCGTGTCCCTGTCGATCCCTCCTGGATCGTATTCCTGAGTGCTGTCCCTGCCCTTCACAACATCCTGTCGCTCGGAGCGCACTGTCACGCATGGTGGGTATTGCGGCACTGCTTGCGCAGCTGTCCCACCGCAATACCCGATTCCACTATTTTGCCTGCCCTGCTGTCGTGCTCATGCATTGCCTGGCATCCTGCCAATACTGCTCCCTGTCTTGCTTCAGCTTACAGCCTCATGACGCTCCATGATCTAACAAACCCCTGTCGCGGCATCCTGCCGGTGAGATGCTGTAGCTGTCTGCCTCGTCTACCCTGACGCGGATGATGTCCCGTCATCCGTCACTCCTGTGAAGGCGAGCGTCCTACTTGCATGTCCGAGCGATTCGGTTCAAATGATTCGCTCTCGACCTTCCCTGTCGTAATGGACCTTCCTGGTCCTGACGCCTTCTCCGGCGCCTGCTCTACCATCCATGATCCCTGACCCTACCCTGTCAACTCCCAAGACACGGCGGACATACAGATTCTGCCACCGACATCCTTGCCGGTTCCTTTTACACTGAACATCCTGTTCAGTGACGCCAGACTTCCTGTCCGACTGATGACTCTGCACGTGCTACTAATCCCGTTTGCATCCTGCCGAGACTGCGGTGTCCCGCCGCACCCTCAAATCCATGACGCTATTTTGGTCAGCTATGGGCCGCGTGGCAACTACTCCCAATAGCTAAAACGCTTAATGCTAATAAAAAATTAGTTACTAAAAATACATTTAAAATCAATAGATTGAATAGAAACATACGTTCGCATTCGTAAGCTTCTGGTAGCAACTGTACTGATTATCCTTCGACACTTGTAGGAAAAGGCTTACACGACATGACCAATGAAGTAGTGAACTTCTTTCTCGACTGGGGATCATGCCAGCATAGGCAGTGCATGAGATGCATGACGGGGCCGTACCCGAAGGTACGGCCCCGTCATGGAGCGATAGCCAGACCTGCACTATCCTCGCCAGCAATCACACTGGCTTACGGCGTCGACTTACTGGCCCTTGATCTCTTTCAGGCCGTTGTAAGCCACGTCGCCCAACTGCTGCTCGATTACTAGCAAGCGGTTGTACTTGGCAACACGATCAGAGCGGCACAGTGAGCCAGTCTTGATCTGGCCTGCACAGGTACCGACTGCCAGATCGGCAATGGTGGTGTCTTCGGTCTCGCCACTACGGTGAGAGATGACGGCCGTAAAGCCTGCGTCCTGCGCCATCTTGATAGCATCCAGCGTCTCGGACAACGAGCCAATCTGGTTGAACTTGATCAGGATGGAGTTACCGATACCTTCATCGATGCCGCGCTTGAGGATGCGAGTATTGGTGACGAACAGATCGTCGCCGACCAGCTGAACCTTGTCGCCCAGCTTGTCGGTCAGCGCCTTCCAGCCAGCCCAGTCGGACTCGTCCATGCCATCTTCAATGGAGACGATCGGATACTCTGCTGCCAAGCCTGCCAGATAGTCGACAAAGCCCTGCGCGTCGAAGGACTTGCCTTCGCCAGACAGATTGTACTGACCGTCCTTGTAGAACTCGGAAGACGCACAGTCCAACGCCAAGGTCACGTCAGTGCCCAGTGCATAGCCGGCATCGCTGACGGCCTGCTTGATAACCGCCAGCGCCTCAGCGTTGGATGCCAGGTTGGGTGCAAAGCCACCTTCATCACCCACCGCCGTGCTCAGGCCACGGGTTTGCAGCACTTTCTTAAGCGCGTGGAATATCTCGGCACCGGTGCGCAGTGCTTCACGGAAGTTCGGCGCGCCAACCGGCTGAACCATGAATTCCTGGATGTCGACATTGTTGTCGGCATGCTCACCGCCATTGATGATATTCATCATCGGTACCGGCATGGAGTATTTGCCCGGCTGGCCGTAAAGCTCAGCGATGTGGGCGTAAAGCTCGATTCCCTTGGCCTGCGCCGCTGCCTTGGCAGCCGCCAGAGAGACCGCGAGGATGGCATTGGCACCCAGCGACTCCTTGTTCTCGGTACCATCCAGCGCCAGCATGGCATCGTCCAGCGCACGCTGGTCCAGTGCGTCCATGCCGATCAGACGCTCACGAATCGCGCCATTGACAGCCTCGACTGCCTTCAGAACGCCCTTGCCCAGATAACGGCTTTTGTCGCCATCACGCAATTCCAGCGCTTCACGCGAACCAGTGGAGGCACCAGAGGGCGCGCAGGCGCTGGCACGCTGGCCGCCTTCAAGCACAACCTCGGCCTGCACGGTCGGGTTACCACGGGAATCGAGCACCTCAAGGGCGCGGATTTCGACGATATTGGCCATCTTGTGTCGTCCTCTACACGGGGGGATTGAAACACCACGACGGGCATCTTGCCCATTGTGCAAAAAGGCCGTTCACACAGTGTGAACGGCCCGTAGTCATCCTTAGCGAATAGCCAGCGGCGCAAAGCCCTTGACCAGCGCATCCAACGATTGCAGCTGGCGCAGGAAGGGCTCGAGCTGATCGAGCGGCAGAGCACAGGGCCCGTCACACTTGGCATTGTCCGGATCAGGGTGCGCCTCGAGGAACAGGCCTGCCAGACCCAGTGCAACACCAGAGCGTGCCAGATCAAAGACCTGTTCGCGACGGCCGCCAGCAGAATCAGCGCGCCCACCTGGGCGCTGCAACGAGTGGGTGACATCGAACAGCACCGGCAACCCAGTGTCCTTCATCTCGGCCATGCCGAGCATGTCGACCACCAGATTGTTGTAGCCGAAACTGGAGCCACGCTCACACAGCAGGATTTTATCATTGCCCGCTTCACCGCACTTGGCGACGATATGGCGCATTTCATGCGGTGCGAGAAACTGCGGCTTCTTGATATTGATCACTGCACCGGTGCGTGCCATCGCGACGACCAGATCTGTCTGGCGCGCCAGGAAGGCCGGCAGCTGAATGACATCGGCGACTTCTGCCACGGCCGCTGCCTGCTCCGGTTCATGCACATCGGTGATGATCGGCACGCCAAAGCGCGACTTGATCTCAGCCAGAATCTCGAGCCCCTTCTCCATCCCCGGACCGCGATAGGAATGCATGGAGCTACGATTGGCCTTGTCGAAGCTCGCCTTGAAGACATACGGCATGCCAAGGCGAGTCGTCACCTCGACATACTGCTCTGCCACCTCAAGCGCCAACTCGCGGGACTCCAGTACATTCATGCCGCCAAAAAGCGTCATCGGACGATCATTGGCGACCTTGAGGCCAGCAAATTCGATCACGCGCTGTTCGTTGTGCATCAACTCACTGCTCATCGACCTTCCTTCCTGAAGTTACCCCAGGGCGCGCAGGCAGTGGCCCGCGCATCCTGATGAATCGATTACTCGCCGCGAGTACGCGCGGCCTTGTGGTTCAGAGCCGCGTTCACGAAACCAGTAAACAACGGGTGACCATCACGTGGCGTGGAGGTGAACTCCGGGTGGAACTGACAGGCCACAAACCACGGGTGATCCGGCAATTCGACCATCTCGACCAGCGAGTTATCGACGCTACGACCAGAGAAGATCAGCCCCTTTTCTTCCAGTGCAGGCACGAACTGATCGTTGACTTCATAGCGATGACGATGACGTTCGATGATCTCATCACTGCCATAAGCCTGATGTGCTTTAGAGCCATTGAGCAGACGACAGGCCTGACCACCCAGACGCATGGTGCCGCCCATATCGGACGCCGCATCGCGAGTCTCGATCTTGCCTTCCGGTGTCAGCCATTCAGTAATCAGACCCACTACCGGATGCTGGGTATCGTGCGTGAATTCGGTCGAGTTGGCGTCTGCCCAACCTGCCACGTTACGCGCAAATTCGATGACCGCGACCTGCATACCCAGACAGATACCCAGATACGGCACCTTGTTTTCACGTGCGAAACGCGCAGTGGCTATCTTGCCTTCCACACCACGCTCACCGAAGCCGCCCGGCACCAGAACGGCATCTTTACCAACCAGACGATCGGTACCGTTGCGCTCGATCTCCTCGGAATCGATGAAGTCGACGTTGACCTTCACCCGCCCCTGAATGCCGGCATGAATCAGCGCCTCATTCAATGACTTGTAAGCGTCGAGTAGCTCCATGTACTTGCCGACCATCGCGATATTGATGGTTTTGAGCGGATTGAGTTTGGCGTCGAGCACCGCGACCCACTCGGACATGTCGGCTTCACCGGCTTCCAGACGCAGCTTGTCACACACGATCTCGTCGAGACGCGCTTCGTGCAGCATCAATGGAATACGATAAATGGTGTCGGCATCCTGCAACGAAACCACTGCGCGCTCTTCGACGTTGGTGAACAGCGAGATCTTGCGACGCTCACTCTCTTCGATCTCGACTTCGCTGCGGCAGATCAGGATATCCGGCTGGATACCGATGGAACGCAGCTCCTTGACGCTGTGCTGGGTCGGCTTGGTCTTGGTTTCACCGGCCGTCTTGATGTACGGCACCAACGTCAGGTGCATGAAGATGGCACGTTCAGCACCCAACTGAGCACGCATCTGGCGAATGGCTTCCAGGAACGGCAGGGATTCGATATCACCGACGGTGCCACCGATCTCGACCAGCGCCACGTCGTAGCCTTCGCCACCGGCGATGACACGCCGCTTGATCTCATCGGTGATGTGCGGAATGACCTGCACGGTTCCACCGAGATAGTCGCCACGACGTTCCTTGCGCAGCACGTGCTCGTAGACACGGCCCGCAGTGAAGTTGTTACTCTGGGTCATCCGCGAGCGGATAAAACGCTCATAGTGACCGAGATCCAGATCTGTTTCCGCGCCATCTTCGGTGACAAAGACTTCGCCGTGCTGGAACGGACTCATGGTGCCCGGATCGACGTTGATGTACGGATCCAGCTTGAGAATAGTGACTTTGAGGCCGCGGGCCTCGAGGATAGCCGCCAGCGAAGCGGATGCGATGCCCTTGCCAAGCGAGGACACAACGCCGCCCGTCACGAAGATAAATCGTGTCATGGAAACCTGCCGAAAACGTGAGCTGTAGGAGAGACCCGGGGGAACGGATCAGGATGGGTCGCCAGTCTAGCGGAAAGGTGCCGCCGGCTCAATTTGATTGCCCATTGTGACCGCCACATCGTGACATCGCCCTCTCCCCATCAAGACGCATCAGGCCCGCCATGGCGGGCCTGAACGCTTTCAGCCTCTGGTCGACTCAGACTTCGAGGAAATCGAGAATCCCTTCCGCAGCACGACGTCCTTCATCGATGGCAGTGACGACAAGATCAGAGCCACGCACCATATCGCCACCGGCGAACACCTTGGCATTGGTGGTCTGGAACGCAAGACGATCAGCACTGGTCGCGATACGACCGCGCTCATCGACACCGATGTCGAAATCGGCGAACCATGGCGCGGGGCTGGCCTGAAAACCGAAGGCCACGATGACGGCATCAGCCGGCAGGATCTCCTCGGAGCCCGGCACGACCTCCGGGCGTTGACGCCCGTTGGCGTCCGGCTCACCCATGCGGGTACGCACGACCTTGACGCCTTCGACCTTACCCTCGCCGACCACTGCCACTGGCTGGCGATTGAACAGAAAGTCGACGCCTTCCTCACGAGCATTGGTCACTTCACGACGCGAGCCAGGCATGTTCGCTTCATCGCGACGATAAGCACAGGTGACCGACGCAGCATCCTGCCGAATGGCGGTACGGTTGCAGTCCATGGCGGTATCGCCACCGCCGAGCACCACGACTTTCTTGCCCGCCATCGACACATAATCCGCTGGGTCTTTCTCGAAGCCCAGGCAGTGATTGACGTTGGCAATCAGGTAGTCGAGTGCCTTGTGGACACCCGGCAAATCTTCGCCCGGAAATCCCCCACTCATGGCACTGTAAGTCCCCATGCCAAGGAAGACGGCATCGTACTCTTCGAGCAGGGCATCAAAGCTGATATCACGTCCAATCTCGGTATTGAGGCGGAATTCCATGCCCATTTCTTCGAAGATTGCGCGACGCTGAGTCATTACGCCCTTCTCAAGCTTGAACTCCGGAATACCGAAGGTCAGCAAACCACCAATTTCAGGGTGACGATCATAGATCACTGGACGCACGCCATTGCGGACCAGAATGTCTGCCGCCCCGAGTCCAGCTGGGCCCGCACCAATGATGGCGACACGCTTGTCAGTCCAACTGACCTTGGACATGTCGGGACGCCAACCCATCGCAAAGGCGGTGTCGGTGATGTACTTCTCGACCGAGCCGATAGTGACAGCACCGAAGCCGTCATTCAGAGTGCAGTCGCCTTCGCACAGACGGTCCTGCGGGCAGACACGACCACAGACTTCCGGCAATGAGTTGGTCTGGTGTGACAACTCAGCAGCCTCGAGGATGTTGCCCTCAGAGACCAATTTCAGCCAGTTGGGAATGTAGTTATGAACCGGGCATTTCCACTCGCAGTAAGGGTTGCCACACTCGAGGCAGCGATGCGCCTGACTGGCAGCCTCTACCGGCTTGAATTCGGTATAGATCTCATTGAACTCGCGTGCACGCACGCGGGCATCTTTCTTCTGCGGGTCCTGACGACCCACATCGATGAACTGAAAGTCGTTGGCAAGCTGATTGGCCATGATGAATCCTCTTTCATAATCCGGGCACCGTCGCGGTGCAGGCCCTCACCTGCAAGGAGCACAGGCGAGGGGCGCGATCACTCCGGCTGACGCCGAGACTGGTCGAGCAGGCCATTGAGGCTTGCTGCCTTGGGCTTGACCAGCCAGAAGTGACGCACGAAGTCAGGGAAGTCGCGCAGGATGTTACGCCCGCGCTCGGAGCCGGTTTCAGCCACGTACTCCTCGATGACTTCGCGCAGGTGGCGACGATAGGCCTCCATGGCTTCGGTATTGATGCGGTGGATTTCCACCAGCTCGTGGTTGTACTTGTCGACGAAGTCGCGACCTTCATCCAGCACGTAGGCAAAGCCGCCCGTCATGCCGGCACCGAAGTTAATACCCGTTTCGCCCAGCACACAGACCAACCCACCCGTCATGTACTCACAGCAGTGATCACCCGCCCCTTCGATAACCGCATGCGCGCCAGAGTTACGCACACCGAAGCGCTCACCCGCGGTGCCCGCGGCGTATAGCTTGCCGCCGGTAGCGCCATACAGACAGGTATTACCGATAATTGCAGTCTTGTGGCTTTCAAAGCGCGAACCACGCGGCGGAACGATGGTCAGCTTTCCGCCGTTCATGCCCTTGCCGACATAGTCGTTGGCATCGCCTTCCAGATACATATCGAGGCCGTGGGCATTCCAGACACCAAAGCTCTGCCCTGCCACGCCAGTCAGGCTCACCTTCAACGGTGACTCAGCCAGACCCGCCTCACCGTAACGCTTGGCGATTTCACCAGAGATGCGCGCTCCGACCGAACGATCACAGTTTGTGACGCGGAAACTGAAATCGCCTCCGCTACGGCTCTCAATCGCCGATTCCATCGCCGCCAGCATTTCGAGGTTCTTGGCACCTGGATCATGCGGCTCATTGCGGCTGACCTGACAGAACTGCGGCGCATCGCTCGGCACCGAGTCGTTACCCAAGAGCGGAGTCAGGTCAAGGCGACGCTGTGCGTTGGTCTCACCTTCCAGCACTTCGAGCAGATCGGTACGGCCGATCAGGTCAGTGATCTGGCGTACGCCCAGCAACGCCATCAGTTCGCGCACTTCCTCGGCGATAAAGCGGAAGTAGTGCTTGACCATCTCGACGGTGCCACGGAAGTGCTCATCACGCAGCGCCTGGTGCTGAGTCGCGACGCCGGTCGCACAGTTGTTCAGGTGACAGATACGCAGGTATTTGCAGCCCAGCGCAACCATCGGCGCGGTACCGAAACCGAAACTCTCGGCACCCAGAATTGCCGCCTTGACGACATCGAGCCCGGTCTTGAGGCCGCCATCCGTCTGCAGACGAATCTTGTGACGCAGCTGATTGATGCGCAGCGCCTGATGCACCTCGGGCAAGCCCAGCTCCCACGGAGAACCGGCATGCTTGATCGAGGTGATCGGGCTGGCTGCGGTGCCACCGTCGTAGCCGGAGACGGTGATCAGATCCGCGTAGGCCTTGGCCACACCTGTCGCGATGGTGCCGATACCCGGTTCGGAGACCAGCTTGACCGACACCTGCGCCGTCGGATTGACCTGCTTGAGATCAAAGATCAGCTGCGCTAAATCCTCGATAGAGTAGATATCGTGGTGCGGCGGTGGCGAGATCAACGTCACCCCCGGCACCGCATAGCGCAAACGTGCAATCAGATCATTGACCTTGCCGCCCGGCAGCTGACCGCCCTCGCCAGGCTTGGCACCCTGCGCAACCTTGATCTGCAGCACTTCGGCATTGACCAGATATGCAGGCGTCACGCCAAAGCGACCAGAGGCGATCTGCTTGATCTTGGACGAACGAATCGTGCCGTAGCGCGCCGGATCTTCACCGCCCTCACCGGAGTTGGAGCGGCCACCCGCTTCGTTCATTGCCTGTGCCAGCGCCTCATGGGCTTCTGGCGACAATGCCCCCAGCGACATGCCTGCGCTATCAAAGCGCAGCAATAGTGACTCGACGGGCTCAACATCACTCAGCGGTAGCGGCTCAGCGACCGGCTTGAGGCGTAACAAGTCACGAATGGTCGTTACAGGGCGCTCATTGACCAGTCGCGCGAATTCTTTCCACTTGCCATAGTCGCCTTGCTGCACGGCTTCCTGCAGCTTCATGACGACGTCAGGGTTGTAGGCGTGGTACTCACCGCCGTGGACATACTTGATCAACCCGCCTTGCTTGATGCGCTTGCGCGGCAACCAGGCTTCACGGGCCAATAGCTCCTGCTGGAACTGCAGCTCGGCAAAGCCGGCACCTTGAATACGCGAGGCCATCCCGACGAAGCACATGTCCATGACTTCACTATTGAGGCCAACTGCCTCGAACAGCTGTGAGCCGCGATAAGAGCCAATGTGCGAAATACCCATCTTGGACAGGATCTTGTACAGCCCCTTCTGCATACCCTTGCGATAGTTCTCGCGGGCATCCGCCGGGTTGCCTGACAGCTCGCCGGTGCGATGCATATCTGCCATCACCTGATAGGCAAGATACGGATAGACGGCGGTAGCACCCACACCGAATAGCACTGCCATCTGATGAGCATCACGGGCGTAGCCTGTTTCGATCACTAGATTGACACGCGGGCGCAACGCCAAGGCGCCAAGGTGGTGATGGATGGCCCCTGTCGCCAGCGCCGCATGAACCGGCAGCTGGCCTTGCTCCAGACCGCAATCGCTGAGCACGAGAATGACCTTGCCTGCACGCGCAGCATCTTCTGCCTCCCGGCAGATACCCATCAACGCCTGCTTGAGAGAATCCTTGAGCGGGTCGTAGTGCAGCTTGATCGTCTGCGACGCGAAGGCCGCGTCTTCTTGAGTGACCAGCGCATTGAACTTGCGCGGTGACAATACCGGCGTGGTCAGGATCAAACGATGGGCGTGCTCTGGTGTCGCCTCGAAGATGTTGAGTTCGGCACCACAACAGGTCTCCAACGACATCACTATCGCTTCGCGTAGCGGATCAATCGGTGGATTGGTGACCTGTGCGAATTTCTGGCGGAAGAAATCGGTCAGCACACGATTCTGGCGCGACAGCACAGCCATTGGTGTGTCATCGCCCATTGAGCCGACAGCTTCCTGACCACTTTCAGCCAGCGGACGCAGCAACTGATCGCGCTCCTCGAAACTGACCTGGAACATCTTCTGATAGACGTCCAGCTTGTCGGCCTCCATCGGCTGGAAACGCGCCAGCTCAGTCAGCGCAGACTCAAGATAGTTGGCATTCTCACGCAACCAGCGCTTGTAAGGATGTGCGACTTTCAGCCGTGCGCTGACCTGATCAGTATGCAGCACTTCGCCGGTCTCGGTATCGATACCCAGCACTTGGCCAGGCCCGACACGCCCCTTGGCGACGACATCTTCCGGCTTGTAATCGTAGGTGCCGATCTCGGAGGCCAGAGTGATGAAACCATTGCGCGTGATAACCCAGCGCGCAGGCCGCAAGCCATTGCGGTCCAGCATGCACACCGCGTGACGACCATCAGTCAGCACGATACCTGCCGGGCCGTCCCAAGCTTCCATATGCATGGAGTTGTATTCATAAAAGGCACGCAGATCGGAATCCATCTGCTCGACGTTCTGCCACGCCGGCGGCACCATCATGCGAATGGCACGATAGATATCCATGCCACCCGTCAGCAGCACTTCCAGCATGTTGTCCATGCTGGAGGAGTCGGAACCGACCGTGTTGACGATTTCATCCAGCTCAGCGATTTCGGGTAGCTGCGGGGAGACAAAGTTCTCCTTGCGCGCATTGGCCCAACCGCGGTTCGCCTCGATGGTATTGATCTCGCCGTTATGCGCCAGGAAGCGGAACGGCTGAGCCAACGGCCAACGGGGCGCAGTATTGGTCGAGAAGCGTTGATGAAAAACGCAGATGGCAGTCTCGAGACGCGGGTCGCCCAGATCCTTGTAGAAGCGCGGCAGATCCACCGGCATCACCAAGCCCTTGAACGAGATGACCTTGCCAGACAGTGAACAGACGTAGAAATCTTCTTCACCCTTCAAGGCCTGCTCGGCACGGCGACGCGCCATGAACAGATCAACATTGAACGCCTGATCGGAACGCTCATCAGAAGCTCCCACGAAGACCTGGCGGATACGCGGCAAACATTCACGCGCCATCGGGCCGCAGACGCTGTCATCCACCGGCATGTCACGCCAACCCAACACTTCAAGATTACGCGCACTCAGTGCTGCTTCGAATGCCTGGCGAGCAGCCTGCTCACGAGCATCATCATCCGGCAGGAACAGCGTACCTACGGCATAGCGCTCACCCAGCTCAAGCCCAAGGCTCTCTTGGGCGATCTGGCGCATGAAACCATCCGGCATCTTGAGCAACAAACCACAGCCATCGCCGGTCTTGCCATCCGCAGCAATGCCACCACGGTGTGTCATGCAGGTCAGGGATTCTATTGCGGTCTGCAGGAGTTCATGGCTGGGCTGCCCTTCCATATGGGCAATCAGACCGAAGCCGCAGTTATCGCGGAACTCTCCCGGTTGGTGGAGACCTTTGTTCATGGGCGTGCCTCACGGAGAAATCGTATGTCCAGATGCTTTTCAGAAAGCATTTTCCAGGTTATATTTATCGGTTATCTTTATTTTTATACCTGCCGATATTGGCGCCATCAGTGTCGCTCTGCGACGCCAGATTTCCCTCGAGCATATCCCTCAGCTTCCCGCCTGCGCAATTCTCCACAAGTCGTCCATCTCGGAAAAAACCTGACAAAACCGCAAGTTATAAGCGTACTCGTCAAAAAAACCCTGCAAGCTCAAGTGCTTAGCTAGTAGTCATGCCGCACGACTTTCGCCTTGCAACTTTAGTCTCGGAATAATAAAAAACAGCGTTTTTTATCGCCTCGCCCCATACCGATTACGCATACGGCATACCAATACAGGAATATTGTGCAATCCCTCCTCCCTCTATCAGCCCCCCCCCTAGATAGCAAAAAGGCCGCCACCCTCAGGTGACGGCCTTCCTCATGATGCAGCAAGAGCATGCATGTTCAAGCAGGCGTGGCAGCACTTCGCGGCCAGTGCTCCAGCATCTCGTTGAGCATGCTCGCAGGCACTTTCTCGGTAATTACCGCACGACCGACATGCTCAAGCAAAATCAGGCGCAAGCGGCCGTCGACATTCTTCTTGTCCAACTGCATGTGGCGCAGAAAATCCTCGACCCCCATATTTTCTGGCACGGCAACTGGCAAGCCAGCCCGATCGATGATGCGTGTCACACGCTCGACATCAGTACTGGAAAGCCAGCCCATGTGCGCCGATAGCTCAGCCGCCATCAACATGCCGGTGCCTACTGCCTCACCATGCAACCAGACGCCATAGCCCTGATCAGTCTCGATGGCATGCCCGAAGGTGTGACCGAGGTTAAGCAAGGCTCTTACGCCTTGCTCGGTTTCATCCTCGGCAACCACCTCAGCCTTGATGGCACAGCTACGGCGAATGGCTTCACCCAATAGCGTCTCATTGAGACCCATCAAGGCGTCCATGTTGTCTTCAAGCCAGCACAGGAAGCTCTCATCCCACAGCAGACCGTACTTGATGACCTCAGCCATGCCAGCCGACAGTTCACGCACAGGAAGCGTCTTAAGGCTTGAGGTATCAATCAGGACCAGACGCGGCTGCCAGAAGGCACCCAGCATGTTCTTGCCACGCGGATGATTGACACCCGTTTTACCACCCACCGAGGAGTCCACCTGTGATAACAACGTCGTCGGCACTTGGATAAAGGCGGCCCCGCGCTGATAGCAGGCCGCCGCAAAGCCAGTCATGTCACCAATCACACCACCGCCCAACGCAATCAGGGTACAGCGGCGATTGAAACCAGCTTCCAGCAGTGCATCCCAGATAAGCCCGATGCTGGCCATGTGCTTGGTCTGTTCACCATCCTCGAGAATCACCTCTCGGACATCAAGCCCCTCGCCCAGCGATGCCTTGAGCGCCTCCAGATACAGCGGCGCAACGACAGTATTGGTGACGATCATCACCTGACGCCCCGCAAGATGCTCGCGAATCAGGTCGCCACGCGCCGTGAGACCAGGGCCAATATGAATCGGGTAACTACGCTCTCCGAGCGCGACATCAAGTCGATGAGCAGGAGCCTGGGACATCAAAATTCTCCTTGCGGCCGGCGTCAACCCGGCACGTGCAGCGGGTCGGCCAGCGCTTTGATACGCCGCCGAATCTCATTGGTGACGGCCCGAGGGCTACGTCGATCAGTACGCACGATGATATCGGCGGTATCGCGATAGAGCGGATCTCGCACCTCGAACAGCCTTTTGAGCACACGGCCGGGGTCATCTTGCTGCAGCAATGGTCGATTGCGATCACGCCCCGCACGCTTGAGCTGCTGCTCGACGGGCGCGTAGAGATACACGACGGTTCCGCGTTCGCGTAACACCCGACGGTTAGCCTCCGCCATGATGGCACCGCCCCCCGTCGCCATGACCACGCCATTCAGTGCCGTCAGCTCGTCAATCACTGACTGCTCACGCTCGCGAAAGCCCGACTCGCCCTCGACATCAAAAATCCACGGAATATTGGCACCGCAGCGGTCTTCAATCACATGGTCGCTATCGCAAAATTCACGATGCAAGTCGGCCGCCAGCAGGCGGCCGATAGTGCTCTTGCCGGCCCCCATAGGGCCGACAAGGAATACATTGGGAATCACAAGCATCAGCGCACCGTCAGGCCGTCCTCGATGATCTTAGGAGTAATGAATACCAGCAATTCTACCTTCTCATTGGACTCTTCGGTATAGCGGAAGAGGTTTCCAATCACTGGGAGGTCGCCCAGGAAGGGAGTCTTGAACACGCTACGGATCTGCTCAGAGGTCAGAATACCCCCCAGCACGACCGTTTCGCCATCATTGACCAGTACCTGAGTCTCAATCTCGTTGGTATCGATTGCCGGTTCACCATTGAAACTATCATCCGAGACATCATCATTGTTGATCAACAGATCCATGATGATGCGGTTATCCGGCGTGATCTGCGGAGTCACCTCGAGTGCCAATACTGCTTCCTTGAATTCGATATTGGTCGCACCGCTGGACGTCGCTTCCTCATAGGGAATTTCTTGACCCTGCTTGATCACTGCCTTCTTCTGATTGGCAGTAATGATCTTGGGCTGAGAGATGGTCTGGCTCTTACCTTCACTTTCCAGCGCCGACAATTCAAGATCCAGCAGGATATCGCCGGATAAGTATCCAAAGCTGAAAGTACTGCCCGGATTGCTGTCATCCCCCAGGTCAACACTTAAACCGCCACCATCAGAAGTCCCGGACGATGCACCACCAAGATCCAACTTCCCAGTATTGTTGGCAGATATTCCCCAGTTGACCCCAATCTCGCTTGAAACGCTGCTACGTGCAATCACGATACGCGCCTCGATCTGTACCTGACGTACCGGGATATCCAGGTACTCAAGCGTGCCGCGGATTTCTTCGAGCGTGTCGCGGGTATCCTGGATCAGCATGGTATTGGTCCGCTCATCAACCATCACGCGACCACGTTCCGAGAGCAGGCCAATGCCGCCCTCCCCGCGCAACAGCGCCGCCAGATCAGCTGCCTTGGCATAACGTACCTGAACATATTCGGTCGTCATCGGCGCCAATTCCTTGACCTGCTGATTCGCCTCAAGCTCTTTGCGCTCAAGCGCAGCCAGTTCTTCTGCTGGCGCCACCATCAGCACATTACCCATACGACGACTGGCCAAGCCATTGGACTTGAGCACCAGGTCCAGCGCCTGATCCCACGGCACTTCCTTGAGGTTCAAGGTCACGTTGCCCGTCACGTTGTCACTGGCGACGAGGTTGAGCCCAGTGAAGTCAGCAATGATCTGCAGCACAGAGCGCACTTCAATGTTCTGGAAGTTGAGCGAGATCTTCTTGCCGGTATACGGGAACTTGTCCTTGATCCGCTCGGCCTGCTCTTCACGCGTCAGTGGCTTGACCTCAAGGACCAGTTCATTACCCGCCTGCGTCGCGATCTGGGTGTAGTAGCCACTGGCATCAACCACAAGACGAACACCATCACGGGTGCGCTGCGGATCGATACGGGTCACGGGCGTTGCAAAATCACCCACGTCCAGCACCTGATTCAGCTCAGGCGGGAGTTTGACGCCCTTGAGGTCGACATAAATCTTGCGACCCCGCTCTGTTACACGAGACTCGACGTTGGAGCGATTGAAGTTGAGCACGACACGCCCTTCGCCTTCGGTCCCACGACGGAAATCAATACCACTGATAGAAGGCTCACTAGCTACTTCGAGCGCATCATTGGAAGCAGTTGGAGCATTGTTCTGCGCAGCGACAGAAGATTGAGTCGCTACTGGGCCGCCTTGCTCACCGATGATGACATAGAGGCTATTGCCTTCGGTGCGCGTGACATACGGTTTGGATTGATTCAGCTTCATGACCAGGCGCGTCCGCGAGCCCGCTTCAAGGGCCACCAACTCATCCACGCCATTGAGGCCCAGATCAAAGCGACGCTTCTCAAGCTGGCTGTGGGTATCCATCAGGTCAATAGTGATACGCGGCGGAGTCTCGATACGATAGCCTTTGACTTCCGGTACGCCACCGGCAAAGTCGAGTTTGAGTTCCATGCGATCACCGCCCAGCGAGGTGAACTCCAGGTCCTTCAGCGTCGAGGCTGCCAGCGCCGCATTCGCCATCAAAGTACCGAAGGCCACAAGCCCCAGCAGACTCATTTGTTTCAATCGCGTCATGTTCCCTAGTCCCCTGTCTCGCTATGACTGCGCTCAGCCTTGGAGCTGAGCGCGCCTTATTCTTATCGAAGCGTAATGGTGTCGGTCGCTGTCCCTTGAAGGTCGACCGCTCGTCTTCCGTGACAATATGCCTGGCTGCCTACTCTATCGACCTTAACCGCCCTTCTGCACGGGCTCCGCCAGCGCCATCGCCCGAGTGCGCTCAATCCAGCCGCCCTGACCATTGGGCACTATCTCTATCATATCGAGCTGCGTATCGCCGATGCGGACAATTCTGCCAAAATTACTACCCATATGATTCCCGACCCGAACGCGCTGCACTTCCTGCGCTGGCGTCAGGATCAGCGCAGAACGCGTGCCGTCGACATCCAGAGTGCCTACCATGCTGAGTTGCTCCATCGGCCAGGCTTCAAGAGGTTCACGCGCACGATCCAGATCCGGACGCACACCGTTATCCACTGCAGTAAGTTCTTCTTCCGGCTCTGGCAAACGAGATTGGAACGGGCTACGAGCATCAGCCATGTCATAGGTGACCGGATGATACACGGGCTGAGGCGGTAGCTCCTGGACCTGCCCGGAAGGACGCCCCCTCAAAGACTCAAGCTCCCCTTCAAGAGCTGACAACTGCGGATCTCCGCAACCTACCAACATTGTCAGCAGTAGCGCACTCCCAATCACACATTCTCGACGATTCATCAGGCTCATTTCTTGCCTCCCGATGCAGCCGTCGTCTGACGGTAATTATAAGTCTTGGCCAATAGCGACAGCTCAAGCTCATCACTCTCGCCTATCGGCGTGAGAATGAAATCATGCAACGTGACTATGCGTGACAGCCCAGCAACGCCGGAAATAAAGGCGGCAATACGATGGTAGTCACCGCGCACCTTGATATCGAAAGGCTGCTCAACATAGAAATCTCGATTCTCGGCTGGCTTGAGACGGATATACTCCACTTCAAGCTGGTTGCTGATAGCAGCCTCACTGATATCATCGAGCAGTGCTGGAACTTCAGCGTCGGTAGGCAACATTTCCAGCAGTTGCTCCATCCGCGTTTCAAGTTCTTTCATCTGCTCGCGCATTGCCGGCAAATTGGCTGCCTTGAAGGCCTTGCTCTCGAACTGCCTCAGCAGCTGGCTTTCCTGAGCCCGTAGTTTCTCAAGCTCTTCTGCTTTCGGAGCCGCCAAGAACCAGTGAGACACCCAGAACAGCGCACTCAGCACTATCAGCGCTAGTACTGCCTGTAGCGTAATCGGCCAGATGCCCGCTTCTTTCAGGTCAAGATCACGAAAGTCGGTAGACTTGAGGCGACGAACTTCGGCATCGATAAAACTCATTGCCGGCCTCCTTTCTTGGCGGCTTTCGTTTCAGGATCACTAATCGCGGATGACATGGGTCGCTCCGGAATCATGATATTGAAGCTGCGCTGGTCATCATCATTGCTCTGCACATCAGAAAGCGTGGGTGTACCAAAGATTTCTGATGATGCCAGCGTGCGCATGAGGCCGGAGACCTGTCGCGTACTTTCAGCAGTACCGCTGGCCTTAATCTGACGGCCGCCGCGACTGATGCTCTGATACCAGGCGCCGTCAACCAGCGTCGATACCAGCTGATTGAAGACACGCACCGTCTCGGGACGCGAGAATTGTAGACTGCGTATCAATTCAATCTGCGCCAGCATCTGGGTTCGACGCACTTCTATATCTTCGACTTCCTTGATATCACGATTAAGTCGCGCCATTTCCTTCTCGATATAGGCGTGGCGCTGCTTTTGCGCCTCGAGCTGGCTCTGGTAGTTCTCGCTCATGCCGTATCCAGCACCAATGCCCACGATCGCAGCCATCGCCAGTACGCCAAGAAAGCGCTTGCTGCGCATCTCGCGTCGCTCTTCACGCCACGATAGTAAATTGATCTCGATGGTCATGGCCGCTTCCTCATTGCCAGGCCACATGCCGTTAGCATCGCAGGCGCATCCCCTGCCAGTGCCTGAATATCAACACGCGGGTTAACGCTCATATGAGTGAACGGGTTGGCCATCATCACCTCGAGCCCCGTCTGCTCCGCGAGTGCTTCTCGCAGCCCAATAATCGCCGCAGTGCCGCCGCCCAGCAAAATGCGCTGAACCTCTCGGCGCTTTCCGGCGGTGTAGTAGAGCTGAAGAGAACGGACAATCTGCTGCATGAGGGTATCGCGGAACGGACCCAGCACTTCGCTGTCATAGGTCTCGGGCAGACCGCCACGTTTCTTGGCAAGGCCTGCCTCATCATTGGAGAGGTCAAAGCGGTTCATGATTTCGTCGGTCAACTGACGACCACCGAACACGGCGTCACGGCTATAGACGATGCGCCCGTTCTGGATGACATGGAATGCCGTCATGGTCGCACCGATGTCGACCACGGCGACGCACTCTTCGTTATCGTAGGTCGGCGGCAGCTGATGGCGTAACTCGCCAAAGGCACGCTCAAGCGAGAATGTCTCGACATCCACCGCAGCAGGTTCGAGACCCGCTTGAACCAAAGCAGATGTCAACTGATCTACATCCAGGCTACGACATGCCACCAGCAACAGATCCTGTTGTTCAGGATTACGGGGATTGATTCCCAAATGCTGGAAGTCGAACGCAACATCGTTAAGTGGGAAAGGGAAGTGCTTCTCGGATTCAAGCGCAATGCGTTGCTCGATCTCGTCATCAGCCAGATTGGCGGGAAAGCTCAGCGTCTTGGTGATGGCAGCACTGGCCGGCACAGCTACGACAGCACGCTTCGAGCGCGGCTGGGCTTGCTCAACAGCGCGCTTTATGGCCATCACGACTTCGTCCATGTCACGAATTCGACGTTCGACGACAGCGCCTTCTTTAAGCGGGCGCACAGCATAGCTATCGATCTGGTAGCGATTCCCTTGCCTGGACAGCTCCAGGAGCTTGACCGTAGCCGATGTGATATCGACCCCAATCAGTCCCTTGCCGGCAGATTTAAGTCCCAGCAATTGGCATTCCCCTGCTTTGATGACGATCCTGCCAGACTAGCTGGCCGCCGGTTCCTGGACGACGTCTCCGCGACATCCCTCTATCATTCCAAGATGTTACATTATGTTTCCAAGAATAACACAACAGACGCGGAAGTCGGGGTTCAACGCTGGCCGCATCTGGGCCCGCTACTTATAATGCTCCAGCAATGGAATTGCCAACCCCCGCGCAGCCACTCGCTTCCCATTACTCACGGATCCTGTCTTGCCCATGAAGCTATTAAGACGACTATTTTCGCCAGTGTTCTGGCTGCTGATGTCACTGTGTGCCGCGGGACTGCTGGCCATTGTCGGCGCCACTCTCTATTTCGCGCCAGGCCTGCCCGATGTTCATCAGCTTCAAGACACCAAATTGCAAACACCACTGCGCATCTACACGCGCGACGGCAAGCTGATCGGTGAATATGGTGATCAGCGGCGTATTCCTGTGACCTACGACGAAATACCCAAATCTTTCGTCGACGCACTGCTCGCCGCAGAAGACAGTAATTTCTTCTCGCATCCGGGCATCGATCCGAAAGGCCTGGCGCGCGCTGCGGTTCAGCTAGCCTCCAGCGGCAGCATCCAGTCTGGTGGTAGTACTATCACCATGCAGGTGGCTCGTAACTACCTGCTGACGCTGGACCAGACCTTCACGCGCAAGATTCGGGAAATCCTGCTGTCATTGCAGATGGAGCAGATTCTCTCCAAGCAGCAAATCCTCGAGCTCTACGTCAACAAGATATTCCTGGGTCACCGTGCCTACGGGATCGCGGCAGCAGCACGCACCTACTATGACAAGTCTCTGGATGAGCTGACGCTCGCCGAGCAAGCTATGCTCGCCGGCCTACCCAAGGCACCGTCCAGCTTCAATCCGCTGACCAACCCTCAGCGCGCCTTGATCCGTCGCAACTGGATTCTGCTACGCATGAAAGACCTGGGCTACATTGAAGCGCAGGCCTATGAAGAAGCCGTCGAGGAGCCGATCACTGCAGCCCGCCACTACACGAAGCCAGAAGTAGAGGCGCCTTATGTCGCTGAGATGGCAAGGAGCTTTGCGGTTGATCGCTTTGGCGACAAGGCCTACACCGATAATGTCCGCATCACTACAACTCTCGACAGCACGCTGCAGCCACAAGCACGTGACGCACTGATAAAAGGCCTGATTACCTATGACACGCGCCATGGCTGGAGAGGTGTTGAGGAGTCAGGCATTTCTGCCTCGCTGGCAGAAGCACAGGACCAGACTGATCAGGCCGGACTCGAAGAAGAACTGTCCAAAACGCCGGAAGTTCTTGAAACTGCCAAGCAAGCTGCCAAAAAGAGCGAAAAGCGCATCGAGGGCATCGATCGTGATGTCTCAAACTGGTTGAAAGTGCTGGATCGCACACCAGATTACGGCCCGCTAAAGGCTGCGATTGTGGTGGAAAGCGACGGCAAGCAGATGAAGGTGCTGCTCGATGATTCGACCGTGGCCACCCTCGACTGGGACGGCCTCAAGTGGGCGCGCGAGTACAAGAGCGCCAAGTGGCGCGGCGGCGTACCAGGCTCGGCAGCCGACATTGCCAAGTCAGGTGACCTGGTACGTGTCATCAAGCAAAAAGATGGCTACCGTCTCGGCCAGTTGCCGGATGCCCAATCGGCCATTGTGTCACTGGATCCTGAAAGCGGTGCCATCCTTGCGCTGCAAGGCGGCTTCAGCTATTCCGCCAGCAAATTCAACCGTGCCATCCAGGCACGTCGTCAAGCAGGCTCCATCTTCAAGCCCTTCGTCTATCTTGCCGGGCTTGAGGAGGGTGACATGTCGCCCGCGACCATCATCAATAACGCCCCGGTCGTCATGAAGGATGGCGGCAAGTTATGGCGGCCGGAGAATGCCGGCGGCAAGTTTACCGGCCCTACACGTATACGGGTTGGCCTATATCGCTCATTGAATCTGGTGTCTATTCGCTTGCTGCAGACTGTCGGCCTCGACAAGACCCTCGACTTCCTGGTCAAGCTGGGCTTCAAGCGCGATGAGCTACCCAATGGGCTGTCGCTGGCACTCGGCAGTGCGTCGCTGACACCTCTCGAGATGGCACGAGGCTACGCGCTGCTCTCCAATGGTGGCTTCCGCGTCGAACCCTGGTATATCGATACCGTAACGCGTGGTGATGATGATATCGATTACGAAGCGCATCCCGCTGTAGCCTGTTCCAATTGCTCGCCGGGCATGGTGACCGTCAATCGTGATGGACGTCAGTACCCCTTGGCCGAGCGTGTTGTCTCGCCGGAAGCCATGTACCTGATGCGCGACATGATGCAAGACGTCATCAAGCGTGGGACTGGCCGTGGCGCTCTAGCACTGGGTCGTGATGACCTGGCAGGCAAGACCGGCACCACCAACGACCAGCGTGATGCCTGGTTCTCCGGCTTCAACAGCAACCTGGTCGCCACGGTCTGGGTCGGAAAGGACTCAAACGATACGCTAGCGGAATATGGCGCGCAGGTAGCACTGCCCATCTGGGTCGACTACATGCGTGGCGCCCTGAAAGACATGCCATCAGCTACCATGGAACGTCCCAGCGGCATCGTGACAGCGACCATCGACCCAGATACCGGCAAGCGTCTTCATAGCGGACAGGGTGGCATTAGCGAGCTGTTCCGCAAGGACCATCTACCGCCGTATCAGGAACGCACCATGCGCAAAGAACTGGAAGAACAAAGTGGATCGGAAGGCACCGGAACTTTCGAGGCCATCTTCTGATCTGATCCACACAGCGCATGCCAGTCGAAGTCATCTGATTGGCGGCGAGTCTCGAGAAGAGCGGCCACTGGTCGCTCTTCTTTCATCTCAATAGCGTCATTTTTTCAATGATGATGTCATGCCCCTCAACCATGTCCGGAGTCCGCATGCTTCACCCATTGCCCGCACTGCGCATGACTGCACTGCTGTGCCTGGCCCTGCTTCCGCTGCAAAAGGCCGTCGCCGACGATAGTCTGTTTTATGCTCCACCGCCCGCCAGCGAAGACTCCGAACCCTTCAGTGGTCAAGCGGAGCTGGGATTCACCAAGCTTTCCGGCAATTCCAACAGTGAAACGCTGCTGGGCAAGGCGAGCCTGTCCTGGCATCTCAGACCCTGGACACATACCTTCCGCATGGAAGCGAAACATGTCTCCAGCGGCGATGAGACCACCACCGAGCAGTATCTGGTTGGCCAGCGCGAGCGCTACGACCTCGGTCAGAATCGCTATGCTTTCGGTCTGATGCGCTGGGAGAAAGAGCGCTTCTCCGGCTATGACGACCAGGTTACCTCCATTGGTGGCTACGGCATCCGGCTACTTTCTGGCCCTGAGCATATCCTCTCGGTCGAGGCGGGGCCTGGTTATCGCTACGACAACATCACGGACGGCGATCACGAGAACTACATCCTTGGCTACTCAGCCATGGACTACCGCTGGCAGCTGTCAGACACCTCAAAATTCGAGCAACAGTTCTCGATGGAAGCCACGCGTGACAACGTGATCAGTCGCAGCTATACCGCACTGACCGTCTCCATCAATGCCAGTCTTGCACTGAAGCTCTCCCACGAGATCAAGAACAACACCAGCCCGCCAGATGATACCGATGCCAAGACGGATACCACGACGGCGGCTTCCATTCTTTACAGCTTCTGATCAATGTCTCACTTGATGAATTCTTGTCACAAATCGCCAACGTTGCATTGACCATTAAATGCGGCCGGCAGAGATCGTGACACTAAAGCAGCCAACAAAAAGCCCTCGCCGGAAATTCCGACGAGGGCTTTTTCATGTCAATTCAGCTAACAGGCCCTTACTTCACCTATCACTGTTCAACCATGCACTCGGCTATGCACTGAGTCGTGCGCTTAACCATAGACCTGATCAGTATTGGTCAGCGGATAGTGCGCCGGGTACGGCTTGCGTGCCACACCGGAATCAATCGCAGCCTGTGCCACAGCAGCCGGCAAACGTTCGAGCAGACGCGTGTCCATCGGAGTCGGGATGATATAGCCCGGGCCAAATTCAAGACTATCGATCTCGTAGGCATCCAACACTGCCTGAGGGACCGGCTCACGAGCCAGGTCTTTCAGAGCATGCACGGCTGCCAGCTTCATCTCTTCATTGATGCGCGTTGCACGTACGTCCAGTGCGCCACGGAAGATGAACGGGAAGCCCAGTACGTTGTTGACCTGGTTCGGGTAGTCAGAACGGCCTGTCGCCATGATGACATCCGGGCGTGCTTCACGTGCGATGTCCGGATGAATCTCCGGGTCCGGGTTGGAGCAGGCAAACACGACCGGCTTGTCAGCCATCTTCTTGAGCTGATCAGCCTTGAGCAAGTTCGGGCCTGACAAACCAACGAACACATCGGCACCGTCGATAGCATCATCAAGCGTACGCAGCTCAGTCTCAGTCGCGAACATCGCCTTGTATTGATTCAAGTCATCACGACCGCTGTGAATGACACCTTTTCGATCGAGCATGAAGATGTTCTCGACCTTGGCACCACTGGCGACCAGCAGCTTCATGCAGGCGATAGCAGCTGCGCCAGCACCCAGGCACACGATACGTGCATCTGCCAGCGTTTTACCCGCAATATCCAGTGCGTTGAGCATGCCGGCGGCGGTGACGATGGCCGTGCCGTGCTGGTCATCATGGAAGACCGGAATGTTGCACTGCTCGATCAGCGCCTGCTCGATTTCAAAGCACTCCGGCGCCTTGATGTCTTCCAGATTGATGCCACCGTAAGTGATCGCGATGCGACGAACGGTATCAATGAAGGCTTGCGGGCTTTCGGCATCAATTTCGACATCAACAGAGTTGATACCAGCGAAACGCTTGAACAACACCCCCTTACCTTCCATGACAGGCTTGGAAGCCAGCGGGCCCAGATTGCCCAGCCCCAGAATGGCTGTGCCATCAGAGATGACGGCAACCAGGTTGCCCTTGCCAGTGTACAGGTAGGCATTTTCCGGATCGGCAGCAATCTCGCGACACGGCTCGGCAACGCCCGGGCTGTAGGCTAGCGCCAGATCCTTGGCAGTTTCGGTCGGCTTGGTCAGCTCGACGGACAGCTTTCCAGGAATCGGTTCAGCGTGATATTGCAGTGCTGCTTTCTTCATGGCATCAGACATGCGTGTCATCCGGTATTTTGACTGGGTTGGCTGCCTCCAGAATATAGAAAAACGCACCTCCGAACAACCGACGCAACTTGCTGTTATAAAAGGATTTAAAACGATAGTTTAAAATAAAATTTTAGCCATTCGTCTAACGTTATGGATGAGGCGCTCATCCATAATCCTTTCCTTATCACTGGTAATGAATAACGCACTAATCTGCTCAATTCCAGGCCATTTCTCGCTAGAAATACCTGCCTTCTGCTGGCAACGCGCTCAGTATGAATGATCCATGCGGGTTGATGCAGAGCGAAGGTCGCACTAGTGCTAAAATGGAAACAATTTAGCTAGCCTGTGCAGCGTATAACTCTTCTTAAGCAGGTATTACCTTGTACGATTCCCCGTAATCCACCTGAGCCACCTAGACGGGCAGCCCAACACACGGGCACAAAAAAACCCGCTCGCAAGCGGGTTTTTTGTTCACGCCACGAGGACATGAAAGCGACAAGCAGCTGAGGGATCAGCGCTTGATGGCAGCACCGAAACGCTTGTTGAAGCGCTCAACGCGACCACCGGTGGTAGCCTGCTTCTGCTTGCCGGTGTAGAACGGGTGGCACTCAGAGCACACGTCAAGCGCGAAAGTCTGCTTGGCCGTGGAACTGATTTCGTGCTGCGCGCCGCAAGAACAAGTAGCGGTCTGGCGCTGGTAGTCCGGATGGATACCCTGTCTCATGATGTGTAGCCTCAAGTCGCTGTGCACCGCCACCTGATCACTTGCCAGGCACCGTACACGGGTTTTGGATGATAACCGGTCTTTCCGCCGACTCCGACGGAAGGCCGCGCATTTTACCAGCCATCTGCCGCAAGACCAAACTTTGTACCGTTTATTCGTGGCAACACTCTGTAGACTGCATGGTGCCTCTCGACCTTCACAACTGGATGTTCCGCGTGCCTGACACTACCGACAAGACTGCTGCTTACCTGCCGGGGCGTGTGCTGGGCATTGCGATTCCCGGACCGCTACGCGATCTGTTCGACTACCTTCCTGCGCGCAATCCTCCTCGTCATGGCTGGCAGGCAGGCCTGCGCGTGCGTGTCGAATTTGGGCGGCGTCAACTCGTCGGCGTGATTGCCGAGCTACGCACGGAGTCGAGCTTCCCGATGGAGAAGCTCAAGCCTGTCACTGAAGTCATCGACGATGAGCCGCTACCTGCTGACTGGCTATGGCTGTGCCGCTTCACCGCTCGTTATTACCAGCACTCGCTGGGCGATACCTTTGCGCAAGCCATGCCCTCTCTATTGCGGCAGGGCCGTGTGCTGGAAGCACGTACCCGAGAACGCTGGCATCTGACAGACAAGGGCCGCGCCACTGAACCGGCCAGCCTGGGTCGCGCGACGCGTCAGATCGCACTCCTGGAGCTACTGGCCCAGCATCGCCATGGTCTAGTCCATACTGCTATCACTGCCCAGGGTTTTACTCGCCAGCAGCTGGAAACCCTGCGTGGCCGTGACTTGATTACCTCTCTCGAAGAACCCGTCACCGGCACTCGCCCTGAACACGCACATAAAGGGGTACTCGCCGAACCTGATCTCTCGCTCAATGATGAACAGGGACGCGCGCTGGCACGTCTCCACGAAGGGCTTGGTCACTTCAGTCCGACGCTACTGGAAGGCGTCACCGGCTCCGGCAAGACAGAGGTCTATCTGCAACTGATCGAGGCCGTGCTGGACCGCGGCGGTCAGGCGCTAGTGCTGGTGCCTGAAATTGGCCTTACGCCTCAGACGCTGGAACGCTTTCGCAGACGCTTCCACGTCCCGCAGGTCATGCTGCATTCAGGTGTCAGTGACGGCGAGCGCCTCGATGGCTTTGAAGCCGCGCGCAGTGGACGGGCGCGCATCGTGATTGGCACGCGCTCCGCGATCTTCACCCCCATGGCCAAGCTTGGCGTCATCATTGTCGATGAGGAGCACGATGGCTCCTTCAAGCAGCAGGATGGATTGCGCTATCACGCTCGTGACCTGGCATTGGTGCGCGGCAAGCAGGAAGGCATTCCCGTGGTGCTGGGCAGCGCCACGCCGTCACTCGAGAGTCTGCGTCACGCTCGCGAGGGACGCTTCGTACATCTGCATTTGTATCAGCGTGCCGGTCGCAGCCAACCCGCACGTTTGCATCCGATAGATCTCCGCGGGCGCATGACGCTTGGCGGTCTCTCGACCCAGAGCCTTGAGGCCATCGAGACGCGTCTTACCCAGGGCGATCAGGTGCTGGTATTCATCAATCGCCGCGGCTTCGCACCGACCCTCACCTGTCATGCCTGTGGCTGGCTGGCCGAGTGCGATAATTGTGATGCACGCATGACATTGCATCGCCATCCACCTCAGCTGACATGTCATCACTGTGAGCGTACCCGTCCGCTGCCCGATGCTTGTCCTGCCTGTGGCAGCGGTGATGTACGCCCGCAAGGAGCCGGTACCGAACGCACCGAAGAGCTATTGGGCGAAAAATTCCCCGACGTGCCGGTGCTGCGTATCGATCGCGATAGCACGCAGCGCAAGGATGCGATGAGCGAGGCACTCGCCGTGATACGTCGCGGCGAGCCGTGCCTGTTGGTCGGAACACAGATGCTGGCCAAGGGCCATCACTTCCCACATGTCACGCTGGTCGTCGTGGTCAACGCCGACAGTGGCCTATATGCCGCCGACTTCCGTGCACTGGAGCAATCGGCCCAGCTGCTGATACAGGTCGCCGGACGTGCGGGGCGTGCCGAACGCCCCGGCGAAGTGCTGATTCAGACACGGCACCCCGAAGACCCTAACCTGCTGACACTGATTCAGGCCGGCTATCCGCAGCTGGCCAGCGAATTGCTCGAAGAACGACGCGTTGCGCAATTGCCTCCTTATAGTCATCTGGCGCTATTGCGCGCTGAAGCGCCGGATCAGCAACAAGTAGAGCAATGGCTGCTCAAGATTGGCGCCGCGCTTCGCCAACATCTGACAGATTCCAGCCTGCGCGTGGACTGCCTTGGACCGGTACCGGCACCAATGGAGCGTCGACAGAACCGATATCATGCGCAGTTGTTGTTGCGCGCCGATAAACGTGGCGCCTTGCACGAAGCCGCTGCCTGGTTAGTGACCCTGTGCGAGAAGGACCGTGACGCCCGTCGCCTGCGCTGGTCACTGGACATAGATCCCATCGGCATGGCGTAAGTCATGCCATTGATCGCCGATTGATCGCGATGTGATTGCCCGCGGCGGTTTAAGCAAGACGCCGGATCGGTGATAATGACACCCATAGTGCATTCCTATCCGCACCCCCCTACTGCATCGCAGGCCTACCGCCTGCAGCTTCTGTCACCGTCATGCCGGCGATGGAAGCGCGATCTGAGCCGTGAAGAGACTGATATTCCATGAAAGAGACGATCATCGAACTGCTGGGCCAGGCCCTGGACTCCCTCAAGGCTGACGGCACAATCCCGAGCGATGCCAGCCCGCAGATCAAGGTCGATCCGACCAAGGACAAGACCCACGGCGACTACGCCAGCAATCTGGCGATGATGCTGTCCAAGGCTGCTGGCATGAAGCCGCGCGATCTGGCTGAAAAGTTGATTGCCGCACTACCAGCGTCCGAGGCCGTCTCCAAGGTTGAGATCGCAGGGCCCGGCTTCCTCAACTTCTTCGCCGACACTGGTGCTGTCGCCGACATCGTGCGCCGCGTGTTCAGCGAAGGCGAGCAATTTGGTCACAGCGAATTCGGGCGTGGCGAGAAGGTCCAGGTCGAGTTCGTATCAGCCAACCCGACTGGTCCGCTGCATGTCGGTCATGGCCGCGGCGCCGCGGTCGGTGACGTGCTGTGTCGCCTTTTATCCGCGACCGGACACGACGTCACCCGTGAGTTCTACTACAACGATGCTGGCGCACAGATCGATAATCTGGCGCTCTCCACTCAAGCACGCACCAAGGGCCTGGGCCCGGGTGATGCGAGCTGGCCGGAGAACGGTTACCGCGGTGACTACATCAGCGAACTGGCCGCCTCCTACATGGCCGGCGATACAGTTGAAGCTGATGGCAAGCAGGTCACTGGGGCAGCTGATACTGACGACCTGGACGCCATCCGTGTCTTCGCCGTTGCCTACCTGCGTCATGAGCAAGACCTTGACCTCAAGGCCTTCGGCGTCGAATTCGATGTCTACTTCCTCGAATCCTCGCTCTACAGCGAAGGCAAGGTCGAAGAGACCGTCAAGCGTCTGGTCGACAATGGCTATACCTACGAAGATGACGGCGCGCTATGGCTGCGCACCACCGACTTCGGCGATGACAAAGACCGCGTAATGCGCAAGCGTGACGGCGGCTACACCTACTTCTTGCCCGATGTCGCCTATCACTTCGACAAGTGGCAGCGTGGCTTCACCCAGGTCATCAACGAGCAGGGTGCTGATCACCATTCCACCGTGACCCGTGTACGCGCTGGTCTGCAAGCACTCAAGGCCGACATCCCCAAGGGTTGGCCGGACTACGTGTTGCACCAGATGGTGACCGTGATGCGCTCTGGCAAGGAAGTAAAACTCTCCAAGCGCGCCGGTAGCTACGTGACACTGCGTGATCTGATCGAGGAAGTTGGCCGCGATGCGACCCGCTACTTCCTCGCCGCGCGTCGTGCAGATTCCCAGTTGACCTTCGATATCGACCTGGCTCGCTCGCAGTCCAACGACAATCCGGTCTACTACATTCAGTACGCTCACGCCCGCGTGCACAGTGTCCTGCGCAAGGCTGATCGCGAAGACAAGTCCTTCGACGAAACCCTGGCCATGGCTCAGCTCACACTACTGACCAGCGATCAGGAAAAAGCCGTCATGAATCGCATGGCGCAATTCCCGGATGTCGTGAGCCACGCTGCACGCGTGCGCGAGCCGCAGCAGGTCGCTCAGTACCTGCAAGACCTCTCCTCCGACTTCCACACCTGCTACAACGCAGTGAAGGTGATGGTCGAGGACAATGCCACCCGTAACGCGCGCTTGGCGTTGGGGCTGGCGACCGCACAAGTCATTCGTAACGGCCTGGCCCTGCTGGGTGTCAGCGCTCCCGAGGAGATGTAAAACATGGCTGCTCGCCGTCCCGCCAGCAAGAAGCCCGCATCCCGTCAGGGCGCAAGCCCTCGCCGGCAGTCCGCTGTAACTCAAAGCCGCGGAATGCCGGGGTGGCTGTGGGGCATCATTGGCCTGATCGCCGGCTTTGCACTGGCGCAATACTTCGAGAAGCAGGCACCGCGCCTGCCAGTGGCCGCCATTGTGCCCAAGGCCAATACTCAACAGAACGGTCAGCAAGGCAATACGTCAACCAGCGACAAGCAGGGCAGCGCTAAAGAGGGCGCCAGCAGCGCCATGCCGACCTTCGAGTTCTACACGCTGCTACCGGAAACCGAGGTGATTGCACCCAAGGTGGAAGCATACAAGTCCACTCCGCGCCCGGGCAGCAAAGAGAGCACCAAGGCATCTACGGCATCCCTGACGAACTATATGCTGCAGGCGGCTTCATTCCGTGAGATGGGTGATGCCAAGAAGCTGGCGGGCAAGCTCAAGGACCTGGGACTGCTGGCCAAGGTCAGTGATGTCAATGCTTCGGGGGGAACGGTGTGGCATCGGGTGCAGGTCGGTCCTTATAAAGACACTCGCGAGCTCAACCGCGCGCAAGACCTGATGAATACTCAGGGCATCGAGCCGCTACTGATCAAGCTCCAGTAACATGGTCGCCGGCTCAGGCTAGATGGCCGGGCCACGGCATGCGTTATCTGCAACACATCAGCAGCAGCCAACAGCCGATAGCAAACGGGCCCGCTCATTACATGAGCGGGCCCGTTTTGTTTGTAACAGCACCAGTCCCCTTCAACGCACCTTGACCGGCCACTTGAAACCCATCATAGCGCCCCCATTTAGTGCTTTCCGGCGAGTTGTCAGCACTGATGACAAGTACTCGACAGCCGCCAACCGTATTCCGCCGATGAGGCCTATGCCTTGTCTGCCCAGTCATATCATGCCCGGCTCTGTTCATCTTATTCCAATCGCCGGCATGTTCTCTCAGGAGTCTCCCATGACCACGATCGTCTCCGTGCGTCGCAACGGCCAGGTCGCTCTGGCTGGTGACGGCCAGGTATCCCTTGGCAACACCGTAATGAAAGGCAATGCCGCCAAGGTGCGTCGCCTGTATCGCAATCAGGTGTTGGCCGGTTTCGCAGGCGGCACCGCTGATGCCTTCACGCTATTCGAGCGTTTTGAAGCACAGCTGGAGAAGTATCAAGGCCAGCTGGTCAAGTCAGCCGTAGAGCTTGCCAAGGAATGGCGCTCCGACCGTGCTCTGCGCAAGCTGGAAGCCATGCTGGTCGTCGCTGACAAACATTCCTCGCTGATCATCACCGGTAACGGCGATGTCGTTGAACCCGAGCACGGCGTGCTGGCCATCGGCTCCGGCGGCAACTTCGCTGAAGCCGCTGCCCGTGCCCTGCTCGATAATACTGAGCTATCCGCTCGCGAAATCACCGAGAAATCCATCGCCATTGCGGCCGATATCTGTGTCTTCACCAATCACAATGTCATTGTCGAGGAGCTGTCCTGAGATGTCCCAGATGACCCCGAAGGAAATCGTCAACGCCCTCGACCAGCACATCGTTGGTCAGCCGGAAGCCAAACGCGCCGTCGCAGTGGCCATGCGCAATCGCTGGCGTCGCATGCAACTCGATGACGATCTGCGCCCTGAAGTCACGCCCAAGAACATTCTGATGATTGGCCCGACCGGTGTCGGTAAGACTGAGATCGCGCGTCGTCTGGCCAAGCTTGCCGGTGCGCCCTTCCTCAAGATCGAAGCGACCAAGTTCACTGAAGTGGGCTATGTCGGCCGTGACGTCGAATCCATCATTCGTGATCTGGTCGAAGTCGGCCTCAAGCTGGTCCGTGAAGATGCGATGAAGGAAGTGCGCGACAAGGCAGAAGATGCTGCCGAAGAGCGTATTATCGATGCCCTGCTACCGCGTGTGCGAGGCGAAGAGTATGACGCTGCCTCCAACAACAGCAGCACGCGCCAGATGTTCCGCAAGAAGCTGCGTGAAGGTCAACTGGACGACAAGGAAATCGACATCGAGCTGAGCCCAGCCAGCCAGAGCCTTGATTTCGCCACCCCGCCGGGGATGGAAGAAATGACCAACCAGCTGCAATCCATGTTCTCCAACATGGGCAAGCAGCAGAAAGAAAATCGTCGCATCAGCGTCAAGGAAGCCCTCAAGCTGGTCCTTGAGGAAGAAGCGGCCAAGATGGTCAGCGACGAAGATCTCAAGAGCCGTGCCATCGAGGCGGTCGAGCAGAACGGCATCGTGTTCCTCGACGAAATCGACAAGGTTGCCAAGCGCGGCGAAACCGGCAGCGGTGGCGATGTCTCTCGTGAAGGTGTGCAGCGCGATCTGCTGCCGCTGATCGAAGGCTCTACCGTCTCCACCAAGCACGGCATGGTAAAGACGGATCACATCCTGTTCATCGCCTCCGGTGCATTCCATCTGACCAAGCCGTCGGACTTGATTCCCGAGCTACAGGGGCGCCTGCCGATTCGCGTCGAACTCAATGCACTGACGCCGGATGACTTCAAGCGCATCCTGACAGAGCCGTCCGCCGCACTGATTCGTCAGTACAAGGGCCTACTGGCGACTGAAGGGGTCGAGCTGACCTTTGCTGACGATGCAATTGAGCGCATCGCGCAGATCGCTTATCAGGTCAACGAAGGCACTGAAAATATCGGTGCCCGTCGTCTGCACACCGTGATGGAGCGTCTGCTGGAAGAGATATCCTACGAAGGTGCTGATCAAGCGGGAGCACTCACCATTGATGCTGCCTACGTCGATGAGCGCCTGGGTGATCTGGCACGTGACGAAGACCTGTCACGCTATATCCTGTAAAAACGCGCCACTCTTCTACACCCAGCACTTCTGACGCCCGATCCGGCTTGGCCCGGCTCGGGCGTCAGTGCATCATGGGGGAGCCGTCACGTTGCGGGCCACTGATACTCAACGAGCCCAGCCATTACGCCTAATTCTGCCGACTAGCGCTTGCTTGTCTGGCCGCCTGAGAGGATTTCCCGATGAGCCACGACACACCCTCCGAGCCCAGCGCACCCAACGAACATCAATATCGCGTACATGAGCGTCAGGCGCGTAATGCCGAGGAAGCGCCAGTCCCCACTCGTGTGCACTATCACAAGTCCGAGCGCGAACTGGAACTGGGCTACGCCGATGGCCAGACCTTCCGACTCAGCACAGAATTCCTGCGCGTGATGTCGCCGTCTGCCGAGGTGCGTGGTCACGGGGCGGGACAGGAAACCTTGCAGGTCGGCATGCGCCACGTCGGACTGGCCAATATCACCCAAAGTGGCCGCTACGCGCTCAAGTTGCACTTCGACGACGGCCACGACAGCGGACTCTACACCTGGGAATATTTGTGGGAACTGGCCAATCGCCGCGACGCCATGTGGGCCTATTACCTGCGCCAGCTGGAAGAGGCCGGTGCCTCCCGTGAGCCGCTGGGCATTCCGCTCAATCAGTTATAGAGCGCAAGGCAACACCACAGTGCTGCGGCATCATGCCAAAAGACAGCCCGCTGGCCAGCGGTTACAATCGAGCCACTGCGAAAGCTCACCATATGCGCTGATGCCGCCTCGCGCGGCATCACAACAGGGGAAGTCATGGACAAGCGTACGACCCACTTCGGTTATCAAGAAGTTGCCGTGGAAGAGAAGGCAGGCCGCGTCGCCGATGTCTTCCATAGTGTCGCCGCCAAGTACGACGTGATGAACGACCTGATGTCATTTGGGGTCCACCGTCTGTGGAAGCGCATCACCCTGGAGCGGGCCGGTGCCCGTCCGGGTCATACCGTGCTGGATATCGCCGGGGGGACTGGCGATCTGACGCTCAAGTTCTCGCGTCTGGTCGGTCCGCGTGGCCGCGTGGTGCTGGCAGACATCAATGCCTCGATGCTCAACGTCGGTCGCGACAAGCTGATCGACAACGGTGTCGGCGGCAATGTCGAGTACGTGCAGGCCAATGCCGAGGCGCTGCCCTTCCCGGACAACACCTTCGACATCATCACCATCGCCTTTGGACTGCGTAATGTCACGGATCAGGCCAAGGCCCTGCGCTCGATGCAGCGCATCCTCAAGCCGGGCGGCCGTCTACTGGTGCTGGAGTTCTCCAAGCCGGTCAATCCGCTACTCTCTACCGCTTACGACCAGTACAGCTTCCGCCTGCTACCGAAGATGGGTGAGCTGGTCGCTGGCGACGCCGACTCTTATCGCTACTTGGCTGAATCCATCCGTATGCACCCTGATCAGAAGACGCTGGCCGGCATGATGGAAGACGCGGGACTTGAGCGTGTCGAGTACACCAATCTGACGGGCGGTATCGTCGCACTGCACCGCGGCATCAAGCTCTGAGGCTGCCATGGCACTGCTGACTCCCCTGCTATTGGCGACGGCTGAGCGAACGCTCAATCAGCTACTCGCCCGCGACCCGGCTTCCACCACGCGTCTCAATGCGCTGGCCGGCCGGCGTCTGCTCTTGCGGATCGAACGACCCGCCTTTGACCTGCTGGTGCACTTCGATCTGCAGGGTCTACATCTGTTACGCCTACCGGACGCGAAAGAAAGCGACGGCGATGTCGTGGTAGAGCTCAACATGGAAACTGCTGCCGCGTTGCTCTCCGGCGAGCCGATCGAGCGATTGATGTTCGAGGGCCGTTTGGCAGTCCGCGGACGCATTCATCTGCTGGAAAGTGCTCGTGATCTGGTGATGGATCTTGATCTGGACTGGGAAGGCGCGCTAGCCGAATGGTTTGGCGAAACCCCCGGCCATAGCCTGGCCAATGGCCTGCGCAGTCTGGGGCGCTTTGGCCTGACCAGTCATCGCGAGCTGGAGCTCGACCTACGCGAGTACCTCACCGAGGAAGCGCGTTGGCTACCCGGCCATGCGCAGATAAAGGTCGCGCGTGACGAACTGACCGAGCTGACCCAGTGCCTAGACCGTACCGAGGCACGCCTCACACGCTTGCACCGCCACCTTGAAGCCACAACGACTTCATCGCCCCTCCCATTTAATCCTTATGACCGGGAGTGCCAGCCGTCGTGAGACTCTATCGCCTGCTGAGCATCCTGTGGGTCATCGCTCGCTATCGACTCGACAACCTGATTCCTCTCGCGCGCGTGCCGGCGCTACTACGGCCGCTGGTCAAGCTATCGCCGCTGTGCCTGTTTCCTGTCGGCAGCCGCTCGCGCGGTGAACGACTGAGACTGGCACTGGAAGCACTAGGACCGATCTTCATCAAGTTCGGTCAGATGCTATCCACTCGTCGTGATTTGCTGCCAGCTGATATAGCCGACGAGCTCAAGCGCCTTCAGGACCAGGTGCCCCCTTTCGAGAATCAGGTGGCGCGTGAGCTGGTGGAGCAGGAACTGGGCATGTCAGTCGAGGAGGCTTTCGCCGAGTTCGAGGCGCAACCGCTGGCTTCGGCCTCGATCGCTCAGGTGCATGCGGCGCGCCTTCATGATGGCTCGGATGTCGTCGTGAAAGTCATTCGCCCCCGCATTGATCAAGTGATGCGTCAGGACATTGGGCTGCTATATCTATTCGCGCGCATCCTGATGAAGATATCACCGGAAGCGCGCCGTCTACGCCCGGTAGAAGTCGTCTCTGACTACGAAGCGACGCTGTTCGATGAACTGGACATGCACAAGGAAGCGGCCAACACCTCCCAGCTCAAGCGCAACTTCCTCGACTCGCCACTGCTCTACGTACCCGCCATCCACTGGCCGCTGACACGGCGCCGGGTGATGGTCCAGGAGCGCATTCGCGGCATCCCCGTCGCGGAGATCGATGAGCTGGAGGCACAGGGCACTGATCTGAAGAAGCTGGCAGAGCGCGGTGTGGAGATATTCTTCACTCAGGTCTTCCGCGACAACTTCTTCCATGCTGACATGCATCCCGGCAACATCTTCGTCTCGCGTGAGAACCCCCATGATCCGCAATTCATCGCCATTGACTGCGGTATCGTCGGCAGCCTGACGCGTGAAGATCAGGACTATCTGGCGCGCAACCTGCTGGCCTTCTTCCGTCAGGATTATTACGAGGTGGCCGTCCTACACATCGAATCTGGCTGGGTCGGCGAAGGCACGCGTGCCAATGAGTTTGCCGCTGCCATTCGTGCAGTCTGCGAGCCGATTCTCGAGAAGCCGCTCAAGGACATCAGCTTCGGCCAGGTGCTGCTGGGCCTGTTCCAGACCGCGCGGCGCTTCAACATGGAAGTTCAGCCACAACTGGTGTTGCTGCAAAAGACACTGCTCAACATCGAAGGGTTGGGCCGCCAGCTGTATCCGGAGCTGGATCTGTGGGCCACCGCGCGCCCCTATCTGGAGCGCTGGATGAAGGAGCGCGCCGGTCCCAAGGCGTTCTGGAACGAGATGCTCAAGCAGGCTCCTGAGCTATCTCATCAGCTGCCACAGCTACCGGTGATGGCCTTCCAGGCGCTTGAGCGCATAGAGGACGAGCACCGTGCACGCACGCGTCAAACCGAGGCCATCACTACGCTGCGCGATCGTGTCTCCGGTGCTGCCAGCACCAGCTGGCGCCTACGAGCAGGAGCGCTACTGGTCGCAGGTGCACTGGGGTGGCAACCGCTGATGGCCTGGGCGGATACTCAGCCTCCGTTAGTACTGGTCGGCGCAGGACTCGGCATACTATTGCTGCTGTGGCGCTGAGCCTATCCGTAGGCCGTATATGGGCTTATTGTCAGCGTGGCTTGCCCGCCCATTGAGTGCAGTGCAATATGAATGTCATGTAACGCTTGCATCCTGAGTCGCATGCCCGAGAGACACTCGCGGGTAGCTGACGAGATGTACGCTCTGTTCTATAGACGACACGTCTGCTTCACGTCTGTAGAACACGATTTGATGCTTTTTGCAGTGATGCTTTTTTTGCAGAGATGCTTTTTTGAAGCGATGCTTTCAGGAACGATGATTCATGAGTGATATTCTCAACCGCCTGTCGGTAGTACTGGCAGAGCGGCGCGACGCTGACCCGACCTCCTCCTATGTCGCAAGCCTGCATCACAAGGGGCTCAACAAGGTACTGGAGAAGATCGGTGAAGAGGCGACCGAGACAGTACTGGCCGCCAAGGATTTCACGCAGGACGATGTGGACTCCCATCGTGCACTGATCGGTGAAACTGCCGACCTGTGGTTCCATTCCCTGGTCATGCTGTCGCATCTAGGGTTGGACCATCAGGAAGTGCTGGATGAGCTGGCGCGCCGCTTTGGCGTTTCAGGCCACGATGAAAAGGCCGCTCGCGGTCAGTGATGGATCAGCAATCTCCCGGCGCAAGCCGTACTCCTCGGCAGCGGTGATGACACCCTGCAAGACTCAAGGCCTCATGACCTGGTGTCAGCGGCCAAAACGGAGAACTTCCCATGTTAGGTGGCATTAGTATCTGGCAGCTCCTGATCGTCCTCGGCATCATCATCTTGATCTTCGGAACCAAGAAACTACGTAACGTCGGCTCGGATCTTGGCGGCGCGGTAAAAGGCTTCAAGGGCGCCATGAAGGAAGAAGAGAAAAAATCAGAAGAGACGGCTGCTCAGCAGAAGGTCGCTCATGAAGAGTCGCGCGGCGAAACCATCGATGTCGAGGCTAAAAGCCACGATACCGCTGACAAGCGCTCGTAACCCGCATGTTCGATATCGGCTTTTTTGAACTGGCACTGATCGCGCTGCTGGCGTTGATTGTGCTCGGCCCGGAGCGTCTGCCTCGGGCCGCCCGTACGGCGGGCCTGTGGCTGGGCCGCATCAAACGCAGCGTCTCGGGTATCCAGCAGGAAATCAGTGCTCAGCTGGAAGCCGAAGAGCTGCGCCAGACGCTCAGTGAGCAGAAGAAGCAGCTCGATGAGACTTTGGCTCACGCACGCAATGAAGCACGTGATGTGGAGAACAGCATCACACAGCCGACATCCCCTGCTGACCCGGTACCTTCTGTCGCCAAGGCACCTTCTCTCGACAAGGCTTCTGCTGTCGACAAGGCACCGACTGTCGATAATACATCTACCGTGCTGCCTACGCCCGAGAGCTCCCGTCCCGCTGGGGCTGGCAAGCCCGACGGTGAGCCGGACGCCGCATCCATCACCAGTGAGTCACGGGAGCCGCGTTCCTGATGAGTGATCCGCATGCCCCGGAGTCGGGTTCGTCCTCTACGGGCGAGACTGTCCACGCCCCGCTCATCGAGCATCTGATCGAGCTACGCTCACGACTGCTGCGTGCCACCGTCGTCGTATTGGTGGTGTTCGCTGCGCTGTATGGCTTCTCCAATCAGATCTATCTCTATGTGGCTGAGCCTCTGATGGCGCTGCTGCCGCCAGGGTCTCAGATGATCGCCACCGAAGTGGCATCGCCCTTTCTGGCGCCCTTCAAGCTGACACTCGTGGTGGCGCTATTCCTGGCCATCCCCATGGTGCTATATCAGGCGTGGGCCTTCATTGCACCAGGACTCTACGAGAACGAGAAAGCACTGGCATTGCCATTGCTCGCCTCCAGCATTGTGTTGTTCTATGCCGGCGCTGCCTTCGCGTACTACGTGGTGTTCCCGCTGCTGTTCAAGTTCTTTACCACTACAGGCCCCGAGAACGTGGCGATCATGACGGACATCAATCAATATCTGAATTTTGTCCTCAAGTTGTTCTTCGCCTTCGGTGTCGCGTTTGAGATTCCCATCGCTACCTTCCTGCTGATCTGGACAGGCGCCACGTCAGTTGAGGCACTAAGCAAAAAGCGTCCCTACATCGTGATCGGCTGCTTCGTGGTTGGCATGATGTTGACGCCGCCAGATGTGATTTCTCAATCACTGCTGGCGATTCCGATGTGGCTGTTATTTGAAGTGGGCATTCTGTCGGCACGCTTCTTCAAGCGTCGTCGCGCATTGCCAGCGAAAGATGCCACACAAGAACCATCGTAAGCGTGCGACAAGCTAGCTAGCCGTGCATCGTCCAAACGCAAACACCCCGCCATTGGCGGGGTGTTTGCGTTTTATATCTTGAAAGTCGTGTCTGGCTTCATGAGTGGTTAACGCGAGTTACCATTCACCGGCGGCTAGTTCTGCTTATCCGCCTCACGTGCCTGATCATCCGTGATCCAGCCATCGATACGATCCACCAGCTTGAAAATACCTTCGGCTGCTTCACTGATGCGCTCAGCCAGCATGTAGGCAGGCGTGGTAATGACGCGATTGGCAGCGTCGATCACGATATCCGTCACTTCACAACTCTTGTGCAAGCCGCCCTGCGCACTGATGGCACCTGCGACACTGGCATCGCTACCCACGGTAACGGAAATGCCCTGCCCTAACAGCTGCGGCACCATTACCGGCGCAATGCACATCACACCAATCGGCTTGCCTTCCTCATGGAAGGGCTGCACTACGGCGCGCAGGCCCTCGACAACCTCTAAATCAGCACCCTTGACAGCAAAGTTGCTCAGATTCTTGGCGGCACCAAAGCCACCGGGCAAAATCAGTGCATCAAAATCATCGACAGAGAGCTCATCCAGAGGGCGCACCTTGCCACGCGCCAGACGTGCAGACTCGACCAGTACATTGCGGGTCTCGTCCATCTCTTCACCAGTGGAATGATTGATCACATGGTGCTGATCGATATCGGGCGCAAAGCATTCATAGACAATGCCCAACTGATCGAGGCGCAGCATGGTCAAGGTCGTTTCGTAGATTTCGGAGCCATCGTAGACACCGCAACCGGAAAGGATCAGGGCTACCTGCTTGGTCATGGGGTACTCCATTGACGGTGAGATGTTTCCGGCGGCGGCCGGATAGGTCAGAAAGACATACTCAAACAACGGGCAGTGACAACCGTGCAGGTGAAGGATGCCAATGCGCCAATGACTCAAGACTATGGGCAGGCCAGCGACAACTCAAGCCATGACCGCGTCATCTCATTTCACTGCATCCTGCGCTGTACCATTGCTATGTATCACAGCCTTACATCCAACGCGACATCGTGCCTCACACCACGCCCCTGCCGCAGCCGGATAGCACTGATATACTCAAGACACCGACGCTGGCCCTGTGCCAGCACCTTGCTTCCCGTCCGTATCGACCGGCCGTCCTTGTAATATCATTGAAATATTATAAATCTAGACTGCCAGCGTCCATCACGAGACCGGACCAGCCGACCCGGAGAGTGATTCTTGAGCCAACGTACCCCGCGCCAGTTTCCTGCGACTCGCATGCGCCGCATGCGCAAGGACGATTTCTCTCGCCGCCTGATGCGTGAAAATCAGCTGACGGCTGATGACCTGATCCTGCCGGTCTTTGTGCTGGAAGGCGCACAACGTCGTGAGTCCGTGCCCAGCATGCCTGGCGTCGAGCGACTGTCCATCGACCTTCTGATTGAGGAATGCCGTGAAGTGCACGCACTAGGCGTGCCCGCCATCGCACTCTTCCCTGTGATGGATACCGAGGCGAAGACGCTCTACGCAGAAGAGTCCTACAACCCCTCAGGCTTGGTACAGCGCTGCGTACGTGCCCTCAAGGAAGCGCTGCCGACGTTAGGCGTGATCACCGATGTGGCGCTGGACCCCTACACCACACACGGCCAGGACGGCATCCTGGATGATGATGGTTACGTGCTCAATGATCGCACCGTCGAGACGCTGATCAAGCAGGCGCTGTCGCATGCCGAAGCCGGCGCGGATGTCATTGCGCCCTCCGATATGATGGACGGTCGCATTGGCTCGATTCGTGCCATGCTGGAACAGGAAGGCCTGATCAATACGCGCATCATGGCGTATTCGGCCAAGTACGCCTCGAACTACTATGGCCCCTTCCGTGACGCTGTCGGTTCCAGCAGCAATCTGGGCAAGGCGGACAAACAGACCTACCAGATGGACCCCGCCAACAGCGATGAAGCCATGCACGAAGTCGCCATGGACGTGGCCGAAGGCGCCGACATGGTGATGGTCAAACCGGGAATGCCGTACCTGGATGTCGTCACGCGCGTGAAGACCGAATTGCAGGTGCCGACCTTTGCTTATCAGGTGAGCGGTGAATATGCCATGCACATGGCCGCCTTCCAGAATGGTTGGCTGGAGGCTGACAAGGTCATCCTCGAGTCGCTGATGTGCTTCAAGCGTGCGGGTGCCGACGGCATTCTCACCTACTTTGCCCGCCGGGCTGCCGAGCTATTGGCGGAAAAGAATCGCCTTTGACAACCCCGGCGACTGCGGCTGACCGGGATCATGGAGTTGATGATGGAACAGACGCACAAGCACACCCGTGACGACCCCTCGGATACTCTGGCAGAGGTCAGTACACGCAACTCGGAAGCTGTCACACCGGCAGCTTCCGGCGATATTCAAATCAGCGGGTCTGATCTACCGACGGATGAGCCGCCAGCGCTTGAGCCTCCTCCTTTGCGCGTCAATCGGACCCGGACCGGCATTCATGCCAAGGTCACGCCCTCACCGGAAGCGGACCTCGCCGACCCTGCCCTGTACTTCAACCGCGAGCTGTCCAACCTTCAGTTCAACATCCGCGTACTCGAACAGGCGCAGGACACCTCGCACCCGCTGCTAAATCGGCTGATGTTCCTGCTGATCTTCACGTCCAACATGGACGAGTTCTTCGAAATCCGCGTGGCGGGTCTCAAGCATCAGATCGCCTTTGATCGTACTGACCCCGGTCCTGATGGACTGCTGCCTGGCAAGGTGCTGGATGAGATATCCCGCGTCACCCATGAGCAAGTGGAGCGCCAGTACCGCATTCTCAATGAGGAGCTGATACCGGCCCTCGAAGAACAGCACATCCGCTTTCGCCGCCGCAATCAGTGGAATTCCAAGCAGAAAACCTGGGTGCGTAGTTACTTCGAGGACGAGATTCAGCCCGTCATCAGCCCTATAGGCCTCGACCCATCTCATCCCTTCCCACGACTGGTCAACAAGAGCCTCAACTTCATCGTCGAGCTCGAGGGTAAAGATGCCTTCGGTCGTGAAGGCGGCTTGGCCATTCTGCCCGCCCCGCGCTCATTGCCTCGCCTGATCCGCGTCCCCGATGCCATCACCGATGCCGGTTACACCGAGTATGTCTTCCTGTCGTCGATGATCCACGCGCATGCCCAGGAGTTATTTCCGGGGATGAAGATCAAGGGCTGCTATCAGTTTCGTCTGACGCGCAACGCCGATCTGTCAGTGGATGCAGAGGATGTCTCGGACCTGGCCTCCGCGCTGCGTGGCGAGCTGCTGGCACGCCGCTATGGCGACGGTGTACGCCTGGAGGTAGCGGACAACTGCCCCGAGACGCTCTACACCTTCCTGCTCAAGCAATTCGAGCTGGAGCTGCGTGATCTCTATCAGGTCAAGGGACCCGTCAATCTCAATCGTCTGATGGAAGTGATTGGTGATGTCGGCCGTGAAGACCTGCTCTACACGCCCTTTACTCCCGGCATTCCCAAGGCGCTCAAGGGCGACGGTAGCCTGTTTGATGCCATCCGCCGCGAAGACATCCTGCTGCATCACCCGTTCCAGTCGTTCTCGCCGGTCGAGAATCTACTGGCCGAAGCGGCGCGCGACCCCAACGTGTTGGCGATCAAGCAGACGCTGTATCGCACCGGTGCCGATTCCAACATCGTCTCATCACTGGTGGAAGCCGCACGCCAGGGCAAGGAGATCACGGTCGTGATCGAGCTGCGCGCCCGCTTCGATGAAGCAGACAATCTGCAGCTGGCGTCACGCCTGCAGGAAGCCGGCGCCATCGTCATCTACGGCGTGATGGCCTACAAGACGCACGCCAAGATGCTGCATATCGTGCGTCGTGAGCATGGTCAGTTACGTCACTATGCACATCTGGGCACCGGCAACTATCACGCCAAGACGGCACGCCTCTATACCGACTACAGCCTGCTGACCTCCAACGAGACGCTGTGTGAAGACGTTCACAAGGTCTTCCAACAGCTGACCGGCATGGGTAAGCAGCGCACGATCGAAAAGCTGCTGCATGCACCCTTTACCCTACATGAGCGCATGGTGGAGATGATTGATCGCGAGACGCGCAACGCCGAGAAAGGCAAACGGGCGCACGTCATCGTCAAGTGCAACTCACTGACCGAGCCCAAGCTGATTCGTGCGTTGTATCGCGCCTCGCGCGCGGGCGTACAGTGTGACCTGATCATTCGGGGTGTGTGCTGCCTACGCCCGGATGTACCGGGCATCTCCGACAACATTCGCGTACGCTCAGTGATCGGACGCTTCCTTGAGCACACTCGCACCTTCCACTTCCACAATGCAGGCAATCCAGAGACCTGGTGCTCCAGCGCGGACTTCATGGAGCGCAACATGTTCCACCGCGTCGAGACCTGCTTCCCATTACTCGACAAGAAGCTGGCCCAGCGCGTGCGCAAGGACCTGGACACCTATCTGGTCGACAACTGCCAGAGCTGGCGCCTGGAGAGCGATGGGCATTATACCCAGCTGGATGCAGGTGATGCCGAACCGATCAGCGTGCAAGAAACGCTATTGTTCGCCTACGCCGCCAAGGCCTGATTTCTTATTTCTTCCCCGCCATCACCGACACTCTCGGCCCTTTCGGCTCTTTCGGCCCTCATGCTAACGCGTGAGGGCCGTTTTCGTTATGAGCAACATCGCACAACACCATCACACAGGATGTTCGTCACGACTCTGCTCGCTTGATGAGCGCTGGTCTGACACAGACACACATGAAAAAGCCCCCGCATCACAGATGCAGGGGCTTCATTGACACTCTGGCGTGATCCGTCACACCACCAGCGTCTCAGACACCGACCTGGCCGCCATCAGCGCGCTGAATCACGACGGTGGATGCACGCGGACGCACGCTCCCTTGTGTCACGGCAGTAGCATCATCGTCCTGCGGCCAGTTCCCCGGATGCTGGATGTTGACGAACAGCGCTGTTCTGTCGGGTGTCGCGAAGATTCCAGTCACTTCACAAGCATTCGGACCAACCGCGAAACGCTTGAGTTGCGCCTGGTTATCGGCACCAATCACGGCTGCATCGCCTTCAGCCTGCTGAAGTGCAGCCGGTACAACCGCCAGCACCTGATCATTGGTGGCTTCTGTCACGCCCTCATAACCGTTATCGGTCTCGATCCACAGAATACCCTGCCCTCCTTCGCGCTCATCGAAGTACAGGCCATCCGGGCTTGCGAACTGATTCATCTCGGTCAGGCCTGACAAGTTGTCAGCATCGCTGGCGGCGGCGCCAAAAACGAAAATCTCCCAGTCAAACTCGGCGTGCGCATCAGACTCGCGCCAGCGGATGATCTGGCCCGCCTCATTATCTGCACGTGGGTTGGCTGCGTTAACCGGGGCGGTTTCAAAGCCGACACCTGGCGCTTCGATGGCAGTGCCTTGGGTGGTGTAGCTCGCGGCACTGCCTTGCCCGGTACGCTTGGAGTTGTTGGTCAGTGTCATGTAGACCTCACCCGAGACCGGATCGACAGCGCCCCATTCAGGGCGGTCCATCGGCGTTGCCCCCATCAGGTCTGCTGCATCGGCGGTATTGATAATGATACCAGCGAGGTCATCAGTGGCCAGATTCAGCGCCGAGGCGAGCGTACGGCCATCTCTGGTGACGGAATCCGGCACCAGCTTCAACCACTTGCCCGTGCCATCTGCCGCAAATTGGGCGACATACAGCGTGCCCTTGTCCATGTACTTGTCGCCGATCGCCAGGCGGTCTTTCACCTCACCGGCAACATGCGCATCCGCGGCATTCCAGACGACATCCGACACGAACTTGTAGATGTACTCGTTGCGGGAGTCGTGGCCGGAGTAGAAGACGACCGGCTGACCCTCGACCAGCTTGCCCGGCCAGCAGCCTTCGTGCCGAAAACGTCCCAGTGCGGTACGCTTGACGGCCTTCTCGCCGGTGTAGGGATCAATCTCGACGATATAGCCGAAGGCGCGTGGCTCGTTGCGATAATCCTTGTCGGCGCTGTCAGCGGTGGGAGTATTGTCGAAACGCGCGAACTCACCATTGATCTCGCTGGTATCCCCAGCTGCCGTTTCCCAGCCATAACGTCCACGTTCAAGCTCAATGCCGATACGATCATCATCCTGCTGGCGATTGTCACGCTTGACGAAATAACCCGGCCAGTTCTCTTCACAGGTCAGGTAGGTGCCCCACGGCGTATAGCCATTGGCGCAGTTGTTATTGGTGCCACGCGCCAACATGCCGTCCGGCGAGAAGAGCGTCTTGACGTAATCACTGCCTGCCACCGGTCCGCTCAATTTCATCTCGCTGGCGCTGGTGATGCGCCGGTTATACTTCGAATCTGTGACGACGCTCCACGTGCCGGCCGTATCTTTCTTGATCTCGACGACGGACACACCATGCGCATTGATCTCGGTGCGCACTTCATCGGCCGGACGCTTGCCTGTCTCGGCGTTGGTCGCGCCGCCCTTCGGTGCCCACAATGCGTCCTGATCGATGTATTCGTTGTTCATTACCAGCAGAAAATGACTGGAGGCTGTCGCGGCGCTCAGGGAAAAATTGTGCATGCCATCGTGATGCATGCCAATGCTGTTGGCCTGAATCTCGGGCGTCAGCGCCAGGTCTTCACGCCAATGCGGCGCAGCGTCATTGAGCGGTGTGCCCCACGGTGCAAGCACCTGAGCGGTATAACCAGCGGGTACCACGAAGGCATCAGTGCGCGAGCCATTGATGGATTCGAAGGCTAGGGTCAGTGGTGTCTTCTCAGCTACGGGCGTCTTCTGCTTGCTGGCATCGCTATGGGCAGCACCACTGACACCGGCAAGACCAAAGCCTCCCAAGACGCTGACAGCCGCCATGCCCAGGCCGCCCTGCAACACATTACGGCGAGAGACATGCTTTTCGATGACAGATGAAAACGGCTCATTGCTACTGGCATTCAGTAGACGATGATCTTCAATTTCCTTGCTCATGAATATTTCCCGGGTCAGGTGGCGGGTGATTCTTCTGGGACATGGCAGCTAATCGCATGCCAAAGACCACAGAAGTGATACGCGAACCGGATGACATTCATGTGACGCGGCCAAGGCAGCCCCTCAGAAACAACAACGCCCAGTGGCGAAAAGCCACTGGGCGTCAGGGATAGAGAAGGTCTTGCGAGTTATCGTCGCTCTATCGAGCACTGTAGGCCATGACGAAATCTGCTGACCAGAGTCAGACGTTACGCAGCCGTTCCGCCGCCAGCGTCAGCAAGTGTTCGGTGGTTTCCCAGCCAAGGCAAGCATCGGTGACTGACACGCCATGGCGTAGCTGAGACAAGCGTGAGGCGGCTGGTAGCGCCTGCTTGCCTTCATTGAGATGACTCTCGAGCATTACGCCAATCAACGCATCATCACCCTGCATGCGCTGCGCCAGCACGTCGAGCATCACTTCACTCTGACGACGGTGGTCCTTGCGCGAATTCGCATGGCTGCAATCCACCATCAGGCGCGGCGTTAAGCCGGCGCTCTCCAGTTCACGGCGGCAGGCAGCGACGGATTCGGCGTCATAGTTGGGTTGACCGTGACCGCCGCGCAACACGACATGTGTATGCGGATTGCCGGCGGTCTCGATCAAGGCCGGACGGCCATCGTCGTCCATGCCGAAGTGGCGATGACCATGGGCAGCGGCGCCAATCGCCTGCACTGCCACCTCGACTCCACCATCGGTGCCATTCTTGAAGCCCACTGCGCAGCCAAGACCAGAGGCCATCTCACGGTGAACCTGGGACTCGGTGGTACGAGCACCGATAGCGGCCCAGCCCAACAGATCTTCCAGGTAAGCAGCCGTCAGCGGCTGCAGTAGCTCGGTCGCGACGGGCAGGCCCATCTGATTGATTTCCAGCATCAGCTGGCGCGCCTGGTGAAGGCCCGCGGCCATATCATCGCTACCGTCCAGATGCGGGTCGTAGGCCAGTCCCTTCCATCCCACGGTCGTGCGCGGCTTCTCGACATAGACACGCATCACCAGTTTGAGGCGATCCCGTACTTGAGGCTCAATGGCCACCAGGCGAGCAGCGTACTCACGTGCAGCCTTCATGTCGTGGATCGAACACGGGCCCACGACGACCAACATGCGGTCATCCTCACCGGCGAGAATGGCATTGATTTCGGCACGATGCTGGCAAATCTCGGCGTTCAACGTCGCACTGACTGGCAGAGTCACTCGCAGTTCAGCGGCACTGGGCAAGGCTTCGCGACTGATGCGTCCAGTAGTCAGAGAAGGTATCGAGCGGGCATCAGGGATCGTCACAGTAGCGTTCTCGGTCTCATTCTCGGAAAGGTCGTTAGCAGTCAGGACACGTTCAAGGCTGGCATTCATGATCTTTATCTCCGGTGATGAAGCACCTGCTTCATCACACAATATTCAGTCTGGCAAACAGGGACTTCGCGACATGTCACTCCGGTGGATATCGCCCTGTCCCGCGGTGACAGCGGCAAGAGACAGGACGCCACTAAATCGCCAGCGCCAATAACCATGCACGACCCGTAAGGAAGCGAGGATAAAGCGAGTCAATGTGGTCGTGGTGCGCATGGAAATTCCTCTGTTCATTCAAACTGCGATCATTCGTGTCGCGATTGCTGACCTGCCAGTCCCGAGACTGCGCCTCTTATCGTACAAGTTGGCCGGGCCATAAATGCAAAAACCCCCGGCCGTGACTGCGACCGGGGGTTTCTCAAGGTGGTGGCAGCCCGTACAAGACAGGCGCGCCGTAACCTCAGGCGCGCCCCTGTATAAACCAATACCAATAATCCGCAGCACACGTACTGCTGGCTACCTGACCCGAAGGGCAGACAGTGGCAGAACGCAAGCTGGAAGATATCGGGTGGTTCATGGGCAAGGCCAGTATCCATTAACAACAATAAAGTGACATTATACCAATAACGTAACGCATGAAGTGCGAGATCTCTATCCTTGCATCCAGAACCGTCGTGCGCAAGCGTGATCAGGCAACTATTCGTTGCCAGCTTGGCGTAAGGGAGACTATCGGCTTAGATATGCATCAGTATAATCATTGGTTGCCGCTGCTAGTCATGACTGGCAACACGCATTCATCCAGCGGTGCCTGGCACCGCGCCCACAGCTTGGAATGCATGCATGCAGGATTCCCGAAATGATGCACTGGTAGAGTATCTGTTGGGATGTGCCCGGCAGGATGCCCAAGCACTGGATCGACTCTATAGAGCTACCAGTGCGCATCTATACGCTCAGTTGCTGCGTATCTTGAGACATGAGGCATCAGCGCAGGACTGTCTTCAGCAGGTTTACATCCGGATATGGGCGGCAGCAGGCCAGTACGACGCCAGTCGCGCTCGACCGATGACTTGGCTCGGCACCATGACTCGCAATATCGCCATCGACTGGATTCGTCGACAGCGCCCTAGCGAGCATGACAGCGATGAATTGATCGCCGCCATGCCAGGGCTCAGTGATATCGAGGCAGATGTCGACTTGGCCCAGCATAGTGGTGAACTCCATCAATGCTTGGCCGAGCTGAATGAAGATCAGCGCCGCGCCCTGGAATTAGCCTATTTCGAAGGGCTAACTCACCAGGATCTTGCCAATCAATTGGACCAGCCCTTAGGCACCGTCAAGAGCTGGGTCCGACGTGGACTCGAGAGGTTGAAGACATGCATGAGTCATTTGATCTGAGCGATCCCCATCTGCGCGAAGCCGCAGCGGGAGAGTACGCGCTCGGTACCCTGACACGTGACGAACGCGCTGCATTTGAGTCGTTGCTGTCAGTCAGTCACGATGTACAACGCGACGTTGAACGCTGGCGTGAACACCTGAACGTGTTCAACGAGCAGCTGACACCCATTGCGCCCCCTGCCAGTGTCTGGAAAGGCATCGCCGAGGCGACCGGTACAGCCCGCCAGCCGTGGTGGCGTCGCCTTGGCCTCTGGCAAGGCATGACGGCCACGGCATTCAGTCTAGCGCTCGCCGTAACGCTGACCTTCAGTCTCGGACAGAACGAGAGCATGGAGAGCGACTATGTGTTCGTGGTCAGCAATCCTGACAGCAGCCCTGGCTGGATCGTCAATGCGTCTCACTCGGGCGAGATGATGGTGCAGGCCGTGAGCCCCAATGCTCCCGCCCCTGGCAAGGTCTGCGAACTCTGGCTGATGACCAAGGATGGCGAGAAGCCCATGTCATTGGGCATCCTGCCGCACTCCGGCTCCATGAAGGTGGAAGTGCCGAAGGAATATCTCGCGGCCTTCCCTGACAGTGATCTCGTGATCACGCTGGAAAACCCGGGCGGCGCCCCCTCTGGCAAGCAGATGGGACCGACGCTCAAGAAGGGTCAGTTCACTGCTGTCGAAGGGCGTCATATCCTGTAGATGACAGGTCGCAGCGCGATATGCCATCAACGAAAATGCCCCCGCTGAAAAGCAGGGGCATTTTTTTGTGCATCATCTGGCTAGCCTTCTGGCGCAAGCGATGCCAGAGGCATCATTGGTCAAAAGCCCCATCACTTGAGGTGACGACCTCCATCTACCGGCATGGTGGTACCCGTCACATAGTGGCTGTCGAGCAGGTAGCGCATCGCCTGCCAGATCACACCCGGCCCCGGCACGCTCTGCATCAGTGACTTGGATTTCGCCCGTTCGGCATAGTCATCGTCGTCGTCAGGCTTGAGCATGATCAATGCTGGCGCAATCGTATTGACCTGAATGCGTGGGGCAAACATGGCCGCAAACGATAGCGTCAGGTTCTCAAGACCTGCTTTGCTCGCGGCGTAGGCAGCATGCCGGCTTGAGCCCTTCTGCACCACGAAATCACTCATGTGAATGATGTCGGCTTGCGACTCGACACCTGCTTCGAGCAGATCGCGCAGCGCCAGATTGATCAGATACGGCGCCTGCATGTGAACACGGAACAGATGCTCGAAATTACTTCCTGCCGCCTCTCCACCGGTGTCCGGCAACCAATCGCTGGCATTGTGCACGATGGCTCTGAGTGTCGGTGTCAGTTCTCGAACCGCCGCAATAAACGCCTGAATGCCGGTCTCGCTGGAAAAGTCCGCCTGCACAGTACGCACGCCAAGTGCTCGCAACGCTTCCAGCTCATCACGCTCCCGGCGATAGCTGATGATGACTGAATGGCCATCATCCACCAGCCGCTCGGCACAATAGCGACCTAGTCGCTGAGCGCCTCCAGTAATCAGAATCGGGGACTGGCTCATCCTCTGGCCTCCTTCAAGCCCTCAAGCAGATGCAAGCACCGGATCAACCAGCGGCACGCGTGGTGCGTAGCTGAACACATCAGAACTCAGCGCTTCGGCTTCGACACCCAAGGGCGTCAGTGCATCAACGCAGGCGTACACCATGCCCGGCGAACCAGACAGATACACCCGCTTACCGGCCATGCTGCCAGCATGCTCACTCAGTGCGGCATCGATACGCCCCAGATGGCCTGTGAAGCCCGGCTCAACGCCGGCGGCTTCCAGTGCCTGATGATGAGCATCACCAAGTGCTGGCGCCTCTTCCAACACCGGGATATAGCGGAAATTGGGCTGACTGGTGGCCCAATTGAGCGCCGCGCTTTCCAGATACAAGTCACGACGCTCACGCGCGGCCCACCACAACTCAATAGGCTGTGTCAGGCCACGCGCGAAGGCAGCCTGCAGCATGGCATGCATCTGGGAAAAACCGGTGCCGGCACAAATCAGCACGATCGGGCTCGGATCCTCGAGATCGAGAAAGCACTCACCGTTCGGCAGCCGTAACTCCAACTGATTGGCTGCAACCAGCAACGAGCGCAGTCGTGCCGAGTTACTGCGCTCCGGCCAGTGCTGGATATGCAGTTCGAGCACACCATCGTCACTGGCAGCATTGGCGATGGAAAACGGTACCCAAGTGGTGTCATCGAGCTTCATCTCGAGATACTGGCCTGGCGCATGCGCCAGAGCCTCGGGACGTGCGGCAAAACGCACACGAAACACGTCCGGGGTCAGATCTTCCACACTCTCGACATGACAGGTCAGGGTCCGCGCCGTCATCGTATCCTCTTGTTGTCCGAAGCCTGACACCACGTACTCGCGCAGCGACAGGGTGTATGCGTAAGTGCCGATAGAAGAAAGGGGTATCAGTCCAGAATGCCCAGACTTTCCCAACGCTCATCGACACGGGATTTGATCTCGTCGCTCATCACGATGGGTTCGCCCCACTCGCGATCCGTCTCACCCGGCCACTTGTTGGTGGCATCCATGCCCATCTTGGAGCCCAACCCCGCAGTAGGAGAGGCAAAGTCGAGATAATCGATCGGCGTATTGTCGATCAGAACGGTATCACGGCTCGGGTCCATGCGCGTGGTGATTGCCCAGATGACATCCTCCCACTTACGGGCATCCACGTCGTCATCCAACACGATCACGAACTTGGTGTACATGAACTGACGCAGGAAGCTCCAGACCCCCATCATCACGCGCTTGGCGTGGCCGGGATACTGCTTCTTCATCGTCACGACCGCCATGCGGTAAGAGCAGCCTTCCGGTGGCAGATAGAAGTCGACGATCTCGGGGAACTGTTTACGCAGAATCGGCACGAAGACTTCATTGAGCGCCAGGCCAAGAATCGCCGGCTCATCAGGCGGACGCCCGGTATAGGTGGAGTGATAGATGGGATCACGCCGATGAGTAATGCGCTCGATAGTGAAGACAGGGAAGCTCTCCACTTCGTTGTAGTAGCCGGTATGATCACCGTAAGGACCTTCCGCCGCCATGTCATCCGGATAGAGGAAGCCCTCAAGAATGATTTCGGCGCTCGCCGGGACTTCGAGATCCGACAACTCGCACTTGACCAACTCGGTACGCGAACCGCGCAGCAGACCTGCAAAAGCGTACTCAGAGAGCGAATCAGGCACCGGCGTCACGGCGCCCAGAATCGTCGCAGGATCCGCCCCCAGTGCCACGGCTACCGGGAAGGGCTCCCCGGGATGTGCCTTCTGCCATTCACGGAAGTCCAGCGCGCCACCACGATGTGCCAACCAGCGCATGATCAGACGATTCTTGCCTATCTTCTGCTGACGATAGATGCCGAGATTTTGACGTTCCTTGTGCGGCCCACGCGTGATGACCAGCGGCCAGGTCACCAGCGGTGCAGCGTCGCCCGGCCAGCAATGCTGGATAGGAATCATGTCGAGATTGACATCATCGCCCTCCAGTACGACTTCCTGACAAGGTGCGCGCTTGACCCGTTTGGGGCCCATGCTCATTACCTGCTTGAAGATCGGCAGCTTGTTCCATGCGTCACGGAACCCCTTGGGCGGTTCCGGCTCCTTGAGGAAGGCCAGCAACTCACCGACCTCACGCAATGCCTCGACTGACTCCTGCCCCATGCCCAGCGCCACGCGCCGCGTTGTACCGAACAGGTTGCCCAGCACCGGCATGGTATGACCCTTGACGTTCTCGAACAGCAACGCCGGCCCACCCGCCTTCAGGGTGCGATCACAGATCTCGGTCATCTCCAGATAAGGGTCAACCTCAACACTGATTCGCTTGAGTTCACCCTTATCTTCCAGCGCCGCGATGAAATCGCGTAAGTCTCGATACTGCATGGGGGTTTCCGCTCGGCTTGGACAAGTCCCGAGCATACCATTGCCAGCCAGCCATCGGCAGGCCATCAACGCAAGACGCCCGCCTCCGGATCAGGGAGACGGGCGTCCTGGTGAAGACAACCTTTTACAGCATGGCTCGGCTCAGAGAGCAAAGCCCGCGCGAATCAACGGCGCTTCATGGCCTCGAAGAACTCGAGATTGGTCTTGGTATCTTTCAGACGATCGATCAAGAACTCTGTAGCAGCCACATCCTCCATGGGATTCAGCAGCTTACGAAGAATCCACATGCGCTGCATTTCATCTTCAGAGGCAATCAGGTCTTCACGACGCGTGCCGGAGCGACGAATGTTGAGGGCCGGGAAGACACGACGCTCGGCCAGCTTGCGATCGAGGTGGGCTTCCATGTTACCGGTACCCTTGAATTCCTCGAAGATCACTTCGTCCATCTTGGAACCGGTATCGACCAACGCCGTGGCGAGAATGGTCAAACTACCGCCTTCTTCGATGTTACGTGCGGCACCGAAGAAGCGCTTCGGCTTCTCGAGGGCATGTGCATCAACACCACCGGTCAGCACCTTGCCGGAGGACGGCACGACGGTGTTGTAGGCACGCGCCAGACGAGTGACGGAGTCGAGCAGAATGACAACGTCTTTCTTGTGCTCGACAAGACGCTTGGCCTTCTCGATCACCATCTCGGCTACCTGCACGTGACGTGCCGGCGGCTCATCGAAGGTAGAGGCCACAACTTCGCCACGCACGGTACGCGACATTTCGGTAACTTCTTCAGGGCGTTCATCGATCAGCAGCACGATGAGGTGACATTCGGGGTTATTGCGCGTGATGGATGCAGCAATGTTCTGCAACATCATTGTCTTACCGGCCTTGGGCGGCGACACGATCAAACCACGCTGACCCTTACCAATTGGCGCGGTCAGATCCAGAATTCGTGAAGTGATGTCTTCGGTAGAACCATTACCAATTTCCATCAGCAGACGCGACTGAGGGAACAGCGGCGTCAGGTTCTCGAACAGAATCTTGTGCTTGGCATTCTCGGGACGGTCAAAGTTGATCTGACTGACCTTGAGCAGTGCGAAGTAACGCTCGCCTTCCTTCGGCGGGCGAATCTTGCCAGAGATAGAGTCGCCCTTGCGCAGATTGAAACGTCGAATCTGGGAAGGTGAGACATAGATGTCGTCAGGGCCAGCAAGGTAGGAAGAATCTGCACTACGTAGGAAGCCGAAGCCATCCTGCAGAATTTCCAACACACCATCACCGTAAATATCCTCACCGCTTTTCGCGTGCTTCTTGAGGATGGCGAAGATAATGTCCTGCTTGCGCGAGCGTGCCAGGTTATCAATACCCATGGTCTGGGCAAGTTCCAGCAGTTCGGGGACGGTATTTTGCTTGAGTTCGGTAAGATTCATCGGCTTTGTTTGAACGTGGCTCATGTCAGCAGGGCTGAAAGAAAAGAAGGGAATCGAGAAGACAGACAGGAGGCAGAGACTGGCACCCAAAGGTGCAGGCAGAACTCGACAGCATTCCCGGGGGCAAGCGCCTGAGTTGGATAAAGACAGGTGCTAAAGGTTCAGGAAAGATCACTCACCACAACCGCACAACAACAAATTTAGCGACGGAGTGTCGAGTCACTACGGCCCAGTCATGATAGACATGGGGCGTCGTGCTTCCTGACTGAAAAGTCTTCTCGATATGGAATCTAGCGGTATGAATCGCCTGGTGGCTGACCTGTAATGGTAGGACAGAGTTACCAGAGGGCTGGCTGACAACTGAGGGACCGTGGGACGGTCGGCATGGCGCAATCAGAGAGCGTGTAATCAGGCGAACGCCTCGATGGTAGTCAAGCCGACGCCTGAACGCAAGCCCCTACGTCAAGGGCCGGAGTCAGAGAGGCATTCACGGAGAACCTGCCGACACCATTAGCATGAACATAACTTAGAGATTGGCATCCAGAAAGGCTGCTAGCTGAGCACGCGGCATGGCACCCACCTTGCTGGCTTCGACATTACCGCCCAGAAATAGCATCAACGTCGGAACACCACGTACACCGAAGCGGGCCGCAAGTTCAGGGGCTTCATCGACATCTATCTTGACGATATTCAAACGCCCGGCATATTCCTCGGCCAGTGCCTCAAGCGTTGGCGCGACGGTCTTGCATGGCCCACACCAGGAAGCCCAGAAATCAACCAGTACCGGCTGCTCACTTTCTAACACGGCTGACTCGAAATCCCTTTCTGCAATCTGTGCCACACGCTCGCTCATCGCGATGTTATCTCCCAGGCCACTTCAGCCTTGCTGATTATTATCAGTAATAATGCTCAAACCATGCACTTTTCTGTCATATCACGAATCTAGAATACCATGCCCTACGCGACTCATGTGCTGCCAAGCTCTCTCCCGCATGGTAGTAGAGAGCTACCTGAGGTTTGACACCTCTCGCAAGTCGTCGCAACCTTGCAAAAGCCTCCTGTCATCACCGTATGCGATGACCATCTGTTGTTCGACAGGCTCGGCGCATCATCTCACGCACATAGCCATCAGGTCCGTGCCGTGCCCTTGTCGTGAAAGGCCTGTCATAAAGGACTCTGCCTCTTGAGTGATTCTGCCCCTCTTTCCTCTCTACGGTCCGTGAATGCTGCCGATAAAAGCTTAAGCAGTAGCGATGATGCGCCACTGCTTAAGCTGGCCGCCATTGATCTTGGCTCCAACAGCTTTCATTTACTGCTGGCCAATTATCAGGCAGGACAGTTACAGGTAGTCGCCAAACAGGGTGAGAAGGTCCAGCTAGCCGCAGGTCTCGACGAAGATGGCATGCTCAGTGAAGACGCGATGCAGCGCGCACTTAATTGCCTTGGCCAGTTTGCGCCCTTCATCGATGGCATTGAGGCCGACAATCTACGCATCGTGGGCACTAACGCATTACGCGCTGCTCACAATAGCCAGACCTTGATTGATCGTGCCGAAGAGCTGCTAGGACATCCCATCGAAATCATCGCCGGCCGTGAAGAAGCACGCCTGATTTATCTTGGGGCGGCTCACGCGCTCGCCGACGTGCATGGCAAGCGCCTGATCGTCGACATTGGTGGCGGCTCTACCGAATTCATCATTGGTGAACAGTTCGAGCCACAGCTATTGGAAAGTCTGCACATGGGCTGCGTCGCTTACACCAAGGCCTTCTTTACTGATGGCGAGATCAGCGAAAAACGCATGCGCCGCGCCGAGCTGGCAGCGCGCTCCGAATTGGCCAGCATTCAGCGTAGTTATCGCGAAATGGGCTGGGAGGATCCTGTGGGGTCATCAGGCACCATCAAGGCAGCCGCCAGCGTACTGGAAGCCCATGGATGGGCAGCACACGGGCTCGTCACACGCGAGGGGCTTCAGCGCCTGCGCTCAGTGCTACTGAGCTTCAAGCGCCTCGACAAGGTTAATCTTCCAGGCTTGAAGAGTGATCGGGCTACTGTCTTCCCTGCCGGCATCGCTATCCTGTGCGCGGTGTTTGAAGCCCTTGGCCTTGAACAGCTGCGCTACTCAGATGGGGCGCTACGTGAAGGAGTCTTGTTTGATCTGGTCGGCCGCAATACGGCCGAAGATTCTCGCATTACGGCCATCGATCTGCTGCGTCGCCGCTATTCGATTGATACACGGCATGCTGACAATGTGCGCACCACCGCGCTCGCGCTATTTGATCAGGTCGCTGACGCCTGGACATTGGGCACGACATCTCGCCAGATGCTGGCCTGGGCAGCAGAGTTGCATGAGGTGGGCCAAGCCATCTCTCACAGCCAGTTCCACCGCCATGGCGCCTACCTGATTGAGCACTCCGACCTGCAGGGCTTCTCACGACCAGAGCAGAAGGCGCTGGCCTTTCTGGTCCGCGCTCACCGTCGCAAGTTTGCCAGTCGAGAACTGGCAAACTTGCCACTGACACTACAGCCGCGTATCGCGCGCCTGGCACGCCTGCTACGCATTGCGGTGATGCTCAATCATTCACGCCCGGAGCAGCCAGTACTCGGCACGCGCATGAACGCGAAAGGCGATGAGCTAACGCTCTCGTTGGCAGAGGAATATCGTGATCACAGTCTGATCTGCGATGACCTGAACCAAGAGAGCGACTTGCAGAAAGCTGCTGAGATGACGCTGATCCTCAAGGGCTTCGACTAGACATTTGAGGCCAGCAGCCACCAGCCACACGAGGGATGCCACAGCCCCTCAACTTGCTCCTCGCCTACTTCCTTGATTCGCCCTTCGCACTGCTCGCTATCCGTCACTTGCCTTGCGACACGCAGCAGGTGACGCTGCCAGGGGGGAATATCAGCCTCTTGCAGCAATCGCTTGAGATCGCGTCGCCCACGCCCCGGCACACGCAACATGTCGCCGGGCTGGCGTGGCGTGATAAGCACTGCTTCGGGATCCCTCCCCAGGGTCTGCCACGCCAAATATGCCTGCACGTCCAAAGCACATATCGCGCCAGCATCTTCATCGTCTTCAACACCAACCCCATTGACCTGCCACCACAGTTGGCCTCGCCATACACGCACGACGACGACATAGCGAGCATTCGTCCAACGCACCTCTCCCACCGAAGTGGGTGGCGTCGCAATCAACTGCTGCAGGCTCATCAGTCGACCACGTGGTGGCACCGGCCAGCCGTGTACCTGGCAGAGATGACGCAGCACCAGTCGCTGACGCGCCTCGCTCAGTGAGGCCATTCTCGCGAGTGATAGACGCAACACCTCACCTTCCGCACACACCCCCTCTGCACTCACTCCCTCTTGCAGATCCGCCAGCAGTTCAGCGGCTAGCTCATCGAGTAACTGCTGCTCTTCCTGTAGCTGAAGAGCTGAACGGGACAGACTGGCGCTAGACTGCGGCCAGCGCTCCTCAAGTTTTGGCACAACAACGTGACGTAGATAATTACGATCGAAATGCTGATCAGCGTTGCTCGGATCTTCGCACCAATCATACGCGACGCTCATACCTTGTTCTCTTGCCAACCCCACCAGCTCACACCGTGAGATATCCAGCAATGGTCGCACCAGCCGCGCGACGCCTCGGCTCCCCAACATCAGCGTACGCTCGTGCGGCATGGCCGCCAGACCGCGCCCACCACTACCACGCAGTGCATTGAGCAGTAGCGTCTCTGCCTGATCATCACGATGCTGTGCTAGCCACAAGCTGTCGCCATCGCGTAAACAGTCAGCCAGCGCCGTTAGACGTCCCTCACGTGCCGCAGCCTCAAGCCCACGCGCCTTCAGCGCCGCGGTAGACAACACCAGATGGCATACGCTAAGCGGCAAACCCAGCCGCGAGGCTACTCGGCGTGCCAATTGCTCAAAGATGTCATTGGCCGCCTGCAGGCCGTGATGTACATGCACTAGCCGTATGCGTCGCGGACAGCCATCCGCCGCTTTCGCCACCAGTCGTACCAGCATCACCGAATCCAGCCCACCGGACAGCGCAATCCATACCGTGCGATCAGCGGCAGTCTGCGCCAGCGCATGACGCACGACACTCAAGGCGGGGGACTCCAGCATTTCACGACACGGGTGGGCCATACGAACTCCTGAATAAAGGGAAGCACAGGCTTGAGTACGATCAGCCACACGATCTTGAACACGGCCGGCAACGAAAAGACGCCTCCGGAAAGCTTCCGGAGGCGTCTCGATTATTACATGCCAGCTCGATAGTCGTTCAGGGCTACCTATCGACTCACGCCGGGGCGCCGTAGCTCATCAAGCGCTTGTAGCGACGTTCCAGCAGAGCATCTGTATCCAGAGCACCAAGACGCTCCAGGCCTTCACTCAGTACCGCCTTGATGCTGTCGGCTGTCGTTTGCGGGTTGCGATGCGCGCCACCCAGCGGCTCCTTGATCAGGTTATCGACAAAGCCCAGCTCCTTAAGGCGCGAGGCTGTGATGCCCATGGCATCCGCCGCGTCAGCAGCACGCTCGGCGCTCTTCCACAGGATGGAGGCGCAACCTTCCGGCGAGATCACCGAGTAGGTGGAGTACTGCAGCATGTTCAGCTCGTCACACACGCCGATGGCCAGTGCACCACCGGAACCGCCCTCACCGATGACGGTGGAGATGATCGGGGTCTTGAGGCGCGACATCACTGCCAGGTTGTAGGCGATGGCCTCGGACTGACCGCGCTCCTCGGCACCGATGCCCGGATAGGCACCCGGGGTGTCGATGAAGGTCAGGATAGGCATCTTGAAGCGCTCGGCCATCTCCATCAGACGGCAGGCCTTGCGGTAGCCTTCCGGACGCGGCATACCGAAGTTGCGGCGTACCTTTTCCTTTACGTCACGACCTTTTTGATGGCCAATCACCATCACCGGCTTGTCGTCGAGACGCGCGATACCGCCAACCAGTGCTTCGTCGTCAGCGTAGTGACGATCACCGTGCAGCTCATCAAAGTCCGCGAACAGGTTCTCGAGATAGTCGAGGGTATACGGACGCTGCGGATGACGCGCCAGCTGGGATACCTGCCAAGCACCGAGATCTTTAAAGATAGACTCGGTGAGCTTGGTGCTCTTGCCCTGAAGGCGTTCGATCTCGTCAGCCAGGCTCACTTGGGAGTCGTTACCGACCAGACGGAGTTCCTCGATCTTGGCCTGCAGCTCGGCGATCGGCTGTTCAAAGTCCAGATAATTGGGATTCATAAGGCGTTTCGTTCGTCGTCTCGGGCAGCCAGGAAAGCGAGTCGGCCGGGTCACTCCCCCTGAGCGAACGCTCAGGCGATCTGTGGCTCGCGGCGGTCACAGTCGGCATGGAAAAAGAAAGAAGAGCATTATCGCACCCTGTTCGACAGGTGCAAACCTTGCCCGCCTGTATCGATGTTCGTTCACAATATTCCGACAGCAGACCGAGCATCGTTACGGCCTACTGTCGGAGGGTATCAGTCGCGATACTTGAGACGCACGCCCCGCTGCCCCTCTACCTCAGCCAACTGTATCAACAGCTCATCACTGGGAGACACTCGCCAATTCTCTCCCAGCTCCAGCCAGGCTTCGGCAGAGGCATTGCGATAGCGCAAGCGCATAGGTAGTCCTTCGCGTGCCAGATATGGCGTCAGTAAATTCGACAGATCACGCGTGAAGCGTCCACCAATATCTTCGGCCGCAATACTTATTTCCACGGCCTCACCGAAGCGCGTCCGCGCATCGATAATCGGCGTAACATCTTTACCGCGCAGTCGCAGACCACCTGAATAATCATCCTGACTGACTTCACCTTCGACAATCACGATCGTGTCTGGTGCCAGCTTGTTTCGCACCTGATCGTAAAGCTCACCGAACATTGATGCCTCGATACGACCGGTACGATCATCCAGTGTCACGAAGGCCATGGTATCGCCACGCTTGGACTTCATGGTGCGCATGGCAATGACTAGTCCGGCAATGCGCTGCGGCTCGCGTGAAGGCTTGAGATCACTGATACGCGCATTGATGAAGCGCTTGAGCTCGCCTTCGTACTCATCGATGGGATGACCCGTCAGATAAAGGCCAAGAGTATTCTTCTCACCGGTCAGGCGTTCCTTGTCAGTCCACTCGCGCGCCTGACGATAGCCAGCATAAACATCCTTCTCTGGCTCGCTGAAAGCATCACCGAACATGTCGATGATACCCACATCGTTGTTGGCATGATTCTGTGAAGCGGCCTTGAGCGCATCTTCGACAGCCATCATCAGCACCGCGCGTGATGGGCCGATGTTATCCAATGCCCCCGAACGAATCAGCGCTTCCAGGGTGCGCTTGTTGATCTTCTTGGCATCGATGCGCTTGCAGAAGTCGAAGATGTCGCTGAACGGGCCACCCTCGGCACGCGCACTGACGATGGCCTCGATCGGGCCCTCGCCAACGCCACGAATGGCGCCCAATCCATATACCACTCGACTTTCCAGGTCGACGGTGAACTTGTAGCCACCGATGTTGACGTCCGGTGGCGTGACCGTCAGGCCGATATGGCGGCATTCCTCGATCAGCGGTACCACCTTCTCGATGGTCTGCATCTCGGTCGAGATCACCGCGGCCATGAACGGCCCCGGATAGTGCGCCTTCAGCCAGCCCGTCTGGTAGGAGACGAGACCATAGGCCGCCGAGTGGGACTTGTTGAAGCCGTAACCGGCGAACTTTTCCACCAGGTCGAAGATGTTGCCCGCCAGGTCCTTGTCGATGCCCTTCTCGGCACACCCTTCCATGAAGCCGGCACGCTGCTTGGCCATCTCTTCCGGCTTCTTCTTGCCCATTGCACGGCGCAGCATATCGGCCTGACCTAGCGTATAGCCGGCCAGGACCTGCGCGATCTGCATGACCTGTTCCTGGTACAGGATGATGCCGTAGGTCGGTTCCAATACCGGCTTGAGCAGCTCATGCTGATAATCCGGGTGTGGATAAGATACTTCAGCGCGACCGTGCTTACGGTTGATGAAGTCGTCCACCATGCCGGACTGCAACGGGCCGGGGCGGAACAGGGCGACCAGAGCGATCATGTCCTCAAGGCAATCGGGCTTGAGCTTCTTGATCAACTCCTTCATGCCACGTGATTCCAGCTGGAAGACGGCCGTCGTCTCCGCCTTCTGCAGCATGCCGAAGGTCTGAGCATCATCCAGCGGGATGTCGTCGATCTCCAACGCACCGAGCCCTTCACGCGCACGGATCTTGTCGACCATCTCGGTCGCCCAGTCGATGATGGTCAGGGTACGCAACCCCAGGAAGTCGAACTTCACCAGTCCGGCTTCCTCGACATCATTCTTGTCGAACTGCACCACCAGGCCGTTGCCATCCTCGTCACACAATAGCGGCGCGAAGTCGGTCAGCTTGGTCGGCGCAATCACCACACCACCCGCGTGCTTGCCGGTGCCGCGCGTAGTGCCCTCAAGCTTGAGGGCCATCTCCCAGATTTCCTGAATCTCTTCGTCCTTCTCGACGAATTCCTTGAGCTGCGGCTCCTGCTCGATGGCCTTCTCAAGCGTGATACCCACTTCAAAGGGAATCAGCTTGGAGAGCTTGTCACCCATGGAGTACGGCTTGCCTTGCGCACGCGCGACATCACGCACCACGGCCTTGGCGGTCATGGTGCCGAAGGTCACGATCTGCGATACCGCGTTGCGTCCGTAACGCTCTGCCACATAGTCGATGACGCGATCACGCTTTTCCATGCAGAAATCGACATCGAAATCGGGCATCGAGACACGTTCGGGATTCAGGAAGCGCTCGAACAGCAGGTCATATTCCAGCGGATCAAGATCGGTGATCTTCTGCGCGTAGGCCACCAGTGAGCCAGCACCAGAACCACGCCCCGGGCCGACCGGCACACCGTTGTCCTTCCCCCACTGAATGAAGTCCATCACGATCAGGAAGTAACCGGGGAACCCCATCTGCAGGATGATATCGAGCTCGAAATCCAGCCGCGCGCGATAGCGTTGCTCAATCTCGGCCCAAGCGTCGGTACCCCGCGGATGCTTGACCAGTGGATACAGCTTGTCGAGACGCTCCGTCAGACCATCATGTGAGACCTTGCGGAAGAATTCATCCATCGTCATACCTTCCGGCACCGGAAATTCCGGCAGGAAGTAAGTTCCCAACTGGACGGTAACCGAGCAACGCGCCGCGATCAGCACACTATTTTCGAGTGCCTCGGGAATATCAGCGAACAGCTCCCCCATCTCCTCGGCGGTCTTCAGATACTGCTCATCGCTATAGCGGGTTTCGCGACGCGGGTCATCCAGCGCCTTACCCTCGCCAATGGAGACTCGAGTCTCATGTGCCCAGTAATCTTCACGTTTGAGGAAGCGCACATCGTTGGTCGCGACCACGGGCGTATCGGTCGCCTCGGACAACGCCACCGAGAGGTGCAGGCACTCTTCCTCGTATTGACGCTGTGTGCGTGTCAGCTCCAGATAGAAGCGATTACCGAAGATGGCCTTCCACTCAGCCAACAAGGCGCGCGCGCTGTCTTCATGATCAGACAACAGATGGCGGCCAATTTCCCCTTCACGGCCACCCGATAGCACGATCAACCCCTCGGCTTGATCGAAGATCCATTGCTTGTCGAGATAGGCACGCCCCTGCTTCTGGCCGTCCGTCCAACCACGCGAGATCAGCTCGGTCAGGTTGCGATAGCCGGTGTCATTCATCGCCAGCAAGGTAATGCGATACGGGCGAGAGGCATCCTGGGCATTGAGCAGCCATAGATCGGAACCAATGATCGGCTTGATACCCGAGGCGCGCGCATTGGAATAGAACTTGACCAACCCGAACAGGTTGGCCTCGTCCGTGACGGCGACCGCGGGCTGGCCGGCAGTCGCCGTCGCCTTGATCAGCGGCTTGACGCCGGGCAGGCCATCGACGAGAGAGAACTCGGAGTGAACGCGCAGGTGAACAAAGGGCGTGGTCATGGAATCGGCTCGTGAAGTCTGCGTAACGGTGAAAGATTCAATCGCGGGTACGGTCGAGGCGGTGGAGATTCCCTGATGAGGTACATCATAGGGTAGTGGCGTATCAGAGGCAGACAACAAGGATAGCGCGTCAGCTTGCTCAGCTGTAGTGACGACTGTAGCGACAACAGGCGCTTCTTGCGGCGCGAAAGCGCTCGTCTCAGGCGTCACGAATGACGGCAACGCCGCGGGCTCACTAGCATCAGTCAGACCGCGGCTGGCAGCTTTTTTTCAGCGGCCTCCGCACCCTCTTCGTACGGTGTCGGCAGCGGAATCAGCGCATCTTCCGGCACGACTTGTGGCACATGTCCTGCCATGAAGAGACGCTTGACCGGCCCAAAGCTCTTGCGGTGTAGGGTCAGAATGCCATGTGCCTCAATCGCGGCCTGGTGCTCTCGCGTCGGATACCCCTTATGACGCGCAAAGCCGTAGACCGGAAAATGTGTATCCAGCGCAGCCATCTGAGCATCACGGTGCACTTTAGCCAGAATCGAAGCAGCACCAATGGCGGCGTGACGCAGATCCCCCTTGACCACCGCCATACCGGGAATGTCATGACCCGGCAGCCGATTGCCATCGACTAGCAGATACTCAGGCCGTACGCCAAGAGCATCAATCGCGCGACGCATGGCCAAGTGAGTCGCTTGATAGATATTGAGCGCATCGATCTCCTCGCTGGTAGCCTCGGCAATCGCCCAGGCCCAGGCACGAGTGCGGATCTGCTCAGAAAGTGCCAGCCGCTTCTTCTCGCTGAGCTTCTTGGAATCGGTGATACCTTCGATGGGGTCACGCGGATCAAGAATCACGGCTGCCGCCACCACTGGCCCGACCAGTGGCCCGCGCCCCACCTCATCGATACCTGCCAGCAATTCACCTTGATAAGGAATAACGAGGGCAGGAAAGTCATCGGCGGGTTTGCGCTTGCGCGTCGAGGGCGAGGAAGTCGTGGCGTCGGCAGAATCAGTCATGGTATCTCGAGGGCGTCAGACAACAGGCAGATCGCTACTGCGGCCAGCCTGTCAGGATGAATCAATATTGGGGAAAAGCGATGCCAGAACAGAGCGATGAGTCCATGGACAAAAGGCGTCAGACAATGCCGCCTAGCGACCCGCCAGTTCACCGATAGCACGTGCAGCAGCAGCGCTGGCATCGCAGGTCAACTCACGATGCATGGCTTCAAAGCGATCGCGCAGCTCACGCTGACGCGAGACATCGCCAGCGGCACGTGACAGAAGCGGTGCCAGACTTTCTTCGATGGCTTCGGGGGTAGCGTCATCCTGAATGAGCTCCGGCACCAGCGTTTCACGCGCAATCAGATTGGGCAGCGAAATCCACTCAGTCTTGACCAAGTGACGCGCGATACGGTGTGTCATGGGTGCCATGCGATAAGCCACGACCATCGGGCGGTGGCACAACAGGCACTCAAGCGCTGCCGTGCCTGAGGCCAACAGCACGGCATCTGCCGCGGTCATTGCCTCACGCGACTGCCCATCGACAAGATGAACGCGCGCACGATCGAGAGACGTGCGGCCATCCATCAGAGCTTCAAGTTCTGTGCGACGCAAGGGCGTCGCTGCAGGAATCACGACTTCAAGGTCAGGATAACGGACACACAACCGCTCGATGGCCGAGAGGAAGGTATCACCCAGAAAGCGAATCTCGTTGCCACGCGAACCCGGCAACACAGCCAACAGCTGAACCTCAGGATCAAGACCCAGTTGCTCGCGTGCAGCAACACGGTCGTCTATCAATGGCAATTCGTCAGCCAGCGGATGACCCACGAACGTCACCGGCACTTGATGCTCACGATAGAAAGCGGCTTCAAAAGGCAGAAAGGTCAGCATACGATCAACAGCACGCCGAATAGTCTTCACACGGCCCTGACGCCACGCCCAGACAGAGGGGCTGACATAGTGTGCGGTGGTGATGCCGCGCTTGCGTAGGCGTAACTCAAGTCCGAGGTTGAAATCAGGAGCATCGATACCGATCATCACATCCGGTTGCCATTCCAGCGCATCGCGCAACAAGTGACGACGCACCTTGATGAGTTCTGGCAGATGCTTGAGCACCTCGACCAGCCCCATCACTGAAAGGGTTTCCAGTGGATAGAGGCTGTCGAAACCTTCGGCTTGCATCCGCGGGCCACCGATGCCCCGAAACTCGACCTCGGGATAGCGCGCCTTGAGGGCCCGCATCAGGCTGGCGCCGAGGATGTCACCGGAGAGCTCCCCGGCTACCAGATAGATGCGCATGCCTAGCGTGTCAAACCGCGAGTAGACGCCTTGAGCGAGGTGATGAAAATATCACGCTCGGCAAGTGGGGGTTCGGCTTCCAGCTGCTCGAGTGCCTGCGCCAACGTCAGCCCCTGACGGAAGACCGTCTTGTAGGCTGTATTCAGCGCAGAGATGGTCTCCCGAGCAAAGCCACGACGCTTGAGGCCAACGCTATTGAGGCCATGGGCCTCAGCAGGATGGCCGTTGACCATCACGAAGGCAGCGATGTCCTTGGTAATGATGGAGCCGCCGCCGGCCATGGCATGCTCGCCGACATGACAGAACTGATGCACGGCAGACAGTCCACCCAGAATGACGTGGTTGCCAACATGGACATGGCCGCCAAGCGTCGCCTGGTTGGCCATTATGCAGTCGTCACCGATGATGCAATCATGGCCAACATGGGCGTACGCCATGAGCAGGTTACGACTGCCGATACGCGTGAGGCTGGCATCCTGGACAGTACCACGGTGCAGCGTCACGCCTTCGCGAATGACATTGTCATCCCCAATTTCCAGCCGAGTTGGCTCACCAGCGTATTTCTTGTCCTGACAGTCTTCGCCTATCGACGCAAACTGAAAGATACGATTACGCTCACCGATGATGGTAGTGCCCTTGATGACGACGTGCGGCCCCACCACCGTGCCAGCGCCGATCTCGACATCGGCCCCGATCACGCAAAACGGACCGATCTCGACATCATCGGCCAAGCGGGCGCCGGGATCGACAATGGCAGTAGGATGTATCAAGCGACCTTCCTCTCAGCACAGATGATTTCGGCCTCACAGACCACGTCGCCGTCGACCTTGGCCTGACAGGCGAATTTCCAGATTCCGCGCTTTTCGCGTAGCACTCGGGCACTGATCTCAAGCTGATCACCCGGCATCACTGGACGTTTGAAACGTACCTTGTCACTACCAACGAGATAATAGATGTAGCCATCAGCAGGACGCTTATCGACAGTCTTGAAGCCCAGAATACCAGCCGCCTGAGCCATGGCTTCCACGATCAGCACACCCGGCATGATCGGGTGACCCGGGAAGTGGCCATTGAAAAACGGCTCATTGATGCTCACATTCTTGCGCGCAACGATGTACTCGCCAAGGGTCAGCTCCATGACCCGATCGACCAGCAGGAAAGGATAGCGGTGCGGGAGATACTCACGGATCTCGTTGACGTCCATAACCATTGGCTTACAACCTCTGAAATAACGAAATGCCTGCCGCGCTCGGGCAGGCATGTAATGACGGTCCGGACCGCCGTTCAGGCAATGGCGCGCATTATAGCGTCCTTGCGCGTGGCTAGCAGCCGCTCATTGACCAAGAGGTCACCGAGCAAGCACGAGAAGCCCTTCAGAACAGGAGCTACTTGTCCTTCAGACGCTTCTCAACCTGGTTCAAACGCCGCGCCAGCTGGTCGAGTTGCTTGAAGCGCACCGCATTGCGACGCCACAAGCCATTATCCATCGCACCGGTGCCGGAAGAATAAACACCCGGCTTGCTGATGGAATTAGTGACCAGACTCATGCCAGTTACCTGCACGCCGTCACAAATCTCCAGATGGCCTGCCAGGCCGACACCACCGCCCATCAGGCAGTAACGCCCCACCTTGGTAGAGCCGGCAATGCCGACACAGCCTGCCAGCGCAGAGTGATCGCCAATCTGCACGTTGTGCGCAATCTGTACCTGAGAGTCGATCTTGACGTCATTGCCAATAATCGTGTCGCCCAGTGCGCCTCGATCAATGCTCGTACAGCTACCCACTTCCGCATCATCACCGATCAGCACACCGCCCAGCTGGGCAATCTTGTGCCAACCCTTGCCGTCGTGCGCAAAACCGAATCCATCAGCCCCGATCACACAACCACTGTGCAGCACGGCACGCGCCCCGATCATCACACCATGATAGAGCGTGACATTCGGGTGCAGCAGAGCACCCTCGCCTACCGAGCTATCGGCCCCGATGACGCAACCAGCCAGAATGCGGGAATTATCACCGACACGAGCACCCGGACCGATCACGACCTGAGGACCGATTTCGACATTTGCCCCCAGTTGCGCAGTCTCATCAACGACAGCACTGGCGTGAACACTCGTTTGCGGTGTTCCTGCCAGCGGGTCAAACAGACGCGACAGCTCAGCGTAAGCCAGGTACGGATTGTCCAGCACCAGTGCGTTGCACTTGCATTCCTCGAGATGACTCTCGTGAAGCAGGACAGCAGTGGCCTCGGATTCACCTAAATACTTGAGATAGGCGCGGTTAGCGAGGAAGGCGATATCGCCTGGCGCAGCATCCACCAAGGTCGACAAACCGGAGACGCGAACTGCTGGGTCACCGACGAGCCGAGCGCTCAGGCGCTCGGCCAAATCCTCGAGAGTGTAGGAGAATTGTTGCTTTTTCATTCTGTCTCTGGGCGCTGGGCGCCTCTGGCTCGCATTCGTGTTGGCATACTCGGATGCAACACACCCCGCACGCTCAGCGCGCGGAATGCACTCAGTTGAGCGAGTTGAACACCTGAGTCACTTCATCAGTCAGGTCAAGCCCGTCCTTGCTGTAGACCGTCGCATTGCGATCTACCACCAGCTCAACACCGTGCTTGTCGACCACTTTCTGGATGGCCTGATCAAGTTTCGGCTTGGACTGCTTGAGGAAAGCCTGTTCCGCCTGCTGCTGCTGCTGCTGTACCTGACCGCGTAGCTGCTGGAACTGGCCGCCCTTCTGGCGTAGTTGCTGCTGCACAGACTGACGCTCGGAATCAGACATCACCGCGCCATCTTTCTGCAGCTTCGCCTGAAGGGACTCGAGCTCCTTGGCAAGTGCCTTGGCCTGATCCTGCTTGCCGGCCAGCTGGTTCTTGAGCTGATTCATGGAACGCTTGGCAGTGTCAGAGCTGAGCAACGCCTGACGCCAGTCAATGACAGCAACATCAGAGGCCTGTGCCAGCATTGGAGTTGCAAAGGCGGCGAGGCCACCTGCCAGACACAGCGCGCGGGTCAATTTACGCATCACAATAACTCCTTGTTGTAGGCCTGTTGTTCGATAACCGACGGCAGAACAGGAACGGCGGCGCCGGTGGTCGTGGCAAAGAGCCGCACCGGCATCAGCGGGTGCGGCATAAAACGACCCTAGAAGGTCTGGCCCAGTGAGAACTGGAAGACCTCGGTATCATCGTCATCATCGCTGCCGATCGGTTGCGCGACACTGAAGGTCAACGGCCCCACCGGCGTGATCCACGACAAACCGATACCTGCGCTGTAATTCAGATCACCCAGATCCACACCGCTTTCACAGCTGCTGCTGTAGCTGGAACTCACGTCATAGCAAGAAGTCTGGAACGTGTTACCGGCATCGACGAAGAATGACGGCTGGACGCTACGCTTGTCCTTCACGAAGGGCATCGGGAAAATCAGATCGATTCCGCTTTCAATCAGGATGTTACCGCCCAGGGTATCGTCATCACCATCGTCAACTTCCGTGGAGGACTGGCCCAAGGTATTTGAGCTATAACCTCGCACGCTGCCAAGGCCGCCCGCATAGAAGTTCTTGAAGAACGGATAGCTGTCGCCAGAGAACGAGTTGGCGTAGCCCAGTTCGGTACGGAACTTGAGTGACCAGTCATCATGCAGCTCGAAGAGCTTCTGGCCCTTGTAGCGGAACTTATAATAATCCGCATCAGAGCCGGGAACAGCAACCTCAAGTGACAAGGTCTGCGAACTCCCCGCCGTCGGCAAGATGCCGCGGTTGAGGTTGTTGCGCGACCAACTGGCGGTCAGCTTGTAGAGATTGAAGTCTTCGCCTTCATCCTCGAGGTACTCGGTGACTTCTGACGGGCTGTCATCGAAGTCCTTCACACGCACGAATTCATAGCCGGCACCGAAGTTCAGACGCGACAGCTCATTGATCGGATAACCGAAGTTGATGCCGCCACCAAAGCTGTCTGTCGCATAGCTTGCAACATCATCATCATCGTCATAGTCCACCTTGCGGTAGAAGATGTTGTAGCCACGAGAGATGCCGTCCAGCGTCCAATACGGGTCGGTATAACCGAAGCTGACGTTGGTGTAGTCATCCGACTTCTGGGCATTGATGTTGACTTCGTTACCGGTGCCCAGGAAGTTCTTCTGCGACAGGCCGACCCCGTAGATGACACCATCACCCTGCGAGAAACCGACAGACGCCGAGATAGAGCCTGACGGCTGCTCTTCGACATTGTAGTTGACGTCCAGCTGATCCGGCTCTCCAGCCACAGGACGAGTATCAACATCGACCTGCTTGAAGAAGCCAAGACGTTCAAGCTTCTGCTTGGACTGCTTGATCTTGTCGGTAGAGGCCGGTGCACCTTCATATTGGGTCATTTCACGACGCAGGACTTCGTCTGCGGTCGTGGTATTCCCCTTGAAGTTGATGCGACGCACATAAGCACGCTTACCCGGATCGACAGCGAAGGTCAGATCGACGGTATCGGTCTCCTCATTCACCTCGGGGATAGCGTTGACCTTGGCAAAGGCAAAGCCATCGGCGCCGAGCGCCTGGCGCAGCGCCTCGCTGGAGGCCGTCACCTCGCGCTGAGAGTACAGGGCGTCCGGTGCCAGCTTGACCAGGTCACGCGCACGCGGCTCCTTCATCTTGATGTCGCCCGCAAAACCGATCTTGCCAATCTTGTACGGCTTACCTTCGTCGACATTGATGGTGACAAAGATTTCGGACTTGTCCGGTGAGATGGAGACCTGAGTCGAGCGCACCTGGAAGTTGACGTAGCCGCGATCAAGATACCAGGACTTGAGTGTCTCGATATCGCCAGTCAACTTCTCGCGGGAATACTCGTCATCAGAGAACCAACCGAAGAACCAGCCTGGGCGATCCTCGAGTTCCAGTTGTTCGCGCAGGGTCTCATCATCGAAGGCACTGTTGCCGACGATATTGATCTGATGAATCTTGGCGACCGTACCTTCCTTGACGTCGATATTGACCTGCACGCGATTGCGCTCAAGTTCTTCGACTGAGGTTTCGATACGTGCGCTATAACGTCCCTGAGCCTGATAGACACGCTCAAGCTCACGCTGCATTTCTTCCAGCGTGGAGCGTTGCAGCACCTGTCCTTCAGCCAACCCAGCTTCCTTGAGGCCCTTGCGCAGGTCCTCATCGGGAATCTGAGAATTACCATCAATTTCGATCTTGGAGATGGTAGGACGTTCGACGACATCGATGATCAATACATCGCCGTCACGCTTGAGGCGTATGTCATCGAACAAGCCAGTGTCGAATAGCTGACGCGCCGCAGAGGACAAATCATCCTCTGCGACATTCTGATCTGCAGACACGGGGAAGGCGTTGAAGACAGTGCCCGCAGACACACGCTGGAGCCCCTCTACCCTGATGTCCGATACTTTGAAAGACGCGGCCAAGGCGCCCTGGCTGGCCCCGAGCAGCGCAGCTGCCAATCCAATGGTCTTGAGTTTCATGCAGTCGCTTCGCTTCTCTGGATTCCGCCCGCTTGGGTGAACAGGCACCTTATACACAACCCCCTGCAACTGACAAGACAGCTATCAGCGGAGGTCGGTAATCGGGGCCGAAGTCGTGTGGGCATGATGACGGGAGTTGGGCACATTGACCAGCCCGCGCAATGAATTGACCCTCATGGGCACTGACAGTTCAGATTCGGTTCATATTGCCGAGGTAGCGATACACCTTCCCCGGCCGAATTCATCACCACAGACGCATGAGGTCGAAGTAGATGGCCATCAGCATGAGCGATCCTACCAGTGCCATGCCGATCTTGAGGCCTGCATTCTGCACTTTCTCGGACAATGGCTTACCACGAACAGCCTCGATCAAATAGAACAGCAGGTGCCCCCCGTCCAACACGGGAATGGGCAGCAGGTTCAATACGCCAAGACTGATAGAGAGATAGGCCATGAAACTCAAGAATGATTCAAGTCCGGAGCGCGCCGTATCACCCGCAATACGCGCAATGGTAATCGGGCCTGACAGGTTGGAGGGGGCAATCAATCCCACCAGCATCTTGCGAATGGAATCGAGCGTCAATACGGTCATTTCACTGGTCTTTCCGATCGCCTGACCCACAGCTGCGAGCGGACCATAGCTCAGCTCGCGTTGATATTCAGCCGGCCAGCTGATGTTCTCGACGCCCGCCCCCACCTGGCCAATGGTACGGCCATCTTCCAGAGAGTGACTGGCCGGTGTCAGTGACAAGGTCTGCTCGCCACCCTCGCGCGCGATCAAGACTGACAATGTCTCGCCTGGCGCGCCGCGCACCCTCTCAACGAAATCGATCCAATCGACCACCAACATGCCATCGATGCTGACGATGCGATCCCCTGCCTTGAAGCCGGCTGCCTGTGCGGCGCCGTCATCCAGCACCTGCCCCAACACTGCGGGCAACTGTGGACGCCAGGCAGTGATGCCCAGCGTTGCCAGTGGACGCGGCGGATCCTGGTCGACCAAGAAGTGATTGACCGCAAGCGCCTGCTCACGCGTCACGCTGGCACCGGCAGCACGCGTGGTGATACTCAAGCGATCATCGCCGATGGCACCGATCAACCGGAGGTTTATCTCGTCCCACGAACGCGTCGGCTGCCCATTGATCGCGACTATCTCAGCCTTGGGTGAAAGTCCCGCCTGCGCTGCTGGTGAATCCGCCGTCACGCCACCGATCATCGGTACCACAGTGGTAGTACCCGCGACGAAGAGTGCCCAGTAGGCAAAGATGGCAAGCAGGAAGTTGGCGAGCGGCCCGGCACAGACCACCGCGATGCGCTTCCATACGGATTTGGTATTGAAGGCAAGATGGCGCTCTGAGGGATCAACCGGACCTTCGCGCTCATCCAGCATCTTGACATAACCGCCCAGCGGTATCGCTGCCAACCCATACTCTGTGCCATGACGATCCGTCCACGACCACAGCGGCTTACCGAAGCCGATGGAGAAGCGCAACACCTTGATACCGCAACGGCGTGCGACCCAGAAATGGCCATATTCATGGATGGTGATCAGCACACCCAGCACGACAATCACCGCAAGAATATTCTGGATCACACCCATCATTCGCTCCTGGAAATTAGTGCCCGACATGGGCAGCCCGCCCACCGCTTCTCATATCGAGAGTGGCAGGCGGGCCAAGGTACGACTCAGGGACCGAGAACGGCAAGCTGTGCGCTGGCCAGTTCACGTGCAGCGGCATCTTCAGACAAGATGACCTCAAGGCCATCCACCACCTGAGGTGGTCGCGCCTGCATCACCGCCTCAACCAGCAGGGGGATACGATCAAAGGCCAGCTGGCCTTCAAGGAAGGCCGCGACAGCGACTTCATTGGCAGCATTCATCACCGCAGGCCAGGTACCGCCCGCCGCAATAGCTTCACGCGCCAACCGCAGACACGGGAAGCGCTCTTCATCGGCGGCGCGAAAATCGAGCCGCGCAACCTGAAACAGATCGAGTGGTTCGACACCAGCATCGATGCGTTCCGGCCATGCCAGCGCGTAGGCAATCGGCGTACGCATGTCCGGGTTACCCATCTGCGCCAGTACCGAGCCATCGCTATAAGCTGCCATTGAGTGAATGACGCTCTGTGGGTGCACTACGACCTGAATGTCATCGGGGCGACAGGCGAATAGCCAGCAAGCCTCAATCAGCTCCAACCCCTTGTTCATCAAGGTGGCGCTATCCACTGAAATCTTGCGCCCCATCGACCAGTTGGGATGCGCGCAGGCCTGTGCTGGTGTTACCGCTGCCAGACGCTCTGGCGGCCACTCCGTTTCATCACGAAAGGGGCCACCAGACGCCGTCAGCAATAATTTTTCGACGCCGATCGGGGCAAGTCCTTCTCGATGCTGAGCCGGCAGGCATTGGAAGATGGCGTTGTGCTCGGAATCGATCGGCAGCAAGGTCGCACCATGCTGCTTCACAGCATCCATGAATAACTGACCGGCACACACCAGCGCCTCCTTGTTGGCCAGCAAGACACGCTTGCCAGCACGCACAGCGGCCAGCGTCGGCAGCAAGCCTGCGGCACCGACAATCGCCGCCATCACGCTGTCGACTTCAGGCGCTTCGCTGATATCGACCAACGCCTGCTCACCGTAACGGACTTCGATCGGCGCACCGGTATAGCTCTCAATACCTGACAGTGCTTCACGCAGCACTTCTGCTGCGCCAGCAGACCCGATCACGACCACCTGAGGCCGGTGCGTCAGGCACAGCGCCAACAACGCTTCATGCCGGCTGGCGGCGCTCAGGGCGTGTACGCAGTAGCGCTCAGGGTGGCGCGTTATCACATCCAGCGTGCTGGACCCGATGGAGCCAGTAGCACCGAGGATAGTAATGCGCTGTCGAGCAGGAAGGGGGGCGGCGGCACTCATGCGCCACCTCCCAGGATCCATGGCAGCAATAGTGCGAACATCGGCACTGCTGCTGTCAGGCTATCGATACGGTCCATGATGCCACCATGCCCCGGTAACAGCTGACTGGAGTCCTTCAGCTTCCGCTCACGCTTGAACATGCTCTCGAGCAGATCTCCCAGTACCGAGACAGCCGTCACCCCCAGCGTGACCACCAGCAGCGGCAGCCAGTCGGCCTGCCCTGCCAGTGCATAGCCGGTGGCCAGCAATCCGGTGGCGACCAGCCCGCCGTAGACGCCTTCCCAGGACTTGCCCGGACTGACACGTGGCGCCAGCTTGCGCTTTCCGAATCGCTTGCCAGAGAAATAGGCACCGATATCCGCCGCCCACACCATCAGAAGTACGTACAGCAGCCACTCAGCACCACCGGCCTTGAGCTGAATGAGCCCAAACCAGGTCGGCAGCAATGCCAATGCACCCACGCCCAGACGCACGCCTATTGCACGCCATTCCTGACTTGCAGCGGGATAGCGCATCACCCAGCGCAGATTGATTGCCCATGCCATCGCCGCCAGATACAGCGGCCAACGTGCTTCAAGACCATCCGACATACCCGCCAGCAGCATCAGAACGACCAGTGTCAGCGGAAATAGCAGACGAGCCTTACCCGCACTCACACCGGATAGATTGGCCCATTCCCAAGCGCCCAGCGCCACTATGCCGCCGGTAAAGACGGCAAAGGGCGCGCCATCGAGGCCGAACAACCCCAACAGTGCCAGTGGCGCGAGAATAACTGCGGTAATAATACGTTGTCTGAGCACTAGAGCCCCTCGGCGTCGAGTTGTTCGCTGGTCATGCCATAACGACGCTGACGCAGGGCATAGGCATTGAGCGCCTCATCAAAGGCCGCCGCATCGAAATCAGGCCATAGCACCGGCGAGAAGTAGAACTCGGCGTAGGCCAACTGCCAAATCAGGAAGTTGGAGATACGCTGCTCGCCGCTGGTGCGGATACATAGATCCACTTCCGGCAACTCATGCAGACATACCTCAGCACCTAAACGCTCTTCGTTGATATCGGCTGCCATCAGCTCACCACGCTCGACCTGCTCCGCCAGACGACGAGCCGCCTCAGCGATATCCCAGCGGCCACCGTAGTTGGCACAGATCACCACGTGCATGCCGCGGTTATCGCGCGTCATGTCTTCGGCGCTCTGAATATGCTTCTGAATAGAACTGGAAAAACGACTGCGCTCACCGATGACGGAGAGGCGAATATCATGACGATGAAGCTTCTTGACCTCACGCTTGAGCGCCATGAGGAACAATTCCATCAGCGCGCTGACCTCATTGGCCGGACGCTTCCAGTTTTCACTGGAGAAAGCAAAAAGGGTCAGCACCTCGACGCCCTGCTCAGCAGCGCGACGAATGGTACTGCGGACGGTCTCGGCACCGGCACGATGGCCGCGTATGCCTGCCCAGCCGCGGGATTTTGCCCAGCGGTTGTTGCCGTCCATGATGATCGCCACATGGCGTGGCGTAGAGAGGGAATTCGGTGACGTCATGGGGTCTCACTACGAGCACCGGATGCCGCCGACAGAGCGCCGGCGACAGACCCGATCAGACCTGCATCAGGTCGGTTTCCTTGTGCTCCAGAGCACTGTCGACTTCCGCCACATACTTGTCGGTCAGCTTCTGGATCTCATCTTCTCCGCGACGTGCATCGTCCTCGGACACGTCCTTGTCCTTGAGCAGGCTCTTGATGTCGCCGTTGGCATCACGACGAACATTGCGGAGTGCAACACGGGCGTTTTCGGCTTCAGCGCGCGCTTGCTTGGTGTAACCACGGCGCGTCTCTTCCGTCAGCATCGGCATCGGGACACGAATCACGTCACCGTTAGAAGACGGGTTGAGGCCCAGGTCGGAGGTCATGATCGCCTTCTCGACCTTCTGCACCATAGGCTTTTCCCACGGCACAACTGTCAGGGTACGCGCGTCTTCGGTGGTGATGTTCGCCACCTGATTCAGCGGTACCTGACTGCCATAATAATCGACGGTCACGGCATCCAGAATACTCGGATGCGCACGCCCCGTACGGATCTTGCTGAAGGCGGCACCGAGAGACTCGATGGTCTTCTTCATACGTGCTTCGGCGTCTTTCTTGATGTCGTTGATCACAAACTTACCCTCTTCTGTCAATCAGCGTGCCTTCCTTGCCACCCACCACCAGGTTGAGCAGCGCGCCTACCTTGTTCATGTTGAACACCCGCACCGGCATGTCATGGTCACGCACCAGACAGATGGCGGTCAAATCCATCACGCCAAGCTTCTGATCAAGTGCGTCGTCGTAGCTCAGACTGTCGTACTTCACGGCATCCGGATATTTGACCGGATCCTTGTCGTAGACACCATCGACCTTGGTTGCCTTGATGACCGCGTCTGCATCGATCTCGATACCACGCAGACAGGCCGCGGAATCGGTCGTGAAGAACGGGTTACCGGTTCCGGCGGAGAAGATGACCACATCTCCCGACGTCAGATAGCGAATCGCGGTACGGCGATCGTAATGCTCGACCACACCACTCATCGGAATGGCAGACATCACGCGAGAGCGAATATTGGAGCGCTCAAGAGAATCGCGCAGCGCCAGACCATTCATGACAGTCGCCAGCATACCCATATGATCACCGGTCACACGCTCCATACCAACTGCCTGCAGGGCTGCGCCGCGGAACAGGTTACCGCCACCGATCACGATGCCGACCTGGACGCCGATACCCACCAACTGACCGATTTCCAGCGCCATGCGATCAAGCACCTTAGGATCGATACCAAACTCGCCATCGCCCATCAGGGCCTCACCGGAAAGCTTGAGCAGTATGCGCTTGTACTTGGCATTGCGTTCAGCGGGAATGGTGGCCATGCGAAACTCTCCTGATACTGACACTACGGGGAACGGGGTGGCCCGAAGGCGGGGGCCAGATACACGATGGCGTGCGACTATGCGCACGCCATCGTGAGAACGGAATCAGTCAGCCATTACGCGCGGCTGACCTGCTCCCGGACTTCAGCTGCGAAGTCGACTTCTTCCTTCTCGATACCTTCACCGACTTCCATGCGTACGAAGGACACCACTTCACCACCGGCGGCCTTGGTAAACTCGGCGACGGTTTGGTTCGGATCCTTGACGAACGGCTGTTCGGTCAGGCTGTTCTCAGCCAGATACTTCTTCAGACGACCCAGGGACATCTTCTCGGCGATTTCTGCCGGCTTGCCAGCCATGTCCGGCTGAGCAAGGATGATGGCCTTTTCTGCGTCCATCTGTTCCTGCGGCATGTCGGACGGACGTGCACAGACCGGATTGACGGCTGCGACGTGCATGGAAACGTCCTTGGCCACTTCACCAGTACCACCGGTGAGCAGCGTCAGCGCAGCGATACGACCGCCGTGGACGTAACCACCGACGACACCGCCAGCAGGCGCTTCGACCACTGCAGCACGACGAACGGAGATATTCTCACCGATCTTCTGAACCAGTTGGCCACGAGTATCTTCCAGCTCACCTTCCATCAGGGAGGCGATATCGGTGTTCTTGGTAGCGAACACGCGATCGGCGATCAGGTTGGTGAAGGCCTTGAAATTGTCATCACGAGCGACGAAGTCGGTCTCGGAGTTGATTTCGACCATCACACCATAGCTGGCATCGTCGGCGACCTTGATGACGATGGCGCCTTCAGCGGCCACACGGCCAGCTTTCTTGGAGGCCTTCAAGCCGGAGTTCTTGCGCAGGTTCTCAATCGCCAGCTCGATGTCACCACCGGCTTCGGTAAGAGCCTTCTTGCATTCCATCATGCCGAGCGCAGTACGCTCACGCAGTTCCTTTACCATAGATGCACTGATAGCTGCCATGGGATGAAACCTCTGTCGTGTCGACGTCTTTGAATACGGGAATTCGGTCACGACCGCACAAGGCGGTCGCAAATGAGGGGGCCGTGGCCCCCTCATTGCTTGACCTGACTGCCGTTGGGCTAGGCCATGCTGCCTCAGTATAGCGCAGCGTTCATGACAGTCAGATCAAGCCGCCAGGATCACTCAGCTGCGTCTTCTTCAGCCGCAGTCTCGACGAACTCACCGGCCAGCTCTTCTTCCTTGTTCTTGCCACAGGCGTTTGCAATTGCCTGGACATAGATCTGGATGGCGCGGATGGAGTCATCGTTACCCGGGATGACGTAGTCCACGCCGTCCGGGTTGGAGTTGGTATCGACGACGCCGATGACCGGGATGCCCAGCTTGTTGGCTTCGTTGATCGCGATGCGCTCGTGGTCAACGTCGATCACGAACATTGCGTCCGGCAGGCCGCCCATGTCCTTGATACCGCCGATGGAACGCTCGAGCTTGTCTTGCTCACGAGTGGCCATCAGGACTTCTTTCTTGGTCAGCTTCGCGAAGGTACCGTCTTCATGCATCTGCTCGAGTTCACGCAGACGCTTGATGGACTGACGGATCGTCTTGAAGTTGGTCAGCATGCCGCCCAACCAACGATGGTTGACGTACGGCTGGCCTGACTTGCGAGCTTCTTCCTTGATGATCTTGCCGGCAGCGCGCTTGGTGCCCACGAACATGATCTTGTTGCCATTGGCAGCCATCTTCTCGACCACAGCGACGGCTTCATTCAGTGCCGGCAGGGTGTGCTCAAGGTTGATGATGTGGATCTTGTTGCGAGCGCCGAAGATGAACTTGGACATCTTCGGGTTCCAGTACTTGGTCTGGTGACCGAAGTGTGCGCCTGCCTTGAGCAGATCGCGCATGTTGACTTGCGCCATGTGAATATCTCCTGGATATCGGGTTGGGCCTCCACGTCCCCCATGGATCCGACCGCTTGCGCGGCACCCGGGACCATGTGACGGAACGTGTGTGGATTGGGGTTATGTACGCGTTTCTGCAAGCGATTGCCGTTTGGTCTGCCTAGAGGTGACCTGTCGGGTAAATTTGCAGGAAAGCGCGCGGCTTTATACCATAGCTCAACTGCGATATGAAGTCGTCGATGTCCTGGCGGATATGCGACCCATCCAGTCGCCACCCCGCCACGCGCGGTCTAGCGGCGTTTCGCCTCCCTCATTCCCACCTCGAGTCCTCATGAACATTCCCATCAAGACAGCTGAAGAAATCGACAAGATGCGCGTCGCCGGCCGTCTGGCGGCCGAAGTACTGGAAATGCTCGACGAACACGTTCGTGCCGGAGCCACTACCGGCGAACTCAACAGCATCGCGCACCATCACATCACCGAGATTCAGGGCTGCATTCCGGCACCGCTCGATTATCACGGCTTCCCCAAGTCCATCTGCACCTCGATCAACCATGTGGTGTGTCACGGCATCCCTGATGACAACAAGAAGCTGAAAAAGGGCGATATCCTCAACATCGATATCACCGTGATCAAGGATGGCTACCACGGCGACACCTCAAAGATGTACATCGTCGGCGAGCCGACCATCCAGGCCGAGCGCCTGTGCCGCGTCACCCAGGAATGCCTCTACAAGAGCATTGAACTGGTACGCCCGGGCGTACGACTGTCAGAACTGGGGCGTGTCATTCAAAAACATGCAGAGTCCGCAGGTTATAGTGTCGTGCGCGACTTCTGTGGTCACGGCATCGGTGCTGGCTTCCATGAAGATCCGCAGGTGCTGCATTATGATGGCTATGAAGCACGTGCTGACGCAGAGCTACTCGAAGGCATGTGCCTGACCATCGAACCGATGGTCAATGTCGGCGGCTACAAGGTGAAAGTCCTCAAGGATGACTGGACCGCTGTCACCAAGGACAAGAGCCTGTCTGCCCAGTGGGAACATACACTGCTGGTCACGGCTACCGGCGTCGAGGTGCTCACGCGTCGCGATGAAGAGGACTTCTCCTTCCTCGAGGGTTGATCACGATGCTCCTGCACCACTACCACTTCGTCGAACGCGAAGCGCTTTACGACGCCGCCACCTTCGATCGCGAGCTGGCCACGACGAAGACGCCCATCCCACTGTTCAAGCGGGCATTGGCGCAGGTTCAGGAGCGGCTTGAAACCCGCTTCAAGGCAGGCGCCGATATCCGCGACCTCATTCATGGTCGTGCCCGCGCATTGGACCGCCTGCTGGCCATCGCTTGGCATCGACAGGCCTGGCCGGACACGGGCATTGCACTGCTCGCCGTGGGCGGCTATGGCCGCGGCGAACTGCACCCTCATTCTGATATCGACCTGTTGCTGCTATTGGAGCAGGACGATGACACGCACTATCGCGAAGCGCTGTCCGCCTTCATCACCTTCTTATGGGATATCGGGCTCGAGATCGGCCAGTCAGTGCGCTCGTTGAATGATTGCGAGCGTGAGGCACGCGCTGATGTCACCGTCATCACCAACTTGCTCGAGTCGCGCATTGTCGCCGGGCCTCAGCGGCTACGCGAAGCCATGCGCGAACGGCTGGCGACCGAACACCTGTGGCCAGCCGAGGCCTTCTTCGAGGCCAAGTGGCAGGAGCAAATCACTCGTCACCACAAGTTCGCCAACACCGAGTATCACCTCGAGCCCAACATCAAGTCATCACCGGGCGGGCTGCGCGATATCCAGATGATCGGTTGGGTCGCCAAACGCCACTTCGGGGTTGAGCGCTACGACAATCTCGTCGAGTTGGGTTTCATGAACGATGCCGAGCTGCGCATCCTCAGCCAGGGCCAGGCCTTCCTGTGGCAGGTACGCTTTGCCCTGCACATGCTGGCCGGCCGCGCCGAGGACCGCCTGTTATTCGATCACCAGCGTGCTATCGCTGAGCTATTTGGCTTCATCGACACGCCGGAGCACCTCGCGGTCGAGCAGTTCATGAAGCGCTACTACCGTCACGTCACCGCGCTGGCCGGCCTCAACGACATGCTGCTGCAGCATTTCGATGAGGCAATTCTACGGCGCGATGAATCCGTCAGCACCATACCGCTCAATGCACGTTTCGAGATTCGCAGTGGCTATATCAGCCTGCGCGAAGAAGGTGTGTTTCGGCGGCGTCCTGCCGCGCTGCTGGAGCTATTTCTGCTAATGGCGCAGCATCCGGAAATCGAAGGCGTGCGCGCTGACACCATCCGTGCGCTGCGCGATCATCGCCATCAGATCGATGATGCCTTCCGTGACGATGTCCGCCATCAGAGCCTGTTCATGGAGCTGATGCGCTGCGGCGGCAACGTGCCCCGCGTACTCAAGCGCATGGCGCGCTACGGGATTCTCGGCAAGTATCTACCGGCCTTCGGTCGTGCCGTGGGGCTGATGCAGCACGATCTGTTCCATGTCTATACGGTGGATGCTCATACGCTGCGCCTGCTCAAGGTCGCGCAGGAATTTCGCGCGCCAGATGCCGAGGAAGAGTTTCCGGTTGCGGTCGCCCTGATTCGTGAACTGCCCAAGCTGGAACTGCTGTGGATCGCTGGGCTCTATCACGATATCGGCAAAGGGCGTGGTGGCGATCACTCAGAACTTGGAGCGCTCGAGGTAGAAGACTTTGCGCAGCGCCATGCACTCAGCCTGCGTGATACCCGTACGCTGAGCTGGCTGGTGCGCCATCACCTACTGATGTCAATGACCGCTCAAAAGCAAGACATCGCCGACCCGGAAATCATCACGCGCTTTGCTGAAATCGTCGGTGACGAGACGCATCTGGATTATCTCTACGTGCTGACGGTAGCTGATATCAACGCCACCAACCCCTCGCTGTGGAACGGCTGGCGTGCATCGCTATTACGTCAGCTACACATGGAAACCCGACGCGCACTACGACGCGGGTTAGAACATCCACCGGAGCGTCACGAGTGGATTGCTGAAACACGTGAAGAAGCACTCTCGCTACTGATCGGCATGGGCACCACACGCAGCGATGCCGAGGCGCTGTGGGCCAGCCTGGGCGATGACTATTTCGTGCGCTACGCCCCCAGTGAAGTCGCATGGCATACCCAGGGCATTCTCGCGTGCCAGGCCGCTCCCCAGTACGACGCAAACGGTGAGCCGCTGCCATTGGTGCTGACCAGCGCACCGACCGAAGAGATGACCGAAGGTGGCACCAAGGTCTTCATCCACACCCGCTCGGTTGACAACCTGTTCGCTGCTACCGCTGCTGCACTTGAGCAGCTGGGCTTGTCGATTCACGATGCACGCATCGCCACCTCCAGCCACAACTGGACACTCAACACTTTCATCCTGCTGGATGACGATGGCGAGCCAATCCGCGATACCGCGCGCCTGACCGACATTCGTACGCATCTGGTGGAGGAGTTGGACGACCCCGATGACTACTCGGTCATCGTCAATCGCCATACACCACGTCAGCTCAAGCACTTCCGCATCGCGCCGCGCATCACGCTAAGTCAGGATTACACCAACGGTCGCAGCGTGTTGGAAGTGGTCGCCTCGGACCGCCCGGGCCTGCTGGCGCGCATCGGCCGTGTGTTCATGGAGCAAGAAATCGCCATCGATGCCGCCAAGATCGTCACCCTTGGCGAGCGGGTAGAAGATATCTTCTTCATCACTGATCGCGACGGCGACCCCATTACTGACCCTGCTCGTCAGGAGCGTCTGCGCGACGCCCTGACGGAGGTCCTTGAAGTCGGCGAACGCGGCTAGATCAGCACATAGAGAGGCTGGGCGGCGCGCACACGATTGAGGGTACCGCCTCGCTTCCTTATAATTGCGAATCGACTTGCATGGCCGTCCAACACAGTCGCCGGACGCCTTTTCCTCTTGCTCGGCCCTATGCGTCACGCCCACGGCCATCACCCATGGAATGTGCATGAATCCGGATCTCGACCAGCTCAAGCCCTACCCGTTTGAAACCTTGGCCAAGCTGCGAGAAGGCATCGCCCCTAACCCGGCGCTGGAACCTATCGCACTGACCATTGGCGAGCCACGCCATGCACCGCCCGAGTTCGTACTCGACACCCTGCGCGAGCACATCATGGGCGTGGCCAAGTACCCCGCTACCGGTGGCATGCCGGAGCTGCGCACAGCCATCGCCCAGTGGTTAGAGCGTCGCTTCTCACTCAATGCCACACCCGATATCGAGCGACAGGTGCTGCCGGTCACCGGTACCCGCGAAGCGCTATTTTCCTTCATCCAGGCCGCGCTGGACCGCACCCGCCCTGCGCGCGTACTGGTGCCAAATCCTTTCTATCAAATCTATGAAGGTGCGACGTTACTGGCCGGTGGTGAAGTGACCTACCTGCCCTGCCCCGCCGAGAACGGCTTCCGCCCCGACTACGCCGCGGTGCCGGCCGATGTCTGGCGTGACACCCAAATCGTCTTCATCTGCTCGCCGGGCAATCCCACCGGCGCGGTAACGCCGCTGGCCGACTTCCAGCAGCTGATTCGCCTCGCGGATGAGCACGACTTCCTGATCGCCTCTGATGAGTGCTATTCGGAGCTGTATCTCGACGAATCCACACCGCCGCCAGGCCTGCTGCAAGCCTGTGCCGCCATGGGTCGCGATGACTACGCGCGCTGCGTGGTCTTCCACTCGCTGTCCAAGCGCTCCAACCTGCCGGGGTTACGCTCCGGTTTCGTGGCCGGCGATGGTGAGGTGATCCGTCGCTTCCGTCATTACCGCACCTATCATGGCTGCGCGATGCCGCAACATCACCAGTACGCCTCCATTGCCGCCTGGAATGACGAGGCGCACGTGCTAGCCAACCGTGATGCCTACCGCGAGAAATTTGCCGCGGTGACCAAGATATTGGCACCGGTAATGGACTTCCCGACCCCCGAAGCCAGCTTCTACCTCTATCCCGCCGTACCAGGTGGAGACGATGCTGCCTTCACGCGTGATCTGCTGCGCGAAGAGGCCGTGGGCGTACTGCCCGCCAGCTATATGGCACGTGAAGTGAACGGCGTGAATCCGGGAGCAGGACGCATTCGTCTGGCACTGGTGGCCGAGCTTGAACAGACCATCGAAGCCGCCCAGCGCCTGCGTCGTTTCGTGGAACGCATCCACTGAGCTCTGCTATTTCTCAAGGCCACTCAAGGAGATCGTCATGCACGTGCTCTACGGCATCAAGACCTGCGACACCTGCCGCAAGGCACGTCGCGCACTCGATACTCAAGGAGTGCCCTATCGCTGGCACGACCTGCGCGAGGACGGCCTCTCCGCCAGCCTGCTGGAATTCTGGCTGGAGCGCACCGCATGGAGCAATCTGCTCAACAAGCGCAGCACCAGCTGGCGCGCGCTAGGCGATGAACAACGTGACAGCATCGATGCCAACAGTGCACGTGCGCTGATGCTGGAGCATCCGACCCTGATCAAGCGCCCCATTCTCGAGCGACATCATGCCGAAGATGAGGTGGATCTGGTGATCGGCTATGACAAAGCGGTCTATGAACCGCAAGACTGACACCCTCTTTTTTACTGGACACCCTGGAGATTGACACGATGTTGAGCCTTGCCCTCGGAATCGGCACCCAGAACACCACCGGCGACTGGCTGGAAGTCTACTATCCTGCCCCGCTGCATACGCCGAACGCTGCCGTCGCTGACGCCGCTCGCAAGGCACTGGACGCGCCGGCTGGCACCACCGCCACCAGCTTCCTGCCGGAACACTGCGCCGCACTGGCCAGCGCCCTGCGTGACGCCGGTGACAGCGCTCAGGCTGAGCTGGCTGAAAGCCTGGCGGCCTCCCAGCGCCCGCTGGTCGCCATGTTCATCGAGGAAGACGCCGCACCGCAGAGCGTGCCGGAGGTCTACCTCAAGCTGCACCTGCTGTCCCACCGCATGGTTCGCCCGCACGGCATCGACCTGACCGGCATGTTCGGACTGCTCAAGAATGTCGCCTGGACCAGCGAAGGTGCCATCGACATCGAAGAACTGCCGGCGCGTCGCCTCAAGGCTCGCCTGGAAGGTCGCACCCTGTCCGTGGACTGTGTCGACAAGTTCCCGAAGATGACCGACTACGTGGTGCCGACCGGCATTCGCGTCGCCGACACCTCACGTGTGCGTCTGGGTGCCTATCTGGGTGAAGGCACCACCGTGATGCACGAAGGCTTCTGCAACTTCAATGCCGGCACCGAAGGCCCGGGCATGATCGAAGGCCGCATCGCCGCGGGCGTCTTCGTCGGCAAGGGCTCTGACCTGGGCGGCGGCTGTTCCACCATGGGCACCCTGTCCGGTGGCGGCAACATCGTCATCAAGGTCGGCGAAGGCTGCCTGATCGGTGCCAACGCCGGTATCGGCATCCCGCTGGGCGATCGCTGCACCGTGGAAGCTGGCCTCTACATCACCGCCGGTACCAAGGTCATGGTCTTCGACAACAAAGGTCAGGAAGTCGAGACGGTCGCGGCACGTGAGCTGGCGAGCCAGGACGACCTGCTACTGCGTCGCAACTCCGTCACCGGCCGTGTCGAATGCCTCACCAACAAGAGCGCCATCGCACTCAATGATGCCCTGCACGCACACAACTGATGCGTGTGGCGAGTGACTGTCGGACATGACTTTCCGGCCACTCGCGGTACCTTCTGGCCCGGACGCGTCCGGGCCAGTCTGACGATCTACGTCACTCCCCCCGAATTCCGCGCTGTCGCTCCTCGCGACGACGCCTGCAGCGATGGCCCATGATGACTGATTCACACGCACCGCTTCCGCCACGCCCTTCTGACCTCTCACCGACACTGGAGCTGGCGTTCGACCTGATCGAACGCCCCTCCGTCACGCCAGATGACCTGGATTGCCAGGCACTGATGATCAAACGTCTGGAAGCCATCGGATTCGAGATCACACGCTTGCCGTTCGGCGATGTCGAGAATTTCTGGGCGGTGCGCGGCCATCATGGCCCTGTAATGGCCTTCGCTGGCCATACCGACGTCGTACCGACCGGCCCTGAGGCCAACTGGCAGTACCCGCCATTCTCGCCGTGCATCGACGCTGACGGCTTCCTGTGTGGCCGTGGCGCGGCTGACATGAAGGGTTCACTGGCGGCGATGCTGACCGCCACCGAACGCTTCGTGACTGCGTACCCGGACCACGAAGGCCGTATCGCCTTCCTGATCACGTCTGATGAAGAAGGCCCTGCAGTCCACGGCACCCGTGCGGTGGTCGAATATCTACGTGAACACCACGAGCGTCTCGACTATTGCATCGTCGGCGAACCGTCCTCCACCGACTATGCCGGTGACGTCATCAAAAATGGCCGCCGTGGCTCACTGGGCGCGGTGATGCGTGTGCGCGGCGTTCAAGGCCATGTCGCCTATCCTCACCTGGCACGCAACCCGATCCACGAAGCAGCACCGGCGCTGACCGCACTGACCGCTGAGCATTGGGACGACGGCAATGAGTTCTTTCCGGCGACCAGCTTCCAGATTTCCAACATTCGTGGCGGCACCGGCGCAACCAATGTCATTCCCGGTGAGCTGGAAGTCGTATTCAACTTCCGCTACTCCACCGCGCTGACAGCTGATGATCTCAAACGTCGCACCCACGAAATTCTCGCGGCGCACGGGCTGGACGTGGAGATCGACTGGACCTTGAACGGCGAGCCCTTCCTGACGCCGGAGGGTGCGCTGGTCGATGCTGCCATCCACGGCGTGGCGCGTGCACTGGGTCGCAAGCCAGTGTTGTCCACCTCTGGCGGCACCTCCGATGGACGCTTCATCGCAACCCTCGGCACTCAGGTCGTTGAGCTAGGCCCGGTCAATGCCACCATTCACAAGATTGACGAACGTGTGATGGCCAGCGATCTGGATCAACTCTCCAGCGCCTATGAGCACATCCTCGAATACCTGTTCGTCCCCACGACCCGTGAGGCCACGGCATGAGCCATACCATTGACACTATCGACGCCGATGCTGGCGATGAGCAGTATCCAGATATCGAAATCTATCTGAAGCCGCTCAGCCTCGAGGCGCTCGGTGCCTGGCTGAGCGAACTGTTCGGGCAGGTGGTGGTATTTCAACCCGCAGGCAGACTTCAGCATCGCACACGCCTGACACGTGATGGTGACGACATTGCATTGCTGGTGGTAGAAAAAGTGGCCAATGGCTTCGCTAGTCTATGGTTCGACAGTGCAGCAACACCATGGGCACGTGATGTGGACTGCGCCCGCGCTGTTGCCGCTGCCCTACAGGTAGAGAGCCGCTGCTCGCTAGGCAGCTGGCAGCCCGGCGATGAGCCAGACCGCTTTTATCGCATCTTGCCGGATGGTAGCGAAGAGGCCTTTACCTGGCCCGACAAGGGTTGAGCAAATACGCCGCTCTTGCTCGTTAGCCAATGCATCATCGCCAGATACAAGAACGCCCCGCAGACAGAGCCTGCGGGGCGTTCTTGTTTTCACCATGGTCTCCCGTACTGCTCAGGAGACCATGTCACTGATCAGGTGATGACAGTGACATCATCAGCCTGCAGGCCACGTTCATTACTGATGATGTGATAACGCACTTTCTGACCTTCAGCCAACGTGCGATGGCCCTTGCCACGAATGGCACGGAAGTGAACGAAAACATCTTCACCACTCTCACGAGTCACGAAGCCGTAACCCTTGTTGACGTTGAACCACTTGACCTCGCCGATCTCACGATCGTCGTCTTCGACTTCAGCCATGGCAGCAGTACGCGGTGACAGCGCCGGAATGGCTAGCGTCGCGACCAATAGCAGAATAAAGACAGCAGCAGCGGCAGCTGCATAAGCCAGCTCAAAACCCGGCACACTCAATGCATCGTTCAGCGTGGTAGCCAACTCGCCACCGGTCAGCGTAATGAAGACAGCAATCAGCAACGGTGCCGGCAGTGCCAGCAACACACTGATGATGAAACAACGGAAGAACGTCTTGGAACTCATCAAGATAAACTCTCTCAAGTAATGGATGTAGGTAGATCGCGACAGGGCAGAAGGCAGTGCTTCAGATGATCCGTATCAGAATATTCTGCCTCAGTCGCAGCAAGGACAGCGACCCGGATACCCGGCGGTGACTTGCAAAAGGCCCGCTGGGGTGTCGGGAAATCTGTCTGAACGCAGCGCCTCACGGCGGTGCCCGTAGCCCGCACTGACACAAGGAGTGACAGGTTGACCACGTCTTGGCTCGTGGTGCAGGTTACCCTGCATCAGTCGATGGAACCGGCAGTAGAAAGCTTCGAGGAGACCTCGACGCCATCTTTTACCGTCAACAGGTGCGTTACACGAAAAAGGAGTAAATCGCACCATAATCAGTCTATCACGGCTCACCCATGCACGCCTGATGCTACTCAGGTGCAATACTTCAACCCTTATCATTCTTCATGGCACGACAGCACTTCTGACTCGACGCCTTAACTATCACATCTCAGCGGAGCGCATTGATGATGCCAACCTCTCTCGATCCTGAGCTTGAAACCCGCTTGGAAGCTCTCGAGTCTCGTCTCGCTCATCAGGATGACTGGCTCGACACGCTAGACCGTACGGTGATCACTCAGCAGCGTCAGATAGAGTCACTTGAGCGTCTTAATGCATTGATGGCGACTCAGCTTCGCTCCCTACGTGAGCCAGTCAACGAGGGAGTCCAGAGGGAAAGCGAAGATCACACGCCGTTGCAAGACGAGCTGCCGCCTCACTACTGATCTTTTCAGGATCGAGTCAGGCAAACCCGCTCTGCAACGTAAACCGGCCCCGCAGCAAGGCCGCGGGGCCGGTCAGTCATTCTGTCGGGCATGAGCTAGTGGCTCATCAGGCGATCAGATCATCCAGATAACGTTCGGCATCCAGCGCGGCCATGCAACCAGTGCCTGCTGACGTGATGGCCTGACGATAGACGTGATCCATCACATCGCCGCAGGCATATACGCCAGGGATACTGGTCTGGGTAGCATTGCCTTCCAGACCAGACTGCACCTTGAGATAGCCGCCCTGCATATCAAGCTGGCCTTCAAACAGGCTGGTGTTCGGACGGTGGCCAATAGCGATGAACACACCCATGACATTCATGTCCTTGGTGGCACCACTCTCGACCTGACGGAGACGCACGCCGGTCACACCAGAGTTGTCGCCCAACACTTCATCAAGCGCGTGATGCCATTCGATGGCCATGTTGCCGTTTTTGACCTTCTCGAACAGCTTGTCCTGCAGAATCTTCTCAGCACGCAAGCTGTCACGACGGTGCACCAGCGTGACCTTGGAAGCGATATTGGACAGATACAGCGCTTCCTCGACGGCAGTATTGCCGCCACCGACGACCACGACTTCCTGATTGCGATAGAAGAAGCCATCGCAGGTTGCACAGGCCGATACGCCCTGGCCCATGAACTGCTGCTCGCTCGGCAGGCCCAGATACTGGGCACTGGCACCGGTGGCGATGATCAGCGCATCGCAGGTATAACTGCCATTGTCGCCCTTGAGCATGAACGGACGCTCGCCAAGCGTGACTTCATTGATGTGATCAAACAGCACTTCGGTCTCGAAGCGCTCAGCATGACGGCGCATGCGCTCCATCAGCTCTGGCCCCTGAACGCCAGCGTCATCACCCGGCCAGTTATCGACATCAGTCGTGGTGGTCAGCTGACCACCCATCTGCAGGCCAGTGATCAGCAGCGGCTTGAGGTTGGCGCGCGCAGCATAGACGGCAGCGGTGTAACCCGCTGGGCCGGAACCGAGAATGATCAGGCGTTCGTGACGGACATTACTCATGGATGACCTCGATAACAGATAAAACAGATGGCATCGGCTTGCCATCCGCGCGCGGGACAGCAAGCCAGTCAATGTACTGAGCGATGCAGGCCATCGAATGGCACACCACGTGATGACAGGCGATCAACATGGCTCAGTGCACTGCATGTAGTGATAAGACACCTGATGCTCGCGCAACAGGATTGGCAGGGTAGCGCAGACAGCGACGGCTTTCAGCATTGGCCTCAGACCGGCATGGCAGAAGCTTATGACTGACGCCTTCCTCCCTTGATATGCAGACCAAGCATTCAGATCAGAAATGCAGATCAGAAATGCAGATCAGAAATGCAGAAGCCGCCGCCAGAGGCAGCGGCTTCTGCGTCATCTACCTCGCGAGAGTGTCGAGAGGTAGATGACAAGTCGCTCGGCAATCAACTTACCGAAGGACAGCCTAGCGGCTTACAGGCTGCTGGAGTGGCCTGCCAGATACTTGGCGACGCCTTCAGCAGTATCCTTCATGCCTTCCTGACCTTCTTCCCAGCCTGCCGGGCAAACTTCGCCGTTGGTCTGGTGGAACTGCAGGGCCTTGACCATGCGGACCATCTCGTCGACGTTACGGCCCAGTGGCAGGTTGTTGACGACCTGGTGCTGAACGACACCATCTTCGTCGATCAAGAAGGAAGCGCGCAGCGCGACGCCTGCTTCCGGATGCTCAATGCCGTAGGCCTGGACGATTTCGTGCTTGACGTCAGCCACGATCGGGAAGCCGACTTCACCGATGCCGCCAGCGTCCGGAGAGGTCTTGCGCCATGCGTGGTGAGTGAACTGGGAATCGATGGACACACCGATGACTTCAACGCCGAGTTCCTTGAACTTCGCCAGACGGTTGTCGTGGGCGATGATTTCAGACGGGCATACGAAGGTGAAATCCAGCGGCCAGAAGAACAGCACGCGTAGCTTGCCCTTGGAATCGGACAGCTTGTAGTTGTCAACGATGGTGCCGTCGCCCAGTACTGCTGCGGCTTCGAAATCCGGGGCTTGACGTCCGACCAATACGCTCATGGTGATCTCCTGAGGAAATGATGATGTTAAAGGCAGCGGGCTGCCTTTGTGATGAATCGCCACACAGACTAATCGTCACACGTGGCGGATGCCAAATGTTTGCCACAATCAGCATCATAGAAATTGGCTATGGCAGCTCAATGACAGTGCTACCAAACACCTTCCGGCAAGGGTACTCGCACTATGAAGCCAAAGCACTGCATGACCAGAATATCCTGCTAGAGGAATCGTGCGGCGTCTGGATTATAGAACGTCGTCGTCCTGACCGATATCCAACCCCTCCAGCTCACCACTGACCGGATCGACATGCTGGCGTACCTGAATCGGCTGACAGCAACGTTCGCAATCGACAATATTCAGCAAGCTGCCTTCATCGAGATCAAGAAACAACGTGAAGGGAGTATCGCAGTAAGGGCAGTTGATCTCGGCTTCATGCAGCGCATCATTGGTCGCCTCCTCTCCTTCACTCTCGAGTAACTCATGCCCTGGCCATTCATCGGGCTGGCCAGCAGAATGCTCCGCCAGCCATTGCTCAACGGCAGCATCCAGCACTTCATCATCATCCGGCAGCCCCGTGGGCTCCGGGCGTTCAGTGGTATCATTACGCATGGCAACCTCCATGACTTCAGTATCGGCGACCGCCGACTCTCACCTGTATGGCAGCGAACGCGACGCGGGGTTCCTTACTTATACTGCGGCCAATGCGTTGCGAATGCTTGAATTCCTGTCACATGATGACCATAGCTTTAACTATGCCGACATTGGCGATTTGGATATCGCTCGCCTGCGACGCTTCGCATCCGGCCAGACAGCACCTGACATCGCTGTTCGAGATAGCTGCGTGATGAATCATCAGTTGTCGGACCGGGCAAGATAATGACAAGGAGGAGAATCATGGGTTCCCAGCACTCTCAGTCACTGGATTCGCTCAACACGCTCTCGGAACTGAAAGTTGGAGACAAGCAGTATCACTACTACTCGCTGAAGAAAGCGGCCGAGACGCTGGGTGACCTGACGCGCCTGCCCTTCACGCTCAAGGTACTGCTGGAAAATCAGCTGCGCTTTGAAGACGGCGAGACCGCTACCAAGGCTGACATCAAGGCATTGGCAGACTGGCAGAAGACCGCCTCCAGCACACATGAGATCGGCTATCGCCCCGCTCGCGTGCTGATGCAGGACTTCACCGGTGTGCCGGGCGTGGTTGATCTGGCCTCGATGCGTGATGCCGTCAAGAAGCTGGGCGCTGATCCAGAGAAGGTCAATCCGCTGACGCCAGTTGATCTGGTCATCGATCACTCGGTGATGGTGGATCACTACGGTGATGCCTCGGCCTTCAAGGACAACGTGCGTATCGAGATGGAGCGCAACCGCGAGCGCTACGAGTTTCTGCGCTGGGGCCAGCAGGCCTTCGACAACTTCTCCGTCGTACCGCCAGGCACTGGCATCTGCCACCAGGTCAATCTCGAGTACCTGGGACGTGCGGTCTTTACCCGTGAAGAAGACGGCAAGACATTCGCGTATCCCGATACCCTGGTCGGCACTGACTCTCACACCACCATGATCAACGGTCTGGGTGTACTTGGCTGGGGGGTTGGTGGCATCGAAGCGGAAGCTGCCATGCTCGGTCAGCCGGTATCGATGCTGATTCCCGAAGTGGTCGGCTTCAAGCTGAACGGCAAGCTCAACGAAGGCATCACCGCCACGGATCTGGTGCTGACCGTCACCCAGATGCTGAGAAGCCGTGGTGTGGTCGGCAAGTTCGTCGAGTTCTATGGTGATGGCCTCGATGACCTGCCGCTGGCAGATCGCGCCACCATCGCCAACATGGCACCGGAGTATGGGGCTACCTGCGGTTTCTTCCCTCTGGATGGCGAGACGCTCAACTACATGCGTCTGTCTGGCCGCTCCGACGAGCAGATCGCGTTGGTCGAGGCCTATGCCAAAGAGCAAGGCCTGTGGCGTGAGCCCGGTCACGAGCCGGTGTTCTCCGATACTCTTGAGCTGGACATGACTGAAGTCGTGGCCAGCCTCGCGGGCCCCAAGCGTCCGCAGGACCGCGTCGCACTGACCGACATCAAGCAAGTCTTCGAAAAGATTCTCGATGAGCAGCTTGGTGAGGTGCCGGATATCGAAGAAGGCAAGTGGCTTTCCGAAGGCGGCCAGACCGCCGTCGATGTCGAGCAAAGCTATGGCAAGGACGCCGGTTACAGTGAACTTGAGGGCGAAACCTTCCGCCTTGATCACGGTGATGTCGTCATCGCGGCCATCACCTCCTGCACCAACACCTCCAACCCCAGCGTAATGCTGGCCGCTGGTCTGGTGGCACGCAAGGCGCGTGAGAAGGGCCTGCGCAGCAAGCCATGGGTCAAGACCTCGCTAGCACCGGGCTCCAAGGTGGTCACCGAATATCTGACGTCCGCCGGTGTGCAGGAAGATCTCAACGCGCTGGGCTTCAATCTGGTCGGCTACGGCTGCACCACCTGTATCGGTAACTCCGGCCCACTGCCTGACCCCGTCGAAGCTGCCATCAACGAGCGAGACCTGACGATCGCCTCGGTGCTATCGGGCAACCGCAACTTCGAGGGCCGCGTGCATCCCAACGTGCGCACCAACTGGTTGGCGTCGCCGCCCTTGGTGGTCGCCTATGCGCTAGCCGGCACCGTGCGTACCGACCTCTCCAAGGAGCCGCTGGGCAAGGATACCGAGGGCAATGATGTCTTCCTCAAGGACATCTGGCCGACCCAAGCGGAAATTGCCACGGCTGTCGAGCAGGTGCGTACCGACATGTATCGCAAGGAGTACGCCGAGGTCTTCAATGGCGACGAAACCTGGCAGGCCATCGAAGTCCCGGAAGCCGAGGTGTATGAATGGAAAGACTCCACCTACATTCAGCATCCTCCATTCTTCGAAGGCATGGGCCGTGAGCCGGAACCCATCAAGGACGTCGAGAACGCCCGTGTACTGGCCATGCTTGGCGACTCGGTGACCACCGACCACATTTCGCCGGCTGGCGCCATCAAGCCGGATAGTCCAGCGGGTCGCTACCTCAAGGAGCACGGTGTCGAGGTCAAGGACTTCAACTCCTATGGTTCACGCCGTGGTAACCACGAAGTGATGATGCGCGGCACCTTCGCCAACGTGCGTATCCGTAACGAGATGCTCGATGACGTCGAGGGCGGCGAGACACGTCACGTGCCGTCCGGCGAACAGATGGCGATCTACGATGCTGCCATGAAGTACGCCGAGGACAAGACCCCTCTGGTTGTGGTGGCGGGCAAGGAATACGGTACCGGCTCCTCACGTGACTGGGCAGCCAAGGGCACCCTGCTACTGGGCGTGCGTGCGGTGATTGCCGAATCTTACGAGCGCATCCACCGCTCCAACCTGATTGGCATGGGCGTGGTACCGCTGCAGTTCCCTAAAGGCGAGAGCCGTCAATCGCTGGGGCTGACTGGTGACGAAGAAGTCAGTATCAGCGGATTGAATGATCTGAGCGCTGGCGGCAAGGTCAAGGTGACTTTCAAGGGCAAGAAAGGCGAGCAGAAAGTCGAGGCGCTGTGCCGCATCGATACCGATAACGAGCTGGAGTACTACCGCCACGGCGGTATCCTTCAGTACGTGCTGCGCGGCATGCTGTAATCCTCAATCCCATTGAAGGTGGTTGAATCTTAAGTACCAGAAAGACAAAAACCCCCGCAGGCTGAGCCTGCGGGGGTTTCTTTATGCGGCACTCTCATGATGAGAGTTTAGAATGCCTTGCGACGGTAGGAGCGATAGCGTGGCTGCCAGAAGTTCTTCTCGATGTTGGCGAGAACCACTTCTTCGCTGGAGGCCAAAGCCACACCATCGGTTTGTGCCTGACGCGCCACATCAAAGGCGATCTGGCGGCTGATGGACTGGATGTCGCCCAGAGACGGCAGCAGTGCACCTTCACCCTTCACGACGATGGGCGCGTTGTTGGCCAATGCATTGGCGGCGGCCATCAGCATGTTGTCGGTGATACGCGAAGCATTGGCTGCCAGTACACCCAGACCGATGCCCGGGAAGATGTAGGCATTGTTGCACTGGGCAATCGCATGGATGTGGCCGTTGTGCTCGACCGGTGCGAACGGACTACCGGTCGCGACCAACGCCTTGCCGTCAGTCCATTCGATCACTTCGGCCGGCGTTACTTCGACACGGGAAGTGGGATTGGACAACGGCATGACCAGCGGGCTTTCGCAGCCGGCATGCATGGCACGAATCACCTCTTCGCTGAACAGGCCACGCTGACCGGACACACCGATCAGTATCGTTGGATGTGTGCCTTTGACCACATCCAGCAGACCGCGATCGCCAAGTTCGGTAACGCTTGCAGCGTCATGTGCCAGACGATTCTGGAAGTCATACAGTCCTTCCATGTCGCTGGTCAGCAGGCCGAAGCGATCGACCATATAAACGCGCTTGCGTGCTTCGCGCTCGTCCATACCTTCCTTGACCATCGCCACGACGATCATCTCAGCGATACCACAACCGGCGCTACCAGCCCCCAGGAAGGTGACGCGCTGATCGGAGAGCTTCTCACCTTTGGCCTTGCAGGCCGCCATCAGGGTCGCGACGACCACGGAGGCAGTGCCCTGGATATCATCGTTGAAGCAGCAGACCTCATCACGATAACGCTCGAGCAGCGGCATGGCGTTGGCCTGCGCGAAATCCTCGAACTGGATCAGCGCTTTCGGCCAACGGCGCTTCACGGCAGTGATGAAGTCAGCGACAAAGGCGTTGTAATCATCGCCAGTGACACGCTCGTGACGCCAGCCCATGTAACGCGGGTCGTCGAGCAGCTTCTGATTGTTGGTGCCCAGATCCAGCGAGATCGGCAGAGTGTAGGCTGGGCTGATGCCGCCACAGGCGGTGTACAGCGACAGCTTGCCGATGGGAATGCCCATGCCGCCAATACCCTGATCGCCCAGACCCAGAATACGCTCGCCATCGGTGACAACGATGACCTTGACGTTGTCCTTGGTTGCGGAGCGCAGGATGTCATCCATGTGCTCGCGGTCTGGATAGGAGATGAACAGGCCGCGGTGATTACGGTATATGTTAGAGAATTCCTCGCACGCCTGACCAACGGTCGGGGTGTAGATGATCGGCATCATCTCTTCGAGGTGTTCTTCAATCACACGGAAGAACAGGGTCTCGTTGTCGTCCTGCACCGAGCGCAACAAGATGTGCTTGTCGAGATCATTGGTGCATTGCTGATACTGACTGTAGACGCGCGCGACCTGCTCCTCGATGCTCTCGACATTCTGCGGCAGCAGGCCCATCAGATTGAAGCTGACACGCTCTTCAAGGCTAAAGGCGCTGCCTTTGTTGAGCAGCGGCATTTCGAGCAGGCTCGGGCCGGCATAGGGAATATACAGGGAGCGCTTGGAAGTATCGGTCATGGCGGGACTCTTGAATCAGTTGGGACGACCTCACGTCCGACACTCACCGCAGAATGACTGCAGGCTGCCGTACGCCCGAGGGACCTGTCGACGTGCGACTACCACGTACGACCAAGGCCGGATGATAACATGCGCACCTTATGCTTCGGCAGTCTGGTCGGGGTTGCCTGACGTTGCGTAGCGAGGAGACCCTTACAACGCAAAACGCCTCGCTTAATCCATCACTGATGGCTCAAACAAGGCGCTTACATTGGCTTAAGGCACCTGATTTCATGCCTTTCTCGTGCGTTCTTTATGCGAGGTCAGCTCGCGAAACCGCCTTACGCGGTGCCAACGAGAAGAAGGGTCGCAGACGCACCCCCAGCATATTGCCAGCGAAGGCTGCTACCAACCACAACCAGCCGTGCAGGCTGCCGGAGGCGATGCCGCCGAAGTAGGCACCGATATTGCAGCCGAAGGCCAAGCGTGCGCCGTAGCCAAGCATTAACCCACCCAGCACGGCCGCGACCAGCGAACGTAGCGGAATGTTCCACTTCGGTGCGAACTTGCCTGCCAGTAGTGCCGCCGCCAGCGCACCGACAATGATACCGATATTCATGACCGTGGTGATGTCATGGTAAAGCGGTGCAGCCAGCGCCTTGGCATTACCTGCTGCTTGCCAGTAGCCCCAGTCGCTGACATCGAAACCCAGCGCGGTATAGGCCTTGGTGCCCCACAGCGCGAAGGCCGAGGTGATGCCCCACGGACGGCCAGCCAGCGCCAGCGTCGCAAAGTTGAGCAGTGCCAGTGCCACGGCCCCCGCCAGCAGCGGCCAGGGCCCTCGCAGGAAGCGTGACAGGCCGCGCGGTTGGCTATCAGTCACGGCTGCTTTCTCAAGCGAACCATGACGGCGCTTTTCCAGCGTACGCGTCACCACCACGATGATGGCGAACAGCACCAGGCTTACGATGATGCCACCCAGTGCGCCGAAGCTATCCACCAGCGAGACCGCCGGCAGTGATGGCAGGCTCTGCCACCAGCTGAAGTGCGCGGTACCGATCACGGAGCCAACGCAGAAGAAGATCAGGGTGATCATCATGCGTGCATTGCCGCCACCGACGGTGAACAGCGTGCCCGAGGCGCAACCGCCGCCCAGCTGCATGCCGAGCCCGAACAGGAAGGCACCGACCACCACTGAGGTGCCCAGCGGCGAGACGAAGCCAGAAACCTCCTGCCCCCACAGACTGCCCCCCGCCAGCACAGGGAAGAACAGCACTACGGCAATCGCCAGCATCAGCATCTGAGCGCGCAGGCCACGACCACGGCGATCTGTGATGAACACTCGCCATGCCGAGGTGAAGCCGAAGGCGGCGTGATAAAGCACCACACCCAGGGCACCGCCGATCAGTAGCAACAGGCCCTGACGCCAGCCAGACACCAGCGTCAGCAGCACTGCGGCAATCACTAGCAGGCCACCAGCCCAGATGGCCCGCGGACTGATGGTGGTAGAGGGCAGAGCAGGCTCACTGGCCTTGCCCGGCATCGCTTGGTGACTCATGTCTTGCTCCCCTTGGATATAATCATGTCGCTTTCCTTCAATGCGCCAAGCCTAGCGCGCCTCTTTATGCCTGTGAATGAATTTTAAGCGAGCTAATCATTCTTTTAAGATATATGGAGAGGCTAATACTTTCCCACAACCTCATCCACGATCCCGACCAACAGAAACGCCCGCCATTGAGGTCAATGACGGGCGTTTCACGCTCATGGTGCTGAGCTCATTCACGCGTAAAAGCGATGGAAGGAGGATGCACTCGAAGGCAACCTGACAGGTGGGCTTAGATGAAGTTGCCCAGGCCCACTGCACTCCGTAGACGCGTCATCATCGGCGCGGCCTCATCACGTGCACGCTCGGCACCACGTTTGAGAATGGCCTCGACATGCGCCGGATCATCCATCAGCTCGACGTAACGCTCACGCGGAGCCTTGAGATGATCGTTCAGATACTCGAACAGCTGATTCTTGGCATCGCCCCAGCCAATGCCGGCGGCGTACTGCTCACGCATGGCGGCGACTTCCGCCTCGGTGGCGAAGGCCGAATAGATCTGGAACAGGGAACAGGTATCCGGGTCCTTCGGCTCCCCCGGCTCCAGCGAGTTGGTCTTGATCTTGCGCACGCTCTTGAGCAGCTGCTTCTCGGTGCCGAACAGCGGAATGGTGTTGTTGTAGCTCTTGGACATCTTGCGGCCGTCGAGGCCCAGCAGCAGCTGGGATTTCTCGTCGGTCACCGCCTCGGGCATGGTGAAGTAATTGCCCTTGAAGAGGTGGTTGAAACGCCCTGCCATGTCACGTGCCATCTCGATATGCTGGATCTGGTCACGTCCGACCGGCACCTTGTGAGCATTGAACATTAGGATGTCCGCCGCCATCAGCACCGGATAGCTGAACAGACCCATGCTGATGCCGCGATCTGCATCCTCGATGCCCGCTTCCTCGTTCTCGGCCACGGCACCCTTGTAGGCATGTGCACGATTCATCAGGCCCTTGGCGCAGACACAGTTGAGCAACCACATCAGCTCCGGAATCTCCGGCACGTCCGACTGGCGATAGAAGATGGCGTTGTCGGTATCCAGGCCCAGCGCCAGCCAGGTCGCGGCGATCTCACGGCGCGACTCCTGCACTCGCTTCGGGTCCTGACACTTGATCAGGGCGTGGAAGTCAGCGAGGAAATAGAAGGACTGGACCGTTGGGTCCTGGCTGGCCTCAATGGCGGGCTTGATGGCGCCGACATAGTTGCCGAGGTGAGGGGTGCCGGTGGTCGTAATGCCGGTAAGAACGCGGGTCTTGGTCATGGATGCACTTCTTGGCCGTCTGTGTCGGGATAATCTTGCAAGCAAGTCGCATCGGGGCAGCCGCCTCTGACGGATGCCCCGATGCATGATGCCATTATCTTACCCCGAGGTGGATAGCCTTCGTAAGGGCTGCTCCGCCCTCCTCACCACCTTATCTCAGCGCCTCATCCAGTGGCGTGACAGGCATGTCAAAAGCTTCTCCCACTTCAGGCAGAATCAGGTGGCCATCGTGGACATTGAGGCCACCAGCAAAGTGGCGATCTTCACTTAACACCTTGCGGAAGCCACCATTGGCGAGGCGTACGACATACGGAAGCGTGGCACTGGTGAGAGCCTGAGTCGATGTACGCGATACGGCGCCCGGCATGTTGGCCACGCAGTAGTGGACGATGCCATCGACCAGATAGATAGGATCAGCATGCGTGGTCGGTCGGCTGGTCTCGAAGCAGCCGCCCTGATCGATCGCGACGTCGACCAGCACCGCCCCCGGTGTCATGTTGCGCAGATGCTCGCGCCGAATCAGCTTGGGGGCCGCAGCACCGGGCACCAGTACCGCCCCGATGATGAGCGCAGAGTGGCGTACCGCTTCGTCCAGCGCTTCTGACGTGGAGTAGACAGTGCGAATCTGACCTTGATAACGATGATCCAGCGTTTCGAGGCGAGCCAATGAGGTATCAAGAATCACGACTTCAGCGCCCAGCCCCAGCGCCATACGCGCGGCGTTCTCGCCCACGACACCTCCACCAATCACCGTGACGCGCGCTGGAGCGACACCGGGAACACCCGGCAATAGCACGCCCAGCCCGCCCTGGGCCTTTTCCAGCGCATGCGCACCGGCCTGGATGGCCATACGCCCCGCGACACGACTCATCGGTGCCAGCAGCGGCAAGCCTCCTGCGGCATCCGTCACCGTTTCGTAAGCAATCGCGGTCACGCCACTGGCCAGTAAACTCTCGGTCAGTTCACGCGCGGCGGCCAGATGCAGATAGGTGAAGAGCGTCTGTCCCTTCGAGAGGCGGGCCACCTCGCTCGGCTGGGGTTCCTTGACCTTGAGGATAAGCTCAGCGGAAGAGAAGACACGCTCGACAGCGGATTCCAGTCGCGCCCCAACGCCCTGATACTCGGCATCACTATAACCGCTGCCCTCTCCTGCGCCACACTCGACCGTGACCTCATGCCCATGGGCAATCAGCTCACGCACCCCCGCGGGAGTGAGTGCAACGCGATATTCATGGTTCTTGATTTCCTTCGGCACGGCGATCTGCATGGCGAATTCCTTGTACTGCTGGCGGAGTACTGCTGGCGGAGTGGAACTTGCAAAGTACTGTTGGCGAAGCACTACTAACGAAGTGCAGCTAGAGAATGCCGCACATTACACATGACACTCTCTAAGCACAGCAGACATAACGCTGTCTCGCCAGCCAGATGCTAGCGGCATCCACCAAATCACATCCTCTTCACAGAAGAATGCAGGGAATGTTGGCTACTATGCAGAATCCTCGCTCACCAACGCTGCCCCGTAGCACTCACGATAGGCAGCTGGCATCCGTCGCGCGCGCCCACTCGAGAGCTCAATACATACAAAACGTGTGCGCGCCGCCAATAATGTCAAGCCATCCGAGCAGCGTCGCAGTTGGAAGCGTCGTGTCAGACTGAGGCGACCATCACAGTCCACCAGCCAGGTCGCCAACATCAATGATTCATCAAGGCGGGCACTGGCCAGGTAATCGATCTCATGACGATGTACCGCCATGCCGCGATCATGCTCTCGGTAGTGCTCAATCCCGAGCCCAAGTGCCTCGGAATGCGCCCAGCTGATGCGCTCAAGCCAGCGCACATACTCGGCGTTATTGACATGACCATAGCCATCCAACGCTTCCCGGTTCACCGTGATGGGCAACAGAAAAGGACGCGGCAGCGCCCAGTCTCCAGCAGAGGGCTCCTTCAACGTATCAGGCCCGGTGGGCGCCTCAGTCGTCTGGCCATCAGCACTCATGCGACAAACTCCGGATCATCGTGAACATCACCATCGCGCTCCTCCTTGTGCCTTCCTTCGCCCAGCGGTGCACTGGCGCCACAGGCCCAACACTCACTGAAGCTACCTTCGAGCTGCTCTCCACACGCACACTGCCAATCCGGCTGCGTAGGCGCCGCCTCAATACGCGCCAGTAGACGTTTGGCACGCGACAGATTGTGCTCGGCCACCCACAGCTGAGGTTCGCAATCGTGCACCGGCAACTCACCCGCTGCCGCGCCAAGCAAACGGTTGCGCAATTCACAGGGAATCCCTTCACTCTCCAGCAGATTGCGCCAGTGATCGATGAGCACGAGATTGTGATGTGATGTCAGTCGTTTATACATGCTCTCAGACTATCAGAGTCCTTGGGCTGAAAACGACTGACTGAGCGCGATGTAATCAGAAACGGACAGGCCAGAACGAACAGGCCAGAAACGACAATGCCGCCCCGAGGGGCGGCATTGTCATGATCGAGCGGCAACAAGAGATCAGTCGCGATAGACCCGCAGACCAAGCGCCTTGAGATAGGACGTCTCGGGAATCGATGGATGCACCGGATGATCACTGCCCTGATGCCCCTGGAAGATGACCTGACCGTGGCGATCCTGATGGCGCACAGCACCACGTACGACATCCATCAGACGGTCCGGCGCCAGATGCATGGAGCAGGAACCTGACATCAGCAAACCGTCACGACCCAGCAGACGCATGGCTTCACGATTCAGACGCGCATAGGCACGCTCGCCGTTGGTGATGTCCTTGCGCTTGCGGATGAAGGCCGGCGGATCGACGATGATCACGTCAAACTGCTCGCTTTCAGCACGCAGTGCAGCCATGGCCTCGAAGACATCACCTTCCGCGGTGGAGACACGGTCTTCGACACCATTGAGCACGGCATTGTCAGAGACGCGTTGCAGTGCGGCAGCAGAAGAGTCGACACACAGCACTTCACTGGCACCATTCGCTGCTGCCTGCACGCCCCAGCCACCGACATAGCTGAATAGATCCAATACGCGCTTACCCTTTACCTGGCGATTGAGCCAGGCACGGTTGTCGCGGTGATCGTAGAACCAACCGGTTTTCTGGCCGTCGAGTACTGGCGCAGTGAACTTGACGCCATTCTCTTCCAGCATGACCTGGTCCGGCAGTTCGCCGTAGACAACTTCGACGCTACGATCGAGCTGTTCCTGACGACGACCGCTGGAATCGTTCTTGAATACGATGGCCGTCGGCTTGACGACCTTCAGCAGCGCATCGACGATCACTTCCGCCAGACGCTCCATGCCAAACGTATTCAGCTGACACACCAATACGTCGCCAAAACGATCAACGACCAGCCCCGGCAACAGATCACCTTCACCATGTACCAGGCGATAGTAAGGCTTGTCGTAAAGACTCTCACGCAGGGCCAGTGCCTGATTGAAGCGATGAACCAACAGCGAGCGATCGAGACGCTGCTCCGGGTCGCGCGACACGATACGTGCACAGATCAGCGAGTTCGGGTTGACGTATGCCACGCCCATCGCACGGCCATTGCTGGCCTCGATGATGGCCTGAGCGCCCGGCTCGAAATTCTTGAGCGGTGTCTCGACGATGTCGACTTCATTGGAGTACAGCCACAGATGGCCAGCCTTGAGGCGGCGATCAGCATTCTTTTTCAGGCGCAGACGTTCAGTCACAGGAAATATCCAGAAAGCAGAGAAAGGGGACAGGACGACGACAGGACGCGCCCGAACGGGCCTATTCTAGTCGTCAAGGCGACCCCGGTCACGGAGCCCCCCGGTCAAGCAGTGGTCTAGTGCTGGCAGTAAGGGCAAAAACAGCTCGCCCGCTGGCCTAGCACCAGACTCGTGATCTCATGACCGCATTCGCGACACGGCTCGCCACCACGTCCGTAGACATTGAGGCGTTGGGCGAAGTAGCCCGGCTTACCATCACCGCCAACGAAGTCACGCAGGGTCGTGCCGCCCTGCTCAATGGCCGCCGCCAGCACCGTACTTGCCGATGTGACTAGACGATCGCACTCTTCGCGGGTCACTTCACCCGCAGGTCGACGCGGATCAATACCGGCCATGAATAGCGCTTCGCTGGCGTAGATGTTACCCACCCCGACCACGTTGGCGTTATCCATCAAGAACGGCTTGATCGCGACACGGCGACGGCGCGAGCGCGTGAAGAAATACTCACCGGTAAATGCCGAGGACAGCGGTTCAGGCCCCAGCCGGCTCAACCGAATATCCGCATACGGATCGCCACTCACGAAATCCACGAAACCAAAGCGACGCGGGTCGTGATAGCGAAGTATCTGCCCGTTGCCCAGCACCACATCCACGTGGTCGTGAGTACGCGGCGGAGTGCCCAGCGGTACCAATCTGAGACTACCCGACATGCCTAGATGCCAGAGTAGATGGCCCTCAGCAATAGGCAGTAACAGATACTTGGCGCGCCGAGACAATTCACCAAAGCGATGTCCGACCAACCATTCGGCAAGCTCTCCAGGGACAGGCGTACGCAGACGTGGCTGACGAACGATCACCTCGGTAACTTCCTGCCCCTCAACCAACGGCGCGATACCGCGACGAGTCGTCTCGACTTCTGGTAATTCGGGCATGCTTTGTCCTCGACTTACGGCCAAACGCGCAACAGGGCGACGGCCAGTGCCGACACCCTGTTGCGGGATATGCCCAATCGGGCAGTATCCAGATACTCGAAAACCCGGTCAGGACCGGGTTTTCGAGGATTCCGACAGCACGCTGACGGGAAACAAGATCACTTGATCTTGGATTCCTTGTACATCACGTGCTTGCGAACAACCGGATCGTACTTCTTGAATTCAAGCTTGTCCGGAGTGTTACGCTTGTTCTTGTCGGTGGTGTAGAAGTGACCTGTACCGGCACTTGACACCAATTTGATCTTGTCACGCATTTTCAGTTTCCTTCCACATTCGCATTCACCGAACGGATGAAAGCATTGCTCTCGGTCCGGTTGCCATTGCTACAAGGGCTGTCTTCTAAAATTTAGAAGCGCTCGCCACGTGCAGTGAGGTCCTTGAGGACATCGTCGATACCCTTCTTGTCAATGATGCGCATGCCCTTGGTAGAGACACGCAGCTTGACGAAGCGCTGCTGGGATTCAACCCAGAAACGGTGGGTGTGCAGGTTCGGCAGGAACCGGCGACGAGTCTTGCGCTGGGAGTGAGAAACATTGTTACCAGTCACCGGGCGCTTGCCGGTAACCTGACATACTTTGGACATTGGAGCCTCCAACCGCTGCGTTGGCTAAGTTGTTCAAAACCTGTCGGGCAAACCGGAAGTGGCAGGCGCCGCCTCATGCCCTGATTTCAAAGTGTGTTACGTCCATTCCGGAAGACAAGCTTCAGGGTACTGGAACGTGCAGGCGCAGCATTTTACCCGAAGAGTGACGCGAAAGCACGCCCAAGTCGGATTTTTTTCGCCAACACGCCCGTGCCCGAAGTGTCACATCGGTACAGCCGCTTGCTTAGCCGAACGCTTCACTCAGCCAATGTCGGCCAGAGTGGTCGCGAATTCTGTGGTGGGTGATACGGGAGGCGCAACATTACCACAATCAGTGCCCTGTTTTGCAATCCCCCGTCATACAGCATGTCTCACATGACGCTGGCCATTCGCTCTTTTATAACCAGCCACGCTCCGCAAAAGAGATGACTTCACCGTCACCCACCACGAAATGATCCAGCACACGAATATCAAACAGGCCCAGCGCCTCTTCCAATCGTTGAGTGATTCGTCGATCGGCATCGCTGGGCTCAGCAACACCTGATGGGTGATTGTGGGCCAGAATCAAGGCGCCTGCATTAAGTGCTAACGCACGCTTGACCACTTCGCGCGGATAGACCGCAGCAGCATCCAGTGTGCCAGTGAACAGCGTTTCAAAGCGTATGACGCGATGCTGACTATCAAGGAAAAGCGCCGCGAAGACCTCATGCGGCAAATCGCGTAGATGCGATGACAGATAGCGCCTTACCAGGACAGGCGACGTCAGCGCTGCACCGCGCATCAACAAGCTTTCCAGATGTCTACGCGATAGCTCAAGCGAAGCCTGCAGTTGGACATACTTGGCATCACCAAGACCTCTGGCGGCACAGAATTCGTCTTTCGTTGCCTCCAACAACGGTCTAAGCCCACCAAAGGTGGTCAGCAGGTCACGAGCCAGATCAACGGCAGAACGCCCCTTGATGCCGACTCGCAAGAATATCGCCAACAGCTCAGCATCTGACAATGCCGCAGCACCTAGCGAAATCAACTTTTCACGCGGGCGCTCCCCGACTGGCCACTCCCGAATCCCCATGCCCTGCTCCTTCCGTGTTGCCCGAAATACGGCGGCGGATCAATATCCAGCGCAGGCGCCGACAAGTGCTTCACACCAGACTCACCTGGTCGTAAAGCATGAGAAGAGTGGTCACCTCACTCCAAGCCTGCCACCAGCACTCTCAACGCTTATTCCTTCAACGCAAGCCTTGAAAGCCAAGATGGAAGGGCAGGAGGGAAGGCCAGTCAATGCACTCGCGACAGCCGCCGTACGCTGCCGGAGACGCTACGCAAGGTTGCATCACGGTGATATGGTAGAGGGCAGACTCAAGCGCTTAAAAATCGACGAATCAGGGACGCAGGACATACCATGCACTCACTCACCGGACGGCGCATTCTGCTAGGCATTAGCGGTGGCATTGCGGCCTACAAAGCCGCCCTCCTCACTCGCCTTTTGAAAAAGGCGGGGTGTGAGGTACGTGTTGCCATGACGGAGGGAGCCCAAGCCTTCATTACGCCACTGACCCTGCAGGCACTGTCGGGCAATCCAGTGCATACATCATTGCTCGACCCTGAGGCCGAAGCCGGCATGGGTCATATCGAACTGGCACGCTGGGCAGAGGTCATTCTCATTGCTCCCGCCACGGCCGACCTGATGGCGCGGCTAGCCCATGGCCATGCTGATGATCTGCTAACTACGTTGTGCCTAGCGAATGATGCGCACTGGGTAATGGCCCCAGCGATGAATCAAGCCATGTGGGGGCACCCTGCGACACAGCGTAATGCTCAACAATTGGTCGCTGATGGATGGACACTGCTTGGGCCAGATAGCGGCGAACAGGCCTGCGGCGATATCGGTGCTGGCCGCATGCTGGAGCCAGACGACATCTTTAAAGCACTGAGTGAGCAGCTCACTTCAGGCACCGTCGTATCAAGCCACTCAACGGCTGCTTCAAGTGAGCTGCCAGCCAGTGGCCTACGCATCACATTGACTGCTGGCCCGACTCGTGAAGCGCTTGATCCCGTGCGCTACCTGAGCAATCACAGTTCCGGCAAGATGGGATACGCATTGGCCGCCGAAGCCGTGGCACTGGGTGCCAGTGTGCGGTTGATCAGCGGCCCTGTCGCCCTGTCAACACCAGCAGGCGTGGAGCGCATCGACGTAGAGTCTGCACTTGAGATGCAAGCTGCGGCGGAGGCAGCGTTCGAGGACAGTGATATCTTCATCGGTTGCGCCGCCGTCGCTGACTTCCGTCCGACCGAGGTCGCCACGCACAAGCTCAAGAAACAGGCGGGTGAAGAGCAGATGCAGGTCGTGCTGACACGCAATCCCGATATCATTGCCGGTATTGCGAGCCGCAGCCATAAATACCGCACCGCCGGACAGCCAGCGCCTCTGATAGTGGGCTTTGCCGCCGAGACGCGCGATGTAGCCCACTATGCTCGCGACAAGCTGACGCGCAAGCGCCTCGACATGATCGTGGCCAATGATGTCAGTACGCCGGGACTTGGTTTCGGCAGCGATTCCAATGCCGCCACCTTGTTGTGGCACGAGCGTGATTCGATCGCGCAGCAGGCCATCGACGCCTGCCCAAAATTCGCGCTGGCGCGTGAGATACTACTCCGCGCGCTGACGCTTCATCACCACAAGACAAGCATGAGTGCCGAGAGTGATGCCCAGCATGGCACCACTTCACCAACCTCACCTGCTGCCATTGACGATCAGGAAACACCTTGATGACCCGCCCTCAGCTCGAACTCAAGATTCTCGACGAGCGCGTTCGCGACTATCCGCTGCCGCATCACGCCACTCCCGGCAGCGCTGGAATGGACCTGCGGGCCCTGCTGGATACACCACTGACACTGGCACCCGGTGCCTGTGAGTTGGTCCGTACTGGCCTCGCAATTCACATTGCCGACCCGGCACTGGCCGGCATGATCCTGCCGCGCTCCGGTTTGGGTCACAAACACGGCATCGTGCTGGGCAATCTGGTTGGCTTGATCGATTCCGACTACCAGGGCGAACTGATGATTTCAGTCTGGAACCGCGGTACCAGCGAGTTCGTGCTGGAACCCGGTGAGCGACTGGCACAGTACGTGCTAGTACCTGTCGTGCAGGCAGAGCTGGTTGAGGTCACGGAATTCGACGCCAGTGAGCGTGGTGAGGGTGGCTTCGGCCACTCGGGCCGCCACTGAGCCCTTGCCACCCCAGGCACCTCAAACGCCTCAGGTATTCGCACCATTCATCACAGGTCAGCAAGCGACCGCACAGTCTTAATGATTGATTCAACCGACAGGGATGCACCATGAGCCAGGTACCCGCTTCAATTTTTCGCGCCTACGATATCCGTGGGATCGTTGACGAGACGCTCACCGAAGACGGCGTACGCGCCATCGGCCAATCCATCGGCAGCGAAGCCGCTGCACGCGGTGAATCCACCGTCGTGGTCGCGCGGGATGGCCGTCTCTCCGGACCACGTCTGTCCAAGGCGCTGATCGCGGGCCTGCGTGATGCCGGCCGTGATGTCATCGACATCGGCATGGTGCCGACCCCGGTGCTCTACTACGCCACCAACATCCTGGAAGGTACCCGTTCCGGCGTGATGCTGACCGGTAGCCATAATCCGGCCAATTACAATGGTCTGAAAATCGTTCTGGCGGGCGAAACCCTGTCTGGCGATACCATTACCGATCTATATCGTCGTCTCGCGGAGAATGACCTGAGCCAAGGCGAAGGCAGTCTGCGCGAAGAAGACGTGCGTGAGCGCTACCTGGAGCAGATCACCGGCGATGTGGTCGTCAAGCGTCCGCTCAAGGCAGTGGTCGACTGCGGCAATGGTGTGGCAGGTGAGCTGGGGCCAGAGCTCATCCGTCGCCTTGGCGTTGACACCATCGCTCTGTTCGATGAGATCGACGGCAACTTCCCGAATCACCACCCGGACCCGGGCAAGCCGGAAAACCTTCAGGACCTGATTGCCAAGGTGAAGGAGACCGGTGCTGATATCGGCCTGGCCTTTGATGGCGACGGCGACCGTCTTGGCGTTGTCACTCCCAAGGGGGAAATCCTGTATCCGGATCGCCTGATGATGGCGCTCTCCGAGGATTTGATCGAACGTGTGCCGGGCGCGCGCATCATCTTTGACGTCAAGTGCACCGGCAATCTGGCGACCGTGATCGAGAAAGCTGGCGGCACGCCGGAAATGTGGCGCACTGGTCACTCACTGATCAAGGCGCGCATGAAGGAAACCGGCGCGGCGCTGGCCGGCGAAATGAGCGGCCACATCTTCTTCAAGGAACGCTGGTTCGGCTTTGATGATGGTATCTATGGTGCCGCACGCCTGCTGGAGATTCTGGCCAAGCAGGATGTGGACGCTGACACCTTCTTCGATCGTTATCCGCAGGACCTCGGCACCCCCGAGATCAATGTCGAGGTGACCGATGAGACCAAGTTCGCTATCGTCGAGCGCCTTGCGCGTGAAGGCGACTTCGGGACTGATGGCGTCAAGACCACCCTCGACGGTATTCGCGTTGACTACACTGACGGCTGGGGACTGTGTCGTGCCTCCAACACCACACCAGTGCTAGTGCTGCGCTTTGAAGGCAAATCCGAGGAATCCCTGGAGCGCATCAAGGACAGCTTCCGTGCCGCACTCAAGCAGGCAGAGCCCAGCATCGTGGCGCCCTTCTGATCTGCATCTCTACAGTTTCAAATATGACATGATGGACAGATAGAACGTGCGGCGACGGAAGACCCCGTCGCCGCACATGCTTTTCCGACGACAATTTCCGGACCTAATTTCTGTGGAGTGATACGCTGATGAGCCACGCCAACCGCGACCCACATCAGGTGGTCGAGGTCCTGTCCGAAGCCCTGCCTTATATCCAGCAGTTCTCCGGCAAGACCGTGGTGGTCAAGTACGGCGGCAACGCCATGACCGAAGAAGCCCTGATCAACTCCTTTGCACGTGACATGGTGCTGATGAAGGAAGTCGGCATCAATCCAGTGGTCGTGCACGGCGGCGGCCCTCAGATCGGTGCTCTACTCGCCAAGCTCAACATCGAATCACGCTTCGTTGATGGCATGCGTGTGACTGATGCCGAGACCATGGATGTGGTCGAGATGGTACTCGGCGGCCTGGTCAACAAAGGCATCGTCAATCTGATCAATCAGTGCGGTGGCAAGGCCATCGGCCTGACCGGCAAGGACAACAGTCAGATTCGTGCACGTCAGCTCAAGGTCAGCGGACATATGCCGGGCATGAATGCCTCGGAAATCATCGACATCGGTCATGTTGGTGAAGTGGAGCACGTTTCTACTGACCTGATCGAGCTGCTGACACGCAATGACTTCATTCCTGTCATCGCGCCGATCGGGGTCGATGCAGAGGGCCGCAGCTACAATATCAATGCCGACCTGGTGGCTGGCAAGGTCGCCGAGGCATTGGGTGCCGAGAAGCTGATGTTGCTGACCAACGTAGCGGGCCTCTTGAATGCCGAAGGTGAAGTCATGACTGGCCTGACCACTGAAGCGGTAGACGCGCTCATTGAAGACGGCACCATCTACGGCGGCATGTTGCCCAAGATCAGCTGTGCCCTGGATGCCGTAAAACAAGGTGTCCGTAGCGCACACATCATTGATGGCCGCGTTCCGCACGCTACCCTGCTTGAAATCTTCACGAATGCCGGGGTTGGCACGCTGATCAGCAACGCTGAAGCGGACCCTGTTACGGCTTAAAGAGCCTAAAGCCGGGGTATGCCCCGGTATTTCGCGCGAGGCAGCCAACACGCCTCAGGACACGTACCCGCCCATAGCACATCGCTATAGGCCGCGAGAAACGACAAGATCCCATGACGCAGGCGAATCCAAAACAATCCCGTCGCGAACAGATCCTTCAGGCACTCGCATTGATGCTGGAAGAGGACAGCGGCAAACGTATCACTACCGCGGCATTGGCACGTCAGGTCGGCGTGTCAGAAGCGGCACTTTATCGTCATTTCCCCAGCAAGGCGCGAATGTTCGAGGGGCTAATCGAGTTTATCGAGACCACTCTATTCGAGCGTATCGCATTGATTCTTCAAGACAACGACACAGCTCATGCTCGGGTGCACCATATCCTGAGTCTACTGCTGGGTTTTGCCGAGAAGAACCCGGGCCTGTGTCGATTGCTCAACGGTGATGCACTTACCGGTGAGACGGCACGCCTGCGCGTTCGCATGGCGCAGCTGTTCGAGCGCCTCGAGACCCAGCTCAAACAGGTGCTTCGCGAAGCCGAACCTCGCGAAGGGCTGCGACCGGCAATTACTGTCACAGCGGCTGCCAATTTGCTGCTGGCTTGTGCAGAAGGCCGTATCGGTCAATATGTGCGCAGTGATTATCGAAAACGCCCGACAGAGCATTGGGAAGACCAGTGGATGCTGTTGAGCCGTGATCTACTGCTGAGCAGTCAGGAGCGTATCGCTGTCTGATGAAGCACATCGCTGATTGATCCCAATAAGCTAGACCAACCAAAAAAGCCCCGCCTGCAATGATTGCAGGCGGGGCTTTTTTGCACCTAGAGCTTTTCTCATGTCCACAAAATGCAGGGCGTGCTAGAGCGATACATCAACTTACTGTCATGAATCGCTCGACAATGGCGTCTGCTGACATCGGGCGTGCCAGCAGGAAGCCCTGATAGGAATCACAACCCAACTGCTTCAGTCCCTCAAACTGTGCTTCGGTCTCGACACCTTCCGCCACAATTTCATGCCCCAGCGAATGTCCCAGGCTGATGATGGCCCCTATGAGTTGAGTGGCTTGATGATTGGGGCAACGATTACCGCTGTCTACTATCGCAAGCGCATCCATCTTCATGACAAAACTGCGATCCACCTTGAGGACATCCAGTGGTAACGATGAGAGGTAGGAGAGCGAGGAATAACCTTGCCCGAAGTCATCCAGCGCCACTCTCACTCCCAGCTCACGCAACGCATTCAATACAGCCAACCCGCCTTCCATATCCTGAATCAGCAGCGTCTCGGTCACCTCAACCTCCAACCGCGTCGGCGAGAGATTCTGGCTTTCCAGTACGCTGATCACCTCATGCTCATATCCAGATGTCAGCTGCCGCGCCGAAAGATTGACGGCCATACGCGGCATGTGAAGCCCCACTTCTTGCCAGCGCACCATCTGGGCACAGGCCTCCTCCAGCACAAAGCGCCCAAGCCGGAAAATCAGCCCTGTCTCCTCTGCCAATGGGATGAACTGCGCGGGCGAGATCATGCCTAGCTCTGGATGCTGCCAGCGCAACAGCGCCTCAACACCTAGCAACTCGCCCTCTGCATTCAATTGAGGTTGGTAGTGAAGGTATAGCTGATCACGGTCAATGGCCTGACGCAGGTCTTGTTCCAGCGTCATGCGTGATGCCACATGCTTGTCCAGCGACGACTCCCAGCACAGCGCATGATCGCCACGCGACTTGGCGTGATAAAGCGCTACGTCAGCATTCAGCATCAGCGCCTGTGCATCACCACCCGATTCCGCCAGCGCGTAGCCTGCTGTCAGGCTGATGATCAGCGGCCGCCCTAGAATCGTAAACGGACGCTCAATCTTTTGCTGGAGCTCTTCTACTACCTGCGCCGGATGCTCATTGCCATGAGGGAGATAGAGACCAAATTCATCTGCCCCAAGTCGTGCCACTAGCCCACCGGGGGGCAATAGACGTCGCAGTCGCTCGCCCATTGATACCAACAGTTGGTCACCAGCTTCATGACCCAACCCATCATTGACGGTGGAAAAGCGATCAATATCGGCATAGATCATCAGCCCGCCAACCGCGACATTTTCATCGGCCGCCGCCATGAAGGCTTTACGATTATGGAGGCCGGTCAGAGCATCGTGTCGCGCAAGGAAGTCGAGCTGCCGCTCGGATTCCTTATGGGCGCTGATATCGAGCAGCAAGCCCTCCCAGTAGCGCACTCCGTCCTCGCCCTCGATCATCACACTACGTTCCAGCACCCAACGCTCGTGGTCGGCGATAATTCTGAATACCTGCTCATGGCGCATCTGGGCGCACATTGCCCAGTGACGCGCCGTGCTGACAGCCTGACGATCTTCCTGATGGATCAATTCGGACAACGTGACGCCGGCACCCACCAGCGACTCGGCAGAACGTCCGAATAGTTCCGCGGCACCGCTGCTGATAAACGTCAACACACCTGTATTGACCTCAATGCGATACACCACGCCTGGCAAGTTATCCATCAGGGTAATCAGGGTGCGTGAGCGCGCGGTCATGGATTCCAGCGCCCCTTCAAGCTCATCATGACGTTCGCCACGCTGACGTTCAGCACGGGCCACAACGACGACGAGAACTACCAGAAAGATACCGCCCAGCAATAGACCGAACCAAGTACGCTGCCACCAGTACCACCATAGAGTGGACACTGGCTGACTTACCACGCTGAATAGCTTGAGAGGTGCGATATAACTGCCTGCGGCCATGCGGGGGCGTCCATCAAAACCCGGCACATGATAACGACGCACGCCACGCTCCGAGATGTACTTGCCCATGCTGGCCAGAGAAGACAGCGGCAGCTTCCCTGTAATGCCTAGCGCATGTTCCTGAGGACTGGAGAACAACAGCAAACCGTTGGTCGAGAACAAACGCAGGCGCTGACCTTCATCAGAGCCAGGATTGGCCAGTAGGCTACGAGACTCAGAGAAATCCAGGCAACCGATGATTAGCCAAGGCATGCCTTCGACATCCATATATCGATAAAACGGGAGACCTGGTTGCCCGGATGCCAGCGGTAACGCTGACCCAAACAGCAGGCTGCTGCGCCCCGGCAATGCCTGAGCCTCGGACTGAGAAAGCTGCCAACTGCAGCTGCGCCCGACACCAATCTGGCGAAGACTACTTCCGCGATAATCAGCGAACGGTACCGCTATCAAGGAGACTAACGAGGGGTGCCGCCCCAGCGCACTTTCAAGCGAGCCACGCCACTGATCATCACTCTCCCCCCGCAACACTCGTTCCAGCACCATCATTTCGCGAGCGACATCTGAAATCAGCTGCTCAGTGGAGATGTGTAGTTGAGTATCCAGCGCCTCAAGTCTTCGCATCTCTTGCTCGCGCACATCGAACCACTGGCTGGCCAGATAGAGCCCCCCAAGCACCACCAGCAAGGCGGCATTGATGCCAAAGATCCGCCATAGCGAATGTGTACCACCGTCACGGGGAGAAATTGGGTCCACAGAGCCACCAATAAAGGAATGAAATATATCGCACTGTAACAGAATGAAACATTATGTTGCACTGTTCAACTGATAACTGCTTCCCTATTAGTATCGACCCTGCCTCAACGAAGATACCCCGCCGAGATTCTCGACGGGGTATCTTTATTCATCGCAGCATTATCCAAGAGTGAACTTAGGCAGCGAAGCCTTCACTCATATCACCCATCGATTCACGCAGCTTCTTCATGGCATTTTTTTCAAGCTGGCGAATACGTTCAGCAGACACGCCATAGATATCAGCAAGCTCATGCAAGGTTGACTTGTTATCGCTCAACCAGCGTTGCTGCAGGATATCGCGAGAGCGCTCATCCAGCGCAGCCAATGCTTTCAGCAAGCGACCATGGGAGTCGTTTTCCATGTCCTGCTGCTCAACCCGAGCGGCCGGGTCAAGGCTATGGTCTTCGAGATAGTTGGCCGGCGCCTGATAAGCAGAACTTTCATCGTCGCTGGGCCCTGCATCAAACCCCGCATCGTGTGCAGAGAGACGGCTTTCCATCTCACGCACTACTGTGGGCTTGACGTCCAGATCACCCGCAATCGCGTCTACTTCATCATTGTTCAACCACCCCAGACGCTTCTTGGCACCACGCAGGTTGAAGAACAGCTTACGCTGAGCCTTGGTGGTCGCGACCTTGACGATACGCCAGTTACGCAACACAAACTCGTGGATTTCGGCCTTGATCCAGTGCACAGCAAAGGAGACCAGACGAACTCCCTGATGAGGATCAAAGCGCTTGACCGCTTTCATCAGGCCGACATTACCTTCCTGGATCAGATCTGCCTGCTGCAAGCCATAACCGCTGTAGCTGCGCGCGATATGTACAACGAAGCGCAGGTGCGACATGACGAGACGACGTGCCGATTCCAGATGATTTTCTTCATGCAGACGTAACGCTAGCTCATGCTCTTCTTCCGCAGTAAGCACAGCGATACGGTTCACCGACTGAATATAGCCGTTTAGATCTTGACCCGGTGACAGATGGCCAAGTGGCTGAAGACTGGTGCTCATAATACAGATGTCTCCATGGTTGCCTAATTCACGCATGCAAGTAGTAAGACTGTGAAGGTTGCAACAGGTTCCCGTCAAGGGCTGTACATGACGTGTATAAATGTCATGTCACGTTGCGCGGCGTAACATGACAGAGTGAGCAAAACGTTTAATCGCCCACCCTCCTTTCACTGCCACTCGGTAAAAATGTTGCCGGGGCGTAATCGTTGCCTGCCGTCATGACAATATCGACAGCTGATCGCCAATAATTAACGTGGGGATATGCTGGCGAGATGACGCCCTACCGCAAACCAGGCACCGACCCAGCCCAGTATTGTACTCGAAAACAGCAGTGCAGCGCCGCCTGAAAGCCCCAGTGAAGGCAACACATAGTTGCCGCCATAGCTTTGTACAAGGCCCGTCACAGGAGCTGCCAGCCAGCTACCTCCTAGCGCCAGAATCCCGCAGGCCAGCAACCCGCCCCCCAGCCCATACCAAGCGCCACTGTACAAGAAAGGACGTCGCACAAAGGCATGCGTTGCTCCAATCAGTGTCACCACTTCAATTTCCTGCCGGCGGCTCTCTACGGATAGGCGAATGGTATTGCCCACCACTAGCAGAACACCAAGACCAAACAAGACCGCCAATCCCAGCGTCACTTTTTGGCCTAGCTCACCCAATTGGCGAAGACGCTCCAACCAGGCCAGATCGAGCCGCGCGCTCTCCACGCCCGGTTCACTTTCCAGTCGAGTCGCCAGCTGATGCACAGACTCCGGCGTCGTATCGACAGGTGTAATCATGATACTGGCGGGGAGTGGATTATTATCCAGCAAGCTTAAGGAACGCTTGAGGTCCAGCGCCTGAGCGAACTCTTCCATGCCTTCAGCCGCAGTGATCAGACGCACACCGCCGATGCCCTGCTCGTCTCGCAATCGATCTGCCAGGTCCAGCGCCCGCCCTTCACTGACGGAGGTATCAAGATACAGCGTCAACTGAGCACTGTCGTTGAGCTCATTATCCAACAACCGCGCACTATCCAGCGCCAGCCATAATGCCGCCGGTAATGTCAGTGCGATGGCGATAGCAAGCATGGTGAGAAGACTGGCAATCGGTGTAACGAGCAGTCGTCGAGCACTATCACGCGCCATGGCGCCATGATGGCGCAACCAACTACGATAGCGACTCTCGACGGAGACTCGACTGGAGCGTGCCCCCTTGCGTGCGCGACGCTCAGCAGCATCGGCAGATTCTACTGCTTCGGGCGTCGGCTTGCGTGTGCGAAGGCGAGAAGAACTCATCGAGCATCCTTGTCAGCAATCAGGCGGCCATCGGCGAGTTCAAGCGTGCGATGGTGCAGGCCCGCAATCAGCGCCAAGTCGTGGCTGGCAATCATCACCGTGGTACCGATGCGATTGAAATCCTCGAACAACCGCATTATGTCTGCGGATAACGCCGGATCGAGATTACCAGTAGGCTCATCTGCCAGCAGCAACGCAGGCTTGTTGACCACGGCGCGCGCGATCCCCACCCGCTGCTGCTCACCACCGGATAACTCAACCGGCAGTGCCTTTTCTCGGTGTAGCAAACCCACCTTGTCGAGCGCAGCCCGCACGCGCCGAGCCTGTTCACGTGGTGTAACACCCTGAATCATCAGCGGCAGTGCCACGTTATGGAATATATTGCGATCGCTGAGCAGCTGATGATCCTGAAAGACCACGCCAATCTGGCGGCGGTAATACGGTACCTGGGAGACGTGCAGTCGGCCGATATCATGGCCGGCCACCAGTATGCGCCCCCGCGAAGGCCGCTCAAGGAGCATGATCAGCTTGAGCAGTGAGCTCTTTCCTGCGCCGGAATGCCCAGTGAGAAAAGCCATTTCGCCTCGCTCGACCGTGAAGTCGAGCCCGGCCAGTGCATCAAAGCGCCCACCATAACGCTTGCCTACATGCTCGAATGCGATCATGCCTCGCGCTGCTCCTCGTCGACCTCTTCCCCACTACGGGCAAACAACGCACTGACGAAATCATCGGCTGCGAAGGGACGCAGATCATCCACACCTTCACCGACGCCAATATAGCGAATCGGCAGATTGAGCTGCTTGGCCAACGCGAAGATAATGCCGCCCTTGGCAGTGCCATCAAGCTTGGTCAGCGTCAGGCCAGTAATATTGACCGCCTCATGGAAGGTGGTCGCCTGCGCCAGTGCGTTCTGCCCGGTACCCGCGTCCAGTACCAGCATCACTTCGTGCGGCGCATTGACGTCCAGCTTGGCCATCACGCGCTGCACCTTCTTGAGCTCTTCCATCAGATGGCTCTTGTTGTGCAGACGCCCAGCAGTATCAGCAATCAAAATATCGACGTTACGTGCCTTGGCTGCCTCCAGCGCGTCATAGATGACAGATGCGCTATCAGCGCCGGTGTGCTGCGCGATGACCGGCACCTTGTTGCGTTCTCCCCAGACCTTGAGCTGCTCGACCGCTGCCGCGCGGAAGGTATCGCCAGCCGCCAGCATCACGCTGCGGCCCTGGCTCTGGTAGCGCTTGGCCAGCTTGCCGATGGTGGTGGTCTTGCCGACCCCGTTGACCCCGATCATCAGGATCACGAAGGGACCACTGCCCTTGGGCGGCAGCTCGATGTCACGTGCAACCGGTGCCAGCATCACGCGCAGCTCTTCCTGCAACGCCTGATAAAGCGCCTCCGGCTCTTTAAGCTCCTTGCGGGAGATACGTGCCGTCAGGTTATCGATGATCTCGGTGGTGGCCTCGATCCCCACATCTGCCATCAGCAGCTGGGTCTCGAGATCTTCCATCAGTTCATCGTCAATCTGCTTCTTGCCGAGGAACAGGCTAGCAACGCCCTCTGTCAGGTTGGCGCGCGTCTTGCCAAGCCCTGCTTTCATGCGCGCGAAGAAACCACGGCGCGGCTTCTCACGGCCATCACGAGCAGTATCCCGCTCATCTTCCGAGGCATTGGTTGATGCGTCAGCCTCCAGCTCCTCGTGAATAGAGGCAGCGATGCCTTCAGCGGCACGTACTTCAGCTTCCTGGCGAGCCTGCTCCAGTGCCGCACGCTCCTCTTCCTCGATGGCCGCAAACTCGGCTGCGGCTCGCGCTTCGGCAATGCGCTCTTCTTCCTGACGCGCAACAACACGTGCGTCTTCTACACGTGCGGCTGCAGCGACTTCTTCTGCAATCGCTTGTGCTTGGATTTCAGCCGCTTTTTCGGTGGCAATGCGATCCGCTTCAGCCTTGGCGACCTGCTCAACAGCAATGCGATCGGCTTCAGCCTTGGCGGCCTGATCAGCAGCAATGCGTTCGGCTTCAGCCTTGGCGGCCTGCTCAACAGCAATGCGATCCGCTTCAGCTTGGGCGGCCTGCTCAACAGCAATGCGATCGGCTTCAGCCTTGGCGGCCTGCTCAACAGCAATGCGATCGGCTTCAGCCTTGGCGGCCTGCTCAACAGCAATGCGATCGGCTTCAGCTTGGGCGGCCTGCTCAGCAGCAATGCGATCAGCTTCAGTCTGGGCGGCCTGCTCAGCAGCAATGCGATCAGCTTCAGTCTGGGCGGCCTGCTCAGCAGCCGGCGCCTGTTCAAGAGCCTGTTGCTCGAGGGCCTGCTGTTCAGGGGCTTTCTGCTCCTGAGCCTTATGTTTCTTGCGCTTGAAAAAACCGAACATGGCGAGACAGTCCTGAACTCGTGAAAGTGGCGTCATCCTACCATCCCTTGTGGGCTTAAGGTACGCACCACGCGGCATCCGACGTCGCACATGGTAGACTCGCGGCATGAAAAAACGCGCAACCTCCAAAGGCCCCACACGGGGTAAATCCTCAGCGCCCTCGCGTTCCGATATGCAGAGCGGCAAGCAGAGTCAGTCGACTGGTGGTGCCGGCCGCCTGCGCATCATCGGCGGGCGCTTCAAGCGTCGGCTGTTGACCGTGATCGATGCACCGGGCCTGCGCCCGACACCGGACCGTGTTCGCGAAACACTTTATAACTGGTTGGGCGTTCATGTCGGAGGCGCTCGTGTGCTCGACCTCTTTGCCGGTAGCGGCGCGCTGGGCCTTGAAGCCCTGTCTCGCGAAGCGGCCCACGTGACCTTCGTGGAGCGTGACAGCCGTGTGGCCCGCGCTCTTCAGGCGAATCTCGCTACGCTGGCGAGTGACGAATCATTACCCGCCAGCGTGATGAGTAATGAGACCATACACTGGCTCGATACAGCTCAGCCCCCTCAAGGCGGCATGGACCTGGTGCTACTCGACCCGCCCTTCCGACTTGATCTCGCGGCCCCCAGCTGTGCCTTGTTGGAATCACGGCACTGGCTCAGCGATAGCGCCATGATCTATCTGGAAGTCGAAGCCAGCCTCGACCCTGTCGTACCGGCCAATTGGCAGCTACACCGCGAAAGCCGTGCTGGCGATAGCCATGGCCGCCTGTATCAACGTCATCCGCCAGCCTGATTCGTGGAGAAAAAGGCTTACCGATCGACAGCCAAAGCGATCGCAGTACGGTTTTCGCTCTTGTGTCGGCTCAGGCGGCGTCGTAGTCTGCCTGCAGGCGGGTATCGCTGCGCCATCCGGCAAGGACTTCCGGAGCGGCTGATCTTCATCGCACCAGCATTCACCGCATACGTTTACCGCCCTTAACGAACATCCTCGAGCCGCCAACGTGGCTCGACAAGGAGATAGCATGAGCACCGAACTCTTTACCCAACTTGAGCAGAAAGTCGGCCAGGCCATCGACACCATCGAAATGCTGAAGATGGAAGTTGATGAACTCAAGGAAGAGAACCAGCGTCTAAGCGAAGCCAAGAATGGTCAAGGCGAAGAGCTTGAGCAGCTGCGTCAAGTCAACACCCGTCTGCAAGAAGAACGCGACCAGTGGGCTGGCCGTCTGGAATCTTTGGTAGCACGCTTCAGCGAAACGGAAACCCAGGACGCCTAAGCGCTCTGGAAACTGCAGCATCTGAAGACTGCAGCGCCTGACAACAACAATGCCGCCGACAGGAAACTGTCGGCGGCATTGTTGTTTGTGATGGTACGCAAAGCATGTCTGCAAGACCTAAACGTCGCATCGCATCAGCTCAGCGGACAGGACATCAGCACGGCATCCTCACGTCTCCCATCAGTGGCAGGGTAATAACGCTTACGAATGCCGTCCTCACAGAATCCGGCACGCACATAAAGTGCCCGCGCGGAGACATTGTCTGCGCGCACCTCCAATAACAGCCGCTCCAGGCCTGACTCGCGATGCCAGTCACCCGCGCGCAGCAGCGCACCTTTCAGCAGCTGCTGCCCGATGCCCCGTCCACGTTGCTCAGCATGGACAGTGATCGCTTCGACTTCCGCTTCAAAAGGGCCACGCGCCACCACCACGAATCCCGTCAACAATTCAGCCTGCTGCGCCGTCGCTGGCAGATACACGCCCAGCACACAACGAGTGGTATCGCTGAGCACGCCCACTAGCTGATACTTGCTCATACCGTGCGGCTGACTCGCCTCAATGACGAGCAGCGCAGCCAGAGTGGCATCATCGAGCACCAACTCACGTAGCACTCCTGCCATCCGATTCATGCTGAATCGCCTGGAGTGGCACTCTCACTCTTCCAATCACGCCCCCAGCGTGCCAACAACGGCCATAGTGAGCGCTTGGCCTCACTGGAATGCGCCAATGCCGCCAACGAGGGGCCGTGCCAAACAGGAATGTTCAGCAGACCCGACTCGCCAATGCCATTCATCGATGACGTGACGCCCAATACCTTGCAGAGCGTTTGGCTGCCCTCGTCGTTGCCGAAGACAAGTAGACGTTCTGGCTGCCAATCGCGCCGCGCTGGCCCTGACAGGAAAGCTCGCAGTCCTTCCTGAGCTTCTTCCAACGGAGCACTGGCCTTGAGATTGGGCAACAACGGCCAACGGAAATTACTGAACGTGAGCTGAGTTGGCTCAGTGATGCCTGCCGCGCGCCATAACGCCTTCAGCAGCGCCTCACCTTGCAGATGTGGTGCCTCATCGCCGGGCAGCACTACCAGCCAACGCCCGTCGAGCGCAGCGATCTGCAAACTGAAGCGCAGCGGAGACTGATCAGCCGGCGGCGCAATAGCCGCTTCGTCAGCTACCTCAACTGGTGCAGGCATCTTGTCAGGCGGCGTCCCCCAAGAGGCGGTACTACCCTGCTCCGAAGGCAGTGAGGCCGACGCCGCGGGAGCTGACAAGGCCGACGCCGCCTTGGCGACTGACGCTTTCGATGGTTGGACAGACTCTGCCATGCCCAGCAAGGCACGTGCACTCTGTGACGGCGGCGGACCCGCGGGACGAGCGGGGGTGTCATGCGCGAGCGCAGCCAAAGACACCGCCGGCGGTGTCGTCGGACGTGGCGCCTCATCAATCAAGGCATGCAAGCGCGCCTGGGGAGCCACGGCCTCGGGCGTGATCGGTTCCGGCCATTCACATGCCTGAGTGGGGAGTGCATTGGGCAGTTGATAACGGCCAACCCAAGCCGTCAGTCCCATGGCATCCAGATATTGCAGGCGTTGCGGTTCAGGAGTCATGGTCAATGCTTACCGTCGCTCTTCCCGCCACCCAAGCAGTTGGGAGAATCAGGGATCTCGCCGCCACGCGCTGTCCACTCAACCGGCGTATAGAGATGTAGCGCAAGTGCATGCACAGGTCCCTCGAGCTCTTCCTTGAGCAGTGCATATAGCAGCTGATGGCGCTTGACGCGCATCAGGCCGGCAAAACGCTCACTGACCAGCGTGACCTTGAAGTGCGTCTCGGAATTGGCCGGAACGCTGTGCATATGGCTCTCGTTGACCACCTCGACCATCAGGGGGGCGAGTGTCGTGAGCTTAGTGTCGATCTGGGTCTGGATGCTCATGCGCGATCTCCTTGAGGGTGGCGGCCGCACGATAGGCATGCGGACAAAGGCGTTGGCGTCGACGGTATGATAGAACGCAAATGGCCCCGGACACATCGCCCGGGGCCATTGTAACGTCTGTCACCATGACTGACAGCGGTCGCTATCAGTGGAAAGACAAAGACGTTGCTAAAAACGTCTCTCAGTCGAGATCGGCGAGTAGCTCGTCATCCACTTCGCAGACTTCAAGCGGCGCCTCGTCATCGAGATCCACTGCCAGATAGCTGTGCTCGACGGTGATAAAGCTATTGAACAGCGCCTTATCCAACGGCTGGGGCCAATGGCGGGTGTCTTCTTCCCAGGCACGTAGCTCACTTTCGAGCACATCCAACCAACGCTCGGACACGAAGCCATCCAGCGCCTCACGAGTATCCATCTCGGGAATCAGGTAGACGGTGCTCTCCTGATTGACATCCTCCAGCGCTAGATCTTCGCCTCCCTCACCATCGGACTCCAGCGAGTTGATCCAGTCGACAAACGCCTGGGTCGGCTTGACGCTCAGGGCGGAACGGTTAAGCAGCTTCATTCTGCACTCTCCAGGACATTCAGGGACAATTCCCAAGATAAGACACACCGCTCGCCTGCCGTGCGTGACATGCCACACGCACATAAAGGCCGGTGAATCTCGGGGCGCTGCTGTCGGATATCATCGTGTAAAAAGGCCGACAGACAAGACGCCGACCATTATGGCCGCTCGCAGGCGACAAAGCCAAGCGTCGCCGCGCCTCGTCGTTCATGACGCGACGCAATGTACCGGCTCACGCACACGAAAAACGCCCTCGATCATGAATCGAGGGCGCTGAGGAGCAGCGGTGCTGTTCGTCACTCCGCCAAGCGACTTAGTCTTGCTGCGGACGCATCGCCGGGAACAACAGTACGTCACGAATAGAGGCACTATCCGTCAGCAGCATCACCAGACGATCAATGCCGATGCCTTCGCCAGCTGTCGGTGGCATGCCGTATTCCAGCGCGCGCACGTAGTCAGCATCGTAGAACATGGCTTCGTCATCACCAGCATCCTTCTCGGCCACCTGTGCCTGGAAGCGTTCCGCCTGGTCTTCTGCGTCGTTGAGCTCCGAGAAGCCATTGGCGATCTCACGACCACCGACGAAGAACTCGAAACGGTCAGTGACGTGCGGGTTGTGGTCATTACGACGCGCCAACGGACTGACTTCGGCCGGATATTCAGTGATGAAGGTCGGCTGGTCGAGACGGTGCTCGGCGACTTCCTCGAATATCTCGGTCTCGAGCTTGCCCAGCCCCCAGATCGGCTTGACCTGAATACCCAGACGCTCGGCCGTGGCGCGCGCTGCCTCGAGAGTAGCCAGATCATCATCGCTGATGCCATCGCTGTACTTGATGATCGACTCACGCATGGTCATCTGAATGAAGGGCTGGCTAAGATCGTACTCGCTGCCCTGACAGGTAATCTGCATGGTACCGAGCACTTCCTGTGCCGCCGTGCGAATCATGTCCTCGGTGAGGGCAATCAGGTCACGATAATCGGCATAAGCCCAGTAGAACTCCAGCATGGTGAATTCGGGGTTGTGTCGTGTGGACAGCCCTTCATTGCGGAAATTGCGATTGATCTCGAACACACGTTCGAAGCCACCCACCACCAGACGCTTGAGGTACAGCTCCGGCGCGATACGCAGATACATCTGCATATCCAGCGCATTGTGATGCGTGATGAACGGACGCGCCGTCGCACCACCCGGAATCTGCTGCAGCATCGGCGTCTCGACTTCCATGAAGCCACGGCCGCTGAGGAAGCGACGGATGGAGGCGACGATACCGGCGCGCATGGCGAAGGTGCGACGCGACTGCTCGTTCATGATCAGGTCGACATAACGCTGACGATAGCGCATTTCCTGATCAGACAAACCGTGGAACTTGTCCGGCAGCGGGCGCAGGTTCTTGGTCATCAGTTGGGCAGTTTCGATCATGACGTACAGATCGCCCTTGCCGGACTTGTGAACCGGACCGCTGGCGCCAACGATGTCGCCAATGTCCCAGCTCTTGATATCTTCGAGCAGCGCTTCCGGCAAGCCTTTCTTGTCGACGTAGAGCTGAATCTGGCCGGAGACTTCCTGCAGCACGATGAACGGGCCACGTTTACGCATGATACGACCAGCGACGGCCGCCTTGCGATCGAGGGTCTCGAGCTCGGCCTTGTCTTTCTCGCCAAGCTCGGCCAGTAGATCAGCGGCGAGGCTGTCACGGCGGAAATCATTGGGGAAGGCGCTCTTGCCTTCGGCAGCAGCCTGCTCGCGACGAAGGCCAAGTTTGGCGCGACGCTCGGCAATCAGGTGGTTTTCTTCCTGGGCCTGTTCGGTGGCCTGCTGCTCATCAACGGCGGGGGTCTGCTCTGTCGACATGGAGGTGCCTGTCTCGTGTCAAAGGGTCATGGCCAACAGGCCACGACAGATCATGATCAGACTGAGAGGAGTCTCCGCCAGCTCTGATCGCGATACGGGAATTCATGGCCTCCACCGCACTGAGCGGTGGAGGCGAGGGAAGCCCCAAGGGTCAGCGAGTGCCGAACCTTAGAGCCCCATCTTGAGGCTGGCGACGATGAAATCATCAAGATCGCCATCGAGCACCTTGTCACAGTTGCTCGACTGGACGCTGGTTCGCAGGTCCTTGATGCGCTGGTCATCGAGGACATAGGAGCGAATCTGGCTGCCCCAGCCGATATCAGACTTGGAGTCCTCGAGTTCCTGCTTGGCCGCGTTGCGCTTTTGCATCTCGGCTTCGTAGATACGCGCCTTCAACATCTTCATGGCACGATCACGGTTGGAGTGCTGGCTACGCTCGGTCTGGCAGGCCGCCACGATGCCCGTGGGGACGTGGGTGATACGTACCGCCGAGTCAGTGGTGTTGACGTGCTGACCACCTGCACCCGAGGAACGATAGGTATCGGTACGCAGATCAGCCGGATTGATGTCTATCTCGATGTTGTCATCGATTTCCGGCGATACGAACACGGACGCGAACGAGGTGTGACGACGGCCGCCGGAGTCGAAGGGGCTCTTGCGGACCAGACGGTGCACGCCAAGTTCAGTGCGCAACCAGCCGAAGGCGTAATCACCTTCAACATGAATGGTCGCGGACTTGATACCGGCCACTTCACCGGCACTTGCCTCGACGATTTCAGTCTTGAAACCGTGATGCTCAGCCCAACGCAGGTACATGCGTAGCAGAATATTGGCCCAATCCTGCGCTTCAGTGCCGCCGGAGCCTGACTGAATATCGAGATAAGCGTTGTTGGCATCCATTTCACCGGAGAACATCCGGCGAAACTCGAGTTTCTCGAGACTGGCCTTGAGGTGGTTAAGCTCGCGGACAACTTCGTCCACGGTGCCTTCGTCCTCTTCATCAACCGCCATTTCCAGCAAGTCGCTGCAATCGGTCAGACCGTTGCTCATGTCGTCGAGGGTCTTGACGACCAGCTCCAGCGACGCGCGCTCCTTGCCAAGCTTCTGAGCGTATTCCGGGTCGTTCCAGACGTCCGGGCTCTCGAGCTCGCGGGAGACTTCCTCTAGCCGATCCTGCTTCTCGGCATAGTCAAAGATACCCCCTCAGGACTTCTGCCCTTTCGGACAGGTCCTTGATGAGGTTCGTGATCGGATTGATCTCTTGCATGGTCGTCCTGTCTTGAGGCGATGATGCGTGAATGGGTGCGCGGCGGCCCTGTCATGAACAACAGGTTGCAAGACGTGCGTGCGAAGATGCACGCGCAAGCCGACGACGCGCAAAGCCCGATATTGTAGCCATTTCCCTGCGTGGCGACCATGCCCGCCCCATGATCCGTGGCCAACTTGCTGATTACACGTTGGCCTCCGTCACACTTGCAGCCAAAGGCTCTCTGCTTCTCTGAGCTTCCAGACGCAGGCCCAGCAATGCTCAATCCTCGAGAATGTCGCCACTCTCCTCTCACTTTTCGCGAAGCTGTCGACCTCTTGCACGCTTTTTGCGCGACTGCGACCAAAGTCATTCAAACGACTGTAAGTCATCAAATGCCTTGTTTTCCGCGTCTTGCATGATGCTTATCGAATACATGCATAGCCTATCCATTTTTTAACATGGACAGCATGACGTCGAAGGCTCAATGGTAAAGGAAGTAGGCTCATTGATAGAGCACGACTGGTTAGACCACTAACAACAATAGCGAGAGACTCCCTGACTATGGCATTGCTGCGCACCCCATCACATCACACTACATCCCATCGCACCGCTCCTCGCCTACCGTTATCGCGGCTGGCGGCCTCTCTGCTGCTGGCAGGTGGCCTTGCAGCCTCAAGCGGCGTACTCGCTGACACTCTAAAACTGGCCATCATGGGCGAACCGGCCTCGCTGGACCCACAGCAAATCTCAGGCACTTGGGAAAATGACGTGGTAGGCGACCTGTTCGAGGGACTGGTCACCGAAGGCGCCGATGGTGAACGCATCCCCGGCGCGGCGAAATCCTGGACAGTGTCTGATGATGGCACCACCTACACCTTCTCCCTGCGCAAGAATGGCAAGTGGTCTGACGGAAAACCCGTCACTGCCGAGGATTTCGTGTTCGCTCTCCAGCGCATCATGACGCCATCCAATGCCTCGGATTACGCCTACATCCTGTATCCGATCAAGAATGCCAAGGCCATCAACAGCGCGAAAGCAAAGCCTGAAACACTCGGCGTGCGTGCCGTGGATGACTACACCCTCGAGATCACGCTAGAGCGCCCAACACCTTACTTCCTGGATCAACTGTCGCATTACACCGCTTACCCGCTGCCCAAGCATGTGGTCGAGAAGTACGGCAAGGACTGGACCGACCCGGGCAAGATGGTCTCCAACGGTGCTTTCGAGCTGACCGATTGGCAGCCGCAATCGAAGATCGTCGCGGCCAAGAATCCTGAATTTCATGATGCCAAGGATGTCGCGCTGGATGAGGTGATCTATTACCCCATCGAAGAACGCAACAGTGCTCTGAAGCGCTTCCGTGCCGGCGAGATAGACATCGCACGTGAATTCCCGACCCAGAAATATGGCTGGCTGAAGGAAAACCTGCCGGAAGCCACCCACGTTGCACCCTATCTTGGCATCTATTACTACGTGCTCAACTCCCGTGATGGTCACGCCACTGCCGACCCGCGCGTGCGTGAGGCGCTCAACCTTTCCATACGCCGTAAAATCATCACCGACAAGATTCTCGGTACTGGTGAAGTTCCGGCTTACAGCTTCGTGCCTACGGGCGTGAACCACTACGAAGTTCAGGAGATGCCCTTCAAGGACATGTCGATGGATGAGCGCATGCAGAAGGCCAAGGCGTTGATGGCGGAAGCGGGGTACGGGCCGGACAATCCGCTGGAACTGACGCTGCGCTACAACACCAGTGAAGACCACAAGAAGGTGGCCGTCGCTGCCGCTGCCATGTGGAAGCCGCTGGGCGTCAAGGTCAACCTGTTCAACTCTGAAGTCGCGGTGCACTACGAGGACATGCGTCAGGGCAAGTTCGATGCAGGCCGTGCTGGCTGGATTGGCGATTACAACGATGCCCAGAACTTCCTCAATCTGCTGGAAACCGGCGTGCCCAACAACTATGGCGCGTATTCCAACCAGGCGCTGGATGACGACATGAGCAAGGCCGCCAACACGCTCGACATGGATGATCGCGAAGCGCTGATGCAGGACGCTGAGCGCAAGGCACTGGATGACTATGCCGTGCTGCCGATCTACTACTACGTGTCGCGCAATCTGGTGAGCCCGAAACTCAAGGGTTGGCAGGACAATATCGAGGATATCCACCGCTCGCGCTGGGTCTCGTTCTCCCAATAACGCTTCACGCCCAAGCGTGAATGCGCTCCCGACCTTTTTGCGTCGGGAGCCTCCGCCCTCTCGCTATCCATGCTTCATGCAGCGATAGCCAAGAGAGTGACGTCCGCCATGGATGGCAATGACGCGTCGCCCTACTGGCGACAAGGAGCCTGCAGCATGAACCGTTTTCCCCCTGTCGATCGCCTTGCTGGCGCTCGTCTTGGCGTGGCCGCGCGTCACGTCTCGCGCCAATCACTACCCGCGATATTCGTAAGTACCGGCCTATTACTGTCAGGCCTACTTCCTTTCTCACCGGCACAGGCAGCTGACACCGAGCCGCTCTCACCTCAGCACGCCCCGCAAGTATTGCGCATCGCCAATGGTGCCGAGCCCGGCTCACTCGACCCCCAGCGGACCAATGGCACTTGGGAGACGCGTATCACGCGCGACCTGTTCGAGCCGCTGATTGCCTACGCAGCTGACGGGACGCTGATAGCGGGACTGGCCGAGCGCTGGGAGGTCTCCGATGATGGCCTACGCTGGACCTTCCATCTGCGCGAAGGTCTTGAGTGGTCCGACGGTACTCCGCTCACTGCACAGGATGCTGTCTTTGCGTTACGTCGTTTGATGACACCCGAAACGGCGGCGCATAACGCCACGCTCTACTATCCGATCATCAATGGTCGTGCGGTCAATACTGGCGAGCTACCACCGGAAAAACTCGGTGTCTCGGCACCCGACGCACAAACACTAGTCATCTTGCTCAGCCATCCTTCCGCGACGCTCGAACAGACATTGGCGATGAGTGAAGCCGCGCCACTGCCCCGCCATATCATCACTGCCAGCGACAGTCAGTGGACGCGCCCCGCGAACATGGTCAGCTCTGGTGCCTTCGTCCTGAAGGAATGGGCACCGCAGTCACATATAGAACTGGCGCCGAACTCGCACTATTACGCTGCAGGCAAGGTCGCGCTCGACACGGTGGTCTATCTGCCCATCGAGGAAGGCCACGCCGCGCTCAATCGCTTTCGGGCCGGTGAGGTCGATATTGCCTATAGCGTGCCCGCCAGCCACTTCGCATGGATAAAGAAGCACCTGCCTGAGGCACTGCATACCTACCCGATTCTCGGGGAGTACTTCTACGCATTCAATCTACGCGACGGCTCACCCGTCGCAGACCCACGTATTCGGCGTGCGCTGAACCTGGCCACTCGTCGTGACGTGATCACCGAGCGCATCCTTGGCATGGGGCAGATCCCCTCGCTGCACTTCGTGCCAAATGCGCTCACTGATCACACCGGTGGCCGGTTTGATTTTGCTGACTGGCCAATGGAAAAGCGCATGGCACGTGCCCGCGAACTGATGGCAGAAGCCGGTTTTGGTCCAGAACATCCTCTGGCACTGGAGCTGCGCTACAACACGCTGGAAGACCACAAGAAGATCGCGGTGGCATTGGGCGCAATGTGGAAGCCACTCGGCGTTGCCGCCACCCTGACCAATACCGAGGCTGCCGTTCACTATCGTGATTTAGCACAGGGCAATTATCAGGTGGGCCGCTACGGCATGATCGCAACGATTGCCGATGCCTACGACTTCCTGAACGCCTTCACTTCCGATAACACCTCGAACGCACCCGGCCTGCATTCACCGACTTATGACGCGCTGATCTCCGCTGCTGCGAGTGAAGGCGATGCCCAGGCACGCCGCCAGCACTTGCATGAAGCCGAACAGTACCTGCTCGATAATGACGTGGTACTGCCGCTTTACGACTACGTAACTTCGAGTCTGATTACGCCGCGCCTAGAAGGCTGGGCACCCAATGCACTGGATGTGCATCCTAGCCGCTTCATGCATTTCGAGGCCTCACCATGACGATCCTTCAGGGCCCATTGCTGATGGCTTGATTGCTGACAGTCCATTACCGCGACGAATCATCCCTACCAACAACAACGACGACCTACAGCCGGGCCATTGCCCGGACGGAGCACGCGATGCTGATCTACACACTCAAACGACTACTGCAGGCGGTCCCCACCCTGCTGATCGTGATTACCCTGTCGTTCTTCTTGATGCGCGTTGCCCCCGGTGGGCCATTTGATGGCGAGCGACGGCTGCCGCCCGAGATCGAACAGAATCTGCGCGCGGCCTACCATCTCGATGAGCCGCTACCAATGCAGTACCTGCGCTATCTCGGGGATCTGGTGCAGGGCGATCTCGGGCCATCCTTCAAGTACAAGGACTTCGATGTCAGCGAGCTGATCAGCCAAGGCTTCCCTGCGAGTCTGGAACTGGGGATGTGGGCAATCATCGCCGCATTGCTGGTCGGTGTGCCATTGGGGGTGATCGCTGCGCTCAAACGCAATTCGACGGCGGACTACGTAGTAATGAGTACGGCACTGGCCGGCATCGCGGTGCCCAATTTCGTGATTGCCCCGATGCTGGCGCTGGTCTTTGGCGTACTGCTGGGCTGGCTGCCTGCCGGCGGCTGGAACGATGGTGCCTGGCAGAACCTGCTACTGCCGGTCGTGGCGCTATCCATTCAGCAGATTGCGTATATCGCCCGCATGATGCGCGCCAGCATGATCGAGGTATTGGGCAGCCACTACATTCGTACCGCGCGCGCCAAGGGCCTCAGCGAATGGAAGGTGATTCTGCATCATGCGCTGCAACCCGCGATGCTGCCCGTCGTCTCCTACCTCGGCCCGGCGATCGCCGGCATCATCACTGGTTCGGTCGTGATCGAGCAGATCTTTGGTATCCCCGGCATCGGTCGCTACTTCGTACAAGGTGCGCTCAACCGCGACTACACCCTGGTCATGGGCACAGTGGTGTTCTACGGCGCCTTGATTCTGGTGCTTAACCTGATCGTCGACCTGCTTTACAGCGCGCTCGACCCACAGATTCGCTACGACGACTGAGACGAGGCCAACATGTCCCACACTACTCCAACGCCTCACGGCCACGCCGCTGCCAGTATCCTTGATGGCAAGCCACCTGCTGCACCAGCCGGCGACAGTCTGACTCGCGATGCCTGGCGCCGTCTCAAACAGAACCGTGCTGCCATGTGCAGCCTGGTGGTAATGGCCGTGATCATACTGGCCTGTCTGGTCGGCCCTTGGCTGACACCCTTTGAACTCGACGAAGTGGACTGGGATGCCATTGGTACTGGGCCAGACCTTGCCTCCGGCCATGTGTTCGGCACTGATGTCAACGGTCGTGATCTGCTCACTCGCACCCTACACGGCGGCCAGATCTCACTCTCGGTGGCACTGGTGGCCACCTTCGTCAGCCTGGTGATCGGTGTGCTGTACGGCGCGATTTCCGGTTACTTCGGTGGGCGGGCCGACAACCTGATGATGCGCTTCGTCGACATCATGTATTCGCTACCGTTCATGTTCTTGGTGATCCTGCTGATGGTGGTCTTCGGCCGCAATATCTTTCTGATCTACGCGGCTATCGGCGCGGTGGAATGGTTGGACATGTCGCGCATCGTGCGCGGCCAGGTACTGGCACTCAAGAAGCGTGAGTTCGTCGAGGCAGCCCATGCGCTGGGAGTGCGTGACCTACAGGTCGTGACCCGTCACCTGATCCCCAATGCGCTAGGCCCGGTGATCATCTACGTCACCCTGACGGTGCCCAAGGTCATTCTGTTGGAGAGCTTTCTGTCGTTCCTCGGCCTCGGCGTACAGGAACCACTGACCTCATGGGGCGTGCTGATTTCCGAAGGCAAGGACATGATGGAAACCGCACCCTGGATGCTACTGGTACCGTCGATCTTCCTTGCCGCCACCCTGTTTTGTCTCAACTTCCTCGGCGATGGCCTGCGTGATGCCCTCGATCCCAAAACTCGCTGATACCGGAGCGCTGCTGATGACCACTTCCCACTCCCTCTCCGGTACTGATCACCCTGTCGATGGCGCTTCGCGTCCTTCAGAAAACGCCGGCAATGCACCTCTCAGCGCTGGCGATCAGGCGCGTGCCGACACTCTCTCCCGCCTTGGCCTTGAGGCCGAGGTACCAGGCACACCATCTCTGATGGAAATCGAAGATCTACGTGTCGACTTCCAACTACCGGACGGCCCCGTCCCTGCGGTCAAGGGCATAAGTTTCACCCTCAACAAGGGTGAGACACTGGCACTGGTGGGCGAGTCGGGCTCCGGAAAGTCGGTGACATCTACGGCTATCCTGCGCCTGTTGCCGGAACTCGCCGAGGTGCAGGGCACCATCCGCTTGCGTGGCGAGGATCTGCTGACTGCCTCGACACGGCGTATGCGCGAACTACGCGGCAATCGAATCGCGACCATCTTTCAGGAGCCGATGACCTCGCTTAATCCGCTGCACCGCGTTGGGCGCCAGATTATCGAAGTCCTCTCTCTGCATCGTGACCTCAAAGGCCGTGCAGCGCGTAACAAGGCTCTGGAACTGCTGGAGCAAGTCGGTATCCCAGAGCCCGCGCGGCGTATTGATAGCTATCCCCATGAGCTGTCCGGTGGCCAGCGTCAACGCGTGATGATTGCCATCGCGCTGGCCTGTGAGCCGGACCTGCTGATCGCCGATGAGCCCACTACCGCGCTCGACGTCACGGTGCAGGCTCAGATTCTTCGTCTGCTCAAATCTCTGCAGAAGCGCTATGGCATGGCGATTCTCTTCATCACTCACGATCTCGGTATCGTGCGCCACTTCGCGGACCGCGTATGCGTGATGCGCTACGGTGAGCTGCTCGAAAGCGGCACGACACACGACGTGTTCGACAACCCTCAGCATGACTACACCCGCATGCTGATCGATGCAGAGCCTAGCGGTGAAAAGGCGCCCGTCGCCAGCGATGCTCCCGTATTGCTCTCGGCACGCGATGTACGCGTCAGTTTCACGATCAAGCGACCGCTATTCGGACCCAAAGTGGCCTTCGAGGCCGTGCGCGGCATTGATCTGGATGTTCGTCGCGGCCAGACCATCGGCATTGTCGGCGAGTCCGGCTCTGGCAAGTCGACCCTCGGACGCGCCCTGCTGCGCCTGCTCAAGAGCAAGGGCCAGATCAATTTCGATGGTATCAATCTCTCACCGCTGGATGCCGCAGCGCTGCGTCCGCTGCGCTCACGCATGCAGGTCGTCTTCCAGGATCCCTTCGGTTCGCTGTCGCCCCGCCTGACCGTGGGCGAGATCATTAGTGAGGGCTTGCGTGTACATCATCCTGAGTTCAATCGCGCCCAGCGTGATGCCAAGGTCTGCGAGGCACTTGACGAAGTCAGCCTCGATCTCTCCATGCGCAACCGCTATCCCCATGAATTCTCAGGAGGTCAGCGCCAGCGCATCGCTATTGCGCGGGCACTCGTGCTCAAACCCGAGTTTCTGCTACTGGACGAGCCAACCTCGGCGTTGGACCGCTCGGTGCAGGTCACGGTGATCGACCTGCTACGCGACCTGCAAGCGCGTCACGGGCTGACCTATCTGTTCATCAGCCATGATCTGGCAGTGGTACGCGCACTTTCCGATCACCTGATCGTGATGAAAGACGGTGAGGTAGTAGAGAGCGGCAGTACGCGCGCCATCTTCGAAGCGCCTAGCGAGACCTATACACGTGAGCTGATGCAGGCTGCTTTCGCGCCAGATCTCGGGTAAGCGCTCATTCGTTGACTGAAGACAGGATTCATCACGCTTGATGGGCGCCACGCGCGCCCATCAAGACCCCGTTTTGCCTTGAGGAAGGTGTGCTACATGCCGCTGATGCCTGAGAGATAGCAGTAAGCGTCCAGATACCTTCCAAGAGTCAATGGAACCGGCCATGACAATAAAACGAACGTCGGTTTTATACAGAGTGCCAACACTCTGACACGTTCCGAAGCAGGAGGCTTCGGTATAACCACCACCCCTTGGGTAATCAAGAGAGACGATGATGCACAACACAACAAAAGCCAGCATCCCGACCCTGACGCTCACCCCTTCACGTTTGCGCCGCATCTGGCAGACAGGGCTTCTCGGCACAGGGCTATTGGCAATGGCAAGCCCCAGCCAAGCCTTCGATGTCTACAAGACAGACACAGACCGTGTCGAGTTCAGCGGCCGTTTATCAGCCTACGCCGTCTTTCAGGATGGCAAGGACGATGAGATCTACAATGGCGGTTCGCGCGTGCGATTGATCCATGAACATCAGTTTCAGCAGGGCTGGAGCTCGATCATTCGAGCCGAATGGGGCGTGGACCCCTGGTTCAAGGATGGCACCGATGCCCACTACAAACGCATGCTCTACGCGGGGGTCGCGCACGATAAATGGGGCAGATTCACTGCCGGCAAACAGTACGGCCCTTGGTACGACATGATCGCGGTCAATACTGATTGGTTCTGGATCAATGGCGGTGAGGCTTCCGGCACCTTCGAAGGCAGAAATGGCGATGGCGGCCTGCACGGCACCGGTCGACCGGACAACTCCCTCTACTGGAAGAAGGACTTCGGTCAGTTCACGACAGGTGTAATGTATCAGCTAGGGCATGACGGCAAGCATGGCAATGACTCACCCGTTTTCCAGAACGGCGTGATCGTGACAGATGACAACGGCCTTCCTGTCATGGAGCGCGAACTCTCCGGATATGAACGCGACTACAGCTACGAAACCGCTCTCAACTGGCAGCCCAATGAAGACGTGACGATCGGTGGGGTCTATCACCATACCGAGCTAAGCGATTACGACAATAACGGCGCCAGCGAAAACGGCGATATCGATGCCTGGCTATTGGGCGGGCACTGGTCGCCAGGCAATTGGTATATCGCCCTCGTAGGCGGCGAATATCGCAATCACATTGCCGGTAGCACCTTGGACTCTTCAGAGGCGTTCGTCGACAAGGCGCGTGGCGTCGAGTTCATTACCCACTACAGCTTCAAGAATCTCGTGCCCGGCAGCGATGCCATCGAGGTCTACGCCGGCCTCAACCACCTGAAGGATACTGATAGCGAAGCTCGCTACGCCTATCAGATTCTCGGCAGCGCCTGGCTGATCGATGACTTCGTTTTCTCTGCCGAGTACCGTTTCGACAATAGCCGTCAGTCAGATGGCAGCAAGTACAGCGAAGAACGTGACCAAGTCATGGTTCTGGCACGCTATGACTTTTAGATAACGTCAATCATCAACAAGATAGACAAAAAAATGCCCGGTCATGTGACCGGGCATTTCTGTATCAAGCATGGCGCTCAGCAGCTCATGAAGCGGCGCCATTCAAGCTCGCGTTAGAAGCGATATGTCGCACCCAAACCAAAACCATGCGCTTCGTTTTCATATTCAGCTTCATATGTACCGCGATTGGGCTCGCTCAGGTTGACAGTCGCTGTATCTTCCCAAAGATAGGTGTAGGCCATATCGATGGTCAGCTCAGGCATCGGTGTCCAGCCAGCACCCACAGAGAAGATGGTGCGGTCACCGGATGGGATACGCGCACTGCGGTGCTCATCGACAGTCGGGCTATCATCGAAGGCCAGGCCCGTGCGCAGAAGCCACTGCGGATTGAGCTGATAGCTGAGACCCACGGCATATTGCCAGCTATCCTTGTAGCCCTGCTCCTCGACAATATCATTCATGTTGTCGACTTCCACCGCAATTTCATCGAAGCGGCTCCAGTGCACCCATGTCACGCCTGCCATCAGTGTCCAGCGGTCATCCAGCTGATGGGTCATGGATAGATCGATGCTTTCTGGCAGCGTGACATCCAGTGATGCATCCTGCTTGGTGCTGAAATTGCCAGTACTGCCGTTGAAGACATTGTTGTATTTGGCATCACCGTCGAGGCTGTAATCCACCTTGGAGCGATAGGACAGCCCGAGGCGCGTGCTCTCGACCGGCTGGAAGATCACGCCAACGTTATACCCCCACGCCGTATCATCCCCCTTGATCTTGACCTTGCCATCACCTGTGCCAGTGAAGTCGGCCGTGTTCGACGTCAGCTCCCCCTTGACACTGTTGTAGGTCACGCCAGCACCCACCGCCCACTTATCGTTGATGCGATAGGAAACCGTCGGCTGAGCGGTGACAACCTCAACCTCACTGTAGTTGGCAAAGTAGCGCCCCTTGAAATCAGAGCCGTAATCAGTGATGACACCGAAGGGTGCATAGACCCCGAAACCTAACGTGACACGATCATTGACTGGCTGAACATAATAAAAGGAGGGGATAGCAGTCCCCGGCACCATGTCGCCATCATTACCACCCGAGACAGGTCGTCCAGCGGCATCCGTGGCAGTCGTAACATCGATATCCGTATTCACATCGAGATACGTCACGCCACCCGTGATCTGGGCACGATCAAGGAAGGACATACCGGCGGGATTACCAAAGACAGTAGAGGCATCATTGGCATTGGAGGCGCGGCCAGCGAATGAGGTGCCCTGAGAACTAACGCTTTGTTCGTTTAGCTGGAAAGCACCGGCTTGGACGCCACCAGCATAGGCAGTGGCAGCAGCTGCCAGTGCAACTCCGAGGGTTAGTTTATTGATGTTGTTTTTCATTATTGATGGCGTCCCATTGCAGATGGCTTGGAGAGCTGCATGTTGTTGTTATCGTTCGTTGATGCATAGCCCTGTCACATACGTTGTGGGCGAGTCGCGCGCCCAAGTCAAGGCCGAACGTTTGTTTGAATGTGGAGATTTCTAGTATTCGGGGAACTTTCAGTCACAACGGTAATAGCGCTAGATCGCTAAGCCTATGTCCTGCGGCCTGTTTGCACGTTTAATCGTAGCGTTTAAAACACTCGGCTCCGCGCAAGATCTTCTCTAGCCTATTGGTCGAATATCAGATTTATTGTATGTAGATGATCGCTTGACCTATGTGCAGCACATAGGTCTTACACTGATGATCGACATCAAAGGCATATGCCTGAAAGGCCTGATGACAGACTTGCCAGATACGTTTCAGGCCTCAAGAATCTAAAGGGAGGTTGTGCAATGAAAGTCGCTGAGCTGGCCCACGCCGGTGGCGTCACTGCCGAGACGGTTCGCCACTACACCCGCCAAGGTCTGATTACCGCGCAGCGTGATCCTGATAACAATTATCAGCGCTTTGATCAGCACGCACTGACACGTCTCAAATTCATCAGCCAGGCACGCCAACTGGGCTTCAGTCTGGCTGATATCAGCCAGATTCTGGAGCAGGCGGATCATCAAGACTCACCCTGCCCGCTAGTACGCGACCTGCTGAAGCAACATCTACCAAGAGTCCGTGAGCGCATTCGCGAGCTGGAAGCGCTGTCCGAACGCATGGAGTTAGCGCTTGATAGCTGGCAGAAAATGCCCGACGGCGTACCAGACGGTAATAGTGTCTGTTGCTTGATCGAGGGGCTTCCTCAAGAAGCTCTTAGCGATATTTCTACCACTGAACATTCTGACGGGAGCACATCATGAGTCAGGTAACACTCCCCGAAAAACGCCTACTACGCACACAAGGCCTGAGCTGCCAAGGATGCATCAGTGGCATTCGTCGTACGCTGCTGACGCAGGATCCACAGGCTGAATTGATCGGCTCACCCGATGATCAGTTGTTACTGATCCATAGCCAACTGAGCGAAGAAGCGCTGCAGAAAGTCGCACAAGAGAGTGGTTATCCACTCGAGCGGGCTACACTACCTGAGAGTCGCACAGTGTCTCTGGAGGTGCATGGCATGCACTGCCAGAAATGCGTGGCCAAACTACGCACAGCCCTCCAGCACTGGGATGAGAGTGCCGAGGTCAGTGGTGTTCCGGCTGACAATGCCTTGCAGGTAGACAGCGCTCTACCGCGAGCACTACTCGAACGCATAGTGCTCGATAGTGGTTACTCGCTAGAAGCCGTTGAAGACTCTGATGCTGCTGTCGAGACCGTGGCTACCACTACGCAAACGACGGTTGAGGACAATCCGGCGCCGGTAACCAGCGCCGCTTCCGGGAACAAGGAGTTCTCGCTGACGGGCATCACGTGCGCCAGCTGCGTTGCCACCATTCAAAAAGCGCTGGATGGGCTCGAAGGGGTGGAAAGTGCAGAGGTCAATTTCGCCTCGCGCAGTGCTCAAGTGAAAAGCCAGCTTGATGAACAAGAGATCATCAAGGCGATCGAGGGCGTCGGCTACGGCGCTAGCCCCGTAGCCGACCCTCAGGCCAGCGATCAGCAACAGCAAGAGGATGCGCAGGACGAGTACCGCACGCGGATTCGCGACAGCGTGCTGTCACTCGGGATCGGTATTCCGTTGATGATCAGCATGTTCTTTCATCATCCCGGATTCGAAGGAGCGGAGCGCGGCGTCTGGCTTGCCATCGGTGCCGCTGTCTTCGCGGTGCTGGCAACAGCAGGCCGCGGCTTCTTTACCAGCGCATGGAAGGCGTTCACCCATCATCAGGCCAACATGGACACCTTAGTGGCGCTGGGTACCGGTGCCGCGTGGTTGTACTCGATGGGCGTGCTGCTGTTCCCCGAAATTGTGCCCGAGGCGGCACGCGGGCTTTATTTCGAAGCGTCGACCATGATTGTCGGTTTGATCAGTCTGGGGCAGGCACTGGAAGTCCGCGCACGTGGTCGCACTCAGCAGGCGCTACGTTCGCTGCTTGACCTTCAGGCTCGCACAGCTCGAGTGATACGCGAAGGTGAAGAGCGCGAAATCGATGTCGATGACGTGCGCAGTGGCGACAAGGTACGTATCCGCCCAGGAGAGCGTATCCCTGTCGATGGCAGCGTGGTCGAGGGCCAGAGCCACATCGATGAATCGATGCTCACGGGTGAGCCTTTGCCTGTCTCGCGCGGCGTCGGTGATGACGTTGCCGCTGGTACGCTCAACACACGCGGTAGCCTGGTATTCGAAGTCAGCCGCATCGGCAGTGATACACGTCTTGGTCGCATCATCAGCCAGGTGCGTCAGGCGCAGAACTCACGCCCTCCCATCGGACGACTCGCGGATACCATTTCCGGTGTCTTCGTTCCCAGTGTGATGATCATCGCGATCATTGCTGCGCTGCTCTGGTTCAATTTCGGGCCTGCTCCGACCGGTGTCCACATGCTGGTGGTCGCAACAGCGGTGCTGGTAATCGCCTGCCCATGTGCCTTGGGCCTGGCGACGCCCATCTCAACCATGATCGGTGTCGGCAAGGCTGCAGAACATGGTGTGTTGGTGCGTAGCGGCGAGGCATTGCAAACAGCCAGCCGCCTCACGGCCCTGGTCGTGGACAAGACCGGCACGCTGACGCGCGGCAAGCCAGAAGTCACTGAAACACATATCGTGGCAGGGGAAGACGAAAGCAGCGTACTGGATGCTGCTCATGCTCTGGAGCGCGGCTCCGAGCACCCGCTGGCTGCTGCACTTCTGACGCATATTGAAGCTCAGCGGCCACAGGCATCTCGCGCCAGCACCTTCAGCGAGTATCACACGCTCAGTGGACGCGGTATCAGCGCCAAGGATGATGAAGGCCGTGTCTGGCGGATGGGCAATGCTGCAATGCTGGAAGACGCCGGGATCAGTCTCGCACCGCTGGCCGACGTTATCTCAGTGCTTGAGGACAATGCGCGCACCTTGATACTGATGGCTCGTGATGAGGCATTGATTGCCGCTTTCGGCCTGGCAGATCCGCTCCGTGAAGATAGCCGCGAAGCAGTGGCTCGCCTGCATGCCATCGGACTGAAGGTAATCATGCTGACTGGCGACAATGCGCACACTGCAGCAGCAGTCGCCCGTGAAACAGGCATCGATGATTATCGTGCGGGTGTCTCGCCTGATGACAAGCATGATGAGATAGCACGCCTACAGCAGGCAGGGCACGTGGTCGGTATGGTCGGTGATGGCATCAATGATGCACCGGCGCTGGCGCTGGCAGATGTTGGCTTTGCAATGGGAGAAGGTACCGATGTCGCCATTGAGACCGCCGGGATCACACTGATGCAGCCGTCATTGGGAGGCATCGCCGATGCCATCTCCATCAGCCAGGCCACATTGCGCAACATCAAGCAGAATCTGGTCGGCGCGTTTGGCTACAACCTGATTGGTATCCCCATTGCCGCCGGCATTCTCTACCCATTCACAGGCATCTTGCTCTCGCCCGTCATTGCCGGACTGGCCATGTCACTGTCATCCGTCACCGTGGTGACCAATGCCAATCGTCTGCGTGGGTTTACACCACCTAGCGGCACTCAGACACGCACTGAATCCAACACCTCGCAAGGAGACTCAGCATGATGTGCATACTCGTCAACGTGATCGGTCTAGCCCTGATGGCAGCGATTGTCTGGTGGTTCTGGCTCGCCAAGTCATGAACCACGGCTCTGCCATTGATCCGTAGCGTCTTCACTCGATCAGTGAAGGCATCTCAAGACGCCCTGCCACACAGTGTGTGGCAGGGCGTCTTCATGTCAGCCTCTAGCGGGTCCGATATCCGCAATACCCTGCGGCTCTCCCGGGACAGCGCCATGTAGCAGCGACAATTGCCCCGGAAGCCGGACGCTCTCACACCTCCAGGGGGTGTGGACAACTTGTCTTCCTGGTTGGCGTCCACCTATCCACACCCGCTCTCCCGGCGGTTCTGCATATCGGTGCGTCACTACCTCGACGAAGCGCTCTCCCGCTTTACCTTCCTCTTGCCCACCTCGATGCCCAAACGCAGACCGCCCCTGCAGCGGGGCTACAGGGGCGGTTCAGTACAAGTGCCTGACGAGCCTTGCATGACGCTTCGTGGGGCAGCCATCCGCTACTCTTACATGGAGAAACACTGTCCTGGCAGAGCTATCTCCCCTCTCACGAAGTGCGTGCACCTCTTCCTGCGCACTGACTTTTTCTGCGCACAAAGAGAACCGCCCCTGCAGCAAGGCTACAGGGGCGGTTCAGTATAGGTGCCTGACGATGACCTACTCTCGCATGGAGA